>CAZMWL010000001.1:0-363297 GCA_964569985.1 uncultured Occallatibacter sp.
ACATTGTTTGCCAAATCTGCACAGACTGGATTCTGTGTGTCTTCTCGGCATGAAGTTGTCCAATTCTTACCGCTTTTACTGAAACCGCTCCATGAGCAAGACGCAAGTAACATCCAGGAGGAAACCCATGAAGGCTGTTAGACGGCAATTCAGCACGGCTCCAGAAGTACGTGAAGAGCATGAAAATAGTGATGAAGTTTCTAATACTTTGGAGGGAGACGAGATCAAGCAAATCTATCGAGAGAAGGGAGCGGAGGCTACCCTCGAGGAAACACTGGATGATGAAGCCGCCGAAGAAGAGGAAGACGATGAGTTGGATGAGGAAGATGAAGTAGTTAGAGCCGCGCAAAGAAATCTGTAGACCACACATACGATCGGTGGGCAACGGCGGAAACGGGAGATGTGGGGGAAACTCACAACGACAAAGTTCACCGATGCGGTGCGGATGGAACTGCCCAAAGGGGGGGCCTTCCGAAGACGCGGCGCTACCCGTTTGAGGGTACCGCTCACGCGCGCGATGCGCTGGCAGAGTTAAGCGGAAGTACCCGGAAATCGAAGCAGTGAAGTAGGAAGTGGACTTCTGTGGAGACGCGGGCCGGACAATGGGGCCCGTGTCCTGTTCCAGACAACCGGCTATGCCGCTGGCGTCAATCACCTGGCGGAAAGTCCCTGGAAGATGCGAGCTCGGTTTGGGCTTCAAAGTTGGCGATGGGTGATCGAACTCGCCCTCTAGATAAATGTAAACGCTGACAGATCTGATTGGGGCGATTAGACTGTTTGAATCGGGAAGAGGATTGCGAGGTCGTAGTCGTATTTTCACCCCATTCGACTGTGCCCAATTTTGTGCCCACCCTCCGTCAAAATAGGACACAATCTGGGGTGTACAGATAGCAATTCGCGAAGAGGAGGGAGGAGCTAAACTGCACAAAAGATAGGATCTTATAGCAACCCGTAGCAGCAGGATGAAGAACGACGCACACGGCTGTTAACCGAAGGGTTGTAGGTTCGAGTCCTACCTGAGGAGCCAATAAATTACTCACTTACATACTCTCCTGATTTGCCCCCGATTTCTCAAACACTGACAACTGGAGTTTCTCTGTTTGGGTTCGACTCCGGGATGATCTCGCAGCCGGCGCAATCCCCATGCGCATGGCAGCTCCGCCATTCTTGAGCAAAATTGCACAGCGTCCGAGTTTGCGAAAGTTCATACTTTTGGCAACGGCCATTGCGGGATCTGGTCGCCGGCGACGTCGTTCGTCTCCGGCGCGGCGACATGGTTCCGGCCGATGCGCGCTTGCTCGATGGCGATTCCATCGAGGTGGACGAATCCGCTTTGACCGGCGAGTCGCTGCCCGTTACCGCCAAACCCGGCGGCGCGGTCTATTCCGGGTCGATCATCCGCCAGGGCGAAATCGACGCGATTGTCTATGCCACCGGGACGAACACGTACTTTGGCAAGACCGCGGAAATGGTGGAGGAGGCGCATACCGTCAGTCACTTCCAGAAGGCAGTGATGAAGATCGGCGACTACACACCGCCGAGTTTCTCCATCTGCGCAGCACCAGCCATATGTTGGGTTATCACGTGTGGGCCACAGATGGGGACTTTGGAATCCTTGAAGGCTTTATCATGGATGAGGCTAGCTGGCACCTTGGCTACCTCGATGTGAAAAGCGGAGACTGGCTTCACAATCGATCTGTGCTCATCTCCGCTCGCTGGGTGCAGTCCGTGTCGTGGGCCGAATTTCGCATTCAATTGCATCATACGAAGGCAGGAACAGAGGCCACATGCGAACTTCATCCGATCGGACGCTTATGAATCCTGACGGCAGAGGGTCCGCGGATCGAGTCAGGCAGGTCTAAGCGGAGCGAGAGAAACTTGCGATCGGCCGGCCGGAAAAAATTGCGTAGCAAGCTGCATAGCATCGGGGGAAGACGGTGAACCACCACAAGGCGGCGTCTCGAAGTGCTGGCGATCAAAATGCTGCCCGCGAAATCATGCCGGGACCCGATCAACGTCAGATCTGAGCAAACAGAAGCTCCCAAGAACCCAACACGCTGTTACCAGTTGCGAAGAAATGGAAAGGAACCGTCATTATGGCTATCAACGAAGTCCCCATGAACGCCGATCAGGGTGGCGTTACGGAGTCATTCAGCAAGAACTTCGATCAGACTGGCAACTCCTCGGGGTTCATCTTCGACGTAAACCTATCAACCGCAATTGCGGCAGACGGCAAACTTGAAGCACGAGCCCCGGTACCTAAGGGGCCGCTTTCGCCGGAGATGCTCGACAAGATCAATCGCTATTGGCGAGCGACGAACTATCTGTGCATCGGCCAAATCTACCTGTTTGAGAATCCCTTGCTGCGCGAGCCGCTCAAAGCAGAGCAGATCAAGCCGCGCTTGCTCGGCCATTGGGGAACTTCGCCGGGGCAAAACCTGATTTACATCCATCTGAATCGGCTCATCAAAGAACAGGATGCCGACATCATTTACATCTCCGGACCAGGACACGGCGGACCTTCGCTGAATGCGTGCTCTTATCTGGAAGGCTCCTATACCGAAGTTCATCCTGAGATCACGCGCGATGAAGACGGCTTGCGGCTCATGTTTCGCAAGTTCTCGACGCCGGGCGGCGTGCCCAGCCACTGCGGGCCGCACGTCCCGAACTCCATGCACGAGGGCGGAGAGCTGGGCTATTCGCTGGTCCACGCGTTCGGCGCGGCCTTCGACAATCCAGACCTGATTGTCGCCTGCGTGATTGGCGACGGCGAGTCCGAAACCTGCCCGCTGGAAGGAAGCTGGAAGTCGGTCAACTTTGTCAATCCGGTGCGAGACGGCGCGGTGCTTCCGATCCTGCACCTGAATGGATACAAAATCTCAGGGCCAACCGCACAGGGGCGCACCAGCGACGCGGACCTGAAGGCACTTTATGCAGGACGCGGTTACAAGCCCTACTTTGTGGAGGGCGACGATCCTCTAGTCGTGCATCAACTCCTGGCGCAGACGCTGGACGACTGCTATGCGGAGATTCGGTCGATTCAGAAGGAGGCCCGCAAAAACGGATTCAAGAAGCAGCCGGTCTGGCCCATGATTATCCTGCGCACGCCCAAGGGATGGACCTGCCCGAAGGAAGTGGATGGGGTTCCGATCGAAGGCACATTCCGCGCGCACCAGGTTCCGCTGGCATCGGTCAAAGACAACCCCGAACATCTCAAGATTCTTGAAGCCTGGATGCGAAGCTACAAGCCGGAGGAACTCTTCGACGCGAACGGCAAGTTCATCGACGAGCTGGCGGCTCTGGCGCCGGTGGGGAATCGGCGCATGGGAGGCAATCCTCATGTGAATGGCGGACGCATGCTCATCACGCTGGCTCTGCCCGATTTCACGGATTATGCGCTTGAGATTCCGGGGCCCGGTCAGGTTCTGGCCGAGGCGCCGCGCAAGCTTGGAGATTTCTTCCGAGACATCTTCAGAATGAATCCGACAAACTTCCGCATGTTCTGCCCCGATGAATCGAACTCGAATCGGTTGAACTCCATCTTCGAAGCCACGCAGCGCTGCTCAATGGCGGAGATTGTCTCGATCGATGATGAGCTGGGCCCGGATGGCCGCGTGATGGAGGTATTGAGCGAACATCTCTGCCAGGGATGGCTTGAAGGCTACCTGCTTACCGGCCGGCATGGCATGTGGTCGTCTTACGAGGCGTTCGCGCAGGTGGTCGATTCCATGACCACACAACATGCCAAATGGCTGGAGCAATGCGAAGATTTCCTGTGGCGCAGGCCGCTGGCATCGCTGAATGTTCTGCTCACAAGCCACGCATGGCGCAACGATCACAACGGCTTCAGCCACCAGGCGACCGGATATGTTGACAATGCCCTGGCGCGCAGAAGTGAAGTGATCCGCGTGTACTATCCACCGGACTCGAACTGCCTGCTCAGCGTGTTCGATCATTGCCTGCGCAGCCGCAATTACGTGAACTTGGTGACCTGCGGCAAACAACCGCAGCTGCAATGGCTGAACATGGACGAGGCTTTGGAGCACTGCTCGCGCGGCGCGTCCATATGGAAGTTTGCCACCAACGATGAAGGCGGGGAGCCGGATGTGGTGCTGGCGTGCGCCGGCGATGTTCCGACTATCGAGATCTGCGCCACATCGTGGCTTCTGCAAAAATACGTGCCTGGCATCAAGGTGCGCGTTGTGAATGTGGTGGACTTGATGACTCTGATGTATCCAGACAAACATCCGCACGGGATGGACGAAATGTCGTTCAACGCCCTCTTCACCGAGAATGCGCACGTGATTTTCGCCTTCCACAACAATCGCTGGCTCATTCACACGCTGGTTCATGGGCGGGCCAATGAGGGACGCTTCCATGTGCACGGCTATATGGATCAGGGTACGACCACAACTCCGTTCGACATGGTGGTTCTGAATGAAATGAGCCGGTTCCACCTTGCGCTGGATGCGCTGAAGCATATCCCGCGACTTCGTTTGCAAGCGGAGAAAGCCGTCAACTTCTTCAACCAGGAATTGCAACGCCACCACAACTACATCCGCGAGCATCTGGAGGATTTGCCGGAGATCAGAAACTGGCAGTGGACGAAAGACTTCAGCGATGCCACCGCGCCGGCTCCGCTGGCCAAGGGGCATCCGCAGAAGGCCATGTTCACCGACAGTTAAGCGGCGGACGAATGCAATCGAGGCGGAGGCCGCTATGGCACGAGGTTTGCGCCAGCGGACTCCGCTTTCTGAACTCCGGTACCTGGGAGGATATTGAAGGAGCCGAAGGCATCATTCCCCACCATCGCAATGCATCTGTGCCGCTGGAAGCGCGGCAGATTGTTTGGCAGCACTGAAATCTGACGCCGATCCGCGGCAGATGCAGCACCGAGATAGACAGGAGGGCAGGCACCCATGAAATCGCAAGAACTCCGAGATACCGCAACCATGCTCTTCGCAGACAGCAAGGGTCTGCTGGCGATGGACGAGAGCAACCCAACATGCAACAAGCGGTTTGCCCAGTTGGGGATTCCACAGACCGTCGAGGCACGGCGATCTTATCGCGAATTGATTGTGACCACGCCCCGGCTTGGTGAATGCATTGGCGGCGCGATCCTCTACGACGAAACCATCCGCCAGCAAACACACGATGGAACTCCGTTTGTCAAAGTTCTCGTGGACGCGGGAATCATTCCCGGAATCAAAGTGGACGCCGGCGCAAAAGAGCTGGCATTCCATCCCGGCGAGAAAGTGACTGAAGGCCTGGACGGGTTGCGCGGCCGTCTTGCCGAATACTCAAAAATGGGCGCGCGCTTTGCGAAGTGGCGCGGGGTGATTGCGATTGGCGATGGCATTCCCAGCTGGGGCGCGATCGACGCCAATGCGCATGCCCTGGCTCGCTATGCGGCCCTGTGCCAGGAAGCTGGATTGGTTCCTGTTGTTGAGCCTGAAGTACTGATGGACGGCGAGCACTCGCTGGAGCAATGCGACAAAGCAACGGACGAAGTGCTGCGAACGGTGTTCAGCGAGCTGTTTGCACAACGAGTCATGCTGGAAGGAGTGATTCTGAAGCCCAACATGGTGCTTCCGGGATTGTCCTGCCCCCGTCAAGAGTCCGTAGATGAAGTAGCCGATGCGACGGTGAATTGCTTTTTGCGCGCCGTCCCGGCGGCTGTATCTGCGATTGCGTTCTTGTCGGGCGGCCAACCCGCGGAGTTGGCCTCGGCGCGCTTGAATGCCATGAACGTGAGATTCAAATCGCGGCTGCCATGGGCGGTGGCATTCTCATTTTCGCGCGCCATCCAGCAGCCTGCCCTGGAGATTTGGAAGGGGCAGGATAGCAACGTATCGGCCGCACAGCAGGCTTTGTACCATCGGGCACGCTGCAATCAGGCGGCGCGCCGCGGCGAATACACCGCGGCAATGGAGACGAAATGACCGGAAGCAAGCACAACCATGAAGGAAACAAGCAACCATGCTATACTGGGTTTGCGCTCAGTGATTTGGTCGTGAGCGGCGCTTTGCCCCCTGAAGGCAACTCTGCCTGGCACAGATTTCCCCAAGCCCCTACAGCGTAACCCTTGAGTTTCCGCCCCGGTGACTCAACTCTTGATCCCAGAATGGGTCAGAAGTGAAGGACTGCCTGGCCACTGCAAAGTGGGTTGGCAGCGACGCCGGGACAGCGCATGCACTGCGCTTTAAAGGGTGCCGATCGGCAACGTGCCGCTTGGCGTTTCGTGTAGCGTGGGTCAGTTCCGGGCCGCGGGCATTCTAAAAATGCTTGCCGCCAGTCCCAGGGACGTTTTTGGTTCTTCCTTACGCGCATCTGTTTTGAGAAGGCTCGCGCCCAGGAATGGGTTTGTGCGCCTCTATGTCCGGCTCCGTTTGCAGGCCCCCATGAAATCCTGGGCTCCCGGAGCTAAAAGGATGATTCACTATTTTGACGACTCAATTTTCACAGTTTTCGCTTTCCCCAGCATTGATGGCCCGGCTCGAAGCGAACCAATTCCAGATCCCCACGCCGGTGCAGGCCGCGGCCATTCCTCCCGCGCTCGAAGGCCGCGATGTGCTGGCCACGGCGCAGACCGGAACCGGCAAGACCCTCAGTTTCCTGATTCCCATCATGGAAATGCTCGCAAAGACCGAGGGCCGCGACGCGCATGCTCTGGTGGTTCTGCCCACGCGCGAACTGGCCATGCAGATCGAGAAATCCTTCCGGGCCATCCGTACCAGCCCGGCGCAGACCGTTGCGCTGGTGGTGGGCGGCATGTCGGAACGGGAGCAACTGGATGAGATCCGGCGCGGCGCACGGTTGATTGTGGCCACTCCGGGACGGCTTGAGGATTTCCTCAAGCGCAAACTGGTGCGGCTCAACGGGATCAAGATCCTGGTGCTCGACGAGGTGGATCGGATGCTCGATATGGGCTTCGAACCGGCCATTCGCCGCATTGCGTCCACGATTCCCGCGGAGCGCCAGACCCTGTGCTACTCGGCCACGCTCGAGGGTACGGTCAAGGAAGTGTCGCGCAACTATCTCAAGAACCCGGTTCGCGTCGAGATCGGGTCGACGATGAAGCCGGCAGAAAATGTGGAACTGCGCGCCTTCAGCGTGGATGCAGACAAGAAGCAGGAGCTCTTGGAGCATTTGCTGAACGCGGAGGAGGGCAGCTTTCTGGTCTTTGTGCGCACCAAGCACGGGGCCGACCGGGTTGCGCGGCGGCTGATTCGCTCCGGCCATGCGGCCGTCCAGATTCACGGCGACCGCTCGCAGGCGCAACGCAACTCGGCTCTGCGCAACTTCTCCGAGGGCCGTCATCGCGTGCTTGTGGCTACCGACGTGGCCGCTCGCGGCATCGATGTAGCCAATGTTGCCCAGGTGGTGAACTTCGATCTTCCCAAAGTGGCGGAGGATTTTGTGCATCGCGTGGGCCGCACCGGCCGCGCTTCGGCCAAAGGAATCGCTTCCACCTTTGCCGGACCTGCGGAGCGCAACGATCTGCACAAGATCGAGCGCGCGCTTTCGATCCGGATGACCCACTACCGGGTGCGCGGCGTGAACGCAGTCGCCGCCAACGAGAACGCGGCATAGACGCGTTTCACCTGCATGCAAGCCTCAACGCGGAACGCCCGGCAGCGGTCCCAAAAGGATCGCCGCCAGGCGTTTTCTCGCGCTCAATGAGCGGCCACCAGGGCCAACTCCTCGTTCCTGCTCGCCTTTCTGGCTCGTCTCTCAGAATTCGCAACGGGCAGGAAAATCCCGTCCGCGGCGGAATCAAGGCGAACCTCGCTCAGGAAATATTGGTCGCCGTACTGGTGGAAGACCAGCGTGCGAGGCGTCCCTTCGCCAATGGAACCGAGCTGGCCAAAGTCCGTTGCCTTTACGTTGTTTGCGCCGTCACGAATGACGAGCATGTCGGGATGCATGAGATCGAAACCGAAGGTGTAGCTCCCGGCCGGTAGAAACGTGTTGTTGACAGTGAAGTTGAATGGAACATCCACCGCGACGACATTGTTTTGTGCTGAAGCACTGCTGGCTATCGTCAAGGCCGATGCGGCGACGAGCGCGATTGCTGCGATGCGGTTCATTGGAACCTCCTCTGGGGATTGATTCGTTCAACTCTCAATACGGAGAGAGCGCCACGCCGGTTCCCTTGCCGGGGAAACGGCATCTTCTAAAGCTCCGGAAGACTTTCTTCAAGAGCTTGCTGCAATGCAATCGATTGGGCCCCTTCCGATCTCTCGCGCCGGCGCTGCTCCGCAGAACAGCATCGATCCACTCCCGGCGCGTGTGGGCGTCCAACTCGATCGCGACCTATTGTGAGTCTGGCCCAGGTTTGTGTATCTGTCTAATAGATTGATGTGATATAGTGCATCTGTAATGGAGATTCACATATGGAAGTCCGGCAGCTACAGATTTTTTGCGCGCTCTCTGAGGAGCTGAACTTCACGCGCACGGCGGAAAAGGTGCACACCGTGCAGTCCAACGTGACCGCGCAGATCAAGGCGCTCGAAGAAGAACTCGGCATACCGCTTTTTGACCGCCTCGGCCGTCGCGTGACGCTGACGGACGCGGGCCGCAACTTTCTGCCATTCGCCTTGCAGGCCCTGGCGGCCATGGACCAGGGGCAACGCGCTCTCGAAACCGGCGCCGAACCGAGCGGGCCGCTGCGCATCGGCGCCGCAGAGAGCCTGCTAACCTATCGCCTGCCCGAGGTATTGCGCATCTTCCGCCGCCACTTTCCGCATGTCGAGCTCATCTTCCGTCCTTACTCGAATGCGACGCTTGCGATAGAGCTCGAGGCGGGAAAGCTCGACATGGCGATTTACGGAGACGATTTGCAGCAATCCCCAAGCATCAAATCGATCCGCTTACGCAGGGAGCGGGTCCTGCTGCTGGCCGAAGCGGGCAACCCGCTTGCGAGCCAACCCGCGGTAAAGCCTGCCGATCTGACGGGACAGAATCTGCTGTTGACCGAAACGGGATGCAGCTACCGGTCAAAACTCGATCGGGCGCTCGCGCTGGGGAACGTTCGCCCCGCCAACGTGACGGAGTTCTCGAGCGTTGAGGCGCTGAAGCAGTGCGTTGCCCTCGGCATGGGACTCGGGCTGTTGCCGGCCATTGTGGTGGCCCGCGAGCTGCGCCAGAACCGTATCAAAGCCCTGCGCTGGGCCGGCCCATCCCTCGACATTGTCACCTATATCGTGTGGCACAAGGACAAATGGATTTCTCCAGCCATGGCCGCCTTCATGGAATTGGTCAAGGGCAAGCTGAAGGATTCCGAGGGTAGTCGATTGGAGAAAATACCGGCTTAGAGTTCAACCGGCGCCGCGACACAGCGTATTTCTGATGGCATGCGGATCTGAGGAGAGATCAACGGCGGAGTGGTCTGCGTCGATCAAAGAATGGGAGTGACCACCAGCGCGTCGATGGCGGGCGGAGGCGTGATTTCCGGCATTTTCACGTCGATATAGCGGCCTTCGGCCACATCGGCGAAGACGCGATTGAGCGTGTCTTCCGTCCTGCCGGAGGCGACGTGGAGCTTGCGCACCGCGCGCATCACCGTGGCCGACAAGAGAAAGCGGTTTTCTATTTTGAGTCCGGCCGAATACACCAGTTTTGATCGCATGTGCGCCCCAATTCTCGGTAGTCGTGCGTTTGCTACTGAGCCGGGCTCGTCTCGGTGTAGTCCGCGGCGCCAGTCTCGTGCTCTTGGAGATCCACGCGGGAAACACAAGGATGAGGAGGGCTGAGGAGAGGAATCATCCTACGGGTCCCCTTTAAGGTGAGCATACGCTTTTTGGGACTCTTCTCCTAATTGCGGCCGCAAACCCCCCGGAACTCCTGTAGATCGGCGTGGGGCCCGTTGAGGCCGGGATTCGCTGCGGGGAGGGCCCGAATTTCCCGCAAGTGATATACTGAATGCTGGTCGTCGAATCCGACTTGGCGTTCTTGCCTGTTCTGCTATCCCGCTCAACTCGCAAACAATTCCACTTGAGTTCAGCGATACATTTCGCAACAAAGGAATAGTCATGGAGCAGGGAACAGTAAAATGGTTTAACGATGCGAAGGGCTTCGGCTTCCTCAGCCGCGCCGACGGAGAAGATGTGTTCGTGCATCATTCAGCCATCAAGAGTGAGGGATTTCGTTCGCTCAAGGAAGGCCAGGCCGTCGAGTTCGACGTCGTCAAGGGTCCAAAGGGCCTTCAGGCCGAGAACGTCCGGGCTGTCTAATTGAGTGGATTTCCAGGAAGAGGTCGTCTTCGACTTCTTCCGGTTCTCACCGGTTTACCTGAGGATTCCAACACTCGGCGGCAGCGCTCTCGCGAGACATTGAGCGCTGAGGCCCCGGACAACTCCAGCGACATGGACGTTATCTGAATCGCTTGCCCTCTATGCAAACCGAGTTGATCCCCTGTCTGGCAACTCAAGTCGGAATTCATTTGACACTGCAATCGCGGAAAGCTGGTCAATGAGTTCAACGAACTTTGCTGCGGATCGGTCGATCGCGATGGCGAGCGACCGAAGCAAACCCGCGGAGTTCGGCGGTATTTCGGACGCAACACAAAACTGAAGCACGGACGAAAGGGAAATATGGCAGAAGATCAGCAACTCATGTGCAGCGATTGCGGGCAGGCATTCACATTTACCGCGGAGGATCAGGAATTCTTTCGCGAGCGTGGATATTCGGCGCCCAAGCGCTGCAAGACATGCCGCCAGGCGAAGAAGAACGAGCAAGCGGGCGGCGGCGGGTATAGCCGCGGTTCATCGCAGGGTACAAGCGTGATCTGTGCCGGATGCGGACAGCAGACCACGGTTCCGTTCGAGCCCCGTGGGGACCGTCCCGTGTATTGCCAGAACTGCTTTCAGGCGCGGAAGACCAGCGGCGCGGGCGGCGGCGGCAACCGGCGAGGCGGCGGCGGTTTTGGCGGCGGCAGGGGCCGTTAAGAAATTGCGTTTCGAGCAACGCGAATCAATCCTCCCCCAGATTTCCAAGGATTGAGCAGTTTCGGAACTTTTTGGGCGGTCATCGCCTATGTTTGATTCGCTCAGCGCGTCGTCCCATGCCAGCGACGCCGAGCGGGCTTACCCATTCGTCGCCGCTCAACGGCGCAGAACCCCCAGGGTTTCAGTTTTCACCGAGGAGATACCCATGAAAAGAGAAGTGGCGCAGAAAAAGGAAGTGCCGCACGATAAATATTTCCTCAAATCGCTGCACCAGGAAATCGATCTCTACGATCGTAAGCTCGCCTACCTGGAGAAGTACGCCCAGTTCGATTCCTTAGCCGATCGCGAGGGAGCCGCGAATAAGCTGCTCACGAAACGGGCAAACCTTGCGGAGACGGCAAAGCAACTGGTAGCCGACGGGGTGGAATTCAACCGTTCGGACCTCCCTCGGTCGTTCCGCGCTTCGGCGGAAGCCAGCGCGGGTCAGTGATCCTGGCTTAGCCTGCGGCTGGCCCTGTCTTGACAATTCGCTTGCTTGCGGCGGGCCGAGTGGAATTCCTTCCCCGGAAGAACCATGAACGGCCATCCCCGGATGCAGTTTTTCCCATTGTGCGATCTCCATCATTCTGCGCTGCGGCGCGACCTGCGCACAACAGAATGAATGCAGCTCCCTTCAACCGGGGCAGAAGCAACGCAAACGCGTTTTTCCAGTCTGAGACGGCTCGTGGAAGGCTTCTAGAAGAAAGTATAATATTATTATACAAATGTCAAATAATATTTGACATTCCCTCAGCTTTCATCTAACTTCTTTTTATGCTATTCAAAGCCATTCAAATCGGAACTTTAGAAGCGGAGGTGATCAAGCGAGTTGAAGAAGTCAGGCATAAACTTCGCCACAATCTTGCAAGGCCCCGCAGATGGACAGGCCTCCTTCGTCGGAACACCTTCGCTCGTGGCATTCAAGGATCGAATAGCATTGAGGGATATAACGTCACCGCAGAAGATGCGATTGCAGCCGCAGAAGGAGAGGAGCCACTCGACGCAAATCGAGAAGCGTGGCTGGCCGTTACTGGTTATCGCACCGCGATAACTTTTGTCCTTGAGTTGGCTAAAGACAAGAATTTCGTCTATAGCGAAGGATTCCTGAGAAGCCTGCATTTCATGATGCTTCAACATGATCTCTCGAAGCATCCCGGAAACTGGCGACCGGGAACCATTTATGTGCGTCAGGAACCAGGCGGGGAAGTCGTGTATGAAGGGCCTGAAGTTGAAAGAGTTCCTGGCCTCATCGAAGAGCTGATTGAATTCCTCAATTGCCGCGGAGATGATTGCCCCCACGCCCTAATTAAAGGGGCAATGGCGCATCTTAATCTCGTACTCATTCACCCATTCTCAGACGGCAATGGGCGCATGGCTCGTTGTCTCCAAACCCTCGTTCTTGCGAGAGAAGGCATTCTAGAATCAGAATTCTCTTCGATTGAGGAATATCTCGGACGGAATACGCAGGCGTACTACGATGTTCTAGCCAGGACCGCAGAGGGCCTATGGCAACCACGCAACAGCACAAAAGCCTGGATTCAATTCAACCTCACCGCGCACTTTCGCCAAGCCTGCACCTTGTTGAGCCGTTCGACAGTGATGGAATTCCTGTGGGCGGAAATGGAGGAAGTCGTGAAACAGCGTGGCCTACCAGAAAGAACGCTATACGCCATCTGTGATGCGGCAATGGGACTTCGCGTGCGGAATTCAACTTATCGCAATCTAGCCGAATTGAACGATATAAACGCTAGCCGAGACCTAAAGAATGCTGTAGATGCGGGCCTGTTGATCCCAAATGGTGAACGTCGCGGAAGACTCTATATCGGAGCACCTTCGATTAGAGCGATCTTCGACCGTCTAAAGCGAGATCATATGCGTCCTATTCCCGACCCATTCACCGCAAGCCCTGAACAAATGAATTTGCCTAGTCTTTCGTAGCTTCCGGCACGACCCGCGCGGCGGTTTTGTTCACGTCCTCGCGCGGTTTCTTCTTCCCGTGCACCACTTCGAGGTGAAACTCAATGAGTCTTGCCATCTCGCCCTGTTCGACGGGATTGGATTTGAAGACTTCGCCGCGCACTGGGCACTCGCACAATCCAGTTGGCATGCCGCCCTCGTCATGATGCCGTTTCAATGCTGCTCGACATGTCATGCCGACAGTCTGCGCAGCTTTTCCCCTGTGGAAATTCAAATTGCACCGCTACCCGGCAGGTCGCCGTCTTGCCGCCAGATGCCGAATCACGTATAAATAAGTCAAAAGCCCAGTAAAAATCTGGTTGATGCGGGCCTGTCTGGAATTTGAGAGGGACGGCCACGCCAAAGCTGAATGTGTATCCTGAGAGCGGTCCCAGAGTTCACTTGCCCAATACGCTTCAGCGAGAGGTGGCGTTTACTTGAGGAAAACGCCACTTGGCAACCCGGTTTCTGCGAACAGCAACTCTGGAACCGCTGTCATCGCATAGACTCTGCTGCCGGACCACCGTCGTCTGAAGAAGAGGAACACGTATGAAGCAGGGAAGAGCCAACATCGCGAAGCCATTGACGACCAACAAGCACCTGATCCGGTGGGTGGAAAAGATGGCCGAGCTGACGCAGCCGGCCGCGATCCACTGGGTGGACGGCAGCCAGCAGGAATACGACAGGCTGTGCGACGAGATGGTGGCGTCGGGCACCCTGACCCGGCTGAACCAGGAAAAGTGGCCGGGATGCTTCTACGCGCGTTCCGACCCGCGCGATGTGGCGCGTGTGGAAGACCGCACCTTCATCTGTTCGTATGCGAAGGACAACGCCGGGCCCACCAACAACTGGATCGACCCCTTCGAGATGCGCAAGAGGCTCAAGGAGCTGTTCAACGGCGCGATGCGCGGCCGCACCATGTACGTGCTGGCCTTCAGCATGGGGCCTGTGGGTTCGCCCTTGTCGCGCATTGGCGTGCAACTCACCGATTCGCCCTACGTGGTGGTGAACATGCGCATCATGACGCGCATTGGCCTGCCGGTGCTGGCCGAAATCGACAAGGGAGAGAAGCGCGTGGTGCCCTGCATGCACTCGGTGGGCGCGCCGCTGGCGCCGGGGCAGCAGGACGTGCCCTGGCCCTCAAACGAAACCAAGTACATCGCGCATTTTCCTGAGACGCGCGAGATCTGGAGCTATGGCTCGGGCTATGGCGGCAACGCTCTCTTGGGCAAGAAGTGCTTTGCGCTGCGCATCGCTTCGAACATTGCGCGCGACGAGGGCTGGATGGCCGAGCACATGCTGATTCTGGGCATGGAGTCGCCGCAAGGCGAAAAAACCTACATTGCCGCGGCGTTTCCCTCGGCCTGCGGCAAGACCAACCTGGCCATGCTGGTTCCACCTGCTGCGTTCAAGGGTTGGAAGGTGACGACTGTCGGAGACGACATTGCCTGGATCAAGCCGGATGCCAACGGCCAGTTGCGCGCCATCAATCCCGAGTCGGGATTTTTCGGCGTTGCGCCGGGGACAAGCGAAAAGACCAATCCCAACGCCTTGGCCATGTTGCGCCGCAACTCGATTTTTACCAATGTGGCGCTGACGCCCGAGGGCGGCGTGTGGTGGGAGGGCATGACCGATGAGCCGCCCGCCGAATGCCTGGACTGGCGCGGGGAGCGCTGGACGCCCGAGATCGCCAAGCAGACCGGCGCCAAGGCCGCGCACCCGAATGGGAGATTTACCACGCCCGCGGCGCAATGCCCGTCGATCGATCCGGACTGGGAGAATCCCGAGGGCGTGCCCATCAGCGCCTTTGTCTTCGGCGGACGCCGCTCGACAACGATGCCGCTGATCTTTCAGGCCTTTAACTGGAGCGCCGGCGTTTACGTGGGCGCGACCATGGGCTCCGAGACTACGGCCGCGGCTACCGGCGCCGTAGGCCTGGTGCGCCGCGACCCCATGGCCATGCTGCCCTTCTGCGGCTATCACATGGGCGACTACTTCCGTCACTGGCTCAAGATGCAGCGCAGCCTGAGTTCGACGCCGCGCATCTTCCACGTGAACTGGTTCCGCAAGGACGACGACGGCAAGTTCCTGTGGCCGGGCTTCAGCGAAAACATGCGCGTGCTCAAGTGGATTGTGGACCGCGTGCACGGCCGCGCCCAGGGCAAGGAAACGCCCATCGGCTGGACGCCTTACTACGAAGACATGGAGTGGGCCGGGCTCGACTTCCCGCGCGAGCAGTTCGAGAAGATGCAGGAGGTGAGCCGCGCCGCGTGGCGCAAGGAGATCCTCGGCCACGAGGAGCTGTTCATCGACGTGCACGACCACCTGCCGCCGGAGATGATTTACCAGCGCGAACTGCTGATCTGCCGGATGTGAGGCGTTGCACCATCCTTGCCGCGGCTTTGGCGGCAAGGGTGGGATCGCGAGCAAATTACGATGCCGGGCTCCGTTCCACCACCGGCTTGAATCCAAGCTTCTCCCAGAAATCACACACCAGAGCCACAGTTTCCTCGCTTGTGGCCGGGGGGGCGCGCAGCGTGATGCGGGGTTCCGCGCCTGCAGTCAGATCGGTGGCCGCCACGGCAATGGCGATGCATTTTTCCGGCCGGTTGGTGCAGCTGGCCAGGTCGGCAATCGACAGGTTGGTGGTCGGGGTAGCGATCACGGTGCGCGGCGGGGCCATGCGGTCCAGCAGCCACAGAATCTCCAGCTTCGATTCCAGCTCGTCGGGCACGCAATCGATCGCGAGGTCGGCTTGGCGCACCGCGTCTTCAATGGTGGTGACGAAGGCCACGGCGGGCAGCGCCTGCGGGCTGAGATCCTGCCGGATTGCCTCACGCGCATGATGCAGACTGCCGGGCATCACATCCTCGAGCAGCACGCGAAAACCGGCGCGAGCCGCACCCAGCGCCAGCCAGCGCCCCAGCGGCCCGGCTCCGATGATAGCGACAGTCGTCACTGGAGCTTACTTGGCGGCAAGGGCCTGGGCCACTTCCTCGGCGCTGGGCCGCGCCTGGAGCAGATGCTCGGCCACCCTGGCGCGTTCCTCGGCGGACAGCGTGGGCACGGTCGCCAGCACCCGGCGCAGGGTCACGGCAACGTCGTCAATGTAATTCATCAGCCGGATGGCTTCTCCTGAAAGCGGCATGATTCTCCTCGAAGGTTTGGAACTCTGTTCTCATTGTAGGGCGCGGGGCCGAGGGGCGAGAAGCCAATTCGGTTTCCAGCTGTGACTCATCCTTTCTTCACCGTTGCAGCCCGCGCGCACGGCCTATATACTCATTGCCATCCCCGTCCGAGAAGGCTTTTTCTCGAGCAGCCTTGGTTTGTCCATGCCTCCTTTTCAGACGCTCTCTTCATTCCGGTCCTCCCTCTTTCTGCCGGCCGAAGTTAGCGTACGAAGGCTGAAATTGCGGTGGCCGCTGTGGCGGTGCGGTTCGCTGTTGCCGTGCGCAAGGTCGGGCGCGGCGGGCTTGGGCATCGACAGGCACTCACCCGGGCAATGCAATGGAGGAACCAGACGATGAAACGCACAATCCACGGAACGTGGCAAGCCCTGGCAATGCTTTTGGTGGCAGCCATGACGATGAGCGCGTGCCACTCTGCCGCGAGCGGAGGCACAAGTAGCGGGACTGCCGCGCAGACAAACGGAGAGCCCGGAGGAGCCAGCTATGTGAGTTCCGCGCCGCTCAGCTCACAAACCACCACGTTCACGGTGCCTGATCCGTCGTTCAACAACATGACCGCCGAGACGCTGACCATCCCCGCGGGATGGCAGGGACAGGGCATGATAATGACTGCGGCCTGCACCTCGCTGCCATGGCCCGTCTTCCGCGCCTATTCGAACGACGGGCTGATGCAAATGCGATACGAGCCGGTCTTCGGCTGGGTGTGGCGGCCGAACTTCAAGGGCGTCAACACCACGGGCTGTATCCCCGTAAAACAGCAAATGACGGCGGCGCAGTTCCTGCAATACTACGTCGGCACGATCCAGGGCGGCGTGCACGTCGTGGGCGCGATGCAGGTGCCCGCCAACTACCAGCAGTGGGCGCAGAACTTCGCGAACTCCTCGAACGCCGTCTATAGTCGAGCGCCAGGCCAACTGAGTTCCACTGTCACCGCCGACACCGCGGCGCTGCGCATTGAAACGATCGACGGTTCGTACGTGATCGAGGAGCGGCTGCGCACCGTGGTCCTATGCACCATCAACAACAATCCGGGACCCTACTACGGCGGCACCTGCTGGTCGCGCGTCGACGTGCTGGCCGCGCCGCAGGGCAAGCTGGACGCGCTGGTGGCGCTGGCGGACGGCGACAACCTGCCCAACGGGCAGCCAACCCAGCAATGGGAACAGGCTGTGCTCGCGCGCCAGCGCCAACAGAGCCAGCAGGCGATGGCCACGCTGCGCAACATGGAACAGGCGGAAGCCAGAGCAATACAGCAGCAGTTCCAGCAGTTTGCCAGCATGATGAACGCCAATCACGCGGCATTCATGCAGCAGCAGGAGTCGCAATTCCAAACCGCCATGGCCAATGCCAACGCGCAGATGAACGCGCAGTCCACGGCCGCATCCGATTGGGTCGACTACGCGCTCGACCAGCAGACCGTCGCCGGCCCCGGCGGCACGGCGAATGTGTCCAGTGCCTACTCAGAGACTTGGACCAATGGGACGCAGTATTACCAGACCAACGATCCCAACGTGAATCCTAACGGCGTCCTCGCCGGCAACTGGGCGCGGACCACCCAGGTGCACGGCAACGGCCAACCGAAGTGACGCGCGGCGCGCGGGAATGCTTCGCGGCACGGGCAACGGAGGGAATCGGCGATGTTAGAGTTATTCAGCGTTGTGTGGAAGCTCTTCATGGTGCGGGATTCCGTGAAAAAGGGCGAGCTGAACTGGCGCATGGGGGCAGTTTCCGTTCTGTTCGTCGTGCTGCTCTACGCCATCGCGCTTCCGGCCGCCATCCTGTGGGTCAACCACCCGCAATACGAGCCGGTCTTCATCGCAGCCATGGCGCTCGATGGCGTGCTGTTCGTGGCTTTCATGGCCTGGGCGATCAAGTGGCGGGCAAAGCAGAAGGCCGCGCGCTCGCCCCAGGCCGCAGCCGCCGTGCAGGCGACTGCCGAGCAGCGGGCCGGCCCGGATTGACCGGTCCCCATTCCTTCCGGGGAGGCATGCAAGCATGGGTTGGATTTTTTCCCTTCTGCTGATGGTTTTCGTCATGGTCTCCAGCATTCGCCGGGCGCAACGCGCGGGCCTGTGGAGCTGGTCGAAGTTCGCTATCTCGCTTGGCTTCGCGGCCTTCATGTGCCTGCTGGTGAGTGCGCCCCTGATCTTCATGAATACAAGCAGCCGGTACTTCATTCCGGTCTATCTCGCCACATGGGTTGTGGCGCTGGGGCTGCTCGTCTGGTTCGTCATCAGGGCGCGTCGCTGGAAACTGCCCGATGGCCGCAGGTCGCTCGAAGCCGACCGCGATGCCCGGCGACAGGGCCAGTGACAGAGACTCCGGCGCGTGTCCTCCAGACTCGTCTGGGCGGAATGCGCACTCCATGAATCCCGCTCACTCGCAAATTTGCTGACTCGCTGACTTGCTCGCTTGCTTCAGGGGTGCTGTTCGATCGAGACGTTCACTGTCGAAGTGTTTCCCGAGGCGGCGAGGCCCATGAGATTCGTGGCGACGCCGGGCAGCGAGGCGGGCACAAAGGTGACCGAGCCATCGACGGCGGTGGTGGCCGTGGAGGCTTCGGTGGCCAGCAGCGCTCCCGGCGGACAGACCACGTTGGGCGAGCAGGGCGGCGTCCACGCGTAGAGCGCCTGGTAGAGCGCCACCGTGCCGCCGGCCATGGGGTTGCCATCCATGTCGAGAAGGCGCAGCGCGATCTGATTCGGCGTGCCGGACGCGGCCAGGCTCTGGCTGACGCCGGAGATGGCTTCGAGCGCCGCGTACTCCGGCCGGGCGCCGAAGGCGGTGAAAGCGACGCATTGGCTGGTGCCGTTCAGGCAGGCGTTGATGCTGGCGGTTTGGCCCTCCTCAAGCGGGCCCACAGTGAGCGTTTGCGTGGCGATGCCGGAAGCGTTGGTGGTGACCGAAGCCGGGCTTGGGCTCCCGATGCCGGCGGTGGGATTCTGCCACGTCACCGTCTGGCCGCCGAGCGGCACGCCGTTGTTCTCGACCAGCGCCTGCACGGTCCACGTGAAGGTGGCGCCGGCCGCGAGTGAAAGCTGCCGCGTGAGCGCGGAAAGCACCGCCGGCGTTCCGCCGACGAATTGGGCCTGGAGGGTCGAGCCGTTGGTGAGCCCGACGGTGACGGTGGACCACGTGGCGCCGGTCGCGGTGACGTTCATGGTGGCGCGCCCGTCGCCCGTAGCTACCACCGAACAGACGGGCAACCCGCAACCGAGCGTGGCCGCGCCGCTGGTGACGGTATAGATGACGGTGACGCCGCCTGCGGGCGTCAGATTCGAGGCCAACGCGGTAACGGAGAAGGGAAGCGGCTCGCCGATGGGCACGGTATTGGCGGGCGCGGAATTGAGAGTGAGCGCGTCGCCGTTGCCGGAGTCGTAGCTGACGCCGCCGGGAATCACGGCGGCAGCGTACAGCGCGGGTAGATCGTCAACCTCGACGTCGACCGATCCGGTGACGCCCGCGGGCGCCGGCGGCACGACCGCGGTGATTTGATTGGGCGAGATGCTGGTGACGGTGGCCGCCTGGCCGCCCACCATTACGGTGTCGGCGAGGCGAAAGCCCATGCCCTGAATGGTGATGGGCCCGCCCGCTGCGGGCAGACGCGTGGGAGAAACCGTGTCCGCGTAGAGCACCCAGCCGTTGTAGGCGTAGTCAGGCCGGCCATCGCCGCGCAGGTCGGCGACGCCGATGCGCACCATGTCGTCGCCGTTGGTCGCCACGCGCAGCCAGGTCTCACCCGCGGCGTCGCCATTGAGGCCGGGCGCAGCGCCCACTGCCGTCGCGCCCACGGGATCGAACGCGTCCCACACGCCGATGGAGGGCAAGGCTTTGGCATTGGACGGCGCGCCGGTTTCGTCCAGGGCCTGCGTGACCACGGTGAAGATGCGGTTGCCGCGCACCGGAAAGTTGAACCAGTCGTTCTGGCCCACCTGGCTCAAGCGCCCGCACCACATGCCGCCCGCGGGCATGGCGCGCGGCTGGGCCTCGCTTCCGATGGCGTCGGAATATCCGGCGACGGCGGAGCTGGCCGAGGTGACAGTGAGGGTTTGCGTGCTGCCTGCGGAGAGATTGGCGAGCGAGATGGCATTGAGCGCACCCGAAGGCGCGACCTGCCCCTGGCTGTAAGGGCCGACGGAGTTTTCGAGAATATAGAGGGGATTGAGGGCCTCGAAGGTGACCTGGTAGCTGGCCGTGGTCGCGCCGGGCGGCAGAGGAATACCGCTCAGGTCGAAGAATCCCTGCACAGTGGGGTCGTTCGATCCCCAGTTGGTGAGCAGGTTGCCGCTCGCGTCGTCCCAACCGGTGACGGGATTGCCGTGATTGCCGTTGAAGAGCGCGCCTGTGACGGCGGTGACCGTGTACTGGTAAAGCGGATTGCCGTTGGCGTCGAGGGGGCGCGCCACCACGTTCACGCCCTGCATGCCGTAGCCGGTGCGGAAGCTGACCGTGCCCTGGATCGAGATGGTGTTCGCCGCGGTGAGCTGCTTGCCGAGAAAATTTCCGAGGTTGGCGGCGGTGATGGGGTAAATTCTATTGACCGCGGCGATGTCGTCATAGCGCAGCACCGCGGGGTCGGGAATGCAGGCGCCGCCGCTCGCTCCGCAGGCGCCGCTCAAGGGCTCCATCACCGGCCAGCCCAGCGTGCCCCCGGTTTCGTCATCGCTCAGCGCCTGGGGATTCACCTGCGCGTCGTCGAGCCCGAGAATGCGGCCGAAGGCGCGCTCCAGCTCCCAGCTCATCATCTCGATCATGTTGGCGTTGGTGGCGCAAAGGCCGTTCAGAAGGATGACGCCGTGGGCAAAGGTCGCGTTGGTATTGAAGTTGTCGAGCCATACGTAGACGCCGTTGTTCTGGCAGGCGTCGGGCTGGCTGGCCGTGTCGCCGAAGATGGTGTTGATCACCGAGCCGTCTGCGTCGTAGATGACGGCGACGGGATAGTTGGTGGCCGCGGGCGTGATGTCGGCGGGCGCAAGGATCTGGCCCGACGAGTTCACTTGAATATCGGCCCCGTTCACATCCTCGTTCAGCGTGCCCATGTCGGTGAGTGTGACGCCGGCCGTGGGCACCGCGCTCCACAGCGCCGCGGCGGCGTCCACCATGGCAGTGGCCTGGGCGTTGGTGACCGTGCTTGAGAGCGGGCCCTGGTCCACGTAATAGTTGACCTGGCCGCCGGCCCAGTGCAGCGGTACTCCAAGAACGGCGGCGTTGAAGTAGGTGGTTCCGGCAACGTATTTGGGGCCGCCGGCGATGGCAGTGGAGGGCGCGCAAAGAACGAGGAAGCCGAGAAGACAAAGCGGGAGATGGCCGAACACGCGGCGATGGGGCGGGGCGGTGCGCGCGGGCGCAGAAGCAGTGATGGGCACGGAATCCCCCAGACGCAACATCAGGGGGCAGTGGAGGGTCCAAAGGGATCTGGCAGATCATAGAGCTTTCTAAGAAATGCCGGCCGCAGAATTGGAGAATCCTTGGCGCGTGATTTCAAGATCCGTCTTGTAACAAGGGCACGTCTTGAGCTCGGCCACAACAGTCGCCGCTCGGCCCTTTCGCCGGCGTCCGAGTCCAATCCGCCTCCGGCGTCATCTGATAGAAGCCAAGGAAGGGCTGGTGCGGGCAGGGCCCCGATGCGCGGCCGGCACAGGGTCCTTCCAGCTACAATCAACACGGGATAACCCATGGCAGAGATTCGCGATACCGTGATCCTAGGCTCCGGCTGCGCCGGATTGACGGCCGCGCTTTACACCGCGCGCGCCGGGATGAAACCGCTGGTTCTGGAGGGCCACGAGCCCGGCGGCCAACTCTCGATTACCACATTGGTCGAGAACTTTCCCGGCTGGCCCGAGGGCATCCAGGGGCCGGAGCTGATTGAGAACATGAAGAAGCAGGCGGCGCGCTTTGGCGCTACGTATCAGCACGCGGTGGTGTCACGCGTGGAGGTGGATGCGCATCCCATCCGCCTGCACACTTCGATTGGCGAAATCCATACGCGCACGCTGATTGTGGCCTCGGGAGCGAGCGCGCGCTGGCTGGGCCTGCCCAGCGAACAGGCGCTGATCGGCCACGGCGTGTCGAGCTGCGCCACCTGCGACGGCTTCTTTTTCCGCGACAAGGAGATCGCCGTAGTGGGCGGAGGCGATTCCGCGATGGAGGAGGCCATCTTCCTCAGCCGCTTCGCCTCGAAAGTCACGCTGCTCCACCGCCGCGACGCCTTCCGCGCCTCCAAAATCATGCTGGAGCGCGCCATGGCGCATCCCAAGATCGAGTTCCGCAGCAACACGGTGGTCGAAGAAGTGCTGGGCGTGGACGAAAAGGAAGTGAAGGGCCTGCGTCTGCGCGATGTGCGCACCGGCGAGCGGGACGTGCTCAACGTGAGCGGCATGTTTCTGGGTATCGGACACGAACCGAATACGAAGATGCTCACGGGTGAGATCGATCTCGACGACGAGGGCTACATCAAGACCACGAACCATGTTTTCACCACGCGCAACGGCGTTGTGGTTCCGGGCGTGTTTGCCTGCGGAGACGTGCAGGATCGCCGCTATCGCCAGGCCATTACCGCGGCCGGCTCCGGCTGCATGGCCGCGCTCGAGGTGGAGAAGTATTTGGAAGAACGCGGGCGCTGAGGCTGCCGCTGGAACCCATTCACCAGGTGTGAAACGCGAAGAATACCGCGCCGACCAGAAAGAGCGCAGCGACTCCATGGTTCCAGCGCAGATGCTCGCCGAAGTAGTACGTGACGAAGACGCCGAAGACCACCAGCGTGATCACTTCCTGAATCACTTTGAGCTGCACCGGGCTGAAGCGGTCATAGCCAATGCGGTTGGCCGGGACCTGAAAGCAATACTCGAAGAAGGCGATCGCCCAGCTGATGAGAATCACCTTCCAGAGCGCATCCTGACGGAACTTGAGGTGTCCGTACCAGGCAATGGTCATGAAAGTGTTGGAAATGGTGAGAAGAACAACGGTCCACATTTGGTTGTTGGATGCGCGAAGCACGGGCCGAGTTGTGAGTTCGCATTGAACGTCCAGGATTTTCAACGTTGAGGACAAATTGACGGCGCTCAGGGAAAATCTCGAAAGGCTGGAGGACGCAATCTCTGCGGCCTGCCGCGCGGCCGGGCGCGGGCGCGGCGAGGTCGAGTTGATGGCCGTCTCCAAGACCTTTCCCGCCGAGTCCGTGGCCGAAGCCGCGGGGCTGGGGCTCACGTTATTTGGCGAGAATCGCGTGCAGGAATTTGCCAACAAAGCATTGCATGCAGCAGACCTTGGGAAGGGATCACCGGCAGGTCCGCTGCGCTTCCATCTCATCGGCCATTTGCAATCGAACAAGGCGGCGCGCGCGGCGGAGCTTTTTGACGGCGTCGATTCTCTCGACTCGGTGCGCCTGGCTGAGCGGTTGGACGAGGCCGCGGGCCGGTACGGCAAACGGCTGCCGGTGCTGATCGAGGTGAAGCTCAGCCCCGAAGCGGCGAAGACAGGCGTGGAGCCGGAGTCGGACGAGACGGCGCAACTGCTGGAGCGCTTGCCGGATTTCCTGAACCTGAACGCGCGCGGCCTGATGACCATTGGGCCGTGGGGCGCGCCCGACGATGTGACCCGCGCCTGCTTCCGCAGTTTGCGCATGTGGCGCGATCGCTGGGCCTCGGCGCACCGGAATTTGAAATTGGAAGTGCTTTCGATGGGCATGAGCGGCGATTTTCGGCTGGCCATTCAAGAGGGATCTACGCGCATCCGCATCGGCACGGCGCTGTTCGGCAAGCGCACGCCTTCCTCGCCAACATTGGAGTTGGACTGATGCTGCGCGCCGCGACCTCCGGAGTCACACTGGCCGTGCGCGCGCAGCCCGGCGCAAAGAAGACTGCGATCATCGGTATCTACGGCGAGGGCGCAGCCGCGCAGCTCAAGATTGCCGTGCAAGCGCCGCCGCTCGAAGGCCGCGCCAATGAAGCGTTGATTGCGTTTCTCGCGCAAACCTTCGCGCTGCCGAGAAGCGCAGTCAAACTTATCTCCGGAGAGCTGTCGCGCAGCAAGGTTTTTCTGCTCGAAGGAATCACGCCGGCGCGGGCGACGGCAGTGCTTGCGCTGCGCGTTGAACTGTAGTTCGGATGACGCCCGCCGCGCAGACTTATTTCTCTGCGGCCGCAAAGCGGCGTTGCACGGCCTCAATGGCGCGCTCCAGATGCACGCCGCGCGAGCCTTTCACGAGCACCACGTCGCCGGGGCGCAGATTTTGCGCGAGCCACTGGCCCGTGGTTTCGGCATCGCGGAGAAATACCGCGGGCACGCCGCCGGCGCAGGCGGCCATGGCCAGGTGTTCCGCATTGCCTTCGACCGCGACCACCAGATCGAGACCGGCCTCGGCGGCGGCGCGTCCGCAGGCGATGTGCAGCGCGGGGCTGTGCTCGCCCATCTCCAGCATTTCGCCCGCGACCAGGATGCGGCGGCCTGCGGCGGGCCGCGCCGCCAACGTGTGAATCATGGAGCGCAGCGCCTCAGGATTCGAATTGTAGCTGTCGTTGAGAATCGTCGCGCCGCCCATCTCGATCACCTGGCCGCGCTTGTCGCCGGGGGCGAGAGACGCGACCGCCTTCACCGCGGCGTCGAGATCGACGCCCGCTTCAAGCGCCACGGCGAGACCGGCCAGGGCATTCAATGCGTTGTGCGCGCCCAGCATGTGCAGCGTGAAGTTGCCCACTTGTTCCCGCGCACGATAGCGGACGTGCAGGCCATTGAGATCCTCGGCGAGAGAGAGAATCTGCGGGTCGGCGCATGGGCCGCTGCCGAAATACACCGCACGGCCGTGAAAATCGCGGCCAAACTGCGCGGCGTAGGCATCGTCGCAATTCAGGAAGGCAACGCCGTTCGCGGGCAGGGCTTCAATCAGCTCGAATTTGGCGCGGGCAATGCCGGCCTGACCCTCTTGGAAATTTTCAATGTGCGCCGTGCCGACGTTGGTGATCACGCCCCAGTCCGGCGTGGCGATGCGCGCCAGGGCGGCGATTTCGCCGGAGTGGTTCATGCCCATCTCGACGACCGCGACTTCGTGCTCCGGCGTGAGGCGCAAAAGCTGCAAGGGCAGGCCGAATGCATTGTTCAGGTTGCCCTGGGACTTGAGCACGTTGAACTTTGCGCCCAGCGCGGCGGCCACGGCTTCCTTGGTGGTGGTTTTTCCGGCCGAGCCGGTGATGGCGACCACGAGGCGGCCCCAGGCGCGGCGAACATGCGCAGCCAGCGATTGCAGGGCGAGGAGCGGATCTTCAGCGATGAGAAGCGGGTGGGCAAGCGCGGCATCGGGCAGGGAAGCGACGCGCGCGCGCGATACCACGGCGGCCACGGCTCCGCGCTCGAACGCGGCAGTCACAAAGTCGTGGCCATCCAGCCGCTCGCCGCGCACCGCAAAGAAAAGCTCGCCCGCCGCGACAGTGCGCGAGTCGATGGAATAGCCGGTCGCGACCAGCGCGCCCGCGCTCGGCACGCTGGTCGGCGCCTCAAGCACCGCTCCGGCGCCCATCGCAGCTTCAGCCAACGTCAGGTTCATTGCCCTTCACCATAGCCCAAATCGCTCAGGATGGAAAGCGCAACCTCGGCGTCGTCGAATGGCACGGTGCGGCCGGCGAGGATCTGTTCTTTTTCGTGGCCCTTGCCGGCCAGCAGAACCACATCGCCGGGTTGCGCAGCCTGGAGCGCGAGACGAATGGCTGCCGCGCGATCCACTTCCACAATGTATTGGACGCCGGTGGACTGCAAACCGGGTTCGATCTCGGCCAGAATGGACGCGGGATCTTCGGAGCGCGGATTGTCGCTGGTGGCGACGACGAAATCGCTGCCCTCGCCGGCAGCCTGGCCCATCTTTGGCCGTTTCGTCCGGTCGCGGTCGCCGCCGCAGCCGAAGAGCGTGATCACGCGCGCGCCCGCGGCAGCGGTCATCTGGCGCGCCAGCGCGGTCAGATTGCGCAGGGCATCGTCGGTGTGCGCGTAGTCGACGATGACGGTGAAGGGCTGGCCGCCATCGACGGGCTGGAAGCGGCCGGGAACGGGCCGAAGCGTGGGAACGGCCGCGGCGAGACGCGCGAACGCGACGCCACGCGCGGCTGCGGCCGCGAATGCCGCAAGCAAATTGAGGATGTTGACTTCGCCGGCGAGACGCGAGGTGAGGCTGGCTGATCCGGCGGGCGTTGCAAGCTCAATGGTCGCGCCCGAAGGCGTGAGCCGATAGCTTGCGGCGCGCCAGTCGCCCTTACCGATGCCATACGTGCGAACTTCCGCGCCGGCTTTGCGAGCTGCCAGGGCAAGCTCTTCCGCGTAGGGGTCGTGCGCGTTCAACACTGCGACACGCGGCGCAGGATACAGTGTGCCGTCGAAGAGCAGGCGCTTGGCGGCAAAATAATTCTCCATGGTTTTGTGATAGTCGAGGTGGTCGCGCGTCAGGTTGGTGAACACGGCCACGTCGAACGGGATGCCGATCATGCGGCCCTGGTCGAGCGCGTGGCTTGAGACTTCGGTGACGAGTTCGGCGGCGCCGCGCGACGCGCCTTCGGCCATCAGCTCGAAAACATCGCGCGACTCGGGCGTGGTGTGGAGGGAAGGTCGCACTTCGCCGGCCACATGAGATTCAATCGTCCCGATCAGGACAGTGGTGCGGCATGCGGCATTGAGGAGCGCTTCGGTCAGGAAAGCCGTGGTGGTCTTGCCGTTGGTGCCGGTGATGCCGGTGGCGGCAAGCGCGCGCTCGGGATGGCCGAAAAATGCGGCCGAAGCCTGGGCAAGCGCGCGGCGGCCGTGCTCAACGTGCAGGATGGGCAGGCCGGGTTGATAGACGGCGAGATGATCGAAGGTCTGCGCCGAGTCCGTGACGATGCCGAGCGCGCCCGCGGCGAGAGCCTTCTCGACGAAGCGATTACCGTCGGTCGATCCGCCTTTCATGGCGACAAACACGGCGCCGGGGCGCACGCGGCGCGAGTCGTACTCAATGCCTGTAATGGCCGCGGTGGAGCTGCCCGCGGAGTCGGCCGCGGTGATTTCCGTAATGAGTTCGTTCCAGATCATCTTGGGTTTGATTGTAGATGGAGGAAGCGCGGCCGTTTCGTGACGAATTGCCTACCGCGCACAGCGGACGACGATTTTGGTGCCGGGCGCGACCATGGCTCCGGGAGCGGGCACCTGTTCGCGCGCGGTTCCGCTGCCGGAGATCTCCACCTCAAGACCGGCGCCGCCCGCCGTCTCAATCACCTGTCGCACCGACAGGCCCAGAAGCGACGGCACGCGCAGTTGCCCGGCATCGGCGACGATCACCGTGTTCGAAGCGGATGGCGCGGGCTGCGGCGGGGCTTGCGCGGGCGGAGAAGGGGAACTGCCGGCCTGCGTGCCGGAATTGTGGCCGGCCGGCGAGCTTGCCGTCTGCGTGGCCGCCGGCGCGGGTGGCGCATTTGCGGCCGTCTGCGCAACGGGCGCGGCCCGCAGCGGATCGTCGCTGGGCAGGTCGTTGGCGGCTTCGTAAAGGGCCTGAATATTTTCGCCCTGCGCCGCATCGTCTTCCTTCACAGGAGGTTCTTTTTTGGAGGCGGTGGTCATGGGCCGCAGATCGATGTCGTGCGGAACGCCGAGGTACTCGAGAACCTGCTGCGCCACTTCAGCAAAGACCGGGGCGGAGACATCGGCGCCGTAGTATGCGCCCCTGGGGGAATCGAGAACCACGGATACGGAGATGACAGGACTGTTGACCGGCGCAAAGCCCGCGAAGGAGGCGATGTGCATGGTTTTGGAATAGGTGTGCGTGGCGGGATCGATTTTTTGCGCGGTGCCGGTTTTGCCGCCGGAGGAGTAGCCGTTGAGCTGCGCCCGCTTGCCGGTGCCGAACAGCACCACGCCCTCCATCATCTTGCGCATCTGGGCCGCGGCCATGGTGGAGATGACGCGATGCGCGCCGGCTGGCAGCGGGTCGGGAAGGTCTTCGCCGGGCTTGACGGGCATTGCCACCACCTGCGCCACCTGCGCCACCTGCGGTGGGGCAGCCTTTTGGTTGGGTGTCGTGCCGCCCGATTGATCCGGCATGAGCACGTGCGGAGGCAGATACACGCCGCCGTTGGCGATGGTCGAAACCATGCTGACCAGTTGCAGCGGCGTGACGGCGACCTCCTGGCCGATGGCGACCGAGCCGATGGAGGAAGGTTGCCAGCGGCTGACTGGGCGCAGCAGTCCGCGCGTCTCGCCGGGCAGTTCGACATTGGAACGCAGGCCGAAGCCGAAGTCGCGAATATATTCGTAGAACTTGTCAGGGCCGATCTTCATCGCGAGCTTGATGGCGGC
The DNA here is from genome assembly GCA_964569985.1 of uncultured Occallatibacter sp. Taxonomy (GTDB): domain Bacteria; phylum Acidobacteriota; class Terriglobia; order Terriglobales; family Acidobacteriaceae; genus Telmatobacter. The sequence continues at coordinate 28,439 of CAZMWL010000001.1, forward strand.
CACGTCGCTGGAAACTTCGAGCGCCTGGTGAACCGGAATCACTCCGTAGTGTTCGCCCTGATTGTCGTGAATGGTACGGCCAAAGATCGTGATCTTGCCGCCCTGGCAATCGATGGTGTCGTCGGGAGTGACCACTTTCTGGTCGAGGGCCGCGGAATAGGTGACCAGCTTGAAGACGGAGCCCGGCTCGTAGACGTCGCTGACGGCGTGGTTGCGCAACAGGTCCGGCGTGGTGTGGCGGAACTGGTTGGGATTGAACGTGGGACGGATGGCGAGCGCAAGGATCTGGCCCGTGTGCACATCCTGCACCACCACCGTGCCGCTGAGCGCCTGCGTGGTTTCCATTTCGTGGTCGAGGGCGCGCTCGGCCATGAACTGGATGTTTTCGTCGATGGTGAGCTCGAGGTTGCGGCCCGGTTCCGGCTCGCGCTCGGTGGAACCAAGCACCTTGCGCCGCGCATCCATGGCCGTGTACATCAGCCCCGGTTGCCCGTGCAGGTCGCCATTGAATTTTTCTTCAAGACCGCCGAGCCCGTTGTCGTCGACGCCCACGTAGCCCAGCACCTGCGCGGCAATCTCGCTGTCGGGATAAAAGCGCTGGAACTCCTTTTGAAAATAGACGCCCTTCATATTCAGGGCCTTCACGGCGGCCGCCACCTGCGGCGTGACGCGGCGCGCGATCCAGGCGAAGTTGTGCCCTGCGTTCAGGCGCGCGGCAATCTGGTCCTGCGTGGTCAGCCCATCTTCAGAATCGGTGTGCACCAGCGCGGCCAGTGTGCGCGCGGCGGCCGGCTTGTCGGCAATCTCGGAAGGGTCGGCGTAAATGGAGTCGGCCAGAACCGTCATAGCCAACTCGCGCAGGTTGCGATCGTAGAGGATGCCGCGGCGCGGAGCCACTTCAAAGGTGCGCTGCTGCTGTTTTTGGGCGCGCTCCACGAACTCCTGATGGCGCACGATCTGCAGCCAGAACAAGCGGCCCGCAATGGCGCCGGCCCAGAGCAAAAAGAAGAGGCAGACGATCCAGAAGCGCGATCGCTTAAGAGGCAAAGCCCTTTTGGTTGAAGCGCGGCCGCGGATGGGTTGAACGGTTGCGGACATTTCAGCTTCTAGCTCCTAGCTTCCAGCTTCATCCTGCCCGCGTCCGTCTCGCTTCGCTTCCTTAGAGCCGTTAGCTGTGCCCGCAAGTCTCCGCCCCGCACGCAGTCGCTAGAAGCCAGGAGCTAGAAGCTGGAAGCTGCCTTTGGAGGGGCGATCTGCGCCAGCGCAGGAGCGCCGGTATCGGGACGGGCGGTGGGATACACAACCTGGCCGGGCTGCGGCTCGGCGAGCCCAAGTTGGCGCGCCATCTGGTCGATGCGGCCCGGCTGCGTGAGCTCGGCTTCGCTCAGGTGAAGCTGGCGGTTCTCCTCGCGCAACTGCTCGAGGGTTTGCTTTTCGCTCTCCACGCGATAGCTGCTCTCGATGGCGGAGAAGTGCTGCAAGCCGTAAATCATGATGAGCGAGAACAACACCGCGACGGCGGCGGAAAACACGCGCATCTCGCGCACCCGCACCGGGTCGCTGGCCTTGACCAGGCGCGAATTGTCAAAGTGCGTGGCGAAGTGGAACTCCGGCGTGCGCACGCGGCGGCGGCGCTCTGCCTGCTGCGCCATCAACTCGGCGTTGCGCTCGGCAATCCGCGCTCCCCAACCACGGCCCGACTCGAAATAGGTTGTTGCAATTGCCGCCATTTGAGTTCTTCTCCTTGCCAAACCTCTTATTGCCGTTCCGCCGCTCGCAGTTTTGCGCTGCGCGAGCGCGGGTTGCGATCCATTTCTTCTTCACCGGCAGTCACGGGCTTTCTGGTCAAAATTTCCCAGATTCCCTTTTGCCCGCCTTCCCGGATGCTGTCTTTCGCAATGCGATCTTCAAGAGAATGAAAGCTGATCACGACGAGCCGTGCGGAGGGCTTAAGCAATCTGGGTGCGGCCTCGAACAAAGCCCGGATTTCGTCCAATTCCTGGTTTACGAAGATACGCAGCGCCTGAAACGTTCGCGTTGCCGGGTGAATATGTTTCATTGGCGGGACGGCTGAAGCTACGATCCGGGCCAATTGCCCCGTGGTTGTAACCGGCCGCCCCCGCACAATGGCTCTGGCGACTGTCCGCGACCTCCTTTCCTCACCGTATTCGTAAATGAGATTGGCGAGCTCGCGCTCCTCCATCTCATTCACCACTTGTTCGGCGGTCGGCCCGGTGCGCGTATCCATCCGCATGTCCAAAGGCCCGTCCGCCTGAAAACTGAATCCTCTGCGCGCTTCGTCGAAGTGCAAACTGCTTACGCCGAAGTCGGCCAGCAAACCATCTACCGATGCCGGCTGCACGTGCTCTTCGATCCGGCTGAAAGCCTCGCCGATCAACGTGAGCTGCGGCGCCTGGCTGCCCATTTCTTCTCGAACCTTCACGAGGCGGGCCGTTGCCAGCTCCAGCATCTCGGGATCGCGATCGAAACCGATCAGCCGTCCGCCGGGTCCCAACTGCCTCAGGACGCCTTCGGCATGTCCTGCCAGGCCCAGCGTGCAGTCCACGTAGGTCCCTGCGGGGCGAACGCGGAGGAAATCTAAAGCTTCATCAAAAAGAACCGGCACATGGCGTGCTTTTTGCTGCGTCATGCGGCCCCCCTGAGGGGCTTAATCTTCGCTCTCCGCGGAGAGAATTGCATCCACCGCGTTCAAATCGTCTTCCGTCGGAATCCTGGCCGGCAGAGCCTGTTCAAACAGCGCCTTGCTCACCACCTCGAGATGCGTGATCCTGCCCATCACCGCCAGTTCGCCTTCCAGCTTCGTCCGGCTCCGCAGAATCTGCCCCAGCACAAACCGTCCCTGGGCGTCCATCTTCACTTCCTGGCCGTGATAGCCCGTCATATCGAGGTAATTCTTCACTGCCTTGTTCCCGACGCTGTGTTTCTTCAGTCGCAACTCGTTCTTCTTCCACTCGTCGAGCGGCCAAATCTGTGCGCGTTCGCCGTCCGCGGTCGTCACGTAGAGGTCGGTAATGTTCGCGGCGTCCAGCAACTGCTTGAAAGGGACCGGGACCTTAAGCCGCCCGCTCTCCTCGATCTTCGCTGGATGGTTGCCCCTGAACATCTGCCTGCCTCATTGCCGCCCTTTGGCCTATCCGGGTTAGCCAGGCTGGTTCCCCAGCCGTTTTTGGTTCCTGAAACTCAAAGCGCGGACCCCAAAGGGAGTACACTTTCTGTGGAAATGCCGGTATCTTGGAAAACCCGATGCTTGGCTCCGATTGGAAAGGCAGCTCGATCAACTCCAAACGCTTCCAATTAGTACCAAAAATTTCCAACTCCTGACGATAGTACCCCGGTTCTCATCCATTGGGAAGAGAAAAAACGGTGGAAACTGTCGAAATCGTGGGCTTTAATCCGGAAAGCCGACTAATAGGCGAATAGATTCTGAACACCACAAGATGTGGGGTTTACTGCTGAGGTTCCCCCACTGGACAGGATAACTGGACTGTGTTAGGGGAAGAAAAGGCGAAAATAGTCATGTTCTTCGCCATGGCAGCGGGGGCTGAGTGGAGCGGAGCGTCGTCGGACCTCACTTCTCTCGATCTATCTCGCGCTGGCCTGCGCTTTTGGATCGGGCGTCGTTGCTAGGGCCGTGTTCCACCAGCCTCCACCGAGCGCCTCGAAAAGCGTTGCGGAGTCGGCATAGCGTGCTGCCGCGGCGCTCGTGCGGTCGAGCTCGGCTTGCAGGCTCTGGCGCTCGGCCTCGAGCAGAGACCATTCGCTGATGCCTCCGGCCTGATAGCGCTGCTGCGCAATTTGATAGCTTGCATCCGCATCGGCCGCGGCATCGCTGCGCGCCTTGAGGGTCTGGGCGTCGTGGTCAATGGCGCTAAGAGTGTCGGCCACTTGCCCAAAGGCCCCGAGCACGGTTTGCCGGTACACGCTGTCCGCTTCCTCGTAGGATGCTTCGGCTTTGCGCTTCTCCGCGCGCAGAGCGCCTCCGTTATAGATGGGCTGCGTGAGCGACGACGCTACATTCCACACGTCGCCGCCTGAAATGAAACTGGTGCCGACGCCGCCGCCGCTGCCCGACAACACAATTTGCGGATAGAGGTTGGCGGTGGCGACGCCGACGTTGGCGCTGGCCTGATGCAACAGCGCCTCGGAGGCGCGAATATCGGGGCGCTGCCGCACGAGCGCGGAGGGAAGGCTCAAGGGCAACTCCTGCGGCAGGCGCAGGGCGTCGAGCGAGAGATCCGGAATCTGCGCTTCGGCGGGCGACTTGCCCATCAGCACGGCGAGCTGGTGATCAACGGCATCGAGCTGCGCCTCGAGCGGAGGAATCGCGGCCTGCGTCTGGGCGACCATGGTTTTCCGGCTCTCCACATCCGCATCGGAAGCGCCGCCGGCACGATTCCGCGCTTGGGTGATCGCGAGCTCGCGCTGCTCGACTACCAACAATTGATTTGAGAGCTCGATCTGCCTGCGCAACTCGGCCTGGCGGATGGCCGCGGAGACCACGTTCCCCGTGAGCATGAGGCGCGCTCCTTGAAGCTGCCAGTTCTCGTAATCCCGTTGGGCTTTGAGGCCTTCAATCGCGCGCCGGTTGACGCCGAAAATGTCGAGAGCGTACGACACGGCAACCGATCCGTTGAGCAGCGTGAAAGGCGAGGGGTTGGGAAACGGAATGCCATACGCGGAAAGATTCGGCTGCTCCTGTTCGACGCTGGCACTGCCCGTGACGGTGGGATATTTCGTCGCCCCAGTGCGCGCGTTCAGCTCCTCCTGCGCTTGTTTGAGGCGCGCGGCCGCCTGCGCCAGAGTCGGGCTATTGGCCAGCGCCTGCTCCATCATGCTGTTGAGCGCAGGCGAGTGAAACAGCGTCCACCATTGCGCGGGAATCGCGGCCGAGGCGTCGAATTGCTGCGCAATGCCTGCGGGTCCGGCGCTGCTTGCGGTCTCAGCCGGCTGCGGCTGCGGCGTGTAGGCAGTGAGCGACGGCGCAGTGGGCGGATTGTACTTTGGGCCGACGCTGCAACCCGCAACGAGACACAGCACGAGGCAAGCAATCGCTGCTCGCGCCCAACTCGAGTTTTTCGGCAATCCCATGGCTTTGCCTCTCAATCCCCTGCAATCAATCCAATCTCCTGCGATAGGTGACGGACGCAATGAACATCAGAACCACCATGAAAACCATCATGGGCCACACGCTCGGCCAGGAATCGGCCCAGCCGTTGCCCTTGAGAAGAATTCCCCGGATGAGCCGGAGGAAATACGTAAGCGGCAGCAGATTTCCAATGGCCTGCGCCCACTTCGGCATGCCTTCGAAAGGGAACATGAAGCCCGAGAGCATGATGTTGGGAAGAAAGAAGAAGATGGCCAGTTGCACAGCCTGCAACTGGTTCTGTGCCAGCGACGAAAACGTGATGCCGACGGTGAGATTGGCCGCGATGAAAAGCAGCGCCGCAAGATAGACGGCGCCGATATTGCCGAAGAACGGCACCTGAAACACGTAGCGCGCGGCCAGCAAAATGATGGTCGCCTGAATGAGGCCGATGCCGATGTAGGGAATCAGTTTTCCTGTCATCACTTCGAGCGGCGTCACCGGCATGGCCAGCAGGTTTTCCATGGTGCCGCGCTCGCGCTCGCGGGTGATGGCGAGGCCGGTCATCAGAACCATGGTGAGCGTGAGCACCATGCCCGTCAGGCCAGGCACCACGAAGTACTGCGTAATGTTGTCGGGGTTGTAGAGCTGATGAATGGTCACGTCGAACGGCGGAGGGCTGCCGGCAAGCATGGCGAGAGGCCCGGTGATTTCTTTATCGATGACCGACTGCGCGATGCCGTTGACCGCGGCCAATGCATTCCCGGTGGCGGTGGGATTGGTGGCGTCGGCCTCGATCAACAGCGAGGGCCGCTCGTGACGCAGCAACTGATGCGTGAAACCCGCGGGAATATTGATGACAAACAGCACCTTGCCTTGCGCCAGGGCTTCGCGCCCCGCGGCCTCGTTGGGCAACGTGGCCACGACGTTGAAGTACGAAGAGCTTTCGAGCGCCGCGATGAAGCTGCGCGTGATGTCGGTATCGTCGGCGCTGATGACGGCGGTATCGAGATGCTTGGGATTGGTGTTGATGGCGTAGCCGAACAGCGCTGTCTGCATGATGGGTATGCCCACGATCATGGCGAAGGTGAGCCGGTCGCGCTTGAGCTGCGTGAACTCCTTGAGCACCATGCTCCACCAGCGCGCCGCCGAAAAGCCGCTCTGCCACTTCATGCCGCGCCTCCGTCGTTGTCGCTTGTCTTGCCCATCAAATAGATAAAGACATCTTCCAGATTCGTATCGATGAGATCGGCGCGGCGGCTGCCCGCGCTGGCCGCCGCCTGCACCGTGCGCCGCAACAGCTCCGCATCGCTTCCGCTCACGTGCAGCACGTCGCCGAACGTTACGGTCTGCTCCACGCCGGGCCGACGCCGCAAAGCGTCCTGCAACTCCGAGAGCCGGTCGCCGTGAATCGCCCACGTGCTGAGATGCTGGCCGGCGATCACTTCCTCCGCCGAGCCCTGGGCCAGCAGCTTGCCGTAGGCGATGTATGCGAGCTTGTGGCAGCGCACAGCTTCATCCATATAGTGCGTGCTGACCAGCACCGAGATGCCCTTTGCCGCCAGGCTCTGCAACTCATCCCAGAAGTCGCGGCGGGCGCGTGGATCGACACCGGCTGTGGGCTCGTCGAGCAGCAGCAGGGCGGGTTCGTGCAGCATGCAGGCGGCCAGCGCCATGCGCTGCTTCCATCCGCCCGAAAGCGCGCCCGCAAGCTGATCCCGGCGCGCCGACAGGCCAAGAGTCTCGAGGGCGTGGCCAACCGCCGCTTTGCGCTGGGGTATCTCGTACATGCGCGCCACAAAATCCAGGTTCTCCGCGATGGTGAGATCGTCCCAGAAGGAGAATCGCTGCGTCATGTAGCCGACCTTGCGCTTGATCTCGGCACATTCGCGCACAATGTCGTAGCCCAGGCAGGTTCCGCTGCCGGAGTCGGGCTTGAGCAATCCGCACACCATGCGGATGGTGGTGGTTTTGCCGCTGCCGTTCGGTCCCAGAAAGCCGAAGATCTCGCCCTTGCGCACGCGCAGCGAAACATCGCGCACCACGTGCTTCGCGCCGTAGCTCTTGTTCAGGCCATGCACGTCGATGGCGTATTGCGGGGCGAATTCCGGGTTGGCAGCCGCCGTCATTCGACGGTCACCTCCACAGGCTGGCCGGGATGCAGCAGCATCGCCTTCTGCTCGGGCGGCTTGGCGATGACCATAAACACCAGCTTGGCGCGGTTCTCGTTGCTGTAGATCACGGGGGGCGTGTATTCGCACTGCGGCGAGATGAACGTGATGGCCGCAGTGACGGTGGAAGCACAGCCGTCGCATTCGACCGCGACGCTCTGGCCCACTTTGAGCTTGCCCACTACGGTCTCGGGCACGAAGAAGCGGACTTCCATGTTTTCGGGCGGCAGCAACTGCACCACGGGATTGCCCGCCTGCACCCACTCGCCCTCGCGATAGAGCGTGTCGAAAACCAGGCCCTGGCGCGGCGAGGCAATATCTTTTTGCCCGAGCCGCCATTGGGCCTCGGACAAAGAGGCGCGATCGGCCGCGACCTGGTTCTGCTGCGCCTTGATCTGTTGCTCGCGCGCGGGCAGCGCATCGACGGCGAGATCGGCCTGGAGCTCACGGACCCGCGCCGCACTCGCATCGGCTGCCTCCTGCGCCGTGATCAGGTCGGTCTGCGCAATTCCGCCGGCCGCGTACTGCTTCTTGTCGCTCGCCAGAAGCTGGTCGGCCTGCTTCTTTTGGGCGAGCGCTTGCATCAGCTGTGCCCGCGTCACATCAATCTCCGGGGGACGCTTGCCGGTTTCGAGATCGGCAAGGCGCGACTGCGAGCTTTCAAGCAAGCGCTGCGCGTTGCGCACGACGGACGCTTCCGGCTCGCGATCGAAGGCGAAGAGCGGCTGCTTCACAGCGACGGTTTCTCCGCGGGCGACGGCGAGACGATCGAGCCTGCCGCTCTGGGGCGACGCCACGTAGACGAATTTGCCTTCAATGTAGCCCTGATACATGTTTGCGGGCGGATGCGAGCATCCGGTGGCGGCGAGCGCCGCGATGAGGGCCGAACCTAGAAGGAGGTAACGGATTCGTTGGCGGTGCATCGGCATAATCTCCTCCGATTTCATTTTTTGTTACGAGGCGGTTTCCCCGAAGGTTTCAGGCCATGCTCGAGCAGGGCCGTAATGTGGCGTCCGATGGCCTGCGGGCTCGGCTCCCTGCGATGAAAGACCTCGGCGAAGAAGGGCGCAGTGGCCAGATGCATCATCACCAGGCCCAGCATGGAGAAGACGATCAGCACGGGATCGAGGTCGGGCTGGATTTTGCCTTTCGCCTGGGCGTGCGCCACCGCCTCGCTGACCACGCGCACCTTGTCGAACGGCAGTTTGCGCAGCACGCGGCTGCGCAGCAATCCGCCTTCGTTCAGCACCTCGCGCATCCAGGTAGAAGGAACCCACGGCATGCGTTCGATCCCCGCTACAAGGCGCGCGACGACGCCGCGCATCAGCTCTCCGGGAGCGGCGCCGGGGTCAACGGGACTCCAGACCGCCGCGATGACGGGAGCGATCTTCTCGTCGACCACGCAATCGAGCAAGTGGTTGCGATCTTTGAAGTAGTAGTGCATCATGGCGGGGGTCAGGCCGGCGCGTTTGGCAATCGCGGAGAAGCTGGTTGCCGCCACGCCCTGCCGGGCAAAGAGCTCCGTAGCCGCGGTGAGCAGAAGCTCCCGCGCGTGGCCGTCAACGCCGGTAACGGGCCGTCCGGGGCTGCGTTTGCGGCGTTTCTCCTTCACGCGTTGCTCTTTCAGCGGGAGTTCCGGATGGCGATTTCTTGAGGAAATCGCAGTTCGAGAGTGCGGGCTTGGGGGCCCGCCCGAAGAAGAAGTGCGTTGGAGTCTGCCGGCTGTGCGCATCGCTAATTAACTAACGATATAATTAATATACGAAATGCCCGATTTGTCAACTGCCATTCCGCGGCCGCCCGCCACACGGGGCAGCGTGGAGCTTCAGCCTCACCAACCCTTCCTATTACCAACACCGTGTCATCCTGAGCGACCGGCAATCGGCTGCGGTCCTGCGCATTCAATCTTGGCGGTTATCCTCAGCGACAAAAATCGCATGTCATCCTGAGCGACCGGACCCTGAGCGAAGCCGAAGGGGGAGGGAGTCGAAGGACCTGCGGTTGCCTTTGCCTTGCGCAACCTTCGCCCGCCACAAAGCGTGGGTGCCCCATCCTTCCCAGCAAAGATCACCAAAACCCGGCCTCACAAGAAGAATCCGCCCCTCCACGATCGCCCTGGCAATGTCGCATCGGGCGAGATCGAACAGGCGTTGAATTGCTCGGCCAGTCGGCATACTCTCAATGCCATGACCCAGGCCCACTATGCGTTTTTACCGGGGGTGCCATCCAGCCTTGTTGTCGAACGGCTCAATGCCGCTGGCGGGAACGAAGTGAGTAGTGGAAAGCTGGCGAGCCCCGAGAGCTCTGCAGCGCTCGCGGTCAATACCTTCGGCTGGTTCATCGAGCGGCCAGAGCTGCTGCCGGCGTTTCCCATGTTGCAATCTCTGGATTGGCCCGCAACCCTGGTTGCCATTGAGTACTGTGCTCGATTCCCGTGGTCTGGCGGCATGCATCCCTGGCTCGACGCCTGGATTGAGACGCCTGCGGCAATCATTGGTGTGGAGTCCAAGAGGTTCGAGCCCTTCCGGGATCGAAAAGATGCGACATTCTCGAAAGCCTACGATCGCCCCGTCTGGCACAACCAAATGGGCCCTTACGAAACTCTTCGCGATAGACTTCGTTCGCGGACCGAGCACTTCAAGTGCCTGGATGCAGTGCAGCTGGTAAAGCACGCTTTCGGGATTGTGACCGAAGCGCGACGAAAAGCGAAAAAGCCGTACCTCGTTTACCTCTTCGCCGAACCCAATGAACGCTTGGGGACGCCAATTAGCGAGGAGATTAAACAGAGACACCGCGCTGAAATCGCCCACTTCTCCCAAGCGACCCAGGGAGCTGAGGTGGAATTTCGAGCGATAAGTTATCGTGAATGGCTGGAAAGCTGGCCCAATTCGGACGTGCAGCTTGCCGGTCACCGTCACGCAATTCTCGGGCGCTTTTGCCCATGATGGACGGCTCCAGCTACCCGGCAATCTGCGATCCCGCTCTCCCGGGTTTGCGAAACGGCGAACGGCGGCTCCGAACAGCCTCGCGAATCAGATCGCCGCTCATGCCCGGCCTGAAAACAAAGCCCGTGTGAAATGCCATGAAGCGGAATGACAGGGAAAGCCCGGCGGCATGTTCCTCCGCAAACTTTGCAACTTGCCGGTCTAACTGCGCTTCCAGCAGCGGCAAATCCACATCTTCAAATGTGTAATAGCGCATCGGAGCCAGGATCTCCAGCACGATGCGTTTGGCATTCATCATCCGATTTCCCCGGAACCGCCGGGCAAGTTCCGGCTCCAGTCGATACAACAGATAGACTGCCCCGTACCTCAGGATCTGCAGGGCCGCCTCGTACGGCGTGTTGGATTCAAGCTTCAGTTCGATGAATTCAAATCCGTCAGGAATCTGGTGGGCGAGATCGATATTCATCTGGCGGCCGCGATCGTTGACCAATCCTGAAGCCGTAGGTACGTCGTTACCCCATCCCTCATCTTGAAGAAGAATGGCGATATTCTTTTGGAGCTGCTTTTCCAGGTACTTTGTAGGATGTTGAGTGAATTCAGGTGCTGTGCGCAGCACCCAGTTCGACTGCGACGGCCATCTTTCCTCAGCGCGATTCGAAATCCAATTCGAACGAATCCGCCCAAAAACCTGCGCGAACAGCCCATGCCGGTCAGGTAGCCCGTTCGAGCGGGCGCCAATGGCATCGATCCCATCAAGCAGAGGGTGAACCTTGGTCATGGGGACGATCATATTCTGTCCGTTCCACGACCATCCAACTGTGGTTGCTCAAAGACCAAAGCGCTCATCGCGATCGATTTACGTGTTGACAACTGGATTGGCCGCGCCCAACCCCCACCCAACCACACAACCCAACCCACTCCACCATTCCGGCCTTCCAAAATTTTTCGCCGCCGTTTTGCATATTATTTCCCCTAACCGGCGCATACTGTTCCCATAAGCCTTCAACCAGGCCCTTGCGCGGCGGCTCACGCCGCCGCGCCCGTGTTTTCTGACCACGATTCATGCTCCAAGGCCACCGGCTACCGGCTACTGGCCGCTGGCTACTGGCTGTCTCTAAGTCTTTTGTTATGACATTTCTGCGGGTAAGTTCTTTGGGATGACATTCTTGGCGCCATTTACGACCGCTAAACCATTGAAAACATAATACTTATTTTCAGAAAGCATGGGGGGGGGTGCCCCCTGGCGACTTAGTAAACAGTTCGCAGGGCAAAATGGCCCGTTTTTCGCTCAAAAAGCCCGTTTTTCGGGGCCGCTGCACCAAAGCTGGTGCAAACGCCACGCAAGAAAGAGCAGAATAGTTCCCTCTTCTGTCGCACCCTGAAATCGACTTGAGCCCGCAGCCGAAGGCTAGAAACTGGGAGCCGCGTTCTCGCGTCCTTGCTTCCCGTCTTTACTCGCCGGGCGGGGAGGTTTTGAGGATGGCAAGGTAGACGTCGTTGAAATGAAGGCTGCTGAGCTCGCCGGGCGGTCAGGCCTAGCGGGGATCCTCGAGAGGGATGGGATGGATGAACGCGAGGCTATCCTTTTCAAGAGCCGTGCGCCATCAGTTGGCTGGGGTGACTGCCGTGAAGCCGCAATTTACCTTGGCCGCACCCTGTGCCACCGCGCCGATCTGGAATGTCCGGAGAGTCACGGTTTGACCCGCCGGCGCCGGTCCGGTGACGGTGACCGGGTCTTGCGCAAGGCCCTGGCCGTTGGCATCGAGCTGCTCGCACCCCAGCGTCGCCGACTGAATGGTGACATTCGATCCGTTCATCCATTGCGCCTGCGAGACTTGGACATAGCCGTTCACGGCATTGTAGCTGGGGTTAAGAAATTGCTGCTGCGCCACCAGGGCCTGATTCGCTCCACCTTGGCCCGGTGCTCCTGGCTGAGTTTGCGGGGCAGGCGTGGTGCCCGTGGCGGGCTGATCGTGCGTGCCGATGTAGTAGAGGCCATACAAGATGGCGCCGACAATGATCACGCCCCAGAGCCAATTGTTATTACTGGCAGGCGCCTGCGGAGGCGCGCCCATGACAATCGGAATCTGCCCCGGGATTGCGGGCGGAGGCGCATATGCCTGTGGAGGCGGCGCATATGCCGGAGGCGGGGGCGTATATGCCTGTGGAGGATGGGTATATGCCTGTTGAGGAGGTGCATATGCCTGCGGAGGAGGCGTAAATGCCGCCGGTGTTGCCGGTGCCGCAGGTGTTGCCGGTGCCTTTGCCGTCTGATCGGCTCCGCATTTCACGCAGAAGCGTTCATTGCCTTCCAACCGAGCGCCACAACCGCCGCAGAATGCCATCGCTATTCTCTCTCCTTAAACCAATATCGTCTCAGCCATTTCGGGTCCGGCCGGCGGCCGCTCGGGCATGGAAGCCTGTGCAGATCCGGCGGGACATCTGGACGCGCCCGAATGCGTGTGTCCGACGGCATGGCCCGCGGATCGCGCCCCGATCCGATGCATCCAGCGCTTCAATGCTGGAAGGAATGCACTCGCCGAATTGCGGAAACTCGCGTCGACGGGCGCGAATTTCGCACTTCCAGAATCTGCCCCCATCCTCAGTTTGCGGCTCGGACGGCCACGATGGCGCACTGCACATTGGCCGTATTCTGTGCCAAGGCTCCCATCACGAAAGGTTGAATGTTTACGGTTTGCCCCGGCTGCACCGGTCCGTTGAGCGTGGTCTCCAACGGCGAAATAGGCTGGCGGGTGGAGGCGTACTGCATGCACTCCAGCGTGGCCGACTGGATGGTCACGTTCGCGCCGTTCCTCCATTCCGCCTGCGTGATCTGGAGAGACCCATTCTGAGGTTGCCCTTTCCAGGCGAACTGCTGCGCCTGCACAAGGGATTGATTCCCGCCCCCTTGCCCGCCCGGCTGCTGCCCCGGATTTGCGGCCGGCTGCTGCCCGGGATAGGCTCCCGGCTGTTGTCCGGGATAGGCTCCCGGCTGCTGCCCGGGATAGGCTCCCGGCTGCTGTCCGGGATAGGGTCCCGGCTGGGCCTGTGGTCCCGGCACCCCGGGCTGCGTCTGCGGTGCGGGCGCACCCGGCTGCGTTTGCGGCGGAGTCTGGCCCGGCTGCGCCGGGGCTTGCACATGTGTGTGGTAGTAGTAAGACCCTCCCGCCGCAATGAGGAGGACCGCCAACCACATCATGCCGTTCTTCTTGGCCGGGGCCTGCTGCGGGATCGCCACCGACATCGGAACCTGTCCTGGCGCCACAAAGGGAATTTGAGGAGACGCGGCCGGCGGAAAGGCCGCCGCCGGAGCCGGCGCGCCGGCCGTCCTTGCCGTCTGGTCCGCTCCGCATTTAACGCAGAAGCGCGAATCCCCATCCAACTGAGCGCCGCAATTGCCGCAGTTTGCCATAGCGTGTTCTTCTCCTTACGCAGAAATTCGTTTCAGTATCGTAACGGTCTGGCCAGACGCCGCTCACACGCCCGCTGGCGCCTGCTGCTGCATGACAGGGATCCTTGCACCCAGCCCGAGCGTCGCTTCCACGTGATTCAGCGTGTGCTGGAGTTGGGCTTTCTGCATGTCCCTGACCTGGTGCAGGCCCTGCTGGATCATGGTGAACACCACGTACCACCCGATCACGGCCACAGCGCCCTCGCCTACCCACTGGATCAAAACGTTACTGCTGCCAGCGGCCAACCCCGAGTCCCAAATTTGATGCAACACCACGGGAATGAGGAACGCCCGCAGGAACCGCCCATCCAGCAGCATGCTCGCGCTGATCGGCCTGTCCCCTTTGACCCGATAGAAAGCGCCCGCGGAGATGGCGGTAAACATGGGATGCCCGAACGGGGATAGGAGCGCACGCATGTTCAGCTCGCTCACCAAAGGTTTCAATATGGCCTCGAGAACGACGGCCAACGACACTCCCTGCGGATTTGCGGCGAGAATCTGTTGCAACCCGCCCCCCTGTACGAATTGCAAAACCGAGTCCACACCGTAGCCGAGCGTCTCAGAGCACGCAAAACCCGCGCCCACTGCCGCCCCAAACAGGATTCCGTTCAGCTGGTATGGGTAACGCGATCCGCGCACGCTGTACGTTACCAGGATCACGGCCACCAGCTTGGAAGTCTCCTCCACGATGCCTGGCAAGTTGCCGAAAATGGGAATCAAGTACCACAGCGTCGCGAGCACGATGGAGATTCCGCCGCCGACGACGAACACCTCAATCAACTTGGCAATGGAAACATTTCGCGGCGCATTCATTTCCCAGATGAGCGTCATGGTTGCGACCGGCACCGCAAACGTTGCCAGCACGATGGTTCCAATCAATACCTTTTCATTGAGGCTATAGAGGAAGAGCGCGTAATAGGCCCCGTAGGCGATGGCCAGGGCCGCCAAAACGCGGAAGAACATCCAGGGCTTGGGCCAGTTGGTGTCAACCAGCTCGAGCGGCGGGGTGGTACGCGGCGAACCCACGCTGAGGTAGTCCTCGATCGCATCCCCGCCGCGCTTGGTTAACGTCTCTTTGAAAAGGTCCTTCAAGCTGAATCCCTCCAGCTTGTCCGACGAGGCCAGGGCGCGGATCTTGTCCTGGATGCCGGCCAGGATTCCGCCTCCCGCTTGCGCGCGGCCACCTTGCGCGGGCATGTAATACACCTGTTGCGGGCCGCCCGGATAGGCCTGGTACAGCACGGGCACCATGCCCGGCGGCGGTGCCGGCGCACCCGGATACGCGCCCGGATAAGGGGCCGGTGCGGCCGGTTGAGGCGCTGCGGCAGCTTGCGCATTCCCTGCGGCGCCGATTGCGGCACCGCAACTCTTGCAGAATTTGTTTTCCGGCAGGCATGCCGTTCCACAGTGGGGACAAAACATGGCGATCTCCTGTACGGCGGGTTCCGGGGGATGCTAAGGAAATTAGCATCTCACCATCCGCAAAGTAAAGAAATCTTTGAGAAAAAGCGATGGAATTCTCAAAGCCCGCTGCCAGCGGCGCGGCGGAGCGGTCCGTAATCTGGAATCAAGGTTCAAAACCCGCTGCGGCGGGGTATGAATTCGAATGGGCGACCTCAGACCGATGGTTCAACATCCCATTTCTTGCCGGGCCGGAACCATGGCCGAAGTAACTCTTTGGCTGGATCGGTGTCTAATTGAAGAGGGAGCAAAGATTGAAAGTGGATGCATTTCGTTTTTTCCCGGGTGCGGGATTTCTTGCCTTGATGTTGGCGGCTCTGCCGCCAGGTGGGATGGCTCAACCCGCCGTTCACGGCGGCGCGAATCCGCCGTCGGGGCCGGAGTCCGGAAGTTTTGAGATTGCCGAGCACGGGCACGCGGTGGGCACGGCGAGTTTTCAATTCACGGCCACCAATGAGGGCTACGACTCGACCTCGTTGGTGAAGGTGGCCATGCAGGGCTTGGACTACGCGCTCTCGAAGACGGAGCAGCTTTCGCCGGCCAACCAGCTGAGGCATGTGCAGTTGAGCGCGATCGTGAACGGCGAGGCGGTGAACGTGGTGGCGGCTCCCGATGCGGCGCAGTTCCTGCTGAATATTTCGGCCAGCGGGAAGAGCTTTACCACGCGGCTGGCTGCGCATCCCGGCGCGGTGTTCCTGGCCGATTTCGATCCCGGCGCGCTGGAGACGCTGCTGGCGCTGGCAGTTACGCAAAACGACCGCGACCTTTGGGCGATCCTGCCCAAAAATGCGGGCGCCATTGAGCCGGTGCGACTGGCCACCTACGCCGATCAGCAGGGAACCCTCGACGGCAAGCCCATCACCGTGCATCACCTTGTGGCGATCATCGCCGGAGGCAATACCGACCTCTTTTCGGGTCCGGAGAACCAACTTCTGCAGGCGGAATTGCCGCAGGCGGGCTTTGCGCTAGTGCGCAAAGGCTTTGTCCTGACGCCGCCAGCCAAGCCCGTCGCGCCATTGGGTGGGCTGGCTACGCCGACGCCGGGAAAATAGAGGTTCCGGAAAAAGGACGAATTTGCGGCTGACCGCGAGAGAACAGCACGCAGGGGCTGAAGCGCCACACTCAATTTGCGCAGCTTGCGGCGCGAATCAATTCGCGCCCTGATACAAAACTCCCTGCCGGGCGAGTTTTTTCGCAGCCTGTAAAGCGGTGCCCTTGTTACAAAGCCCCATCGATTGGGTTTTTTCGCAGGCTGCTTAACCCCGAGGGATGTTTTTCAACCGTCTCGAATGGTTTATGCAACCTGTATAGACCGACTGGGCTGACCGGATAACAACTAAGCGCATCGGAAAGGGTCTACTTATCAGACCCATCCGCATCCGCAAAGGCACTTTATGGCGCATGCGGATCGACGTACACTGGAGAAGCTCTCGATTGTCCGCACCCTCCCTCATGTGCCGGACCGCAATTCTCGTCATCGCGCTCGTGGTCCTGATGGCAGGCGGCGCTCATGCCGCGCAGGGTCCCGCGCGGGCGAAGACGCACCGCAAAACCACGACCGCGGCCAGCTCGCAGGCGACGCGCCATGCGATGCCCGCAATTCGTCGTCATCACATTACCCCGACCCGCACACGCACTCGTACGCGGGTGAGCATGGCGCGGAAACCCACGCCCCATGAGACGGGGCGCACCGCGGGACGCGCTATGCGGCGCGAGCTTGCGCAGAAGCGGGCCGCGCGGCGCAATATCGCGCTTCACGAAAAGCGTTCGCGGGTTGCCTCCCAGCCGGAGAGCGAAGGCGCGCTCCATAGCGCACACGCAGCGCCGGCGATGGAAGTTGCATCGGAGCCTCCGGTTTTCCTGTTGCGGCCCGCGCAAGCAGAAGAGCCCGCGCAAACGCGGAACGACGGCGGCATCAGCAACGAAGGGATGGATTTTGCCGAACGCGAGGCGCTGCGCCAAGGTTCGCTGACGGCAGAGGGAGATTCGCGGGCGCAGAGCGAGGACGCGGGAGCGGGGACGCATCGGATCGCACCGCCCGCGCCTGCTATGCCGGACGCCGAAACCCCGGACGCCAGGACAGAAGAAGCGTCGCTGCGGATCCCGCGGGGTGTCATGCCGGCGCCGCTGCTCGGGTCCCACGAATCTCTGGAGCGGCAGAACACGCGCCTCGATGCGGAGGGTTTGGAGCGGATTGAGGATGAATCCGATCTCGAGGATCGCATCGCGCACAAACTGCTGGTGCCCATCCCGGTATCGAGCGCGCTCGCGGTGAATGCCGAACTGCCCGCGACCCACCGCTATTGCCGCCCGTGGACGGCGCGCTTCCTGGCCGACCTGGCGCGGGAGCACGACGCGGCATTCCACCGGCCGCTCGAGGTGAGCTCGGCGGTGCGCACCATGGAATACCAGAAGCGGTTGATGGAAATCAATGGCAACGCGGCCGCGGCGGAAGGCGATATTGTGAGCCCGCACCTGACCGGCGCGACCATTGACATCGCAAAAGACGGTTTGAGCCGCAACGAGATCGCCTGGATGCGCCGGCGTCTGCTGGCGCTTCAAACGGCGGGCAAGATCGACGTGGAAGAGGAGTTTCGGCAGGCTTGCTTCCACATCACGGTGTACAAGAGCTACGCGCCGCCGCGCGCGCCGCGCCCAGCCACCCAGGCCGGGAGCGGAAGCAAGCGCCACAAGGCTGCTCCTCCCACCGGGACCACGGCTGCGCAAGGGCTGTAACGCGGTTGATCGCTGGCGGGAGCGGCGATCCAAAACAAGTGAAGAAGTGAAAAGAGTGGAGGCGCGCGGGCGCTTCTGCGCTGTGGGTCAGTTTGAAAAAACTTTCCCTCAGGGGCTAAAGCCCGCCTCAATTTTTGGGGCTTTTTCGGCACGACTGAACAGCTTGCGGAAAAAGTGCGAATAAGAAGCGAATTCAGCCAAGGATCATTTGGCAGGGGCTGAAGCCCAACTCATTCTGCTGACTTTATCGGCCCGGCTAAAGCCGTGCCCTTGTTACAAGGCCCCTTTGGTTGAGTTTTTCAGCGAGCTGTGAAGTCGTGCCCTGATACAAAGCAATGTCTCGAACTGCCGCAGATTCATGCGCGAACGAAACTGCCGGAAATTTCTGTGCTAATTTTGTGCTGCGGCTCTTCGCCGGAAACGCGGATACGGGTTGACTGCCCGAAACTTCCGTACGGGCGGTGACTCGGGCAGAACCCTGCGTCAGGTGGCACTTCTGTCCTGAACCCCTTGCATCGAGGAGTATATTGGGACGCATGAGCCATCGCGATGCTCAAGATCAATTGATCGAGGATGTCAGGGCAAGGCAGCAAAATACGCTGTGGCCTGATGCGATGGTTAACAGCAGCAGCGTCGATGGTCTCCTCTGGAAAGGATCACCGAACGCAACCAAGGTCCAACGAGTGGGCATCGCGATTTGGGGGCTGGCGTTCGCTTGCATTGGCGCAGTCTTTGAAATGACGGCCTCCGAAAAGCATGAAATATTCCCAATACTCTTCGGGCTTCCATGGCTCGCTTTAGGGGCAAGACTCTTTTTGAATGCATTCAAGCGAAATCCGAAGCACACGAAGGCGAAACCGAAATAGCAAGAGCCGCCGCACCCGGATCGGACATGCCTGTCGATCGGCGAGCGGTTTGTCGCCAATCAGGAAGTTTCGGCCCATGCATGCCGTCGTCCCGTGCCAACATTTTGTGCTAATTTGTGCTTGAGATGTGCCTATCTCGCCCATCCTGCCCATTCTGCCTATTGAAGAATCAATAACTTATTTGTTTTCAATTCTGCCTTTTATCGTGCCCTGATACAAGGCGGATTCATGAAACACGCTCCAGTGTAGTGCGTCATGCAGATTGCAGATTGTTTTCAGTCATCGCAGGAATTGCATGTATGTCTTACAGCCGCTGAAGCGGGCTGGATGTGCTGAACTTAACCGCTTTCCCCAGGCTCGCGCCTGGGGCTACCGTCTGGCGCCCGCTACGCGGGCTTGGCGCGCTCAGTGGGCCAGGAAGTTCTGATTGGCGAGGATGCGGTAGAGGGTGGAGCGGGAGATCTGGAGCTGGCGGGCGGTGCGGAGCTTGTTGCCGCGATTGAGGTCGAGCACGTACTGCACATGACGGCGAATGATGGCGTCAAGGGACAGGTTGGCGGCTTGGACGGCAGTTTGCGGATCGAGACTGGCTTCAAAGCCGCTCGCTGCAAAGTTTGCTCCGGGGCCCATGGGGCTCAGAGGCGCGTGCGCGCCGGATTGCAAGTCGAAAAAGGGCTGCGGGCCATCGGGTAAAGAGAGGTCGAGGGGCCGGATGACGCCGTTATCGGCTTCGAGCAGGGCGTTCTCAAGGATGCTGAGGAGCTCGCGCACGTTGCCGGGCCAGGTGTGTTGCAAGAGACGGGCAAGGGTGCCGGGCCCCAGCGCAACCGGGCGCTGCTGGTAGCGGGTGCAGAGTCCGTCGAGGAGGAACTGCGCGAGCGGAGGGATGTCTTCGCGGCGCTGGCGCAGCGGCGGAATGGCGAAGCGGATGGCGGTGAGGCGGAACGCAAGATCGGGAAGCAGAAGTCCCTGGCCGGCCATTTGGCGCAACGGAGTTTGCGAAGAGGCAAGCAGGACGGCGCGGCCGGGCGGACGATCCTGAAGATTTTTGAGGACACCGAGGAGCAGGCCCTGTCCGGGAGGGGCGAGCAGATCCACGCGATCGAGATACGTAAAGCCGGCAAGGGTTGCGGGATCGGCGTCGGTGGCCAGCCACTCCCGGGCGTCGCGTCGCTGGAAGCTGGTGGCAACGAGCGGCGAGCGGCTGAAGAGATAGCGCGCAAGGGTATACTTGCCGCTTCCGTGCTCTCCCTCGATGGCCGCGACTTGCAGATGCGGCGCAGCCATCTCCGCTTGCATGAGCAGCTTGCGCCACACCGCGCTGACGCCGACCACATGGAAAGCGGCAGCCGGCGAGTCCAACTCCACGAGCGTGAGGCCGGAGACGGAAGGCTGCGTTTGGAACTGAGCCGAGCTTTGCATGGATCTCAACGTGCCTCGCCTCTGGGCCAGGTTTCTGTTCTGATCCGACACACGGTTCATCGGCAGCGCAGGGGAAAACATGAACCGGCGGCCCGTGATTCCGGTGGTTGAGCAGGAAGTTAGGGACGGAATGGAGAAGGTGGGAGCAGTGCCGAAAGGGGCGCGCGCGGTACGGCCCGCCGTCAACCAACGATATACTCAAGTGCATCCCGCCGCGGCAATCTCCTGCGCACCTTGCGTTTCTCCGATGTTGTGGAAACGAGCCGGCGATTTCCCCATTTTCGGCGGGATTCTGGAATGCCCGGGGGCCCAGGGAAGCCATGCCGAAGGAACGAATCCTGACGACGGAGAAGGTGAGCGAGCGGGCGAAGGCACTGCGGCGCTGGGGCTACGCGGTGTGGCTGGTCGCCATCGCCGGTTTTGCGCTGCTGCACGCGTGGCATTTGCGCGCCGATTTCCCCAATGGCTCGCCTTGGCTTTGTGACTGGGCCAAGTTTACCGATGAGGGCTGGTATGGGAACGCGGCCATCCGCGCACACCTGTTTGGCAACTGGTACATGGCAGGGGATTTTAACCCGGCGGTCGCGGTTCCGGTGTGGCCGTTTCTGGAGTGGCTGCTGTTTTTCTTCACCGGCGTGACGGTGGAGGCCGCGCGCGGGTTGGCGGTTGCGTGCTTCTTCCTGAACGTGGCGCTGAGCTACTTACTGCTGCGCAGCCGACGGTCGGGCAGCCGGAGCCCGCGCTGGATGGCGCTGCTGGGCGTGACGCTGGTGGTCACAAGCCCGTTTCTCTATTGCTTCAGCCGGCTGGCGATTCTGGAGCCGCTGCAGATCGCGCTCACGCTGGCGGCGCTGATTCTGGCCGTGCGGTTGCCGCAACGGCGGCGGCCGGTGCCGGGGGCGGTTGGCATCGGTCTGCTGTTTGCGCTCATCGTCCTGACCAAGACGACGGGACTTTTCCTTCTTCCGGCGCTGCTTTGGGCGATGGTGGCGCCGCTGTGGGAGCAGCGCAAGTTGGCGCTGCGCTGCGCTCTGGCGATGGCGGGCGCGGCTCTCGCCGTGTTCGGCGTCTGGATGGCGCTGATTGCCTCTTTTGGTCTGCTAGGCGACTACAGGTATTACTTTTTTGTGAACACCTACGAAAAGCCCACCGAGTTTTATTGGCCGCTGCTGTCGTTCTGGTGGTCATTTCATGGCCTCTTGTGGGTGGATCACAGTTTGATTCTTGCGGCCGGCGCGGTGGTGTTGGCTGCGGCTGTTGCCTGGCGCAGCGCATGGGGGCGGAAACTGTGGCGCGATCCGTTGTTTGGCGCGTCGCTGTGGGCCGTCGCAGGATACGTGCTGTTTATGACGCTGCAAAACCACCCCCAGCCGCGCTACTTCGCAGTGCCGGCGTTTTTCTGCTTTTTTGTGGTGGCGCTGGGGGCTGAAACGCTGCTGGATCGGACAGGCCCGCCCAGCGCGCCGGGCGCGGCAAATTCGACGCGCGGATTCGGCTGGGCCGTGGTGCTGCTGGCCGCGGCTGCGGCCGGTGTGCATGGAGCGCAAACCATCCGCTACGCCGCGCACCCCGAATACACGTGGGTCAACGCCGCCACGCAACTGGCGCTCTATATGGATACGCATCCCAATGGCAAACGGCTGCTGGATTCGATCAGCGGCGATGAGATCACGCTGCTGACCCAGGTTCCCAGCTTGTGCGACGACTTTGGCACCGAGGACCTCGCACCCAAACTGGCCGCTTATCAACCGGGTTGGTACGCCACATGGAACGACATGGATCCCGGCACACTCGAAGACCTGCACAGCAGCTATTCCGTCGAGCAGGCGGCCAGCTTTCCCGCCTTCGACGACCCGGACCGCAACCTTCTGGTGCTGTTCAAGCTGCATCCGCTGCCCCACGGCCAGGTGCGCAATTCGGACGAGCAAAACCTGAAGATTGCGCTGCCCGGCGACAAGATCGACATCCCCATCGAATAAGGGCAGGGAGCAAGGGACGAAGGGACTAAGGGACGGAAGGGCCAGGACGTGTGCCGGCCTGGCGGCCTCGCCGACTTGCTCCGTGCCATTTTGGACCCTTATTCCCTTGTTCTCCTGGCGCCTGCCTCTCCGGTGACAGCAGTCACTCGACAGCCGGATATCCGGATGATAGCCTTCCCGTGGCGATTCCCCGGGGAGTTCGAGAGGTCGATCCGGGGCCGTGGTTCTTGCGGCTTCAAAACATTTTGGATGGAGGGTATGTGACGGTACAGGGTAGTGTCTATTTCATTCTCAGCGTGAGCCTGGTTTCGTTTTTTGTCGCGTTACGGTTCGCGCGCCAGGTCATTGCATCGCATATGGGTTCGGCGGATTTCAGGAAGATGTTCGCGGCCATCATGGGAGGCGCAGGAGCGTTGCTGAAGCGGCAGCCAAGGACGGCGGCGGTTCTGCTGGGCCTGCTGCTTCCCACATTCGCTTGCGCCCAGACGGAACACGCGGGCGGCGGCGAAGCCAACCTGACCCTGCCGGATTTGAAGAGCGTAATTTTCGGCCATTTTTTCGGCTTGAACGGACATGCCCTTCTGACCATCGGCTTGTTGTTCTGCGTCGGCGGCCTGTTATTCGGCCTGGCGATCTATGTGCAGTTGAAGAATTTGCCGGTGCATCGCACGATGCTGGAAATTTCCGACTTGATTTATGAGACCTGCAAAACGTATCTGGTGACGCAGGGCAAATTCATCCTTCTGCTCTGGTCGTTCATTGCGGTCATCATCGCGCTGTACTTTGGCGTTCTGGCGCCGGTACCGGGAAAGTCTGTTGCGGTTACGCTGCCGATTATCCTGGCGTTTTCGCTGGTCGGTATCGCAGGCAGCTACGGAGTGGCGTGGTTCGGCATTCGCGTGAACACATTTGCGAACTCGCGGACGGCGTTCGCCGCGTTGCGCGGCAAACCGTATCCCTGCATGGCCATTCCGCTGAAGGCGGGCATGAGCATCGGCATGCTTCTGATCTCGGTTGAGCTGCTCATCATGCTGTGTATTCTTCTGTTCATCCCGGCCAGCTATGCGGGACCCTGTTTTATCGGCTTCGCGATTGGCGAAAGCCTGGGCGCGGCGGCCCTGCGTATTGCCGGCGGCATCTTTACCAAGATCGCCGACATCGGCGCCGACCTGATGAAGATCGTCTTCAAGATCAAGGAAGACGATGCGCGCAATCCGGGCGTCATTGCCGATTGCACGGGCGACAATGCGGGCGACTCGGTGGGGCCCAGCGCGGACGGTTTTGAAACCTACGGCGTTACCGGCGTGGCCCTGATCACGTTCATCCTGCTGGCGGTGCCGAACCCGACGACGCAAGTGCAACTTCTGGTGTGGATCTTCGTGATGCGCGTGGCCATGCTGGTCTCGAGCTCGGCGGCATACTTCCTGAATGGCGCAATCGCCAAGGCGAAGTATGCGAATTCAGACGAAATGGACTTTGAAGCCCCGCTGACCTCGCTGGTCTGGATCACATCCATCACCTCCATCATCCTCACCTACATCGTCTCTTACCTGATGATTCCCACTCTCGGTGACGGAACGCTGTGGTGGAAGCTGGCTTCGATCATCTCCTGCGGAACCCTGGCGGGCGCGGTTATCCCCGAATTGGTGAAGGTTTTCACTTCGACCAAATCGGGGCACGTGAAAGAAGTGGTCAAATCGGCGCAGGAAGGCGGAGCCTCCCTGGGAATCCTCTCGGGATTCGTGGCCGGCAATTTTTCGGCTTACTGGCTGGGATTGAGCATGGTCGCCCTCATGGGGTTGGGTTATTACTTCAGCCTGGGCATACCAAATCTGCAGGATAGTCCGGCGGGAATGATGCTGGCTCCAGCCGTCTTCGCCTTTGGCCTTGTCGCCTTCGGCTTCCTGGGCATGGGTCCGGTGACGATCGCAGTCGATTCCTATGGGCCGGTTACCGACAATGCGCAGTCCGTGTATGAGCTCTCGCTGATCGAAAATGTTCCCGGGATCGAAGCCGAGTTGAAGAAGGACTACGGCATCGAGGCGAGGTTCGAACGTGCAAAATACTTACTGGAAGCGAACGATGGAGCCGGCAACACCTTCAAGGCAACGGCCAAGCCGGTACTGATCGGCACCGCCGTGGTGGGCGCAACCACGATGACGTTTTCGATCATCATGGCGCTGACCCACGGACTGACGGTGAACGTTCAGAACCTCTCTCTATTGCACGCGCCCTTCATGCTCGGGTTGATCTGCGGCGGAGCCGTCATCTTCTGGTTCGCAGGCGCTTCCACGCAGGCGGTTTCCACCGGCGCTTACCGGGCGGTGGAGTTCATCAAGGCCAACATCCATCTGGAAGGTGCGGAGAAGGCTTCGGTCGCCGACTCGAAGAAGGTGGTTGAAATCTGTACCAAGTACGCCCAGAAGGGAATGTTCAACATCTTTTTGGCCGTCTTCTTCGCTACGCTCGCGTTCGCATTCATGGAGCCGTTCCTTTTTATCGGCTACCTGTTCTCGATCGCGATCTTCGGTCTGTATGAGGCCATCTTCATGGCCAATGCCGGCGGCGCCTGGGACAACGCGAAGAAAATCGTGGAAGTCGACCTGAAACAAAAGGGCACGCCTCTGCACGACGCGACCGTCATCGGCGACACGGTTGGCGATCCATTCAAGGACACCTCGTCGGTGGCCATGAATCCGATTATCAAGTTCACGACATTGTTCGGATTGCTTGCAGTCGAGCTTGCCGTGACGCTCACCTCGAACAATCCGCTGCTTACCCATGTGCTGGCCGTCGTATTCTTCCTGGTGTCGGTGTTCTTCGTGCACAAATCGTTCTACGGCATGAGGATTGAAACCAAGTCGAGCAACTAACTCCCGAGTTGAAAACAACCAACTCCGTTGACGAAGTAAACAAAAACGCCGCCCCGCAACGGGCGGCGTTCTTATCCCTCGGCGTAGTTAGCTTTGAGTTAGTAACACCGATTACTTACTCGTAGTGCTTTCCTTTCGTAATGCCTCTTTTTTCCAAATCCAGATACTTTATCCTTGACTTCCCCAGCTTCCAAGCTATCCTCCAGCCATTCCCAGTTCACGGGCCGCTGATACTGCTGTTTGCAAAGGGTCACGGGCTTCCCTGCAATGCACATTTACAGGTAACGAGGTTTCCCTTCGCGGACGCGCAGTTGAACGTGTGTCTCGCGCATGGCTCAAAATTGGGGCAAAGGAGGAAGAATGAACAAGCTCTTCGATAGGAGAAGTTTCGTCGGCCTTGCCACGGGGGCCGCATTGGCTGGCGGCACAGATCTCTTTGGTGCGAAGCCTGCGCTCTCTCAGGCCGGCGGCGGGGATTACACCACAATAACCGTGCCGTCCCCGATCACCATTGCGACTAATGGCGATTGGGGCCTGCGGAACAGAGTCACGGTTTTCAATGCTTCGAGCTTTGTCATGAAGAAACCGATCCAAGGCTACCAATACGATGCGTTGACTGCGACCGTCTACGTGCAATCGATCCAGGTGAAAGCATTTAATACGCCAGCGTATCGAATTAACATAGGTTCGGTAGCCTTTTACAAGGGAGGCGACATTCACGACTATAACGGCGTGAAGCTGGTTGACAACGGGGGCGCTTTGGAGTCGCATCTGGGGAAGGCCTTTACGATCCTACCCGGCGACGAGATTAGCTATCAACTGGCCAACTCAGGGTCGTTCAACTGTACGATTGCGGTCCTGATGACCTTTCAAGTTTCCAGGCCCTAGGGGGCGCAGCGATAGGATCGTCTGTCGAGAAAACGGCCTCGTGTGCGATAGCGCGCGGGGCCGCACATATTTCATTTCCATAGCTTGCTGCTGCGGCGTTTTGTCGCGAAATACCCAAGAAAATCATTGTGATTGCGAGGATTGGGGCAGTGTGCTGCCACCGTGCGACTTCCCCGCATTCTGCTGCTCACCCTTCTTGTGGCTGCGATTGCGGGTCCAACCTTAGCGCGGGCCCTTGCACGCGCAGCGGCCGCGCCCGCCACACTGCAAACTCGATTTTCTGGATTCTTGTGGATGGAATAATGCGAGGGCTCCCTCCCGGCCTCCCTCCGCGTGGCGACCATGCGATCCTACCCCTCGCCAGAGAGAAACGAAGGATGGGGCGCCCGCTCTTTGTTTTGAGCAAGTGCAATTCCCGACCGCCGGAAGTTGGGCTGGGAAACGGTCCCCCGATGTCCACAATTCGCACAGGAGAGGCGCCATTCTGCACCAGTTCTGCGCCTTGTTAGGGGGCCAGGGAAGGGCTACCCTTGGAGGGTGGTGCAGGAAATGGGACGGGCCCTGGGTTTGCTTGAGGGTTTGCCTCGATTTGAGTGCAAAACGAACCGCGCAACCCCGCTCCAGGCAAGGCCGTTTGCAGGTTTCCACAGGCAAATGGCGGTGTTTAGAGAGCAGGTGCGCGAAATGCCAACAAAATACAAGATGTTGTGGTTTGTTGTTGACACGCACCACGGACAGCGGTACTTTTTCATCTGCGGCTGTAATCGGACTGTAACGAAACACCCGCGCAAATGGGGCGCAGGGTAGCCGCGACGATGTTCACGCTCGCGGCCTTATTCATCCCCGTTTTCCGTTCTTTTTCAAGGTTTTGCAGGTAGTGCTCATCTCCGGCGCCCGCGTCGGACACACGGTATTTTTTACTGATTTTGCCCCATCGAGAGGAACAAGATGAACGAGGCCCACCTTCAGACTTCGACCGCAGCCTTCCAAACCACCCCCCGGACCCAGCAGGGACTGACGTTTATACGCCGTTTTTCGACGGAGGGCGTTTCGCCCTATGACGAGCTCCAGTGGGAGCACCGGACCGCGGCCATTACCGACACCAAGGGCAACACGATCTTCGAGCAGAAGGACGTGGAGGTTCCGGCGGACTGGTCGATGACGGCGACCAATATTGTGGCTTCAAAGTACCTGCACGGGCAGATGGGGACGGCGGAGCGGGAGACGGGCGTGCGGCAACTGGTGGGACGCGTGGCGGAGACGGTGCGCGACTGGGGCATTGCCGGCGGCTACTTTGCTTCGCCCGCGGATGCAGTCATCTTCTTTGACGAACTGTCGCACCTGCTGCTGACGCAGAAGGCCGCGTTCAACTCGCCGGTGTGGTTTAACGTGGGCTGCGACCGGCTGGAGCCAGATGCGGACGGACAGAACTGGCACTGGGATCCGGTGACGGGCGGAGTGCAGTACGCGCCCACGGGCTACAGGAACCCGCAGTGCTCGGCCTGCTTCATCAACGCGGTGGAGGATTCGCTGGATTCGATCCTGACCCTGGCCAAGACCGAAGGCATGCTCTTCAAGTGGGGATCGGGAACGGGGACGAATCTGTCGTCGCTGCGCGGCTCGATGGAACTGCTTTCGGGCGGCGGGCAGGCGTCGGGGCCGTTGAGCTTCATGAGGGGCTTCGACGCTTTTGCCGGCGTCATCAAGAGCGGCGGCAAGACACGCCGCGCGGCCAAGATGGTGATCTTGAACGTGGACCATCCGGACATTTTGGAGTTTATCGAGTGCAAAGCAAAGGAAGAAGCCAAGGCCTTTTCGTTGATCAAGGCCGGCTACGACGGAAGCGGGCCGGACTCCGAAGCGTTTTCGTCGATTTTCTTCCAGAACGCCAACAATTCGGTACGGGTCAGTGACGAGTTTATGCGCGCCTATGAAATCGATGGGGACTTTACCACATTTACGGTAAAGGGCCACCAGCCGGTAGAAACCCGCAAGGCGCGCGAGATTATGCAAAAGATCGCCGAGTCCACGTGGCTGTGCGGCGATCCGGGGATGCAGTTCGACGACACCATCAACAAGTGGCACACCTCGAAGAACACGGCGCGTATCAACGCGTCGAATCCATGCAGCGAGTACATGTTCCTGGACAACTCGGCCTGCAACCTGGCGAGCCTGAACCTGATGCGCTTCGTTACGCCGGCGGGAATGTTCGACGTCGCTGCGTATCGGCACGCGGTCTCGGTGATGACCACGGCGATGGAGATCCTGGTGGACAACTCGGGATATCCGACCGAGGCCATCGCGCGCAACTCGCACGACTACCGGCCGCTGGGCCTGGGCTACGCCAACCTGGGCGCGTTGCTGATGTCGTTTGGCCTGCCGTACGATTCCGAAGCCGGGCGCGACCTGGCGGCGGCGATGACGGCGATCATGTGCGGACAGTCGTACCTGCAGTCGGCAATCATCGCCTCGCAGTGCCCGCCGGTGGCTTCGGCCACGCCGCTGACGGCATCAGTGGAGCACCAGGGGGGAGCCTGCCCGGGCTTCTACGTCAACCGCGAGCCGTTCCTCGACGTGATCCGCATGCACCGCGCGGAAGTGAACAACATCGGCAAGTCGGCGACATCGGGCGAGCCGTTTATGGTGCCGCAGCTGGAGGCACTGCTTGAAGCCAGCCGCGAGTGCTGGGATATGGCATTGCTCTACGGCGAGCGCTACGGCTACCGCAACTCGCAGGTGACGGTGCTGGCGCCCACGGGCACCATCGGCTTCATGATGGATTGCGACACCACGGGCATCGAGCCGGACCTGGCGCTGGTGAAGTACAAGAAGCTGGTGGGCGGCGGCATGATCAAGATCGTGAACAACACGGTGCCGGCGGCGCTGTTCAAGCTGGGCTACGACAACGAAGAAGTGAACGCGATCGTCAGCTACATTGACGCGACGGGGACGATCGAGGGCGCGCCGGGGATCAAGCCGGAGCACCTGGCGGTGTTCGATTGCAGCTTCAAGCCGGCCAAGGGCACGCGGTCTATCCATTACATGGGGCACATCAAGATGATGGCGGCGGCGCAGCCGTTCCTTTCGGGCGCAATTTCGAAAACGGTGAACCTGCCGCACGAAGCCACCGTGGAAGATGTGGCCGAGGCCTACGCCGAAAGCTGGAGAAAAGGCATCAAAGCGGTGGCCATCTATCGCGACGGGTCGAAGGGAACCCAGCCGCTGAACACGAGCATGGACGCGAAGAAGGAGCCTTCGGCGCTGGATTCTGTGGGCAGCCGGGTGCTCAGCAATCTGTCTGCGTCGCAATCGGCCGCTGAAGCCGATTTGAAGACGCTGGAGACGCACGGAGCGGACAAGCTGGAGGTTAGCGCGAAGCAGTTGCTTGCGGTCTCGCAGGCCTTCCAGAAGGCGATGGAAGAGATTGCCGCGGCAGCCGCGGTTCCGGTGCTCACGGCCGCGCCTTTGCTTGACGCCGGTGAGCTGGAGAAGAAAGAGCAGGACCTCAAGGCTCCGCCGCGCGCCGTGCGCCACCGCCTGCAAGCGGAGCGCGCGTCCCTCACGCACAAGTTTTCCATCGCGGGACATGAGGGCTACATCACGGTCGGGCTCTATCCCAACGGCCAGCCGGGCGAGATTTTCATCCGCATGGCCAAGGAGGGATCGACGGTTTCCGGATTGATGGATGCTTTTGCCACCTCGGTTTCGCTGGCGCTGCAGCATGGCGTGCCGCTCAAGGTGCTGTGCGAGAAGTTTGCGCACACGCGCTTCGAGCCCTCGGGCTGGACGGGCAACGAGCAGATTGGCTATGCCAAGAGCCTGATGGATTACATGTTCCGCTGGCTCAATCTGCGCTTCCTCTCGGGCGAGCAGTTGACGCTGTTCGCCGGTCTGGCTCCCAAGGCGCCGGCGCTGCCGGCTTCGCCAAGCCTGCTCGAGGAGAGCGGCGTCGAAGAAGAGCTGGCGGGTTCGTCGGGCGATCACCTGGCGCACCTGGCCGAGGAAGTCGCCAAGCGACTCAATCAGATGAGCGGGCATAGCGGCGGCGCGCAGGCAGGCGGAGGCATTGCTCCCGAAGTACAGTCGCGTGCAACGGCGGCAGCCAGCTCCGCGCCCATGCCGAGCCTTCAGGATCGCGGGTTGTACCACGCAGCCGACGCCATGCGCGACATGTACGACATGGGCGACGCGCCGAGCTGCAACGTGTGCGGCGCGATCATGGTGCGCAACGGCAGTTGCTACCGCTGCATGAGCTGCGGGTCGACCTCCGGTTGTTCTTAGGAGCGGGCGCGGCTGAGCCAAAACGGGGCATGTACGGAGGCACGTAAAATGCAAGTCGCGTTCGCAGAAATGCAAGTTCGACTTGCATTGCGAGTTTCGCCGCACGCTGGTCCAACTTCGTAAGTGAACTGAAAATATGGATTGAAACCTGAAGCGGTGGTTGCCGGAGATTGACCGGTTCCCACCGCTTTTGCCTGTAGTAAGCGGATGCCGCAATGGGCGGCGCGAACCATGGCGGCCAGCGGAGATCCGGTTGATTGGTTTGGTTGGATTGATCAGGGCGCCGATTCGGTCAATTGAAATTGCGATCCAGCGATGGAGCAGTCTTCACCGCGACGCGGTCAATTGTTTCTTCACGCGGGTTTGAGCCGAGATCAAGCAGACGGCAACATCTTGTCCCCGCGCACTTGGCTCTGTTGGGTTTAACCTGACAACGAGTAGACAATTCATCACGGGAGATTCCATGTCTCTACTACTGTCGAAACATCGGAGATGTTATTCGGCGTTGATCGTGGTCGTTCTGGCCGTTGCCGCAGTGCCGCACGTGCATGGGGAGACTGTACAGACTGACGCCGGGCCGCAACTTGCAATCATCGATACCGATATCGGCGACGACATCGACGATGCGTTTGCGCTTGCTCTTGCGCTGCGCAGTCCGGAACTGCATATTCTGGGGGTTACGACGGCCTATGGCGATACGGAGCTGCGCGCGCGGCTACTCGATCGATATCTCGGTGCAATCGGCCGTGCCGATATTCCGGTAGCTGCGGGAATCGCCACGCCGCATAAGAATGTCTTCTCTCAGGCAGCGTACGCCCGTCAGGCCCCCGAGCGGAAACACGCGGATGCGGTTGCGTTTCTGCTCGACGAGATACGCGCCCATCCTGGCCAGATCACGCTGATTGCCATCGGTCCGCTGGTCAACGTTCAAGCGGCAATTGAACGCGATGCGGCCACCTTTCGCCAACTCAAGCGAGTGGTGATGATGGGCGGCAGCATCTACCGGGGCTACGGTAGCGATAAGAACGGAGCTTCCCGGCCTCCAGATCCTGAGTGGAACATTATCTGCGATCCGGCAGGAGCGCGCGCTCTCCTTTCTGCCGGCGTGCCTGTCTTTGTGATGCCGCTCGATTCGACCCAGATTCCTTTGCGCGCTCCGGCGCAAGGAGCAATTTTCTCCCACGGCTCTGCTCTCACCGACCAGTTGACCCTGCTGTATCATGAGTGGACCGGCGCAAGCGAGTTGCGCACGCCGACACTCTTCGATCCCGTCGCCGTGGCCTACGCTATTCGTCCCGAGCTATGCCCAGCAACGCCGATGCGGCTCGAAGTCGACGATAAGGGATTTACCAGACCAGTAGAAGGCGCGCCGAATGCTCAGGTCTGCCTCACATCCGACGCAAGCGGCTTCATGACTCTGCTGCTCGACCGGATTACGAAGAGCGACCCTCGGTGAGCGAGCGGAGTTGTAAGATCAGGCGTACAGAAACCGATGGAGAACGGCTTTTCGCATCTGAAGAGTCTTGAACTCGAATGGAACGGGAAGGGAAATGGGATTTTTCGATCTTCAAGTCAATGGGTACGGCGGAGTGGATCTGAATGGGGATGAACTGGAAGGGGAGCAACTGGAAGGAATGTGTGCGCTGCTCTCCAGCCACGGCGTGGATGGAATTCTCGCCACTCTGATTACAGACACCCTGGAGAAAATGAAGGCAAGGCTTCGGCGGCTCTGCGAGCTCCGCCGGCAGAGCGCGAAGATTGCGCAGATGATTCGCGGTGTGCATCTGGAAGGGCCGTTCATCAGCCCGGAGTCCGGATTTCGCGGCGCGCATCCGTTGGATGCGATCTTGTGCGGCGACCGCGGGACGATGGAAGATTTGCTCGAGTCCGGTGAAGGGCTGGTGCGGTTGGTGACGCTGGCTCCGGAATGCGACCCCGGCTTGGCGGTGACGCGCATGCTGGCGGATCGCAAGATTGTGATTTCCGCCGGCCACACCAATGCGTCGGTTGAAACACTGCGCGCTGCCATCGATGCCGGGTTGACCATGTTTACGCATCTCGGCAACGGCTGCCCGGCCATGCTGCCCCGTCATGACAACATCGTGCAGCGCGTGTTGAGCCTGCGCGAGCGGTTGTGGCTCTGCATGATTGCAGACGGCGCGCATATCCCCCTGTTTGCCCTCCGAAATTATCTCGATCTGGTGGGTTATGAGCGGGTCATTATCGTCACCGACGGCATCTCGGCGTCGGGGCTGGGACCGGGAAACTACCGATTCGGACGTTGGAATTTGAAAATTGGCGAAGACCTGGTGGCCCGCGCCGATGACGGATCGCATCTGGTGGGCTCGACCACAACCATGCGCAGAAGCTTGACGGTCTTGACGAAGCAACTGGGCGTTCCAAAGGACGCCGCGCGGCGGCTTTTGTCCCAAAATTCGCGCTCTGCCGTGCATGAACCGCCGGGAGATTAGCGCCTTCTGTGAAGATTGATCTTTATTTTCAGCTAGTTATGATGAATCTGTGTATTATGATCGTTTAACGTTAAGTGTTTGATTGACAAACGTTAATATTGTATGTACTATCACTCTACGATTCGTAGCGCTTGTGAGGCTGAAGCGCGAAAGGGCCCAGTGCTGATGGGGTCTTTCGTGCGGTGACTTTCCCTTCGCGTCGGATGCGGTGATTTCCTGTCTTCGTCGAGTGCCTTCAGTGAATCTGGCGCACGCGAATGGAAAATGCCGGTGGCCCGACTCTAACCGATGAGGAGCAGTTGAATCTATGACTAGGCATCGTTGGTTTTGTTTTCTGCAAGTAGTGCTCTTAGGTTGTCTGTTTTCCGTGGCGCTTCACGCACAAACGATTACAGGCAGTGTGACTGGCACCGTCACTGATCCGCAGAAGGCGGTGATCGTCAATGCAAAGATCACCATTACCAATACTGAAACAGGCATTAGCAACTCGACGGTTACAAACGGGGCGGGCGTGTACGACCTTCGCTTCCTCCAGATCGGCGAGTACAAGCTGAAAATAGAAGCTGCGGGCTTTCGCGCGCAGAGCTTCGGGCCGTTCCCGCTGGAAGCCGACCAGTTGGCGACGATCAACGCGACCTTGAATGTGCAAAGCGGCAAAGAGCAGGTTGAGGTCAATGCCGGTCTAACTCCCCTGTTGGACACGGAAAATGCCACTCTGGGCACGACGCTGGATACGACCGCCATCGCCAATGTCCCTCTCAACTCGCGCAACTTCCAGGCGCTGACTTTGTTTATCCCCGGCGCGGTGCAGACCAACCCGGCCGGCATGCTGGGCACCAACGCCATCGAGCGCTCCAACTCGCAGTCCGGGCAGGCGTCGATCAATGCCAACCGCACGCAACAGAACAACTACCTGCTGGACGGCATCGAAATCAACGAAACCATCAACAACTATGTGGGCTACAATCCCAGCCCCGACTCGCTGGCGGAAGTGAAGGTTGTGGCCACCAACGCCGAGGCCGAGTACGGCAACGTGGCCGGCGGCGATGTACTTGCCATCCTCAAGAGCGGAACCAGCCAGTACCACGGCAGCGCCTTTACCTATCTCGAGAACTACCAGATGGACGCCAACACCTGGGCCAACAAGGACAGCAAGACCATCACGCCCAAGCAGTCCTACACCCAGGACATCTTTGGCGGCACGGTCGGTGGTCCGGTTCCGCATTTGAAGAGGATCTTTTTCTTTGCCGACTACGAAGCCGCGCGCTATCACAAGGGCAGCGTGACCACGGCCTCCGTGGCCACGTCCAAGATGCGCAGCGGCGACTTCTCGGAACTGCTCAACCCGGCGATTATGTGTTCGAGTAATGGCGGCGTCTGCGCCTCGAACTCCAGCCTGATCCAGCTTTACGACCCGAGCAACGGTTACGCGGCCTACTCCGGCAACCTCAACG
Source organism: uncultured Occallatibacter sp. (assembly GCA_964569985.1). Lineage (GTDB taxonomy): Bacteria > Acidobacteriota > Terriglobia > Terriglobales > Acidobacteriaceae > Telmatobacter. The sequence goes on from CAZMWL010000001.1 coordinate 62,541, forward strand.
TTCCCATCAACAATCCAGTAGCCAAGTACCTGTTTGCTCATCCGGCGCTTTATCCGCTGCCCAACAATTCGCCCAGTCCGAACTCGCCGGTGACGAACAACTACGTTGGGCCATCGAAATCGATCGTGCATAACAACCAGGGAGACGCAAAGATCGACTGGAAGATCAGCGAAAAGGATCAGGGCTTTATCCGTTACCTACAGGGCGAAGCCGGAGACACCTCGGTCAACCCCCTGGAGCTGACTTTTGCGGCCGCATCGACCTACCCCACCAAGGGCCTGGCGCTGAACTACATTCATACGTTCACGCCCAGCATCGTCAATGAGGCGCGCGCCGGCTACACGCGTGTTCGCTATATCAGCGGTAACCCCGTGGACACTACCGGCGTTTTCGGCAACAGCGGGAACTCTCTGCTGGGCATCGGCGGCAGTTCGCAAGTTTTACCAGGGTTCAGCGATCAGGTGATCAGCGCTCTGACCGCCTTCGGCTCCAAGGGATCAGGCACCAACTTCATCGACAATACCTTTGAGTACGGCGACGACCTGACCTGGCTCCACGGCCATCACAACCTGAAGATGGGCGCGCAGTTCCTGCGTTATCAGCAGAACAACTTCTTCCCCGGCAACGACGGCGCGCTCGGTTGGTTCAACTTTACCGGTGTTTACACGGAGAACCCCGCCGCGACCACGATCACCAACCCCAACGGATACGGGACCGGCGGCTACTCGGTGGCGGACTTCGTGCTGGATCGCGCTTACTACGCGGGCATCGGCGCGGTAAACGGCCGCACCGGGCAGCGCCAGTGGCGCTCAGGCTACTTCTTCCAGGACGACTATAAGCTTCTGCGCAACCTGACCGTGAACGTGGGCGTGCGTTACGAGGTCAATCAGCCCATCTACGAAATCCACAACCGGGAAGCCAGCGTCAATCTGAGTACGGGCGCGCTGGAGGAGGCCGGCCAGAACGGCAACAGCCGGGCGCTCTACGATCCGAACTATCAAGGCATCATGCCGCGCATCGGCGTGTCGTATTCGCCCACAGATCGCATTGTGATCCGCTCCGGATTCGGCATCACGCGCTTCCTGGAGGGCACCGGCGCAGCCCTCAGGCTCACCTACAATCCGCCGTGGCAGCCATCGTTCGAGGCCACGGGCACAGCCCCCAACGGCACCACAGCCGGCACCTCCTTTACTGAAGAGACCGGCTTCAGCGGCACCACGGGCAGTGCTTATTACAGCGGCACGACCTACAACGCATGGCAGAAGAACCTGAAGCCGGCCGAGATCAACGAGTACTCGCTCTCCACCGAATATCAGATCAACAACTACTCTTCTCTCTCCGTCGGATATGTGGGGCAGTTGGGCCAGCGCCTGATCCAGGTGATCGACGTCAATCAGCTCTACTCGCCCTGCACCCTCAGCGGAGTGTTGCAGTCTAATCCCAATACCACGGCCTGCGCGGCTGCCGATCCGGCGCCTTACTATTCGCTGGTGGGGCAAGCCGGGCTGGTGCTTGAAACCGCAGCCGAAGGCATGATGGACTACAACGGCTTGCAGGCTACCTACCGCCGGCGCAATCGCGGCGGACTGGAAACCAGCGTCAACTACACCCTGAGCCGCGGTATGACCAACACCCGTGGATTCTTCGGCGTCACCAGCGTCGCCGGCCCTCCGGCCTATGCCGAGAATGCCTATAACAACCACGCCGAGTACGGTCCGGCGGGCTTTGACGTGCACGAGGACATCAACGGCTCGGCGGTCTACGAGTTGCCCTTCGGACAAGGAAAACTCCTGGGCGGCGGTGTGAACAACGCGGTTGACGAATTCATTGGCGGATGGAAACTGGCCGGAACCGGCGTCTTCTACAGCGGATTCCCGGTCACCATCTTCAACAACAGCAACAACGCCTATACCAACAACACCAAGTCGTCGCAGCGCGGCGAGCACCTGCGCCCGCTGATCATCAAGAACCGCAATGTCTATCACTGGTTCGGCACCGATCCATCGGTTGTGGGTTGCGGTCTGACCGACAACGGTGTTTGCGCCTATGCCAGCCCGGCGAACGGCACCTATGGCAACGCGAAGGTCGGCGAACAGCGCGCGCCGAGCTATACTCAGTTCGATCTCTCGCTCTTCAAAGACTTCAAACTGTACCGGGAGCACAAACTCGGTCTGCGCGCCGATGCCACCAATGCCTTCAACATCTCGAGCTACAGCAACCCTGACAACAACGTCCAGGATTCCAACTTTGGACAGATCACCGGAGTTCGTTCTGTGCCGCGGCAACTTCAGCTCTCGGCCAAGTACGAATTCTAAAGCGGTTCCAGAGTCGCTGTGCCCCAAACCCCGTCCTTGCGATTTTCTTCTGTCGCAAGGGCGGGAAAGCTCTAAGCTGGGTACATCGAAATTGGAACCAGGCGAATGAAGGGATCGACATGCTTGCCGTGCGCTTTTGGTTGCAGGAGCGGTTGGGAAGCCTCCTCCCGGCGCGTAGCCCCGCACAACTCAACACGGCAAGTTTCACAGCGCCCGCTGCCAGTCCGGCAGCGGGTGCTCCCGCTCAGGGGCGCAATCTGGCCATCGACGCATTCCGCGGCTTGGTCATGGTCATGCTGATGACCGAGGCCATGCACATTCCCGTAGTGGCCGCCGCCAATCCGCAAAACAGTTTTTTGCAACTGCTCAACTGGGGTGAGGTGCACAGCGACTGGGTCGGTCTTCTGCCCCACGACATGATCCAGCCCGCGTTTACGTTTCTAGTGGGCGCGGCGCTGCCGTTCAGCATCCGCGCCCGCCGCCGCAAAGGCGCGTCGCTAGCAGGCATGACAGGCCACGCGGCGTGGCGCGCGCTGGTGCTGGTAGCGCTCGGCATCTTCATTCGCTCCACCAGTTCTCCCCGCACCAATTTCACCTTCGAAGACACCCTAACGCAAATCGGGCTGGGGTATCTGGCCGCTTTTGGCATCGCTTTTCTCAAGCCGCGCCAGCAATGGGCCGCGCTGGCCGCATTACTGGCCGGATACTGGCTGGCGTGGGCGCTTTATCCGGCGCCCGGCGCGGCCTTCAGTTATCTGAGCCTGCTCCATCCCTCCAGTTGGATTCATGCCGGCGACGGTTTTGGCCTGCATTGGAGCAAGGGCATGAATCTCGGCGCGGCCTTCGATCTCTGGTTTCTGAATCTGTTTCCGCGTCAGGCGCCCTTTACCGGCAATGCCGGCGGTTACGTCACGCTTAGTTTCCTGCCCACCATCGGCACCATGGTTCTGGGCATCTTTGCCGGGCAGTGGTTTCGGGATCTCGACGACCGCCGGGCTACGCTGCGTGCGGCCGCGGTTGGCGTTGCAGCCATTACTGCGGGCCTGCTGCTGCATGTGGCCGGTATCTGCCCCTCCGTCAAGCGCCTGTGGACGCCGAGTTGGACGATCGAGAGCGGCGGCGTCTGCTTCTTATGCCTCGCGGCTCTGGCCTGGTTCGTGCGCGGTAGAGCCGGTCAGCGCTGCGTGTGGCCGATGCTGGTGGTGGGCAGCAACTCCATCTCCGCCTACATGATTCTGAGCCTCATGGAGAAGTTCGTCGCGGGCAGCCTCCTGATCCACCTGGGCAGCGGCATCTTTCTCGCGCTGGGGCCGAGCATGGAACCTCTGCTGCTGGGCACAGGCGTCTTCGCCGTCTACTGGCTGATCCTTTACTGGATGTACCGCCAGAAGATCTTTGTGCGGATATAGAGCGGGCGCCGCGCCTTCGCGACGCGTACATTGAAAAGAAAGAGACCATGGAAACTGCGACCGACCATCGCCGTGCATTTTATGCGCGCTACCTGCTTTTGATTGCCGGGCTGGGTGGGCTGCTGTATGGCGTCGATATCGGCGTTATATCCGCGGCGCTTCTTTATGTCGGCAAGACGATCGATCTGACCGTGGTTGAGACGTCGGCCATAGTAGCTGCCGTATTGGCCGGCAGCATGGTCTCGTCGCTGCTGGCGGGCCTGCTGGCCGACTGGCTGGGACGCAAGAAGATGATGATCGTCAGCGGCCTGCTCTTCGTCGTCAGCGTGGCGCTGATCGTTGGCTCGCGCGGTTTTGCCATCCTTCTGGCCGGCCGCTTGCTCCAGGGAATGAGCGGCGGCGTCATCGCCGTAGTGGTGCCGCTCTATCTGGCCGAGTCCCTGAGCGCGGAAAAGAGAGGCCGGGGAACCGCCATCTTTCAGTTCATGCTGACCTTCGGCGTCGTGGTAGCGTCGCTCACCGGCTGGTACTTCATTCGTGAGGCGACGTTCGCCATCGATGCGGCGCACGGCGATCCCTGGCTGATTCGCGCTGCTGAAGATCATGCCTGGCGAAGCATGTTTATGGCCGTGATCTATCCAGGCCTGTGCTTCTTTGCCGGAACGTTTTTTTTGACCGAGTCTCCGCGCTGGCTCTACCGCAAGGGCCGCATCGATGAGGCGCTTGCGGTGTGCCGCCGCACCCTGAGTCCGGAGGAAGCGCGCGCGGAGATGGCGCAGATGGAAGCTGCAGTCGCGGTAAAGCAGAACACCGGGGCAAAGGAAGGCTCTCTGCTGCAGAGGAAGTACATCTTCCCGTTCCTGCTGGCTTGCGCGGTTCTCATCTGTACGCAGGCCTCCGGCGTCAACTCGATTTTGAGTTATCAGGTGCTGATTCTCAAGCAGGCTGGCATGACAGCGCCTCACGCCGCGCAAGGCGATTTGCTTGTCAAGCTGCTGCACTGCCTGGTCACCATCGTCGCCATTCCGCTCATCGACGCCAGGGGCCGCAAATTTCTACTGACGATAGGAACGGGCGGGCTTTTTATTTCGCTGCTGGGCGTCGCATTTCTCTTTCACGGTATCGAGTCCACGCACACCGATGTGCGGACAAAGCTAGAGAGCGCAATCGGCGGAAATAGCTTGCAGATTTCCGCCGCCAGCCTCAAAACGTGGAGCGGGAGTAGCGGCAAGCCCGTGGTTCTGTCGATTCTTTATTCCTATGGCGATGGGGAAAAGAGCGCCAGCCTCAACAGCGACGCCAATGAAACCTTGCGAATTGAGCCCGCTGCGAAGCATGCCAACGCGCGCTTGATGGTTCACCGTGCCGAGCTTGGTCCGGCGCCGGGGGAAAGCAGCGGATGGATTGCCGCTCTGCTGCTGGCCATTTTCATTTCCAGTCATTCCATCGGCCCGGGCGTGGTGGTCTGGCTGGTGCTGTCTGAGCTAATGCCCATACGCATACGTTCCGTGGGAATGGGGATTGCCCTGGTTCTGAATCAGGGCGTTTCGACTTCGATCGCCGGAGCCTTCCTCAGCGTGGTGACGCATTTTGGCTACGCGACGCTGTTCGGCTGCTGCGCGGTTGCTACGGCGGGCTATTTTCTATTGGCGGTTTTTGTGCTGCCTGAGACCAAAGGGAAAAGTCTCGAAGAAATCGAACAGATGTTCGAAGGGAGCGGAAAGGCGCGCATCGGGAATAAGTTGCCTGAGACAGGCGCCGGGAGCCAGCGGTCTTCGGCGTCCGTCTGAAATCTACTCGGCCGCGGTGGAAACGAACTTGGGCAGCTCCTTGTCGTCCAACCATGCGTCTTCCATAGAGCGCTGCATAATGCTCCGCACGGCTTCGATATTGCTTACACGGGCTTCGATGGCTTGCAGCAGCTCGCGATGAACCGCGGCAATGGCGACCATTTTTTCAGTCCCTGGCTTCACGCGCTGAATGATGCTGAAGGTCATGAGGCGGGGAACCAGCAACTCCAGGCAGGAGCTGAGACTTTCGTTCCCCGCGGTTTTCCATAGCGCCCGGTGGAAGCCGAGATCCGCCTGGTAAAAGCTAACGGCCAAACCGCTGCCGGCTGCGCTCTCGAGATTGCGAACCTGTTTCCAGCACTCTCGCAAATCCGGTTTTTCCTGCCCAGCTACCAATTCGGCGGCGAGGCACTCGAGTCGCACGCGGACGATATAAATGTCGTCGATCATCCCCTGGTTGAGCAGCGTTACGCGGGTTTTTCTAGGGCCGTGGCGCTCGATGAAACCGAGAAATATCAATTCCAGCAGGGCTTCGCGGATCGTGGGCTGGCCGACTCCCAGCTTTTTGGCCAAGCCGAGTTCGGTCAAAGGCTCGCCCGCCTTCAGCTCTCCGCGCTCAATGGCCTCGCGAATCTGCTGCACGGCTCGGTCCTTGAGAGATACGCGGCGGATGGTTTGTAAACTTGGGGCGGCGCTGGAAGCAGTGAGTTTTTCCTGCACGCCTCCGGTGGGTGCGAAGTTGGTGTTGGGGGTGTTCGTGCTCATCGATTTCCTTCTCATCGCAAAATCGGAATGGGTGGGGCGGTGGAGCGAAGGGCCCTTCCCGCGGAGAAAACTGCCCTTTCGAAATCCCCAGCCAGATTACGGCAATTCCGACTTTACACCCGTTAATTGCTAATCATCAGCATATCAATGATGTGCCGCTTTCAAGAAGAAGAAAGCGATACCGTCTCCTCAATCGAAAAACAGAAGCCTGTGGCAGCGCGTAGGGCGCGCTTCTACATGGTGGCAATCGGGGTATCCGGCCGCTGCTGCCAGCCGCCGCGCGTGAAATCGGGAATCTCCACCGGGGCGCTGCCGCGGGCCACAGAGGCCACGCTGAGCGGACCCACCGCGGACCATGCCGCCGCGTCGTAAACATCCATGTCCGGCGGCAACCCCTCGCGGAAGCACTGCAACAGCCGGTAGAGCTCGATGTAGTCCATGCCCCCGTGGCCGCCCAGCTTGCGGGCAATCTCGCCGTTGTTCTTCCACAGCGGGTGCGCGTAGTTCTTGAAGGCGTCAAGGTTCGTCCAGTCCTCCGTGCCCGGCTGCCCATCCAGATAAAGGCGCGGCGGGTAGTCAGCAAAAACGCCCTTGGTGCCGCCTACAACATTGATGCGGTCGTAGGGATGGGGGTTGGAAACATCGTGCTTGACGGTGATCGTCATCCCCTTGGCGGTCTTGATCAGCGAGGTGTTCAGATCCCCGGTCACATAGCGTTCGGCCCAGCGGGGATCGGTGTCGGCCAGGTGTTGCTGGCGATAGAGCGAAAGGCCGCGCTCCGGCGTGCTCATTGAAACCATGTAGGCAAAGCGGTCGCCGCGCTGGATACCCAGGTAATTGGCCACCGGGCCCAGCCCGTGGGTGGGATAAAGGTTGCCGTTGCGCTCGGTGTGTTCCGCCCGGCGCCAAAGGCCGTTGCCAAAGGTATTGAATAACTCCGCGCGGATGTCGTGCAGGTAGGCGCCTTCGCCGTAGAGTATCTCTCCCAGTAGGCCCGCGCGGCACATGCGCAGCACCAGGGTTTCGTTGTAGCCGTAACAGCAGTTCTCGAGCATGATGCAGTGGCGGCGCGTCTGTTCCGATACGTCCACCATCCGCCAGCAGTCCTCGATCGAGATGGCCGCGGGCACTTCCACGGCCGCATGCTTGCCGGCCTGCATGGCGGCCACCGCCATCTCCACGTGCCAGCGCCAGGGTGTGGCGGCGATGACCAGGTCGATGTCGTCGCGCTTCACGAGTTGCTCGAAGGCGTGCTCGGCGCCGTTGTACGCGGCGGGCGCTTTTTGCCCGGACTTCTCGATCGTGGCGCTGGCCGCGTCGGTCTTTTCCATCAGCAGGTCGCAGACGGCCACGATCTTCGCGTCGGCGGCGAGCAGATTGTTCAGCAACCCCGAGCCCCGCGCCCCCATGCCGATCATTCCGATGCGCGGGTCTTTCTTTTCGAACGGCACTTCGAACATGCCGGGATTCGTGCGCACCGGCTGGGTCGCTGCCGGCGCGGCGTCCTGCCCGGCGGCTTCGCGGCCGATCCCAAGGCTCATGGCTCCAATCGCGCTTAGTTTGACAAACTCGCGCCGGGAAACATCGATTGACATGGTCTGCTCCTTCTGCGCCGCGTCCTGCGGCCGCCCTCTGCCTGAGCGCCCTGCTTGCCTGCGCAGCGCCCTGACCGTTTAGTGCGTTGTTTGAGCGCGCAGCTCAAATGCGCCCATCGGGTACCAGCCATCGGCCGCCACCCCTTCGATGGCCATCTTCACGGCCGGTTTCCGGGTGCCGGGATCGACCAGGGCCACATCGATCTGATACGCGCCATCGGCCAGCCCGGATGGCAGAAAGACGGCGCTTTCGTAGTAGCTGTCGCCGGGCAGCCATTGCTCAAGCGGCGCGTCGGTCACGAAAATCTGCTCGGTTTGCGCGCCGCGAATGCGCAGCGCGAGTTGATAGGGCCGGTAGATGGGAGCATCGCCTTTGTTCGTCACCAGCGCTCCGAACTCCAGCTTGCGGCTTCGATCCACTGTTGCCGTCCAAGTAAACCGCTCCAGCACAAATCGATAACCCATGCGGTTCAGCCACGCCTTGACTTTTGGCTCGAGCGCCGCCGGCACAGCGGAGGACTTGTTGTTGAAGGTCGACACGTGCCACTGGATGGCCTTGTCGAGGATGTAGTCAATATCCCATCCGCGATCGAGCCAGGTCTGCATCACCCAGCAGGACTCCATGCTGACCGGTGCCGTCTTCCAGAGATCGGTCAGGTGCAGTTGAATCAGCTTCTCCGGATAGTAGTCGATCATGTGCGCGTATGCAGGGCGCATGTCGCCCAGGCAGTCGGCGCGCCAGCCGACTGCGGGCGACGCGGGCGAACCGGTTGCGGCGCGCGAACCGGCCAGAATCTCGCCCACCGAGGCCCCGTCCTGCGGCTGCGCCAGTAGCGGCGTGCGGTGAAAGGACTCGATGTAGGCCTGGACCAGCGCATGGCGCGTGGATTCCGTAAGCCGGTCGCTGCCTGCGCCTTCGCCCCATGCGCCCACCAGGCCAATATCCACGGCTTCGAGGTCGGGATTGCCGTCGTAACGTGCCCCAAGCGCACGGACCAGCCGCCCGTAATCGCGCGCATAGCCGGGGTTTTCCGGATCGACGAGCCATTTCGGCTCGATTTTCTGCGAGGCGGCCTGCGCGCCGTTCCCCGGCAGGGGCTCATGGTTTTTCACGCGGTACCAGGCCGGCACGTCTGAATCCTGGAGCGTGGACCCGTAAGCGGGCACGCGCAGCATCAGCCGCTGGCCGTGAGCCCGAGCCGCGGCCAGCGCGCGATCGATCTGATCCCAGTCGTAGCGGCCCTCTTCGGGTTCAATAAAGCGCCAGTAGATGCGAAGATACGCAACCGTTGACTCCGGGTAGGCGCGCGGGGCGCTGCCCCTGGCCTGGAGCGCCTCGTACTCGATGGGGAAACCCTCGGGCCAATTGTCGCCTTCGTTCAGCAGATCGCCATTGAAGCGCTGGAAGGTCGTAAACCCGATTCCAGGGTTCACCAGCACCTCCTGCGATTCCACCGGGCGCACCGCGCGCATACCGGCCTTCACCTGCGCAGAGGCCAGCATGCTATGCGCCATGCCGGCCAGCGCGCACCAGAAAAGCGCTCGACTGATTTTCTGAATGGAAAGGGAAGCCGTTCCTCCTTTGCTTCCCCCCATCGCGTTTGTCTTCACAAGATCGCCTCGCGCACCCGCGCCCGCGTTTACAGCGGTTTCGATTCTGCTCTTTACAGAAACCCCGATGCCAAGTGGAATTTTCTCAAGAGAATGCCACCTTGCACCATCTTCAGATGTCAACACGTGAATCGAAACCGCTCTAAAAACTGCAGGACCATGGCTCGAATTGCAATTTCCAACATTTCTCAATCGTTGACAGGAGGCCCCAGCAGCGCAGCCGAGTCGCGATCCAGATACACCCTGGCATCCAAATGCAGGCGCACCACCGAGGCCGGGCAGGCGGTTCCGATGGGTCCGTTCAGCGCCCGATGCACAGCTTTTGCTTTCCGGCCCTCCGGTACGCAGCAGATCCAGGAGCGCGCCCGCAAAAGTCCGGAGCAACTGACGGAGAGGGCTTGCCGTGGAACTTCGTCGACGGTCTTAAAATGTCCTTCGTTGACCTGTTGCGCCCGGCACTCCGGGTCCAAATCGACACATTTCATCGCCAGCGGATCGAAGAAGTTGGCCATGCCCGGGTCGTTAAACGCAATATGGCCGTTCTCTCCAAATCCGATGAACGCAACATCCATGGGCTGTTGCTGCAACAGGCCGGCATAGCGGTCCAATTCGGTCTTCAAATCCGGGGCATTGCCCTCAATATAAGCCACGCTGGCCGGGTGGACGCGATCAACAATACGCTCTTTGATCCACCTGCGGAAGCTGGCTGGATGGTCGGCGTCCAACCCCACATATTCGTCCATATGAAATAGATCGACCCGGCCCCAGTCAATGGAGGTCTGCTCAACCAATGCAGTGGACACATCTAACTGCGAGTTCCCGGTTGCGATCATCACCCGCGCGCGACCGCGGTCAAGGATAGCGTTATGAATGCACTCCGAAGCGCGTTGGGCGGCGGCGATGCCAAGATCTCTCCTGGAATCAAATATTTGTGTCTTTGCCTGCCCGTAGAAATATTGCTTGCCAATGTCCAGGATGCCCAGACTGAGAACCATCAAAATTTCCTCTCACGTAAATTGTAGCGATCCACTCCCACACAATAATATCATTAAATATAAACGTATAAACGTTAATATATTTGGTATAAATATCTTGAGCCGTCGTATCGACAGGGTGCTGATAGGTCCATCAAAGCTCAAGCTAACATATTGATATGAAATTCCTTATATTGGATTCTTGCGTTAAGAGCGACCTCGAGGCTCACGCTTGGGGAAAAGGGGAATCGCAGTTGAAGGCCGAACCCAACACCATCACCGCGGGGCGTAAGCTTGCGGGTGAGCCATCGGGAGCAAGACATGGTTAAAGTCTATCTGGCAGCGATTGGAATGCTTGTAGCCGCTCAGCTTGGCCGGGCACAAGCCGCCTCATTCACCAGCATGAGCAGTAACGGCTGGACCATCGCCGTCGACACGGAACAGGCCACGCTGAGCATCAGCCGTCGGAATTTGGGAACGATTCTGAAAGATGTTCGACTGAATATGCGCGGCGGACACGAACTGCGGCGGCCCACCACCTGGTTGGTCGAGAAGAATGGTGAGAGTGGAATCAGCATTCGCACCTCTGAACCCCGCACCGCGTGGGAATTCGAACTTGGTCCCGATGCGCTCAGGATCTCTACAACCTCCGCGGACGGCGTTCTGACGGCGCAAGCGCCGGCATCACCGAGCCGGATTGTGGCGCGGTTGCTGGATGTGCAAGGAGTACCGGTTACCTGGGTGGGAACGAATGCGGTGAACGGCTGGGGTGGCACTGAGACCAGGCGCCAATCCTTTCTTCCCGTCCGAAATCCGGAGTGCATGTACTTTGCTTTAGGGCAGGTGTCGGGTGCAAACCTGCACGGCCTCTTTGACCGCACCAGCGACACGGCCATCGACTTCCCTGAGCAGACATCGATGCGGCGCAACAGTCAAGACCAGGATCTGCTCGATATCACCCTCCCTGTGCCGGGCAACGCGCTCATCCGTCTTCTTCCCGATTACTTCACCAACACTCTCGGTGCTCCTTTCTATACGGCTTTCGATGACTCGTACTTTGCCACAGCTCCCATAGTCTGGGGCAGTTGGAGCGCCTACTACCAGGATGTCACGGAAGATGACATCGTTCGGAATACAGATTGGATCGCGAAGAACCTGAAGCTTTACGGTTTTCAATACGTTCTTTTGGATGACGGCTACGACCGGGGGAAAGCAGGAGAGCACTCCTGGACTGGAAAGTGGGATGAGGCGAAGTTCCCCCACGGTCCCCAATGGCTCGCCGAATACATCAAGTCAAAAGGGCTGCGTCCTGGACTATGGATCGTTCCCAATGTCTATGCCGGAGCCACGGAGCAGCATCCCGAGTGGTACCTGCGCGACAAGCAGGGGCAGTTCATCAAAGATTACGAAACGCCCTCGCTCGATGACACAAACCCTGCTGTTCTTGACTTCCTCGTGAAGGAATTTACCACGTTGCATAACTGGGGTTTCCAGTACTTCAAGTTCGATGGCGACTTCGCTCTTCCCAAATATGACCCGACGGTTGACCGCAACAGGCTCTACGACAAGTCAATCGATCCCGTGGCTGCTTATCGCAACCGCATGAAGCTGCTTCGCGAGACGCTCGGGCCGAATACATTGCTCGAGGGATCGCCCGAAGGAACTCCACTGGATGGAATCGGGTACTTTACGACGTATTGGAACGGGTACGACGACTATAACGCCTGGCAAGGAATGCACAGGCTGTTGAGCTCCATCAACGACAACGCATTCTTGAATCACCTGGTTTTTTACCTGACGGCCGGCGAGGGCATGGATGTCTCGCCCTGGATGACGCTCGAGGAAGCGAAGCAGAAGAGGCCGCCGCACTTCATAGAAAATGCCCGGGAGCGCAACGACTCCGAAGCAGGATTTGGCACTACTCTGGCGGAAGCGCGCACTCTGGTTACATTCGAGGCTCTTACGGGAGTTGTCTACTCTGTGGCCAGCGTGACTACCGAACTGCCTCGAGAGAGAACCAGATTGCTACAGCAGACGTTGCCGACCCTGCCCATCCTTCCTATTGACCTGTTCAGCCGCGGCACCGACATGAATTACGGCAGGTTTCAACATACGAGTCCCGACGTTTACATCCACAACTATCCAGAGATACTCGACCTGAAGGTTAACTCTATGTCGGGGATCTACGATGTGGTGGGCATGACCAACTGGAGAGGTGAGACGGCTACCAGAGAGCTTCTCTTCGCCGACAAGCTGGGACTCGACGCCGGTTCCCGCTACATTGTCTTTGACTTTTGGGACCAGAAGCTGGTTGGCGTTTTCCGGGACCGAATGAAGGTGGCGATTCAGCCACACGATACCAGGGTGTTCCTGATCCATCCGTGGTTGAATCGACCGCAGCTGGTGGCAACCTCCCGCCACATCACGGGCGCCTATTCGATTGCCGGCCTGGCATGGGACAGTGCGAAGAACCAGCTGCGCGGCACGTCGTCCAGCGTGCCGGGGGATGTCTATACACTCTGGTTCTACGTTCCCGATCAAGTTACGGTCTCCCGGATACGTGCGACATCCGGGGGAAAATCCCAAGTCCCAGTGAGCCATGAAGTCACTGGCCAATCATTGAAGATAAGTTTCCCGGGACAGAAGGAAGCTGTGGATTGGGAAGTGGAGTTTACCGGGCATTCCAGCAAGTGAGGCCACTCCAGAGGCAAGGCAAAGATATGTAAGGAAACCCCGTATTATTGAGTTCCGGCGTGTCTCTGGATTCAGGCTCTATCCAGCTTGAGCAACTTGAGGGCATTGTCGCGGTAAATCTTGCGCAGAACATCGTCCGGCAGAAAGACCCCGCAAATCGTCCAGCGGCCCTGGCGCGAGGCGTGGGAGGGGTACTCGAAGTACTCATCGGCGGTTTCAAGGAACCGATAGTAGAGGCGGTACATCTCCACTTCCGGCAGCAGATCGGCGCCAAAGAGAATCCGGTCCGCGTAATGCAGCAGGAAGCTGCGCGCGGTATATGGCTGGCGTCCCAGTTCAGCCACGCGCGCGCTGATATCGATGTAGAGATTGGGATGCAGGTCTAATAGTGCGGCGACGGAGGCCAGGTTCTCGCTGCCCTCGGCCAGGTGCGCGCCCACGAACGTGGTCTTGGGATGGCGGGCAAAGACGCGATTGCGTTGCTCGATCAGCTCGGCCTTCGAAATCGGCAAGCCGTGGAAACTCCAGTCCGGATGAGCGGCCAACTCCTCGTAGCGCTCGTTGAATTCGTCGATGGGCGCAAAGAACGCGTCGGGGTCGGCGGTGTGGAACATGACCGGGATGCCCAGCTCAGCGGCCTTGTCGAACAGGGGCGCCAGGCGCTCATCATCGATGCGCAGCAGGGCGCCGGAGCCATCGCGCACGCTCAGCCCCAGGTCCTTCCAGATCTTGATGCCGCGCGCGCCGTGCTCAACCAATTGCTCCAGGCGGTCGAGCGATCGCTCCATGAAATCGGCACGCTCCACACCCGACCAGTCCATCCAGCCGTAGCAGTAAAAACGCTCCGGCGCGGCGCCATGAAAGCGATCGATGATGTCGAGGGCCGGGCGGCCGGTCTGCATGGTGATGTTGATGAGCTTCTCCACGCCGCAGCAATCCATCACGCGGAGAACCTCGTCCGGCTCAAGCGAGTCGAGATGATTGTGGTAGTCGATGACTGGAAAGCGGGGATGTGTGACGGTGTGTTCCGGCACCTTCAGGCTTGCGCGGGGGGCAAAATCGCGCAGCCGGAGGTCGACCTGCGCCCGAGCATTCACCATCGCGACAAACTTATCCTCTTGCTTCGAAATTGGACCCGCCATCATGGCTCCATGTTCGCTGAAAAGCGCGGGAAATAGAAACTGCTGACGAAAATCAGTATAGTCGCGGCCATGTTTCTATTTCAACTCTTTTATTGCTTTTTATTTCCTTTTGTGTAAACTTAGCCTAGACTAGATTGGAAAGCAGCGCCGCGCCAATGTTCAACCATACGCATTGCATTTGCGGCGATCGCACTGCGCGCAGCAACTGTTCACAGGATTGTTCTCAGGCCATTTGCAGTACTGACTCCGGAAGCCACGCCCATCCAGGAATCGGCGCCAGCGCAAGCGGGAGGAAAGAAGTGCCGAATTATCTAAAGCAGTTGGTAGCGGACTGGCATAAAGGAGAACCACGGGGAATCTATTCGGTGTGCTCGGCGCATCCGTGGGTGTTGGAAGCGGCCATGGAGCAGGCCATTGCCGATGATGCGCCGCTATTGATTGAGGCTACATCGAATCAGGTGAACCATCTAGGCGGCTACACCGGCATGACGCCGGCAGATTTCCGGCAACGGGTGGAAGAGATCGCGCGCGCCACAGGATTCAACACCAAGCGGCTAATCCTGGGCGGCGATCATCTGGGGCCGAACCCGTGGCGGCACCAACCTGCGGCCGAGGCCATGCTTGAAGCGAAGCGAATGGTCGTGGCCTACGCGCAGGCAGGGTTCACGAAAATCCATCTGGATGCCAGCATGGCGTGTGCAAATGAACAGGGTCCGCTATCGGACGAGACGATCGCGATCCGCGCGGCCACCCTGTGCGCAGCTGCGGAACTGGCGGCCAGCGCCAGCCAGACGGTTTATGTCATCGGCACGGAGGTTCCCGTTCCGGGCGGCGCAACCGAGAGTCTGCCGCACCTGGAGCCCACTTCCCGCGAGGCCGCTGCCAAGACCCTTGAAGTGCATCGGCGCATTTTTGCCGAGAGAGGTTTGAGCGCCGTTTGGCCGCGGGTGATTGCACTGGTGGTGCAGCCGGGCCTGGAGTTCAACCATCTGAGCGTGGTGGATTATGACCCCACGCCGGCCGCGCATCTGACGCAACTGCTGAAGGAAGAAAACGAGCTGATCTATGAGGCGCACTCGACCGATTATCAGCGGCCGGACTCCTACAGCAGCCTGGTGCATGATGGCTTTGTGATCCTGAAGGTGGGCCCCGCGCTTACCTTTGCCATGCGCGAGGCCCTCGATGCCCTGGAACGGATAGAAGCCGAACTGGTGCCTGCGGCAAAGTCCTCGCGGCTGGCTGAAGTGATGGAGCAAGTGATGCTGGATGACCCGCAGCACTGGGAGCGCTACTACACGGGCGGGGAGCGGACTACGAGGCTGTTGCGGCGCTACAGCTATAGCGACCGCGTCCGCTATTACTGGACAAATCTGCGGGCCAAAGCGGCGGTGGGCGCGCTGATGAAGAATCTGCAGGAAACTTCGATCCCCGAGACCATGTTGAGCGACTACCTTCCGGAGGCGTACCAGGCGGTGCGTGCCGGCGAGCTGCAGCTCGATTCGCTGGCGATCGTCAAGCACCGCATCCGGTCGGTATTACAGGCGTATGCGTCCGCGTGCGTCCCATAAAGTCCGTGGTGAGAGCCGCGTCAGACGCGGATGACCTCGATGCCTGCGCCCGTCAGCGCTTCCAGATCCGCAGCGGAGATCCGATGATCGGTAATGACGGCGTGGATGCGCGAGGTGGGCACGATCAAGGCAAGGCTGCGGCGAGCGAACTTGGTGGAGTCGCAAACCGCGACCACGCGCGCAGCCGAATCCACCATCGCGCGATTCACGCGCGATTCAAGCAGGTTCGGCGTCATCACGCCCGCCTTCACGTCGAATCCATCCACACCGAGAAAGAGCAGGTCGGCGCGCATGGAGTGCAGCATGTCCTCAGTCAATGGGCCGACCAGTGAAAACGAGCTCTTGCGCAATGTGCCGCCCGTCAGGATGACTTCAAAATCCGTGTCCGCCAGCTTGGTGGCAATGTTCACGGCATTGGTAATCACGGTGAGGCGCGAAAACCGCCGCAACTCGCGGGCAATGGCCGTGGTTGTCGTGCCCGAGTCGAGCACGATGCACATGCCCTCCGCTACCAACGCCGCGGCGGCTTTGGCAATGCGCAGCTTTTCCTTGAATTGCTTTTGTTCCTTCTCGAGCAGCGACGGGTCCAAAAGTGCGGTGCCCTGTGTGCGCGCGGGCAGTGCGCCGCCGTGGCTGCGCAGCACCAGTCCTTTGGAGGCAAGGCAATCAAAATCCTTGCGGATGGTGATGCGCGAGATGCCGAGGGCCTCGGACATATCCGAGATGAGGGCGCGACCGTCGCGCTGCACCCGAGCGAGGATGAATTGACGGCGCTCCTCGATGAGCATATCGGCACCGCCTTTGACGGCCGATTTCATGTGGTTCGCCCTTCATTGCCGATGGCGCAAGCTATTTGCACAAATCATCGTACCAAAGGTATCTGCCTGCGGCCATGGCGCGCGTTCGTCAAGCCGGTGTCGAGGCGGCAATCTTACTCGAAAGCTGCAGCCCGGATGCATTGCACCGCAAATTCATCGTATGTCAGGCGTCCCGGCCCGATGCAGTGCAGCAGAATCGAGAATGCAAAGCTCGCATGCGCCGCAAGAATCGGCGCCTGGTGATTCTTCCATGCCGCGGAGAGGGTTCCCCAGGGAGCGACCGTGGGCTCAAAGGCCACGGCGTACTGGCGCGGGCAGGTTGCGTCGTCGGGCCAGCCCCCGTAACAAAGCCACAGTCCGAGATAGGGCAACAGATGCGGATCGAAACGCAGGATCATCCCCTGGCCGCTTTGCGCGCGATAAAGCCCGCACCAGCCGGAATGCAGTTGACCGGTGTAAAGCATGTCGGCCGAGGCCGCGGAAATCCTTTCAGTGCGGCTCAGATCTAGCGACGCGTCTGCCCCCTGCGGCGTGGGCCAGCCGATGCTGGAGCCGGGCCGGCCCAGACGATTGCTGCGCGAGGATTCGACGCGCACAGAAGAAATTTCCGGAGGCAGAAGGATGCGGTCGCCGGCATCGATGGCCAGGAGCGGGTGGAACGCGTAGAGGAAGGGAAGAGGCGAGCCTCCCTGGTTGCGGATGCGGTACTGAATCCTGAGCGCCGAAGCGGACAGATGCAGGCCCTTCTCGAACAAAATTGGGCGGCTGTAACCAGAGGCAGCCAGCGCCACAGTGTTGCGGGTGGCTGGTTCGGTTTCTATCCAGTCCAGCCTCCAAAAGTCGCCATGATCGGGAATCGGCCCGCCCGGCGCTTCCGGTCCGTCGGCGCTAACGCTGGGAAGGCACTCATCGATGCCCGCGCATGCGGAGTCGTCGAAATGGCTCCAGCGGTCCAGGGTGTCTGGCTTGCGGTACGGGTGGGCCGCCTGCAGAAGGAACTCTGTCTCCGACTCGGTATCGAAGATCGAGGAGATTCTGGCGCCTTCATGCGGCAGAATTGCGACGCGAAGACGCCCATTTTGCAGCGTGATTTCCGGGGTTGGGGCGCCGGTCATGCCGAACGACCGGGGCCTTTCGGGCCGACAGGGAGCAGGCTTTGCACCAGCGTGCGGTCGCGGAAGGCCTCGGTGCCGCCAGCTCTCAGCGTGGAAAGCGCAGCAGTGCGATTGCCGAAGGCAGCGCACGCCTCGGGGGACTCGCCGCGCAGGTAAGCAGCCAGGAATCCAGCATTGAAACTGTCGCCGGCCCCGATCGTGTCCACGGGCGTGACCGTTTCTGCAGGCACAAGCCAGCACCGGTCGCCCCGCTGTACCAACGAGCCACGCTTGCCGCATTTCACCGCAACCAGCGGAACGCGCTTGGCCAGGACCTCGATCGCGCTCTCGGCATCCGGCTTGCCCGTGATGCGGCAGGCTTCATCTTCGTTGGGCAGGAAGATGTTTACCAAGCCCAGCAATTCGTCGAGCGGATCGCCCCACCGGTCTTCGGGATCGTCGTTGGTGTCGAGCGAAAGCGTCAGTCCCGCGGCTTTGAACTGCCGGAATAGGCCGGGCAGCTGCGGCTGCAATGCCTTTTGAAGAAAGAGGGAAGAGAGATGAAAGTGGCGGCTGGAAGTCAGATAGGCTATGTCGAGGTCTTCGGCCGACATCTCGAACATCGTCCCAGGATAGGTGAGAATGTGGCGCTTGCTCCCGTGCGTCAGCAATAGGGTGACGCCCGTGGATGCGCCGCCTGACACGCGCTTGACGCGGCTCAGATCCACGCCGCCTTCCGAGAGGCGGTCCAGTGCGATCGCACCCAGCGGGTCGTCGCCCAGGCGGGTGATAAATCCCACCGAGGCGCCGAGAACGGCCAGGTTGTGCGCGAGAATCGCCGACGAGCTACCCAGCGTGAGGCGAAAATCGCTGGCCAGCAACTCGCGCTCCTCCGGCATATTTTCCGGCACCCCGTAAAGGATGAGATCCAGATTGATTTCGCCGGCGATCGTGATATCAAAACGTCTTTGCACTTTGACCTATCCTGCCAGTGTAACCACCCGGCTGAGGTTCGACGGCGAATCGGGATTAAGGCCTTTCTTGATCCCCGCATAACTGCCGAGCAACTGCCCCCAGACCATATAGACAACCAGACGGGCGAGCTCGGGAACCGGGAGATCCAGCTGGATCGACAGATCGGCCGAGGAACGAACCTCAGGCGTGATGCGGTTCGCAACCGCCAGGGTGCGAGCTCCCAGGCTCTTCATCTCCAGCAGAACGGCACTCTCTTGCGCGTAGCCCCGCTCGGAGAGCAGTACACCAATCAAGACCTTATCGGAAACCACGGACTTGGGCCCGTGGCGGAATTCGAGCGTGTGGAAGAACTGTGCATAGCTCGATGAGGACTCCATGACCTTTAGCGCGGCCTCCGAAGCGATCGGATAGAACGCACCCTGCCCAAGAAAGGCCACATCGTCAAAGGCGCCATTAGCAAACTCCTCAAGCCGCGGGCTGTAGACCGGAAGCAAGCTGGCCAGCGCGCCCGGGAGCGCGTGCAGAGCCTCGATAAATTGCTCATTGCCCGTCAAGCGCGCCGCTATATATTGCAGCGCCATCAGCATGGACGTGAAAGAGGAGGTCATCACCGTACTTTCTTCGCTGACGGGAAGCTGCAGAGTACGGCTGCAAAGCGCGGCCAGCTCATTGCCGTCACACGTGATGCTCATGAACTCGATGCTACGGCGCCTAAGCAATTCGGCTGTTTTCAGAATCTCGGAGGTGTGGCCGGAGCGCGAGATCATCACCGGGAAAACCGCAGGGCCTTCCGCTGGAATCATCAACTGCGGGAAAAGAAGAATCTCCGAGGCCGGAACCGCGCGCGCCGGAACACCCGTTAACTCCACAAAGGAGGCCGCTGCGGCCTGAGCCAGGTAGTAGCTGCTACCGCAGCCCACGAAGAGCCACTCACAGGAACGTGGATGCTTGCCGGCTGTGAGGAGCGTGAAGTCGAACGTGTCCAATGTCCGGAGACAGCGGCTCCAAACCTCCGGTTGAGCATGGATTTCATGCAAAGTAATTGCTCCAGGTTTCATCTTGGCTCCATTCGTTTTTGCGCAGAATGATGGGATGCGGAAGATCTGGCCCACTCTCATCGAGCCTGCCTGTCCGGCGGGTTAGACAGAAAGGCAACTCTCCCCATCTGATGATGTTTTTAGTATACAATAGAAAACAAATACAAAGAAAAAGTAATACAAGAACACAATGCGCCTCTCGCGCCTGATACTAACTTGAAGCAAGCAACCTGAAGAGGTTGGCGATCATCAGGCCAGCGAAGGCCAGGAAGCGGAGGGCTCCGAGAGTGGTTGCAAGTCTTTCGTAGTCGAGGGCCAGACAACAGAAGTTGACAGCACAGGCGCAGCTTCTTTCCACAACCCATCTTCGTGGCAGCAGCGCGAAGCCGCGCCCGGCCTCGGTGTGTTTGACCACTTCCAGCTGGATGCCATGCTCGGCCGCCGCCTCTTCAGCAGCTTCTCCTGTGTATCCCTGGTCCACGTAACCCACTGGTCTCTACGCAAGCCTATTGGAAGAGCGACTTCACAGCCTCGCCGCAGAATGGCACCTGTTTCAACAAGTTCCTAAAAGCGTCGCCCTGGCCTTGAACCGCCCCGGAGTACCAGACCGCGGTGAGCCGTTTTGTGGAATCCGGCGCTGATGTAAACTGTTGATTATGAACATATTGTATTGATATTATCGGATGACTTGGTGAAAGCTTCACCTTGTGCGTGAATTGACATGGAAAATTTCACCTTATGGGTACTTTCGCTTTCATCTTATGGTGGCGACAGCCATGTCAGTGCTTGAAATGTATAGGTGGTCAATTTCACCTTGTGCGTCAACCCACAATCAAGGGCAGGCTCAATCCACTATTGATCCGGCCCGTTAATCGTGTTGTAGTTTCCCATCCATTTTCGCAAAAGGCGCGGAAATGGATGGGGCACAGACGCAGTATTTTGGGGCCGGATCAATAGATAGAAGGGCCGGGAGAACGACTCCCGGCCCTCTGTTTTGGAGCGTTGCGGCGATGCGTGCGAAAAGGGCGACGCGTTCAGCGGACACTCTATGAGAATCTGATTGACAGGTTTTTTGCCGTCTGCTACTTTCAATCCCATTCGTTTCCCCAGGGTCGGCGGCATTTTCGTGCGACCCGGCCCATTGATGAAATCTCGTCCAACGAAGGAGGCGTACCCGGATGCGGCTCATCGAAAAAGTGCGTATTCCCCAACCAACGACAAGCGAGAGTCCAGAGATTTCGCGCCGACAAGTTCTTATCGGCGGCGCATTGATGGCAGCGGGAATGAGTTTGCCCCGGGCCGCCTCGGCTTTGTCAATCCACACCGGGCCCCAATCACATTCCACCATCGCGAAGGGAGAAATCATGTCTCACCATCTCGACTCACCGATCGCCCGGCAGGACGTTCGCCTTGACATCACCGATCTCTACACATTCCGGGGCCAAACCGGCACTGTATTCGTGATCAACGTCTGCCACTCTCTGGGAAAGCCCACGATCCCCGGCTACCATCCGGAAGGGATGTACGAGTTCAAGGTCGACCTTAACGGCGATGCAGTTGAAGAAGTGACGTACCGCCTCACATTCGATGAGCGCGACCAACAAGGGAAGCAGCGTTATGCCGTGCGGCGCATTCGCGGGGCAGAAGCTGCCGATCCCCACGCAGCCGGTACGATCATCGCTCAGGGAACAACAGACGAACCGGTAACTGCGCCGTCGGGTGTGCGCGCCTGGGCCGGTCACGCCGGTGACCCGTTCTGGATTGAGCCTACTGTGCTGCACGCGGTGGGTCACGCGTTCCAGGACGGCACCGTTGTGAACCTTGACGGATGGGAACCGAGTCAAGCGAAGAACCTTTTTGCCGGTCAGACCGTATACGCGATTGTGTTGGAGCTGCCCGACAGCGAATTGCTCGCCGACGCCGGCAGCAATCGCCGCATCGGTGTGTGGGCCGTGGCCTCGCTCGCTACGGATGCCGGGGGATGGCGCTCCATCAACCGCGTCGGCCTTCCCATGATCCCGCCGCTGTTTGCGCAATACAACGAAGACCTCGGCAATCGTCTCAATGCCGGACGCCCGGCCGACGATTTCCCAACCTATGGAGAGGCTCTTGCGAAGAAGATGGCAGCCGTGGTTGCCGCCTACGGAACGTCTGAAGACCCGCAAGGGTACGGAGAGAAGATCGCGCACCGGCTGTTCCCGAACATGCTTCCTTACGAGGTCGGCACACAGGCATCTCTCGGCTTCACGGAGTGGAACGGCCGTTCCCTTACGGACAACGCACCCAACGTCATGTTTTCCATCGCGGCAAACACTCCCATCAGCCTTGGGATTGGCAAGGAATCGGTGACATCGAAGCCAACGAAGGCGTTCCCCTACGTTCCGGCTGCGGTGTAAGGATCGATCGACTGGGCTGAGGCCTTCGCCTTCCCGCAAGGGGTGGCATTTTGCGATCTGTGCCATGCAGAAAGGCCGGGAGACACACTCCCGGCCTTTTCATTTCTGTGGGCCGCGCGGTCGCGGGTTGCCAAACACCGGAATCGATGCGCCGGTGAATCACGCGGGCGTCGCTCAAGGAACGCGAGACGCACGGCGCGTCCCAGCCCGTCGGCGCCGCCGGCAACCAAAACAATCTTTCCAGCAGAACCTGAACTCTTCGACCCACCTTTTCGGCACAATCGGAGTCCAGCATTCCATGGCGGCGAACAAAAGACCCAGTGGCGATGCGACAGTGGGCGTTCCTGGTGCGGCGCGTGGAGCCGGTGCAGTGGGATCGATTACCGCTGTGGCGGCGCGCTTAAGAAACGTCCGAGACTTTATCGGGTGGCGCGGGCTTCCAGCTTACGGAGGGACTTGATCATCTCCGCGAGCGCGGTTTTGCCGATTTCGCTTTCGAATTCCTTTTGCATGCGGTCGAGCGCGGCAATCACGCGCACGGCGCAGCGCTTGCCCAGCGGCTTGAGCGCCAGAAGGTAAGCGCGCGCGTCGTTGGGGTCGATCCTGCGCAGCAGCAATCCCTTGGCCTCAAGCGACGAAATGCAGTGGCTGAGATTGCCCCGCGTGGTCGAGAAGGTTTCCGCCAGTTGCGACGGCTTGACCTGGCGCGGCGCCTCAAAGAACAGCGCGGCCAGCACGAGCGCCTCAAGAAATCCGAGGCTGTCGGCCGCGAGCACGCGCGAGGCGAGCGCCTCGAAACGGCGCGCCGCGCGGTTGACGGCGAACATGGGGCTTTCCCGGAGAAAGGCGTCGATGCGCATAGTCTGCTGGAACCGGTTTCTGACCGCATGGATTCGTTTCGTTGGAGTTCGTGCTATCCCAGCCTTTCGCCCAAAATACGGGCGAAAGGCTGGGGCACGGGCAGGTTCCTCTTCATGCGGCCGGAAAAATAGTTGAAGCGTTCAACTATTCAAAATGATACCAAATCATGGTTGAATTGGTCCTGCGCGGCGGCGATGATGACGTAGAGCCTCTGAATGCGTCGATTGCGATTGATCGCGAACGCCCGATTCCTGCTGCTGGCTGTGGTGTTGCCCGCGGCCTTTGCGCAGGATGCCGCAACGCCGCCGAAAGCGCCTGTGAAAGGGCCTGCGGAGACCATGGTTGTGCTGGGCTCGGCCACGCCGGTGCCGCTGACCGAGTCGCAGCGCTCGGTGGACATTCTGCCCGTGCAGGGGCAGTCGCTGGCGGCGGAGTCGCCGCAGGATTTTCTTCGGCGCGACTCGTCGATTTTTCTTGAAGAGCGCGGCGCGGGCGGCGGCCAGGCCGACATCGTGATGCGCGGCGGCAGTTTCGAGCAGACGCTGGTGCTGCTCAACGGCTTTCGCATCAACGATGCGCAAACCTCGCACCACAATCTCGATTTGCCGGTGCCGCTCGACGCCATCGATTCCATCCAGACGCTCGAAGGCGCGGGATCGACACTCCATGGAGTGGACGCGTTGAGCGGAGTGTTGGATTTCTTGACTGCTGCGCCCGATCATGACTCACTGTTTTTGCGTGCGGGCGAGGGAAGTTTTCAATCCAACGAAGAAACGCTGGTGGGCGGAGCCACGCGCGGCCCCTGGAGCGGGCGCGTTGCCGCGGAGCGCAACTTCTCCACGGGATTTACGGCCGACCGGGGATACGTTGCCCCCGCATACACCGGCGCCTGCTCCGCGCAGCAATGCCAGAATGACCGCGATTACCGCAATGAAGACGCGTCGGTGGAGAATTGGATCGGTTCGCGGCTCGGCCTTTTGGACTTGCTGGTTGCTGTGAGTGACCGTTCCTTCGGCGCCAACCAGTTTTATGGCGCCTATAACTCGTGGGAGCGGACCAAAGGCTGGTTTGCTTCGGCGCGGCAGGAACTCGGCAGCCACACCGTGGCGGCCTTTGGCTACCGCCGCCATAGCGACGATTATGTGCTGTGGCGCAACGATCCGGCGGGCTACGAGAACAACCACATCGATGGCTCATGGCAGGCGTCGCTGCGCGAGACGCTGGCTGTGCGCAAGGACGCGGTCTTGCTGATGGGCCTTGAAGCCGACGGCGACAGCATCGACAGCTACAACTTTTCCAATCTCAATGCTTCCAGTGTTGTGATGCACACGCCCGCGCTCGGCATTCATGCGCGCAATCGCGGCGCGGGTTATGTGGACCTGGACCTGCGGCCGGCGCAGCGGCGCTGGAGCCTGTCAGCGGGCGCGCGCGAGGAGATTTTTTCGGGCGGAGCGCGGGCCGTGTTTTCGCCGGAGCTGGCCGGCAGCCTGCGCGTGGCCAAGCATCTGAAGCTGCGCGCCAGCGGCGGCTACGGATTCCGGATTCCCACCTACACCGATCTCTACTATTCCGATCCCTCGACGCTGGGCAATGCGAACCTCAAGCCGGAGTCGGCCTGGACGGGCGATGGGGGCGCGGATTGGGCGCCGTCGGCAAAACTCACGCTCTCGGCAACGGGATTCTATTCGCAGCAGCACGACACCATCGATTACGTGCAAAGCGCGACGACGTTTCCCAATCCGCTTCTTCCCGCGTCGTGCACGAAGGCGGACACCTGGTGCGCGGACAATTTGAACGGCTTTGGTTTTTCCGGCGTCGAAACCAGGTTCACGTGGATTCCGAGGAAATCGCAGACCGTGCGCATCGCGTGGACCGGAGTACACGGCGCGCAGAGCGCACTGCACGGGCTCGAGTCGGAGTACGTGTTCAATTACCCGGTCCAGAATATTCACGCTTCGTGGAGCTCCGCACTGGGGCACGACATCGTTTTGACCAACGCCGTCGAGATCGCCCAGCGCTATGGGCAGAGCGTGTATCCGGTGTGGAACGCCACGCTGACCCACGACACGGGGAAGCTGCGGCCCTATCTGCGGCTTACGAACCTGAGCAATACCGGGTACCAGGAGATCACGGGCGTGAATATGCCGCCGCGCACCATCATGGGCGGAGTCGCGCTGCAACTGGGAAGGTGACGGCTTGCGATCGGCGGTTTCTCCCGGAGCCGGCATTTTCGCGAGCGTTGCAGGCCGCGTCGCAATGCGAACCGCGCAGAGGCGTTGTACGGAGCCGGAACAAGCCCTTTTCCATGCAATACGTTGAAGAGTACATCGAGGCTTGGGTCAAGATTTTCTAGATTTAGAGTAGAATCCAAGCAAGTATTCGCTAAAAAGCGGAGTTTTTATCCGGAATTTTCCCCATCTGTGTGTACGTGCTGCCATCGCGTTGCTGCCGGTTGTGGCGGGCTGCATGGTGCTGCCCCGCGGCGGCGTGGCGCAAATGCCCGGTCAAGGTGCGGCGCAGGCGCAGCCGGCCAATCCCAATACCGCGTCACCGGGCGCCATCAGGCTACCGGATGCGCCTGCGAATACCAGCACCCTCGGCGGTGGCGCGCAGCCGGCGACGGCGGTGACCGCGACCAAGCCGAAGACCGCGCCCGTGATGATCAACGGGCGGCCGTATGTGCGCCCCACGCCGAAAGAGCAATTCAAAGACTATTTACGGGATACCTATGAATGGCCCGCACTGGCGCGCGCGTCAGTGCGGGCGGTTTATGCGCAAGGCAGAGGCAAACCGGAGGAGTGGGGGCAGGACTGGCCGGGCTTTGGGCAGCGCTTCGGCAGCGCCAGCGCCGTGACGGCAATCGATGGCAATGTGCGCTATGGCATGGAAATGCTCCTCAAGGAAGATCTGCGCTACATTCCCTGCCACGGCTGCTCCGCGAAGAGAAAACTGGAGAATGCGTTGCTGGCCGAGGTGACGGCGCGGCACGATACGGATGGACACAGATTTTTTACGCTGACCCCGACGATTACCGACATGACTGGCCCGATCATCGCCAATGCGTACTGGGTTCCCGGACACACGGCCATAGACGGCTTCGTGGGCTCGCGCCTGGTTTTTGCCACGCGCATCGGCGGGCACTTGTTCACGGAGTTTGTGCTGGAACGCCGCCACCACGATCCCAAGCTGCCGGATTGACCCGTAGCAGCGCGCCGGAGACGGAGCCTCAGTTCACACGCGGCGGAAGCTGCAGCGGCTTGCGTGGCCCGAGCTCTTCGCGAACCAAAGTCAATCCCAGAAGCCAGCGCTCAAAGTTGCTGGAGAGGCGCGCAAACAGCGGCGCTTCTTCATGGTACTCGAAGAGATTGAATTGGCTGACGATGAAGTAGCTCTCCTTGCCGGCGCGGATGAGCTCGGCAAGGCTCGGGGCATGGCGGCGAAGACGGCGGCTGGATCCCGCGGCCTCAGGATACATACCCGCGACGAACAGCGCGTAATCGCCGATGTGTTTACGCAGCGCGCGTTCGGCGTCGAAGGAGGGCGCCGCGCCGTTCACCGGGTCGGCGGCCAGCTCCATCTCCTCCAACTCCTCGATGGGGCGGCCCGAAGCATCGCGCATGCGGTAAAGATTTCCGGCATCGGAAAACTCGCACAGCAATCGCGCCACGTAGCTGGTCACGCCGGGATCGTGAAGGCCCAGCTTGCCTTCGTAACTGTTGCGCACCGCCTGCTGAAAGAAAGGTTCGAGCGGATGAGTCTGCGTCTGCATACACACCTCCCGTGCGCGGAAGCGATGGATTTTTCCGTGCCCCTACGGTTGCGGCTGAGCGCGAGCAGCCCGTTGTCTTTGGGCTCCGGCCGTTCCTGGTCGTGCTGCGCGGGGAAGTTATCGGCCGGCCCGATTTACATCGTTGTAACACTGAGCTTAGCCGAAGAGTTGCGTTGGTCAAGAGGGAGGGCCAACTTTGTTGGCAGACGCGTAGCTCGATTGCAAACGGCGCGAGTGACGGCGCGGCGGCCCTGAAGCGCGGAACAAGAAAGGCAGCCGCGCGGGCTGCCTTTTTTGCATGGAACAGCAATTTCTTGCGCCGGAGTTGCGCTTACACCGCCGCAGGCGCGCGCGATTCTAACTCAGCCAGGCGTTTGGCCAGGAGCGTTTCCAGCTTGACCAGCGCGGCCGAAAAGCCTTCGATGCCTTCCTTCAGCTTGTCGCTGGCCATGCGATCGGCAGCGTGCATGCGGTCGAAGGTCGCCTTGTCCATGGCGATTCTTTCAATCTGCAGGCCCTTCACCGCATCCGGCGAGAGCTTGCGCGGCAGATCGCCCTGGGTGGCCTCGAGCTCGGCCAGCAATTGCGGCGAAATGGTGAGCAGATCGCAGCCGGCCAGCTCGGTGATTTCGCCGATGTTGCGAAAACTCGCGCCCATCACCACGGTCTTATAGCCGAATTTCTTGAGGTAGTTGTAAATGCGCGTCACCGACTGCACGCCGGGATCGTCCGCGCCCTGGTAGTCCTTACCCGTGTCCTTCTTGTACCAGTCGAGGATGCGGCCCACGAAGGGCGACATGAGCGTGGCGCCCGCATCGGCGACGGCGATGGCCTGGTGCAGGCCGAAGAGCAGCGTCAGATTGCAATGGATGCCTTCCTTTTCGAGAACCTCGGCGGCGCGAATGCCTTCCCACGTGGACGCGATCTTGATGAGCACGCGATCCTTGCCGATGCCTTCCTTGGCGTACATGCCGATGATGTCGCGTGCCATGGCGATGGTTTTCCCGGTGTCATAGGAGAGGCGCGCGTCGACTTCAGTTGAAACGCGGCCGGGGATGATGGCCAGGATTTTCTTGCCGAAGGCAATGGCCAGGCGCTTGAACGCGAGGTTGGCCACGTCCTTGTCGCTCGCGGCGTCGCCCAGCTCCTTGTGCGCATCCATCAGCACGCCGTCCACAATGGGCTGATACTGCGGCATCTGCGCCGCGGCCGTGATCAGCGAGGGGTTGGTGGTGGCGTCCTGGGGATGGAATTTTTCCATCGCTTCCATGTCGCCGGTATCGGCGACGACGACGGTGTATTGGCGTAGCTGTTCAAGCAGATTCTGCGGCATGATTCCTCCTGCGGGGACGGGGCGATTGCGAGGGGCGCCCCTACGGCACCAGTGTACCTCTTCCTATATAGGATGCACGGCGTGAAGCCCGGGTGCGCCTCAGCGCGACGATCTATTCGGTTTCCACGGTGTTTGCCAGCACGCCGAGGCCGGCCATGGAAACTTCAACGCGATCGCCGGGCTTGAGCGGTCCCACGCCGGAAGGGGTTCCGGTCAGCACCAAGTCGCCCGGCTCCAGCGTGAAAGCCGCGGAGATGTGGCGGAGCAGAATCGGCACAGAAAAGATGAGGTCGCGCGTGGAAGCCTGCTGGCGCAGCTCGCCGTTGACGCGGGTCTCGATGGTGACCCCGGCATCGAGGTCCAGTTCATCGCTCACCACGGGGCCGACGGGGCAAAACGTATCGAAGCCCTTGGCGCGCGCCCACTGCACGTCTTTCTTTTGCAAATCGCGGGCGGAGATGTCGTTGGCCAGCGTGAAGCCGCGCAGGACCGCGCGCCAATCGTCTTCGGGCTTGAGGTTGCGCGTGTGCCTGCCGATCACCAGCGCCAGCTCGCCTTCGAAATCCACTCGTTCCGACAGCGCAGGCAACACCACCGCGCCGCCCGGGCGCAGCAGCGACGACGGCGGCTTGAAGAAGAGCAGCGGCTCGGCGGGTATCTCATTGCCCAGCTCAGCCACGTGCTCGCGATAGTTGCGGCCTACGCAAATGATCTTCGACGGCGTAACCGGCGCCAGAAGATCTGCTGTGCTCAGGGGAATCGCTTCAAAATTGGAGCTGACGGGAAATGCGCTTCCATGTTCGACGCGGTAGTACAGGTCTTCCTCGGGCGCCTGGATCAGGCTTACGATCTGCATCCTTCCGCCGCGCTTCTCTACAGCGCCGTACTGGACTTGTCCTCCGTAAAGGAATCGGCAGTACTTCATTTTTCTCCTTGTCCCGGAGCAAACTTATGGTCCGGGAACCGTCTCCTCCGCCGCAGCGGAGCGCGCACTTTCGTGCCCTTGCTGGTCGACGGCGCTCACCGCATACAGATAGGTGCGGCCCGGTTGCACGTTCGCATCGCGATAGCCGGGCGCGGCGACCAACTGCGCGGGCGAAATGCGCTGCCAGTCGTTTTCTGTTGCGCCAGCTTCCCTCCGGTAGACGATGTAACCCGCGAGATCGGCCTCTGCGCCGGGCTGCCAGCTCAGGTCGATCGCAGGTCCAGCGCCCGCTTCGCCGGCGGTTGCCACCGCCGCCAGACCTTTAGGCACGGCAGGAGGATACACGTTTACGGCCGCAATGCGCACCGGCGATGAGAACGGCCCGGCGAGCTCGAGGGTTTCTCCGTTGACGGCGACGCGCGCCACGCGCTGCGCACGATACTCATAGGTCTCGCCAAACTGGATGCTGCTGTCGAGAGCGCGGTCAAGATGCGGGCCGGGCTCAACCAGCAGTGTGCGCTCCGTCGGTTCGGGGCGCGGAGCGAGCGGGCCCTCGGCGGACTTTGCGGTCGCAGGCGCGGGCGGCGAAACCAGCTTGCGCACCAGCCGTACCGCAACGGGTGCTGCATCGGGCAGCGCGAGCGTCCAGCGCAGCAGCACTCCGTCCCGGCGCATCTCGGCGGCGAGGGCGTCGACTGGGGCAGGCGCCTGGCCGGCGAGAATTTGCGCGCCATTTGACAGACCTGCGGACCGGCCCTTGCGATTATCCAGTTCGACGAAATAGGTGAGCACGCGCGGCGCGCCCTCGGCCAGCGCGGGCGGCAGCAAATCGGTGAATGCGCCGTTGGCCTCCGGGGTGAGTTCGATGGTTGCGGCTGTGGAACAAGCGGCAGCGGCGCTTTCATTGCGGCAGATGCGCACCGTCACGTTGCCCTTCAGCGGCACCTTGTCGGTGTCTCTCCTGGGCATGCTCCAGGTGAGCGACACCTGGTTGCCGTTGCGAACGGCGGAGAGATCGCCGACGCGAACGGGAAGATGCAGCGAGGGCGGTTGCGGCGCGCCGGGCATGCCGCATCCGGCGAGGGCGGCCGTTGCCACCAACAGAAATGCGAACGCGGCAAAGGGCGCTGCGGAACGCGGGTGCGCACCCGGATTTCTTGCACATTGCATGGCGCTTTCAGTCTAAAGGAGCCGCATCGGCGCGTGCCCGCTGGTGCGGCTAAATCTTTTTCAGGTTGGCGAACTTTTCCATCAGCTTCTTGATGCCGACACCGCGACGGTTGAACAGCACGGTGAGCTTGGCGTCTTCGCCGTCGCCCTCGCGCACCAGCACTGTGCCTTCGCCGTATTTGGCATGCATCACATGCTGGCCTTTCCTGAGGCCCGACGCGCCGTGAGCCGCGGGAATGTCCATCGCCGGCCGCGCGAATGTGCCGGGACGGCCACTGCCGGATTTGCTGCCGAAGAAGCGGGCGATATTGTCGATAGGGTCGATGCTGCCCGCTTGCGGCGGCGCTTGCGCGCCTTTATCTTTTGGAGAAAATTCTCGCCCGGACGAAGAACTCGGCGCAAGGCTGCGCGGGATCTCCTGGCTTTCGTCTTCATAGTTGAAGTGCACGCCCTCGGAATCGCCGCCGTGCCGATGCCTGCGGCCCGCGCCGTACGCCGGAGTGGCCCACGCGGGACTGCGGCCGCTGAGATTTTCCACGAGCTGCGACGGCACCTCTTCCAGAAAGCGCGAAGGAATGCTCATCTCCGGCACGTCGTTGCCGTAGCGGCGGCGATAGTGGGCGCGCGTCAGAATGAGCGTGTTCATGGCGCGCGTCATGCCCACGTAGCAAAGGCGGCGCTCCTCTTCGAGCTCATCCGGATTACTGAGGGTGCGCGAATGCGGGAACAAGCCCTCCTCGAGGCCGGCGAGAAACACCAGGGGAAACTCCAGCCCCTTGGCGGCGTGCAGCGTCATCAGCGTGACGCGGGCATTGGGATCGAACTGATCGGAATCCGACGCGAGCGCCGCGTGGTCGAGGAATTCGCCGAGCGTCTCCCCGCGCCCCTCGGCGTCGTGCGCGGCGTTGGCCAGCTCCTTCAGGTTCTCAATGCGGCTGAAGGCCTCCGGCGTGCCCTCGGTCTCGAGCGCTTTGATGTAGCCGGTGCGATCGATGAGGAAGCGGATGAGCTCGGGCAGGGTGGCCGAGTCTCCCGGCGCGCGGAATGGCCCTTCGGGCTGTTCTGGTCCTGGAGGAGATTCGAGGGTGGCGTTCGGCTCCTCAGCGCGAGACGGCATCACGAGGAAGGGGCGCTTCGGCGTGTTGCCGGTGGACGAAAAATGTGAAGCGTCGAGCAGCGGAATCTGGTTTTCATCGCCGCCAAATTGCGCCTCGGCGGATTCTTGATCCCTCGCTCCCTCGCTCCCTTGCTCCCCGTTTTCTCGTTCCTCCGCAGCCGCTCCGAACGCAAAGTCCGCGTCCGCATCGTCGGCGGCAGCTTCCGCGACATCCGCGGCAAGCTTGCCGGCGAAATCGGGATCCATCGTGGCCTGCGCATCGAGAATCAGTTGGCGGAAGGTGTCGAGCGCCATCGCGGCGCGCGTGGGGACGAGCCGATTCGCAATGGCTGCGGCGATGGCGTCCCAGGTGGAGACGCCGGTTTCAAGAGCCAGCCGCTCCATGGTCTCGAGGGTGGTTTTGCCGATGCCGCGCGTCGGCGTATTGATCACTCGCTGCAGGGCCATCGAGTCGTGCGGATTGCGGATCAGCCGCAGATAGGCGAGCAGGTCCTTGATCTCGGCACGTTCGTAAAAGCTGAATCCGCCCACCATGGTGTAGCTGATGTTGTAGCGCCGCAGCGCCTCCTCCACCAGCCGCGACTGCGAATTGGTCCGATAGAGCACCGCGCAGTGCTGGCCCTCCCCGCGGTTTTGGGCTTCGGATGAGTCTTCCTGCTGGCGCAGGAAAGCCTGAATCCTATCCGCGATAAAGAGCGCTTCATTTTCGCCGTCGGGCGCTTCGTAGTAGCCGATGAGCGAGCCGCCCTGGCGCTCGGTCCACAACTTTTTGCCCTTGCGGCGCAGGTTGTTGGCCACCACCGCGCCGGCCGCTTCCAAAATAATCTGTGTGGAGCGGTAGTTTTGCTCCAGACGAATGATGGTGGCGTTGGGAAAATCCTTTTCGAACTCCAAAATGTTGCGAATGTCGGCGCCGCGCCAGGAGTAGATGCTCTGATCCTCGTCGCCCACCGCGCACACGTTCTTGTGTTCGTCCGCAAGCAGCTTCATCAGCTCGTACTGCGGGCGGTTGGTGTCCTGGTACTCGTCGACCAGAAGGTATTTGTAGCGGCGCTGGTAGCGCTCGCGGACTTCGCCCGACGATTTGAGCACGCGCACGGCCTCGAGCAGCAGGTCGTCGAAGTCCACGGCGTTGTTTTTGCGCAGCTCGTCCTGGTAGGCCTTGAAGATGTGGGCGACGCGCTCGCTGGTTGGGTCTTTCGAACCAAGAAAATAATCCTGCGGATCGACCATGTGATTTTTGGCCCACGAAATACGGCTCTGTACAGTCCGCGGGGTGAGCTGCTTGGTGTCGAGCCCCATGCGCTTCATGATCTGCTTCATCAAGCTCTGCTGATCGTTCTCGTCGAAGATCGTAAAAGCGCGGGTGTGGCCCTGGTTGCCGATCTTCAAAACTTCGACGTCGCGGCGCAGGATGCGTACGCAGAGCGAGTGAAAGGTGGAGATCAAGGGCTTGGCGAGAGAGGAGTGGCCCAGCAGTTGATTCACGCGGTCGGCCATTTCGCCGGCGGCCTTGTTGGTGAAGGTGACGGCCAGGATGGCGTCGGGCGCGACGTTCCTCTCCTGGATGAGCCAGGCAATGCGGTGCGTAATCACGCGGGTCTTGCCGGAGCCAGCACCTGCCAGGATGAGCAGCGGCCCCTCCGCGGCCTCAACGGCAGCGCGTTGTTCGGGATTGAGTTTGTCGAGGAGCGGATGCAAGGCGTCGAGTCCGGTGGGAAGGTTCCTGAGTCTAGTTTAACGGCTGGGTCTTGCGACCTGCGGAAGATGGGCTGTTTCCTCCAAAGGAGGGGCTTGACGAGACCGTATCGAGTCGCTAACCTTAGCACTCACTCACAAAAGTGCGAGAGACCCCCCGTGAAGATTCAAAGACTCAAAGTCCTGAATTACCGGACGCTCGAAGACGTTGAAATCCACTTTTCTTCCTACTATTGCGCAATCTGTGGGAAAAACAACTCCGGGAAGACAAATGTAATCCGTGCTCTTCGACTTTTCTTTAGGGATTTGACCCCCTACTACATGTTCCCGTTCGAGGAGAAGCCACGGATCTCAATCAAAGAGGACTACCCCGCCTGGGCGCTGAAGGATGGGACGACGAAGTCGGTCCTCGTGGAAGTTGAGGCGCAAATTTTTAAGGCAAGCGATGGGGGGCTCTACCAATTTCTTGTAGACTACCTCGACATTCAGGGCACGCCCGAGGCTCTTGAACTTCAAGTCTCGACTTCTAGCGGAGAAACTGGGGAGCCAGCGGTCACTGCGAGTATGAATGGGGTCGCCATCGGCGATCGCAAAGCTCAGGAGGTATTGAAAAAGATTCAATCGTCGCCGACGGCAGTTTTTCACGATTCGACCGATCCGGACGCTTCGGGTTTTTTGACTCGAAGGGCGGGCTCACCTGGGGAGCTAGGCAAGGCCGAGCGGGACGAACTCGAGAAGGCTAAGGGACGACTCAATCGGTCCTTGGCAAAAGTGGCCAAGCGACAGCAAAAAGAGATGGGAGAGTTGCTTGGAAGGCTGAAAGAGAAGTATAAAATCGGACTTTCAATCAGTGAATTCGATCCCGACAACTTCCCCTATAAATTCACGCTTGAAGACGGGGGCACAAATATTCCGATCGAAAACTGGGGAAGCGGAACTCAAAATCAGACTTTCATTCTAATGGCGCTTTTCCGTGCGAAGAGAATTTCGGAAGTCGAATCTTCGCCCTCAAAAATTACCCCGGTAATCGTAATTGAGGAGCCGGAGAGCTTCCTTCACCCGTCGGCGCAGGGCGAATTTGGTCACCTAATCCAGTCCCTAGCGGAGGAATTCAGGGTGCAGGTGATCGTTACCACCCATAGTCAATACATGCTGAGCATGACTAGACCCGAATGCAACATACTCCTTGAGCGCCACCAAGTGCAGCGGGGGAAGACTCGTGAGACCCGAATTGTTGACACCGCAGGTGAAAGGTGGATGGAGCCATTTGCATTAGCTCTGGGCGTTGATAACGAGCACTTCAAGCCGTGGAGGAGTGCACTCTTTAGCGATGCGGACAGCATACTCCTCGTTGAGGGCGAGACAGACCAAGCCTACCTTGAGCTTCTGCAAGACGAAGGGCACGGCGAGGCGCGCCTAAAGTTCAGAGGGTTTATCTACCCGTACGGGGGAAGGGACCAAATCAGGAATCGCGCTCTTATTGGGCTTTTAAAGTGTCGATATAAGCGCTTCTTCATTACATATGACCTCGATGCCGACAAGGAACTATCAAAGCTCTTTGAGGAGTCAGGGCTCCAAAGGGGGAAGCAATTCCTTGCGATTGGTCAAAACGTTCCTGGAAAGGACTCCATTGAGGGACTGCTCCCCGATGCAGTGCTTAGTGCGGTGTATGGAGCACACGTCGATCTAGTACAGCAGGTACAGAGCTCGAATAGGGAATATCGAGAATCTGCCCGGTCGAGACTTAAGAAGTTGCTTCTCGATGAATTCAAACGAGTATCCAGGCCGGGGGAGGAACACTACGCCAAGTTTTACGCCGTTGCCAAGAAGGTCGATGCTGCTATGTCCTAGTCAGATTGCATTTGCAATCCAGAGCCCATTTCGCTATCATCAATGAATACGCGCAGGGAAACCCCTGCGCAGTCAATTGCACCACGGCTTTTGGGTCCTGACCGGGTGCTGGCCGCACGGGCAAAGTTTTGGAACTCCGGCGCGAGCAAGCACGAGGCGGATTCCCGCAGCAAGCGGGCTGGCAAGAGCGGTGGGAGACGAGGGAAGCATGGCATCTGGCAAGAATATTGCGAAGGCGCGCGCCGCTATCTCCAAGCCGGCGTATCCGCTGCCTGAAGCAGTCAATCTCCTGAAGCAAGTGAAATATGCGAAGTTCGACGAGACCGTCGATCTGACGATGCGTCTGGGCGTGGACACGCGGCACGCCGATCAGATGGTGCGCGGCACGGTCGTGTTGCCGCACGGACTGGGCAAGACCAAGACCGTAGCCGTGATCGCCACCGGCGACCGCCAGAAGGAAGCTACTGCGGCCGGGGCGGATTTTGTGGGCGGCGAAGAGATGGTGGAAAAGATCCAGAAGGAAAACTGGACCGACTTCGACGCGCTGATCGCGACGCCCGACATGATGAAGGTGGTGGGTCGGCTGGGCAAGGTGCTGGGACCGAAGGGCCTGATGCCCAATCCCAAGACCGGAACCGTGACCATGGATGTGGCCGCGGCGGTGAAAGAGATCAAGGCCGGCAAGGTGGAGTTTCGCGCCGACAAGACCAGCCTGGTGCACGTGCCGGTGGGCAAGCTCAGTTTCGAGCCGCAAAAGCTCATCGACAACGCGACCACGGTGATCTCGTCGATTGTGCGCGCCAAGCCCGCGGCAGCCAAGGGCAAGTACATCAAGAGCGTCACGCTGAGCTCGACGATGGGGCCGGGCGTTCCGCTGGATTCGGCAGTGGCCGACGCGGCAGGCAAGCACTAAGAACAGGGATCAGGTTTCAGGGGTCAGGGATCAGTTGGGTCCGTGGCTGATCTGAGGGATTTCCGAAGCGCGCAGATTTGAATGCGTGAAGATTTTGAAACGAGCGCCCGGATGCGGCGCAAGAGGCGAAGACAGAGGCTAGGTTCAAGGCAAGTCCAGGATTTTGAAACCTGACACCTGAACCCTGACCCCTGTGCCGAGCGGAGCGAAGGCAATGGCAATTTCAAGAGCGAAGAAGATTGAGAAGACGAAGGGGCTGGCCGCGGAGCTGCAGTCCTCGACCACCGCAATTATCGGCACCTTCAGCAAGCTGACGGTGTCAAAGGATTACGAGCTGCGCAAGGTGATCCGCGAGGCCGGCGGCAAGTATCGCGTGGTGAAGAACAAGCTGGCCGCGATTTCCGGTACGGGCACGCAGGTTGAAGCCGCGCTGAAGGGTTTGAAGGGCGTGAACTCAGTGGCGTTTACCGCGGGCGATCCGGTGGCGCTGGCCAAAGTCTTCGCCAAGTGGGCCGGCGAGAACGCGGCGGAGTTTCATTTCAAGCTGGGCATTGTCGACGGCAAGCTGTTGACCGTGGACGATGTGAAGGCTCTGGCCACAATGCCGGGCAAGGAAGAGATCTTCTCGAAGCTGCTGTTCCTGATCAACGCACCGGCGCAGCGGCTTGTCACCGTGCTGAATGCCACGGGCCGCGACATGGCCGTGGTGCTGAACCAGGGTGTGGAGAAAGAGAAGTTTGCAGCGGCGTAAATGCCGCGGAAGCTGCTTTTAGGGTTTTGGCTGTACCGCAATCGGGTGGGGCGCGGGTCTGGCGCATCGGAAACCACTGCGTGGGGCAGCCTTTGGGACGAGAGTTTAGGCAGTAAACACGAATTCAAACGAATTTTGATTGGAGACGAACATGGCGGATATTGCGCAATTGGAAGAGCAAATCGTGAGCCTGAGCCTGCTGGAAGCGGCGGCTCTGGTGAAGAAGCTGGAAGAGCGGCTTGGCGTTTCGGCAGCGGCAGCGGCCCCGGTGGCAGTGGCAGCGGCGGGCGGCGGCGCGGCAGCTCCGGCAGCGGAGGAAAAGACCGAATTTCAGGTCATTCTGAAGGATGCTGGTGCCAATAAGATCAACACCATCAAGGCGGTACGCGAAGTGACCTCCCTGGGTCTGAAGGAAGCCAAGGACTTGGTCGATGGCGCTCCCAAGGCCATCAAGGAAAGTGCGACCAAGGACGAGGCGGAGGCCATCAGGAAGAAGTTCGAGGGCGTGGCGACCGTGGAGATCAAGTAAACGGCACGAGACTTGCAAGGGACGCCGGGACGCGCTACCATGTAAGTTGCGCGTCCCCGCGGCTTCGTCCGGATTCATGCCGGAAGGGGTGGCAGGACGACTTGCGGTGTGGCTTGATTTCCACACCATCTTTCTCTGCCGGGTGGTCCTTTGAGAGCCTCCAGGCGCGAGCACTTGGTTTCGTCAAGTTCTTTTCGGTCAACGGTTTCCTCTGAGGTCAGACAGAGCGGCCGTTGAAATTGGTCGGGTAGCTGGCAATTCGCGGCGGAAGCGGATTTTGCGATCGGCGAGGGCAATGGAAGAAAATTCGGACGGGGGCACAGGCGTTGAGCTGCGCTCGTGAGGCATTGCGTCCTTACGAGCTTTTCGTGTCTTCCCGCCGTCCTGCACGGGGAAATCTGGTTTCTCCAGCAGGCTGAAGCGCACAACTTTCCTTTACGGTTCGACCCTGAATCTGGAGTCAGCCGTGGTGTTCGCTTCTTCCATTTGTGCGCAGTCTAGCGCACCTGCTCGCTGCACGCAAGATCAACCGCGAAATTGATCCAGCTTTCACGGGAACCCGCCTGACTCGGGTTCATTTCGGAACGCCTGGAAGATAGCTCCCTTGCGTTCTGGTTGCGGAAGGCGGAACTGGAATCTCAGGTTTCGCTTGTCAAAATCTTCGCATTAATTCGGTATTCAGCCGGCGCCACCGAGACTCGGGCGCCGGTCCGGCGCGGCCACTGAAAAGCAGGGCGGACGCCGCAACGACGAGGCTCAGGAGTGATCATGCCCAACGAGAAGCGCGCGATTCGCAGCCGGCTCGATTTTTCCAAGATTCCCACCGCAACCCAGATTCCGAACCTGATCGAAGTGCAGCGCCGGTCCTATGAGCGATTTCTGCAAATGGACAAGCTGCCCAACGAGCGCGACGACGCGGGGTTGCAGTCGGTGTTTGTGTCGGTATTTCCGATTACCGACTTCCGCGGCATCTCGCAACTGGACTTTGTGGACTTTGCCATCGGCAACTGGGAGTGCAAGTGCGGCCACTTGAAGGGCCTGCACCACCTGCGCACGGCCTGCGTGCATTGCGGGGCCATGGTGATCACGAATCCGTTCCTGCCCGGCGACGTGCTTTGCCAGAAGTGCGGCACCTATAACAAGAACACGCCCGACTTCTGCAACAAGTGCGGCGACCCCGTGAGCCTGCAACTGAAGTACGACCAGCAGGAGTGCGAAGAACGCGGCATGACCTTCTCCGCGCCGCTCAAGGTCACGGTGCGGCTGACCATCTACGACAAGGACGCCGAGACCGGCAACAAGACCATCCGCGATATTAAAGAACAAGAGGTCTTCTTCGGGGACATTCCGCTGATGACTCCGAACGGGACCTTCATCGTGAACGGGACCGAGCGCGTGATCGTGTCGCAATTGCACCGGTCGCCTGGAGTATTCTTCGAGACCGCGAACAACCGCACCTATTTCCTGGGCAAGATCATTCCCTATCGCGGCTCGTGGGTGGAGTTTGAGTACGACCAGAAGAACACGCTCTACGTGCGCATCGACCGCAAGCGCAAGTTCCTGGGAACCATCTTCCTGCGCGCATTGGGCCTGCGCTCCGACGAGGAAATTCTCAAGACCTTCTACACGGTGGACCGCCTGCATATCGCGGACGGCAAGCTGCAGTGGGAAATTCCGCAGGATGCCGCGAAGGGCACGCACCTTGTGGGAGTGAAGCCGGCGCACGCCATTCTGCATGGCAAGGAAGAGATTGCGCACTCCGGCCGCAAGATTACGCCTCATGCGCTGAAGGCACTGCGCGCAGCGTCGATTGCAAGGGTCGAGGTCGAGACAGCCGAGCTCGATGGCGCGCTCACCGCGTCCGACATTGTGGACACGACCACGGGGGAAGTGATTGTCGAATCCAATTTGGAGCTGACGGCCGATCGCCTGCACAAGGTCATGGCCTCAGGCGCCACCAGTTTCGAGGTTTTCTTCCCCGACCGCGACGACGTGGGCAACATCATTTCGAACACCCTGAAGCGCGACTCGGTGCACAAGCCGGAAGAGGCGCTGATTGAGATCTACCGCAAGCTGCGTCCGGGCGATCCGCCGACGCTCGATACCGCGACCGCGCTCTTCGAAGGCATGTTCTTCGATCCGCGCAAGTACGACTTTTCGCGCGTAGGCCGCCTGAAGTTCAACATCAAGCTGTACGAAAATCAGGACGCCACGCACCTGGATCACCGTACGCTGACGCCCGAGGATTTCTACGCGACCATCCGCTACCTGCTCAAGCTGCGCAAGAACATCGGCGCCGTGGACGATATCGATCACCTGGGCAACCGCCGCGTCCGCGCCGTCGGCGAGCTGATGGAGAACCAGTTCCGCATCGGCCTGGTGCGCATGGAACGCGCCATTAAAGAAAAGATGAGCGTGTATCAGGAGCTGAACACGGCGATGCCGCACGACCTCATCAACGCCAAGCCGGTGATGGCCGCGATCCGCGAGTTCTTCGGCTCCTCGCAGCTCTCGCAGTTCATGGACCAGACCAATCCGCTGTCGGAGATTACGCACAAGCGGCGGCTTTCGGCCCTTGGGCCGGGCGGCCTGTCGCGTGAGCGCGCCGGATTCGAAGTCCGCGACGTGCACCCCACGCACTACGGCCGCATCTGCCCGATCGAGACGCCGGAAGGTCCGAACATCGGACTGATCAGCTCGCTGAGCTGCTTTGCGCGGATTAACGAATATGGATTCATCGAGTCGCCTTACCGCAAGGTGAAGGACTCGCGCATTCTCGATTTCGTGGAGATTGTGAACGCTGGCGAAAGCGGCATGCGCGTGGGCGATCACATTGAGAAGGACGAGGCGTTGCGCCTGAACGCGCAACTGAAGAAGGCGGGCAAGCGCGCCATCGACTGGATTCCCTACAGCTTCTACCTCTCGGCATGGGAGGAAGACCGGCACACCATCGCGCAGGCCAACATCGAGTTCAACGACAAGGGCGAGATCACCGAGGACCTGGTGAATGCGCGGCGCATGGGCAACTTTGTGCTGGTAAACCGCACCGACGTGGACTACATCGACGTCAGCCCCAAGCAGTTGGTGTCGGTTGCCGCTTCGCTGGTGCCGTTCCTGGAGCACGACGACGCCAACCGCGCGCTGATGGGCGCCAACATGCAGCGCCAATCGGTTCCGCTGCTTGCGGCCGAGGCGCCGCTGGTGGGCACGGGCATGGAGGGCGTGACCGCACGCGACTCCGGCGCCGTGATCCTGGCCAAGCGCAACGGCATCGTGGATTCGGTCGACTCCGAGCGCATCATCGTGCGCGTGGAAGGCGAGCACCATCCCACGCAGCTCTCGCGCGAGGTGGGCAGCGACATCTACCAGCTCATCAAGTTCAAGCGGTCGAATCAAAATACCTGCATCAATCAAAAGCCTGTGGTTCGCGAGGGCGACCGCGTGATCAAGGGCCAGGTGATTGCCGACGGCCCATGCACGGAGCAGGGCGAGCTGGCGTTGGGACGCAACGTGCTGGTGGCCTTCATGCCCTGGCGCGGTTACAACTTCGAAGACGCGATCCTGATCAGCGAGCAGTTGGTGAAGGACGATTACTACACTTCAGTGCACATTGAGGAATTCGAGATCGAGTCCCGCGACACGAAACTGGGCCCCGAAGAGATTACCCGCGATATTCCCAACGTGAGCGAACATGCGCTGCGCGACCTGGATGAGAGCGGCATCGTCCGCATCGGCGCCCAGATCGGCCACGGCGACATTCTGGTGGGCAAGGTGACGCCCAAGGGCGAAACCCAGCTGACGCCGGAAGAGAAACTGCTGCGCGCGATTTTCGGAGAAAAGGCCGGCGATGTGCGCGACGCTTCGCTCACCTGCCCTCCGGGCATTGAAGGCACGGTGGTCGATGTGCGCATTTTCAGCCGCAAGGGCCAGGAAAAGGACGAGCGCGCCAAGCAGATCGAGGCGGAGTACATTTCCAAGCTCGAAAAGAACCTGGGTGACGAAATCCGCATTCTCACCGACGAGCGTTTGAAGCGCCTGGAAGGGATTCTGGGCGGCAAGGAAGTGCTGGCGGATCTGCACGACGAGCGGACGAACAAGCGGTTATTGACCAAGGGCGTCCTTCTCGACCGCGACACCATCGAGAGGATCTCGACCAAGAACCTCAAGAGGATTCGTTATAACGACAAGGATCCGCGGGTGAACGAGCAGATCGACGAGATCGAGGAGATGACGTCGCGGCAGATCGAGGTACTGCGCAAGATCACCAATGAGAAGGTGGCCAAGCTGCAGAAGGGCGACGAGCTGCCTCCGGGCGTCATCAAGCTGGTCAAAGTCTACGTGGCCATGAAGCGCAAGCTGAGCGTGGGCGACAAGATGGCCGGTCGCCACGGCAACAAGGGCGTGATTTCGCGCATTCTTCCCGAGGAAGACATGCCGTATCTGCCCGACGGAACGCCGGTGGAGATCGTCTTGAACCCGCTCGGCGTGCCATCCCGTATGAACGTGGGCCAGATTCTGGAGACGCACCTGGGCTGGGCCGCGCACAAGCTGGGCAAGAAGGTTGCCGAGCTGGTGCAAGCCAACAGCGACGTGGCGTACACGCGCGAGCTCATGAGGAAAGAGTTTGCGGGCACCGCCGTCCTGCGCCAGTTGGAAGAGCTTGACGACGAGATGCTGATTCGCGTTGCGCGGGGCATGAAAAAGGGCATCTGGTTCGGCACTGCGGTCTTCGACGGGGCGCGCGAAGAAGAGATCAAGGCGCTGTTGAAGTCGGCCGATCTGCCATCCTCGGGCAAGACCATGCTGTTTGACGGCATGACGGGGGAACAGTTTGAGCAGCCGGTGACGGTGGGCTATATCTACATGCTCAAGCTTTCGCACCTGGTCGACGACAAGATTCACGCGCGTTCGATCGGTCCGTACTCGCTCATCACGCAGCAGCCGCTGGGTGGCAAGGCGCAGTTCGGCGGACAGCGTTTCGGCGAGATGGAAGTGTGGGCTCTGGAAGCTTACGGCGCCGCCTACATCCTGCAGGAACTGCTGACCGCCAAGTCCGACGACGTCTACGGCCGCACCAAGATATACGAGGCCATCGTCAAGGGCGAAGCGGCCATCGAGCCGGGCGTGCCGGAGTCGTTCAACGTGTTGATTCGCGAGTTGCAGTCCTTGTGCCTCGACGTGGAGCTGATCAAGCGCGCGGATCTGGTGAAGAAAGCGCCCACGCCGGAAGTGGCGGCAGTGGCCGACTGAAAGCAGCTTCCAGCTGCTAGCTTCTAGCTCCTAGCTTGATCGGGGTTGAACTGGCAGCCGAGGCGATCGAAAGAATGCGGAACGTGCAGGCCGTTTGTCAGGCGAGCACATTCCGCCGGAAAAATGAACCGCTTCCCGAACCTGGGAAGCCCAAAAGCTAGCAGCTGGCAGCTAGAAGCCAGCAGCTAGAACCGGAGGCTCACCTTGTTCCGTTCCAATCCGTTTGAGCTTACCAGCCCGATTACCGACTTCGACGCCATCCGCATCATGCTGGCCTCGCCGGAGAAGATCCGCAGCTGGTCGCATGGCGAAGTCACCAAGCCAGAGACCATCAACTACCGCACCTTCAAGCCGGAACGTGACGGCCTGTTCTGCGCGCGCATCTTTGGCCCGGTCACCGACTGGGAGTGTTTGTGCGGCAAGTACAAGCGCATGAAGCATCGCGGCGTGATCTGCGACAAGTGCGGCGTGGAAGTGACGGTCTCGAAGGTGCGCCGCGAGCGCATGGGCCACATCGAGCTGGCTTCGCCTTGTTCGCATGTGTGGTTCTTCAAGGGCCTGCCCTCGCGCATCGGCCACCTGCTCGACATCTCGCTGCGCGACCTGGAGAGCATTCTCTACTTCGAGTCCTATGTAGTCGTCGATCCCGGCGACGCGCCGGTGCGCGAGCGCGAGATCATCAAGGACGAGACGCGCTTCCGCGAGCTCGACCAGCAGTTCCGGCCCTCCGGCTTCAAGGCCATGATGGGCGCCGAGGCCATCAAGGAATTGCTGAAGCGCGTGAGCATCGAAGAACTGGCGATGGAACTGCGCGAGCGCATGAAGACCGAAACTTCCGCGCAGAAGAAGCTCAAGTTTGCCAAGCGGCTGAAGGTTGTGGAGGCTTTCCGCAAGTCGTCCAACAAGCCGCAGTGGATGATTCTCGACGTGCTGCCGGTCATTCCCCCAGAGCTGCGCCCCCTGGTGCCGCTGGATGGCGGCCGCTTTGCGACCTCTGATTTAAATGATCTGTATCGCCGCGTCATCAACCGCAACAACCGGTTGAAGAAGCTGATGGATCTGCACGCGCCCGAAGTGATCGTGCGCAACGAGAAGCGCATGCTGCAGGAGGCCGTCGACGCGCTGTTCGATAACGGCCGCCGCGGCCGCGTGCTGAGGGGCGCCAACAATCGCCCGCTCAAATCTCTGAGCGATACGCTGAAGGGCAAGCAGGGCCGCTTCCGCCAGAACCTGCTCGGCAAGCGCGTGGACTACTCCGGCCGGTCTGTGATTGTCGTGGGTCCCGAGCTGAAGCTGCACCAGTGCGGCCTGCCCAAGAAGATGGCGCTGGAGCTGTTCAAGCCGTTCATCTATCAC
Source organism: uncultured Occallatibacter sp. (assembly GCA_964569985.1). Taxonomy (GTDB): domain Bacteria; phylum Acidobacteriota; class Terriglobia; order Terriglobales; family Acidobacteriaceae; genus Telmatobacter. The sequence goes on from CAZMWL010000001.1 coordinate 106,247, forward strand.
CGCCTGGAGCAGACCGGCCAGTGCACCACCATCAAGCAGGCCAAGGAAATGGTGGAGATGCAGGAGCCGGTGGTATGGGACATCCTCGAGGAAGTGATCAAGGATCATCCGGTGTTGCTGAACCGCGCCCCAACCCTTCACCGCCTGGGCATTCAAGCCTTTGAGCCGGTGCTAGTCGAGGGCAAGGCCATCAAGATTCACCCGCTGGTCTGCACCGCGTTCAACGCGGATTTCGACGGCGACCAGATGGCCGTGCACATTCCGCTGTCGCCTGAGGCGCAGATCGAAGCCAGCGTGCTGATGCTGGCGTCGCACAACATTCTGTCGCCCGCATCGGGCCAGCCGATCACCGTGCCTACGCAGGACATGGTGCTGGGCCTCTACTACCTGACCAAGGCCAAGAAGGGTGGCAAGGGCGAAGGACGCGTGTTTTCGAACACCGAAGAGATCCTGATGGCGCTGGAAGCCGGCGAAGTGGAGACGCTTACGCCCATCCGCCTGCGCTACACGGGCAAGGTGCTCGATATGACCACCGCCTACGACGATCAGGACATCACGCACACCGATCCGGTGGACTTCGAAAAGGAGTATCTCTCGACGACCGTCGGCCGCGTGATCCTGAACGACGCTCTGCCTCCGGGCATGCCGTTCATCAACGGCCTGCTCAAGAAGAAGGGCATCGGGCAACTGGTGAACTACTGCAACCAGAACCTCGGCCTCGAAGTGACCGTGGGCATGCTCGATCGCATCAAGTCGCTAGGCTTCAACTACGCGACGCGCTCCGGCCTTTCCGTGGGGCTGGACGACATGGTCATTCCGGCCAGCAAGTACACCGTTGTGGACGAAGCCGACAAGAAGGTGATCGAAGTCCAGAAGCAGTACATGGACGGCGCCATCACCAACGGCGAGCGTTCCAACAAGGTCATCCAGATGTGGTCGCTGGTGACGGACCAGGTGGCCGACGAGATGTTCTCGAACATGAAGCGGGCCGACGACGAAGGCGCCATGAACCCGATCTACATCATGGCCGACTCCGGCGCCCGCGGTTCGAAGCAGCAGATTCGCCAGTTGAGCGGCATGCGCGGATTGATGGCCAAGCCGTCAGGCGAAGTCATTGAAACGCCCATCACCTCGAACTTCCGCGAAGGGCTGACCGTGCTCGAGTACTTCATTTCGACGCACGGCGCACGCAAGGGCCTGGCCGATACGGCACTGAAGACCGCCGACTCCGGCTACCTGACGCGTCGGCTTGTGGACGTGGCGCAGGACGTGATCGTGACCGAGAACGATTGCGGCACGCTGGAAGGCATCTACGTCGGATCGATCGTGGAATCGGGCGAGATCATCGAGCCGCTGAGAGACCGCATCATCGGCCGCGTGTCACTGGAAAGAATCAAGGACTACGACGGCAACGTGGTGGTGGATGTCAACCAGTCCATTGACGAAGAGATCGCGTCGTTGATTCAGGGCGCGGGCGTGGAGAAGGTGAAGATCCGCTCCGTGCTCACCTGCGAATCGCGCCGCGGCGTGTGCGCATTGTGCTACGGGCGCAACCTGGGCTCCGGCCGCATGGTCGAGCTGGGCGAAACCTGCGGCGTCATCGCCGCGCAGTCGATCGGCGAGCCCGGAACGCAGTTGACGATGCGTACCTTCCACGTGGGCGGCACGGCCAGCCGCGTGCAGGACAAGTCGCGCCTGGACGCCAAGAACAACGGGTTCGTGCGCTTCATCAACCTGAACACGGTGGAAAGCAAGGAAGGCGAGCTGGTGGCCATGAATCGCTCCGGTTCGGTGGCCATCGTGGACGATCGTGGCCGTGAAAAGGAGCGCTACCAGGTGGTCTACGGCGCACGCCTCCGCGTCAAGGAAGGCTCCGCTGTCAAACTGGGCGAACTGCTGGCTGAGTGGGACCCCTACACCTACGCCATTCTCACCGAGATCGGCGGCGTGGTGCAGTTCAAGGATCTGCAGGAAGGCATCACGCTCAACGAGGAAGTGGACGAAGTCACCGGTCTTTCGCGCTGGGTGGTTGCCGACTCGCCCGATGAGAAGCGGCAGCCGGCCATCGTCATCAAGGGGGCCAAGGGTAGCAAGCGGTATCTGCTGCCCCGCGGCGCGCACCTTATGGTCGAAGACGGCGCCGAGGTGGGTCCGGGCGACGTGCTGGCAAAGATTCCCAAGGAATCGACGCGGACAAAAGATATTACCGGCGGTCTGCCCCGCGTGGTCGAGCTGTTCGAGGCGCGCAAGCCGCGCGAAACGGCCATCATTTCTGAGATTGATGGTGTGGTCCGCTTCGGCGAAGTCTCGAAGGGCCAGCGCAAGATTTATGTGACGGCCGACAACGGCGACGAGAAGGAATACTCGGTGCCGCGCGGCATTCACGTGAACGTGCAGGAAGGCGAACGCCTGCGCGCCGGCGATCCTCTGATGGACGGTCCCTTGAACCCGCACGACATTCTTGCCGTGCTGGGCGAAAAGGAACTGCAGGCTTACCTGGTGAACGAAATCCAGGAAGTTTACCGCCTGCAGGGCGTGGCCATTTCGGATAAGCATATTGAAGTGATCGTGCGGCAGATGCTGCGCTGGGTGCGCATCGACGAAGTGGGCGATACGAGCTTCCTGCTCGAGCAGCAGGTCGATCGTTTCCGCTTCACGGAAGAGAACGAGAAGGTGCTCCAGAACGGAGGCCGTCCGGCGATCGGGCGTCCGCTGCTGCTGGGCATCACCAAGGCGTCGCTCTCCACCGACAGCTTCATCTCCGCGGCCAGCTTCCAGGAGACGACTCGCGTGCTCACCGAAGCCAGCATCAACGGCGCGATCGACAACCTGCGCGGCCTCAAGGAGAACGTGATCGTCGGGCGCTTGATCCCCGCCGGCACGGGCCTGGAGTACTACCGCAACGTCCAGCTCTCACCGGAGCTCGAGGAAGCGGCAGCACGCGTGCAGCAGGAAGTGACGGCCGAAATCGAGGCCGCCGAACGCGAGCTGGAGCTGATGCGGCAGGAAGGCGAAGCCGAAGAGATGGCCGCCGAATAGCACCAGCGGTGCGGCAGCCCTTTGGTTTGCAACAGTGGAAGGCCCGGCCAAAAGCCGGGCCTTTTTTCGCGCGCATCGCATGTCAGCCCGCCCTGCGCCCGCTGGGCTAGAACTCCAGGTCAGTGACCGAATGAAGAAGTGCGTGTGCGGGTCTGGAAACCCGCACGACAGCCGGTCTGGAGACCGGGGCTACAAATTCTGGCCGCGGGTGCGAAATGCGATCTATGCGGCAGCGTTTTTTCGGGATTGCTTGGCCGCATACATGGCGGCGTCGGCGGTGCTCAAGAGGCCGTCCCTGTTGGTAGCGTCTTCGGGATAAAGGGCGAAGCCGACGCTAGCCGACCCGTAGACCTGACGCCCCTCGGCTGCGAAGGGCTCGTCGAAGCAGCGCTCGAGCCGCAAGGCGATCTCTTCCACCTCCGCACGATTGCGTACCGCGGGCACGACGACGGCAAATTCGTCGCCGCCCAGGCGCGCGAGCATGTCGCCTGGGCGCAGCTGGCGTTTCATGCGCTGGGCTACCTCCTGCAGGTACACGTCTCCGGTCTGATGACCGTACTGATCGTTGACCTGCTTGAAGCGGTCGAGATCGATGAAGATGAAGCCGAAAACGCCTTCGCTGGTGAGGGCTTCATGAATGAGCGTCTCCAACTGTTTTTCGAGAGAGAACCGGTTGGGGATATCGGTAAGCAGGTCAAACTCCGAACGGTAGACCAGAGCGGAGTACAGATTTGACGATTCAATGGCCAGCTTGGCAAGTCCGGCTCCCAGCGCGAGCGCGGCGGCCTCGTCGGGGCTGGGCTTGACGAAGCGCGCAATGGCGGCGAAGAGAGTCCCCAGCGGCGTTCCCGACCGGCCGCGGATTTCCTGCTGGATCAGGCGCTGCGAGGTGATGATGGCGGGGCGCTGACCGAAGGTTGGGCCGTCTTTGATCTCGCACCAGGAGGCCGCGCCACGCAGCCTGTAGGAAACCAGGTCAGTAATCTGTTCAACAATCTCCTTCAAGGGGCGCGAGCTATTCAATTCCTCGAGGACCAGGCTGCGCCGCCGCTCCAGATAAGCGAGGGCCGCGACTTCGCGGCGTCTTTTCCGTTCCAGGCACCAGCTCCATGCGCCGACCGCGAAGACGACAACCAGCAGGAGGGCCACAAGGATGATGAGATTGCGCACGTTCAGCGGCGAAGGCCTTGCCACCACCGCGATGTCGCCGTAGGAACGCATCAGGATGTTGAAGGGCACATCGCCATTGAAAGGATTGGCGTCCTCCAGCATGCAGATGCCGGTGACACGGATTCGCGCCCCCACAGGCACCTGCTTCATGGGAAGAAGCGGATAGGCGCTCAGCGATCCGGGATGGTGGATGATGGCCGAAAACAGGTGCCCGTCTTCATCCAGTTCGTACTCATCCTGGGTTGCCTGCCGCACTTCAGCCACAACTTTCCCTTCAATCGCAACCAGATCGAAGGCGCGGCTGTGCATCTCGTTGCCTCCCGAAGCCAGTTCGCGCCAGGTGAAGAGGGAGGGCACAGCGGGCGCGGCAACCGAGAGGTCTCGTACCTCGCTCCGCGCCAGGACGACAAATCCATTCTGCACATCGGGAAAGCCGATGGCATCCGCCATGTCGCCGACGCGCAGCGGCGCATACGTGGTGGAGGCTACCCACACGCTCTTCAAGCCGTCCTGGAGAACCAGAGCGGATCCCGGCTGGTAGTAGGTGATGGCTCCATGAATGCGCATCCGCTGCCCGAGGTCGCGCACGCGGTAGCCCGTGATCAGCCGATCGATGGGCGTTTCGGCCAATGACCATGGATCCGCGCCGGCGTGCCGCAGGATCCTGATGCCGGCCAGTGACTGCACGTGAAGAAGGATGCCGGTTTGTTGCATCTTGTTGTCGAAGTGCCCCGATACGGCCCCGGTGATCCGCACGTCGGCATCGAGAAGGGCCTTGAGAGCGTCTTGATCGTTGCTGTCGACGTTGGCATCGAGATGTTCGCCGTCCACCAGCATTTGCAGGAATATGCCGGGCACGCGCATGGTCGAATTGGGCACGATCTCCGCCGAGAGCACGCGGGCCAGCACCGTCACGAGCATGCAGTCCGAATCCCCCCGGATCATTTTCTGGTAGCTGGCATGCGCCGGCTGGGGCAATGTGCCGTGGCCGAGGCGCGTAATGTCATGGCTGTCGACGTAAGGCCGGAAGCTTTCGTGCACCGTTCCCCGCACCAGCACGCGATCGCCGGGCGCGAGATCGAGGTTCGTCGTGGCGTTCACATAAATCGCCGCTTCTCCATCCTGGACAAAGAGGGAACGATCGTATTTGCGGAAATAAGTGACCGTGGCCTCAAAGGTTGCAGGCATGCGATGGCTCGCCTGCGCATTGGTCAGTGCGGCCAATGCGCGCAGCGTCGTCAAAGGGGCAGCAGCTTCAGCCCACGCGAGCGATACGCACACGGGAAGCATGGCGAAGAGGACGGTGAATCTCTTCATGGGCGCAACTCAACCGGGGCAGATGCCAGCGCATCCGCCTCTCCATGCTTATCGGCAGGTAAGAGCAATAACTTAACTGATTGGATATCAACGAGTCCGGCGGGCGCGGTGCGCCGGAATGAGATGAGAAGCCGTTCAAGGGCGGGTTTTTCTGGCGAACTCGTCTTCGTCGAGAGCTTGCTCGGCGCGGCTCTTGCCCATCCGCGTGTACTTGTCGACGTACATTGAGGCGTCGGCCGCGCTGAGCAGAGCTTCCACCGTATCGGCATCTTCCGGATAGAGTGCGACGCCGACACTGGCCGAGCCTGGGATGACGCATCCGTCTCTTATAAAAGGCTCGTGGAAGGAGAATTCCAGCCGCGTTGCGATCTCTTCCACTTCATCGCGGCTGTGCACCACGGGAACCAGCACCGCGAACTCGTCGCCGCCCAGCCGCGCCAGCGTGTCGCCGGGACGCAGTTGGCGTTTCATGCGCTGCGCCACTTCCTGCAGGTAAAGATCGCCCACCAGGTGCCCGTACACGTCGTTTACGCGCTTAAACTGATCCAGGTCGATATAGATCAAGCCAAAGACGCCTGCCGACTGGCGCGCGGCATGAATCATGGCCACCAGCTTCTTCTCCATGACAAAGCGATTTTGCACGTCCGTCAGCAGGTCGAACTCGGAACGGTGCACCAGATCGGAGTAGAGGCGCGAGGTCTCGATGGCCAGAGTAGCCAGCGCCGCCGCCATGGCGAGGGCCTCCTGCTCCGCGGGACACGGTTTGGTTTGCGCGTCGAAGGCTGCGAACAACGAGCCCAGTGGCTGCCCGGAGCGAGACGGAAGGGGACGTTCGACGATGCGCAACGACGAAGCAGAGAGTCGGGCCGGCTGGTTGCCCAGGGATGCACCGTCGGCAACGCGGCACCAGCAGGCAGCGCCATTGAGCCGCATCGAGACCAGCTCGGTGATGCGCTCCAAAGTGCCTGCCAGCGGCCGGGAATGATTGATGTCTTCCAGAATGCGGGCGCGTCGCTGCTCCATGTAGGCGAGAGAAACGATGTTGCGCCGGTTCTTGTACGCAAGGAGCCACCCGCGCATGCCCATGGCGAGCACGATTGCAACCAGAAGGCCGATAATCAGCCTGAGATGTTGCAAATTCAGCCATGGCGGCTGAGTGACGATCTGGATGTCGTCAAGGCCGCGCATCAGGATATTGAAGGGGACTTCGCCGTTGAAAGGATTGGCGTCAGTGAGCATGCAGATGCCGGTGACACGGACGCGCGCGCCCGGAGAAATCCCCTGCATCGGGGCGAGCGTGGCCGGCAGCAAATCTACAGGATGGCGAAGGATGGCGGAGAACAGGTGACCGTCGGAATTGATCACATACTCATCCTCCGTGGCCTGCCGGACCTCGGTAACGACCTGGCCTTCAACGGAAATCAGGTCGAAGACATGGCCGTGGCCCTCGTTGCCGCCGAGGGCCAGTTCGCGCCACGTGAAGAGCGACGGGGTGATCGGCGCCGGGATAGAGCTATCCCGGACCTCGCTGCGGGTGAGGGTCAGGAACCCGTTTTGCACGTCCGGGAAGCCGATGGCGCTGGCCAGGTTCCCAATCCGCAGCGGGCTATAGGACTTGGTCGCAATCCAAAGGCTCTTTGAGCCATTCTGGAGCACCAGCGCCGTACCGGGCTCATAGTAGGTAATGGTTCCCTGGACGTGCAGTCGCGCTGAGTTATTGGCTACCTGGTAGCCGGTGATGATCTGGTCCATCGGCGTGACCGGCAGCGACCAGGGATCGAAGCTGGCATGTTTCAGAATCTTGACGCCTTCCAGCGACTGAATATGGAACAGGATGCCGGTCTGCTGCATCTTGTTGTCGAATTCGCCGGAAACGGTACCGGTGATCTGGACCACGGAGCCGAGCAAGTCTTTAGTGGCGATTTCATCGTCGCTGTCGATGTTCGCGTCTGCTGGCGCTCCATCGATGGTCATGCGCAGGAAAATGACCGGCGTAGGAGCGCGGCGGTCGGGAATGAGATCGGCAGAAAGAACAAAGGCGCGAACCGTGACGAACTTGCAATCGGTGTCGCTTCGGATCATCTGCGCGAAGCTGGGATGCGCGGGTTTAGGCAATGCGCCGTGGCCCAGGAGGAGGATGTCGCTGCTTTCGACGTAGGGCCGGAAGCTATCGTGCATCGTTCCCGTTACGCGGATGCGATCGCCGGGAGTGAGCTTGAGGGTGGTGCTGGCGTGGACATAAATCGCGTCGCCGCCCCCCTGCACAAAGAGGTCTTTGTCGAACGAGCGGAAATAGGTGACGGTCGCCTCGAAGCTAACCGGCAAGGATTTACTGGCTTCAGCGTTGGTGAGCGTGGCCGCGGCATGCAGCGTGGTCAATGGCGCGGAGGGAGCCGCCCACGCAGCGATGGTGCTGGCGAGAACGAGGGTGGCCGTAAAAACGATTCGTTTCGTCAACTCGATCATCGCCCTGCCCGCCGTGAGATGACCGCTCCTGCGGGGCAGATTCATCCTTCTCCGCTGCCCTCCACAAACATTAGTGCCGCTCGAGCGGGAGTGATACGCAAGTGGGAACAATGCGGGGGATCATACCTTTCAATCATGTTAATTGCGCCGAAGATTTTGGATATAGCACTTTTGGTACGTTGACCTGTGCCTTTTGGGAGTCCTACCACATCGCGGTTATCGCATTGGATCGCAACGAGATCCGGCAAAAAATGGGAGCGTCCCGACCGGCGCCGGCGCAAGCGCCCGAAGCGACACAGAAATGCCATTTTTGGACCCATGGAAAAGCGCCTCTGCCGGCGGTTCTACACTAAGAAGAAGCTGCGCGGACCCTGAACGCGGCGATCGAACAGAAAATGGCAAAAAAACTTCGCGTAGGCATACTCTTTGGCGGGCGCAGCGGCGAGCATGAAGTCTCTCTGCTGTCGGCTGCATCGGTTCTCGGGGCCATCGATCGCGACAAATTCGAGGTTACCCCCATCGGCATCACCCGCGAGGGCCGCTGGCTGGCCGCGGCGGACGCCAACCATCTGCTCCAGGGCGACATGAGCGCGGGCTCGCGGCGGCTGCGCGCCGGCGACCCGGAGGCCACGCCCGGCGCGAAACTCCTTCACGAAGGCATTCCCACGCTACTGGCGCCAGTTCCGGGTCCGCAAGGTCCTGAAGGCAAGGCGATTGATGTTGTGTTTCCCGTGCTGCACGGCACTTTCGGCGAAGACGGCACCATCCAGGGGCTCTTCGAGCTCGCGGGTATCGCCTATGTCGGAGCCGGCGTGCTGGGCTCGGCCGCCGGCATGGACAAGGACGTGATGAAACGCCTCTTCGTCGAGGCCGGGCTGCCCATCGTCAAACACGTCGCGCTGCTCCGCGCCGATTGGGAAAAGAATCCGCGCAAGGCCGTCGCGCAGGTCGAGAAGGCGCTCCGCTATCCGGTGTTTGTGAAGCCCGCGAACCTGGGATCGTCGGTAGGCATCAGCAAGGCGCACGACCGCAAGGAACTGGGACCGGCGCTTACGCTGGCCGCCAAATACGACCGCAAGCTCGTTGTGGAGCAGGGCGTGGGCGGCAAAAAAAAGGCGCGCGCGAGAGAGTTCGAAGTCGCAGTGCTGGGCAACGACGATCCCAAGGCCAGCGTGGTGGGCGAGATCGTTCCCGGCAAGGAGTTCTACGACTACGAGGCCAAGTATCTTTCCGAAGGCTCCGTGCCTGTCATCCCGGCCCGCATCAGCCGGTCGGAAGCGAAAAAAATCCGCGTGATGGCCGTCGCCGCCTTCCGCGCCTGCGACCTTGCGGGCCTGGCCCGCGTGGACTTCCTGATGGAGCCAGACGGCAAGCAGCGCATCTTTGTGAACGAAGTCAACACCATGCCCGGCTTCACGCAAATCAGCATGTACCCCAAGCTGTGGGAAGCTTCGGGCCTCAGCTACACCGACCTGATCACGCGCCTCATCGAACTCGCTCTCGAGCGCCAGGCGGAAAAGGATAAGACGGTGTACAGCAGGGAGTGAGGCAGGTTTCAGGTGTCAGGTGTCAGGGAACAGGGGACAGGGAACAAGGGCCTCGCTGCTGGTGTCTAAGTTGATATGCCCTGCCCCTCGGCTGCGAACTGTGAACGATGAACTGCGAACTGACCACTAACCACTGACCACTGACTCCTTAAACCTGAAACCTGTATTCTGTTTGCGAGGAAACATTGCCATGACCTTGCTCGATGCTCCCCAGTACGACCCGGCGCGCTCGCGGCGCAATCTGCTGATCGTGCAGTACAGCGTGGGCGCCATCGTGTTGATTTTTGTTAGTTGGTGGCTGGTGGCCGGCCGTCCGGTGGACTGGCCCTGGAACTGGGACCGCTATCTTTTCGGGCGTCACACGGTCAACAAATTCCTGACCACGGTTGAAGCCAACGATCTGCCCAGCGCGTACGGCATCTGGGTCCACGACAAGAACTGGCAGCAGCATCCGACGCAGTACAGCAACTATCCCTACGCGCGCTTCCAGGGCGATTGGAGCGCCACCAGCCCGGACAACGAGTACGGCGCCTTTAAGAGCCACAAGATCGCGGAGGCCGCGCGCTACGGCAACAACCTGCTGGTGGCCGTGCTCATCAACGGCCGCAAGACCGATGCGCTGGATCTTTCCTACGAACCGAAATCCGGCCAGCTGAGCTTTGCGCCGCCCGGCGTGAGCCTGTACCTGGGACCGTAAAAGATAGTGGTCACTGACCACTGACCACTGTTCTTACGGCGCGGCTTCGGTCATCGCTTCGGTGTGCTTGCTCATCTTGGCGGTGCGGGCGATCTTGTCCCAGTTGAAGGGCTTGCCGTCAATGGCGCGCTTGAGGGTCTTGAAGAGGACGACGGAGAAGACCTGGCGATAGGCGAAGCGCTGCAGCCAGATGTGGAAGAGCAGCCAGCCATCGCCCTTGTTGGCGGGATGACGGCGCTCCAGGCTGAAGGCCAGCGACGAGGTGATGAAGTCGATGAGCAGGAAGGCGCCGAAGTAGGCCAGCAGCTTTTCAAAGCTCGCGGCGGATGCGGCTTCAGGGTGGTAGTGGCGATCGACGAAGTAGTTGACGATGCCGGCCACGAACATGAAGTCGATGAACGGCGAGACCAGCGGCAAGAACATTTGGAAGATGAGGATGTTGGGCAGAGCGAAGAGGCCCATGGCCTTGTTGCGCACGAAGGCGGCGCGATGTTTCCATACCGCCTGGAGCGTGCCGAAGGACCAGCGGAAACGCTGGCGCATAAGGCCCTTGGCGTCGATGGGCGCTTCAGTATAGGCCAGCGCGCGGTCTTCGAAGTCCACCTTCCAACCCTGCTCGAGGAGGTTCATGGTGAGGTCGGCGTCTTCGGCCACGGTGTTGAGCGGATAACCGCCGGCGGCCTTGACGGGCGCGGTGCGCCATGCGCCGATGGCGCCGGGAACCACGGTGATGACGTGGAAAAGATTGAGGGCGCGGCGCTCGAAGTTCTGGCTGGTGATGTATTCGAGGGCCTGCCAGCGGGTCCAGAGATTGACGCGGTTGCCGACTTTGGCGTTGCCGGCGATGGCGCCGATGGCGGGATCTTCAAAGTGGGGAACGAGCTTGGAGATGGCGTCGGGAGCGATGACGGTATCGGCATCGATGCCGACATAGATTTCTTCGTCCATGCGATCGAGGGCGTAGTTGAGCGCGGCGGCCTTGCCCTGATTGTGCTTGGTGAGAACCTGCACGCGGCCGGCGGCGATCTGCTGCGCGTAGGCTGCGGCGGCCACTTCGGCGGTGCGGTCGCGGGAACCGTCGTCGACGACAATGATGCGGAGATTCTTGTAGTCGGAGTTGAGCACGGAGCGGACGGTGCGCACGATGACGGATTCTTCGTTATAGGCAGGGATGAGAACGGCGACGCGAGGGCAAAAGCCGGGTGAGGCCTGACGGTGCGGACGGCGCAGGCGGTCGATGATGGCGAAGAGGCCGACGACGATGAGGCGCGCGCTCATGAGCACGTCGCCCACGAAGAAGACCATGAAGATAAAGTTGCTGATGAAATCGACCGCCGAGAAAGCGATGGAGTCGGGGATGGTGCGCACGCGCTGCCAGAAGGTGAGCGGCGGCATGACCTGGGCGGTGGTTTTGCCCATGAGCGCGGAGACGGGGACGATGGTGATGCCGCGGGCGCGCAAAGCGTCAATGAGCGGACCCAGCGCGGCCACGGTGACGGAACGGTCGCCGCCGCCATCGTGCATGAGGATGACGGAGCCGCTGAATTGCGGCTTGGCCTTCATGGTATCGAGTTGGCTGAAAACCGACTGGATGATTTCAGAGGTGGTTTTGCGAGGGTGTTCGTCCCAGTCGTCGGTATCGATTTTGCTGCCGATGATGATGTAGCCCATTTGCTGGATGCGCCAGGCGGGCTCGGCTTCGTCGTCGGTGTCGGGCTCTTCGTCAATGTCGTAGGGCGGCCGGAAGTAGAGCGGCTGCACGCCGAGTTTGCTTTCAAACAGGCGCTCGGTGAGAGTGATTTCAAGATTGAGCTGGCGCGGCGAGATTTCGCTGATGTCGGGATGCGTCCAGGTGTGATTGCCGATCTCGTGGCCTTCGCGGACGATGCGCTGGAGGAGGCCAATGTTGTCAGCAGCCTCGGCGCCAATGGCCATGAAGGTCCCTCTGACATGCTTGGCCTTGAGGATGTCGAGAATCTTCGGTGTCCATTTGGGATCGGGGCTATCGTCGAAGGTGAGCGCGACCTGGTTGGGATGGTAGCCGTACTGCTCGATGGTGTAGGTGTGCGGGTAGACGTCCATGTGCTCGTCGACGATGAGCTTTTTGCGCGGGTCGGGCTCGTCGGTATCGACTTCAACGGTGCGCTTGCCGGATTGCGGCAGGCCGGTGATGCGCAGAATGTCGCCTTCGCCCTCGGTGTCCACGTCGTGGCCGGGTTGGACGTTTTCCAGCGCCAGGAGCGAAGACGGATCGCTGGGACGGTCCCAGATATTCCACAGCGAACTGTCCTCTTCACCCAGACGCCAGAGGGCAAAAGTTTGCAGGCCGAGCTCGCGCGCGGCGCGCATCTCGTCGAGCAGCGAGACCGCGTCGAGGAACCATACGACGTGGCGCTGGCCGGCGTCCTCGTCGATGTATTCGAAATGCGGATTGAGGGTGTCGTAGTCGAGATCGAGATCGGCGTCGGCGTCGGAGGCGCGTCCCCACGCGTCGGAGACGGAGAGATTTTCGGTATTGAGAACCTGCGGCTTGGGGTGATGACGGTCTTTGGGATTGGGGATGGAGAGCGCCCAATCGTATCCGTAGTTGCCCACACCGCAGATGAGCTTTTCCTTGGGCACCACCTTGAGCACGCGGACCAGATTGCCGATGAACCAGTTCTTGCTGGCCACGGGACCGGGATCGCTGGTGGTCTGGTGCTCGTCGTAGTTCATGAGAATGATGCCGTCGGAGTTGGCGGCGATGGTCTTGAGGTCGCTGTCGCTGGTAGCCACGGCGGCGTTGACATAAAGCGTAAGATTGCGCGCGTGCATTTGGCTGTAGAGCGCCTGGAGGAATCTCAGGTAGGCGGGATCGTCTTCGTCGGGGATGCTTTCAATATCGAGAGACAGGCCGCGATAGACGGGATACGCGGTGAGAAAGCGCATGATCTGCTGGAGAAACGCGGAGCTTTTTGCCGGATCCTCGAGCACCGCGCCGACGCCCGTATCCCAATCCTGGGTGTGAGGATTGAAATTATTGAGTGCGGGGAAGATTTCAGTGTCGGTGTGGGCCAGCTGGATGACGCGCTTTACCTTGTTCAGGTCGTCAGGATCGTGCACGGTGGCGCCCTGGATGACGGGGACCTCGCGCAGGTTGTCGCCGCTCATCATCATGAGCGTGCCCTGCGGCGAGTCCACATGGAGCCACTGCGGAAACAGCATGTCGATCTGGTGCACGTGCTCCTTGAGCGAGGAGTAGCTGGCCGCATCGTCCTGCACGTAGTAGGCGGCGCGCAAACCTTCACCGGTATTCAAGGGAATTTCCGACGGCTTGCGCGCGGTTTTGCGGCGCGCGGGTCGCTGATTTTTGCCGGAGCGGAGAAGCGAGGCATCGGGCAGAGCGCGATAATTGTGGCGGGGAATGGGCAGCAGCAGTTCCGGCAGGTGCTGGCCGCGGAGCACATTGAAGATAAAGCCGGCGACCACCAGCGTGGAGACCACGGCCGTTATATCCAGAATGCGGCGCAGACGCTTCCAGCGCTTGCGTTCCGGGTCGTAGAAGATTTGTCGGTCGGGCATGCTCGGGCTTTTTGCTAACTCCGGCGCGAAAACCGCGCAAAAACGGCTACAACACCCCTGAGAGGCCGGCCCCGGCGCAACATTGGCAAGGCGCGCGATCCCCGGAATGCCGTAGGCTATACAGTACGAATCGTATGGAAGCTGACGGAGAGAGTCAATTGACAGGCAGGAAGCGAGCCGTGAAGCACGGGGCGACGGCGTGGGTGCGCCCGGCCCTGCCGGTGGCGCTTGCCCTGTGCGCGGGCCTGGCATTGCGGCTGTGGATGCTGCGAGAACTCTTCGACGTGAACGGCGACATGCTGATTTACGGGGATCTGGCCAAGAATCTGCTGTTGCACGGCCAATATGCCCTGACCGTGCCCAGCGGCGCGATCTACTCGACACTGATCCGGCTGCCCGGCTACCCGTTGTTTCTGGGATTGTGCTTCAAAGTTTTCGGGATGGGGAACTACTTTGCCGCGGCCTGCGTGCAGATTGCGCTGGATTTGCTGGGCTGCCTGTTGCTGGCGGGGTTTGTGCGGCGCATTGTGCCCGCGCCGGCGAAAAATGGCGCCGCGCTGGCTGCGCTATGGCTGGCCGCGCTTTGTCCCTTTACGGCCTCGTACACTGTGGCTCCGCTTGCGGAAACGCCCACGCTTTTCGCGCTGGCGCTGGCCATGTGGGCGATGGCAGGGTTTCACGACGATCCGGGTTGGGCGAATGCGCTTTGCTTTACCTTTGCGATCACCGCCGCCACGCTGTTGCGTCCCGACGGCGCGCTGGCTGCGGTGGCGTTTTTTCCTGGTCTTGGACTCAATCTCAAAGGAAACAGAAAACTCGTGCGCATGGCTGTGGTTTGCGTGCTGCTGGCGCTGGCGCCGTTTGCGGTGTGGACGGTGCGCAACTGGCGCGTTTTTCACGTGATTGAGCCGCTTGCGCCGCGGCTGGCTACCGATCCCGGCGAGCGCACGAATCCCGGATGGGAGCGTTGGGTGAAGAGCTGGTGCCTCGACTTCATTTCGACGTATGAGATCTATTGGAATGTGCCGGGAGACAAGCTGGACGTGAGCGAGCTGCCCAGCCGCACCTTCGATACGCCGGCGCAGTATGCCGAGACCACGGCGCTGGCCGCGGACTACAACCGCCATGGCATGGTGCTGACGCCCGGGATCGATGCGGGCTTTGAGCGGCTGGCGGAGGAACGGATCGCCGCGCATCCGTTGCGTTATTATCTGTGGCTGCCGCTGGGGCGCGTGGCTGACATGGGTCTGCGCCCGCGCGTGGAAAACCTGCCTATCGACCTCGACTGGTGGGTTTACGCGCATCATCACGCGGAGACCGAATTCAGTTGGGCGTACGCGGGGTTGAATGCGCTGTATCTGCTGCTGGGAATTGTGGGGATTTGCCTGCGGCCGCGTTTTTGGGGCGCGCTGCTGGCGTATTTGTTGCTGCGCTGCGCATTGCTCGCGACCGTGGAAGCGCCCGAGACGCGTTACACGCTGGAGTGCTTCCCGATGCTGTTTGCGCTGGGCGGGGTGGCGCTTTCGCGGCTGATGGATCGGCGTTACTTGTCGAATTTGAAGGCGGTTTTCGGCAAGGGTTGATTCACCTTGATGTTCGAGTAGGTGCAGACATAGGATTGCCCTTCACCTTCATCGAAGACCTGCTTGAGGCTTACTGCGCGCTCGGTATCGAGCCAGATGGTGACGTTCAAAAACAATTTGCGGACCTTGGGATCCTTGGCGACCAGCACAAACTTGTCAGATTCGATGCCGCCGATAGTTTCTTTACCGACATACGTAATGGTCCACTTGTCCGCCAGGTCCTTGCCGCTGGCGCCGAAGCCGAGCATGAGGTAGCTCTGGTACTTGCTGGCCTCGGCGTAGGGCTTGGCATCTTTTTCCTTGCCGGTATCGGAAATGCGCAGCGTGCCGCCGGAAAAAATGTAGCCTCGCTCCGTGGGGCGGCCGTTGTGCGCAGTAATGTGAGCGGCCATCTCGAAGTGGCTGTTGCGCTCGTAGTACGCGGTTCCGGTCATGACATCGGTGTCCGGAATCGGGTCGGTTTGAATGTTGTCGAACTCGAAGGTAGCCGTGGCGGTGTGAAAGCCATTGGCTGCGGCGTCGAGTTTTTCAAGCACACTGGCTTTGTCTTCAGCCTGTGCGGACCGAAGCGGCAAAATCGCGATCGCGACGAGCGCGAGAAATAGAAGAGGATTGCGTGAGTGCATGAGGTTCCTTAACCTGTTGGACGCGGGCGAGGGCCCGGAGGATGAAAAAAACTTAGCGGTGCGCCCAAACTTTCCAGGCCAGATTTCCCTGGGCGTCGGTGACCGTTTCCCATTTCTCCACGAACACGGAGTCGCCCATCACGGGCTCGATGGCCAGGCGCAGCGCCTTTTTGGCCTGCTTGTAGGATGCGCCCGCGGGAACGCTCACATCCGAAGCCTCGACGGTGACAATGACACCGCGGCCGTTGGCAACCACCTGCATGGGATGCGCGGGGCCCGCTGCGAGCGAGGGTTTGGCGCCGTAATCCCATAGATGCGGGGTGACGAAGATGAAGATCAGGATCAGGGTCACCAAGATGTCGAAGTGGATCGATCCGCGCGGGTAGGTCCAGTAGAAGTAGCTGCGCAGCACCTGCTTGAAGCCGCGCCCGGGCTGGGCAGTTGCGCCATTGGATGATGAAGATGCCATCAGGACTCCCTCACAATTCTATCGAGTCCGCCCATGTAAGAGCGAAGGGCATGAGGAATTTCGACCGAGCCGTCCGCGTGCTGGTAGTTCTCGAGAATCGCCAACCAGGTGCGGCCTACCGCCAGACCGCTGCCGTTGAGGGTGTGCACAAACTCCGGCTTGGCCTTGGGGCCTGACGGCCGGAAGCGGATGTTGGCGCGGCGCGCCTGAAAGGCGTCGAAGTTGGAGCAAGACGAGATTTCGCGGTAGAGATTCTGGCCGGGCAGCCAGACTTCGAGGTCGTAGGTTTTGGCGGAAGAGAAGCCGGTGTCGCCGGCGCAGAGCAGGACGCGGCGATAGGGCAGGTTGAGGGCCTCGAGAATTTCTTCGGCATTGCGGGTGAGCATTTCGTGCTCAGCGTCGGACTCTTCGGGGCGCGTGAACTTGACCAGTTCAACTTTTTGAAATTGATGCTGGCGAATGATGCCGCGCGTGTCTTTGCCCGCTGCGCCGGCCTCGGCGCGGAAACACGGCGTGTAGGCCGTGAGCAAAATGGGCAGGCGCGCTTCGTCGAGAATCTCGTCGCGGTAGAGATTGGTGACGGGAACCTCAGCGGTGGGGATGAGCCAGTGGTCGCTGTCTTTGAATTCGCCGTGCGTGGCGGCATCGGCATCGGCATCGGAGCAGCGGAACAAATCGTCGGCAAACTTGGGCAACTGGCCGGTGCCGAAGAGGGATTTGGAATTGACCATGAAGGGCGGCAGGACTTCTTTGTAGCCGTGCTTCTGGGTGTGCATGTCGAGCATGAAGCCGATGAGAGCGCGCTCGAGGCGCGCGCCGGCGCCCATGTAGACGGCAAAGCGCGCACCGGAGAGCTTGGCGGCGCGTTCGAGATCGAGAATGCCGAGGGATTCGCCGATTTCCCAGTGAGGTTTGGGAGTGAAATCGAATTTTCTCTGCTCACCCCAGGTTTTGATGGTTTTGTTGTCGGCTTCGGAGATACCGACGGGGACTTCATCGCGGGTGAGGTTGGGAACGCGGGCGAGAGACTGGCGCAACTGCTCGTCAAGGGCGGCGGCGGACTTGTCGAGCTCGTCGAGATTGTCCTTCAGCGCGCGGGTCTCGTCCATGATGGCCGCGGCTTCGTCATTCTTGCCGGCTTTTTTGAGCGCGCCCACCTGCTGCGAGAGCTCATTGCGGCGCGCCTTGAGCTGTTCCGATTGCGTGATGGCTTCGCGGCGGCTACGATCGAGGGCGCGAAAATCGCCCAGCAACGCGGCGGGGTCGGCGCCGCGCGCACGAAGCTTTTCTTCCACCAACTCCAGGTTGGCGCGAACAAATCCTAAGTCGAGCATTTCTATACCAGTTTACGACAGCGGAACAGAAGGGAGCTGTCATTGGACCCTGCAAAGGAAATCACCTTGCGCCGTCCCTACGGGACTCCGGAGTGCTTTGGTGGGAAACGCTTTCCCCACGCTGAAGCGCGGGGCTAACAAACGCTGCGCCTCCGGCGCGCTCGACGGGGCATTTCTAATGCCGCTTTCATGAATGGCTGCTTGTATTGGTTCGCAATTGCCGCTCGTATCAGTTCGCAATCGCCGCTCGTTTCAATTCGCAATGGCTGCTGTTTTCAATCCGCGGCCTTGGTTTCGTTGGCTCGGTCCTGCGACTGTTCTTTCCAGCCGGGGAGATTCTGGTCGCCGATGATGAGGCGCGCGCCGCGCGTGAAGTTGAAATAGGTCCACGCCCAGTTGATCATCACCGAAATCCGGTTGCGGAAGCCGATGAGGAAAAAGATGTGCACGGTGAGCCAGGTGAACCAGGCGGGAAAGCCGCTGATATGAGCTTTGAAGGGCCACTTCACATCGGCCACGGCGGCCATGCGGCCGATGGTGGCCATGTCGCCCTTGTCGAAGTAGTGGAAGGGCGGGCGCGGCTGGCCGGCGAGATCGGCGGCAATGATTTTGGAGATGTGGTCGCCCATCTGCATGGCCGGCTGGGCGACGCCGGGGATCTGGTGGCCGTCCTGCTCGAGATGGGCCAGGTCGCCGAGGACAAAGATTTCGGGCAGGCCCGGAGGGTTGAGCCGGTCGTCGACGAGGACGCAGCCGCGGCGATCGAGTGGCGCGCCCAGCAGCTTGCCCAGCGGCGAGGCGAGCACGCCGGCAGCCCACAGCGTGACGACGGATTCAATACGCTGGACATTCTGGCCGGTTTGGGCTTCGACCCAGCCGGGGCCGACGCCGGTGACTTGCATGTGGGTGTGGACTTCAACGCCGAGGCGCTGGAGCTCGGCTTCGGCTTTGGCAGAAAGATCCGGGGGATAGGCCGCCAGGACGCGCGGGCCGCTGTCGAGCAGCATGACGCGGCTCTTGGTGGGATCGATGTGGCGGAAGTCGTGACGCATGTAGAGCTGCGCAATGTCGCTGACGGCGCCGGCGAGTTCGACGCCGGTGGGGCCGCCGCCGATGACGACGAAATTGAGCGGCGGGTGCCAGCCCTGCTCCAGCATTTGCCGCTCGGCCAGCTCGAAGGCCAAGAGCACGCGGCGGCGAATCTCGGTGGCGTCTTCAATAGTTTTGAGGCCGGGCGCGAATGGCTCCCATTGATCGTTGCCGAAGTAGGAGTGCGTGGCGCCGGTGGCGAGGACGAGATAGTCGTAAGGGAGGAGTGCGCCGCTGGCCAGCGTTACTTGGCGTGTCGCGATGTCGATGCCGACCACCTCGTCCATCAGCACCTCGGTGTTTTTCTGATGGCGCAGGATGGAGCGGATGGGCTGGGCAATGTCGGCGGGCGACAAGACCGCCAGCGCAACCTGGTAGAGCAGGGGCTGGAAGAGGTGATGATTGCGGCGGTCGACCACGGTGACGTCGACGGGCAAGTGCGCGAGACCAGTGGCCGCGTGAAGGCCGGCAAAGCCTCCGCCGACGATGACCACGCGGGGACGGCGGGGCGGGTGTTGCTTGTAGCCGGGAGGTTTGGTGAATTCACCCAACGGAGGACCTCGCTATTGAAAAGATGCGCGAAGGGCCCCATGCGTCACAGGATTCAGGCGAAAAGTCGGTGGAAGGTTGGAGCGGTGCGGGCGAGGACGCCCGCACGACAGCCGGTCTACCACCCCAAGAAACAAAGACCGTTTCTTGGGGACCCCGGTCTGGAGACCGGCGCTACATTGCGATAGCATCCAGCTATGATCGCGGGTGTTTCCTGGGTCTGGTGGGTGGGATTTCACGCGGTGGTGGCGGCGGTGCTGCTGGGGGACTCGTTTCTGCCCGGCCACCGGCGCGCATCGCGCTATGCGCAGGCGTTTGTGTGGGTGGGAACAGCGGGCGTGGTGCTGGTCGCGGCGGGGTTTGCCTGCTGGATCGCCGTGGCGCAGGGGCGGCAGCCGGCGCTGGAGTTTGCGGCCGGGTACACGATTGAAGCGTCGCTGAGCATCGACAACCTGTTTGTGTTCATGGTGCTGTTTCAGGGGTTCCGGATCAGCCCACAGCGGCAGCACACGGCCCTGCTGTGGGGTGTGTGGGGCGCGTTCGTGTTGCGGGCCGCGTTCATCGCAGCCGGCATCGCGCTGCTGCGGCGGTTCGAGTGGGTCACGTGGGTCTTCGGATTGTTTCTGCTCTCTATGGCGTGGCGGCTGGTGCGCGGCGGCTCGGCGCACGCGGCGATCCCGGAGTGGATTGTGCGGCTGCAGCCCGCCAAAGGCTCTCTGCTGCCCGTGATTCTGGCCGTTGAATTCACCGATCTGCTGTTTGCCACCGACTCCATTCCGGCGGTGCTGTCGGTGACGCACAATCCGTTTGTGGCGTATACGTCGAATGTGGCGGCGATTCTGGGGCTGCGCTCGCTTTACTTCGCGCTGGCCGGGATGCTGGAACGCTTTCGCAATCTGCATTACGCGCTGGGGGCGATTCTGGCGTTTGCGGCGCTGAAGATGCTGGCGGCGCGATGGGTGCAAGTGCCGGCGACGATTTCGCTGGTGGTGATTGGCGCGATTCTGGCGGTGTGCGCGGTGTTCACAGCAAGGGAGCAAGCCACCCCAGTGAGCAAAGACCGCTCACCGGGGACCCCGGCAGGGAGCGAGGGAGCAGGGGAGCGAGAGATCCCATGAGCGAGGGCGCTACCACTCTTCGAAGCGGACTTTGCTGTCGCTGCTGAGGACGGAGTGTTTGCGGAAGTTGGCGTCGTCGCGGTTTGGATGGTCGGAACGGAAGTGCGCGCCGCGGCTCTCGGCGCGGGCGAGCGCTGCAATGAGGATGGCGTGCGCCACGCGGCTGAGGGCTTGCGCTTCCGCTAGACGACGGCTCGTGCGACCGCTGGCGGCAATCTCGGTGAGAGCGGTTTCGGATTCGGCCAGTGCGGCCAATCCATGGCGCAGCGAAGAGGCTTCGCGCAATAAGCCGGCGTTGGTCCACATGGAGGCTTGCAGCGTGGCGATGAGAGTCTCGACGCGCTGGCTTTCGGTTGCGGACAAGTGCTGCGCATCGCGGTCCGGGGCCGGTGCGGCCGAGGCGGATACGAGTGGAAGCGCATCGGCAAGCATGGAGTGCGCGGCGCGCGCGCCGAAGACTAGACCTTCGAGGAGAGAATTCGAAGCCAGGCGATTGGCGCCGTGAACTCCTGTGCAGGCGGCTTCGCCTGCGGCGTAGAGTCCGGCAAGATTGGTGCGGCCGCCGAGGTCGGTACGGATTCCGCCCATGAGGTAGTGCGCGGCAGGACGCACGGGAATCAAGTCGCGGCGCAGATCGAGGCCGTATTGCGCGAGGAATGCGCTGATGCCGGGGAAGCGCGCGATGAGATCGATGTTTTGCACGTGGCGCATGTCGAGATACACGGGACGCAACGGCGCCTGCGGATCGGCCAGGCCTTCGCGGGCAATGGCGCGGGCTACTACGTCGCGCGGGGCTAGTTCAAGCTGGGGATGATAGCGCTCCATGAAGCGCTCGCCGCGATCGTTGCGGAGATACGCGCCCTCGCCGCGCAGCGCTTCGGAGACGAGGAAGCGCGGCGCACCTTCGATTGCCAGCGCCGTGGGATGGAATTGATAAAACTCCATGTCGGCGAGTTCTGCGCCCGCTAACACGGCGAGCGCGATGCCGTCACCGGTGGCTACGGCGGGATTGGTGGTGTCAGAGTAGACCTGGCCCGCGCCTCCGGAGGCGATGAGGATGGAACGCGCGGCGATGCGCTGAAATTCGTGGCCGGCAGCGCCTGATTGCGCGCTTGGAGGCTCGGCGGCGGCAAGGTCGGCGGCTATGACGCGGCCGTCGGCGACGACAAGACCCGCTACGCGCGTCCACTCGGCAAAATGGATTTGCTTTTGCGCGCGAGCGTAGGCGACGAGGGCGCGGCTGATTTCCGCGCCGGTGGCGTCGCCGCTGGCGTGCAGAATGCGGGCCAGCGAGTGGGCACCTTCCCGCGTGCGCAAGTACTGGCCGTCCAGGCGATGTCCCTGGGGATCTGTGGCTCGATCGAAGTTTGCGCCCCACTCGATGAGTTCAGCGACGCGCAGCGGGCCTTCGGAGACCAGCGCTTCGGCCGCAGGGCGGTAGACAATTCCGTCGCCGGCATTCACCGTGTCTTCGAGGTGAAGGGCAACGTCGTTGTCACCCTCCATGGCTACGGCGATGCCGCCCTGCGCGTAGTGCGTGTTCGATTCGCTGAGCGATTCCTTGGTGACGACCAGGACTTCGCCATGCTGCGCCAACTCGATGGCGGCGCGAAGGCCGGCGACGCCCGCGCCCATTACAAGAAAACCTACCTGAGGGCCGTTTGCCATAACCCTTGAGGCTATCAAGAACAGGGAGCAAGGGAGCAAGGGAGCGAGGGAGCGAGTCAGCAAGTCAGCGAGGCGGCGGGTCAGCGAGTTGGCTGGCCGGTGGGTGGACTGGCCCAGTTGGCTCGATGCGGCGATGATTCGGGTTGTTTACCTGTCGCTGCCCCCCCACCCCCTTTTTGCCAATGTCGTCATTTAAAAGGGGTTGCGGACGCTGGTTTCTGTATCTCCTTCATTCTAAAGGGCGGCATTTTCCTAAAGTCGTGATTTCATTGAGTTCGCTGTGGCTCCGGGCTGTTGCGATGCCCTCAAAATCAGGGACGTGTAGTCGCCCGATTTCCCACGCGACTCCAATATAGCGAATTCGAGGAAATGATCTGCAAATGAAAGGGACATTGGGACGAGCGGCATAGAGATAAGAAAGGAAGAGGCTTAGAACGAGTCGGCACGTCGGTTTATCCGTGCATGCGGCTTGACAGCGGGTCAGCGGCGCAGCAAATCAACCGATCGATTACACGCATAACTCGCAGCCATTGTATGTACAAGATGTGCATATAATGGCTTGTGATGAAAAAGCGATACGATTTCGGCGGGGAAAAGCGGGGGCGGATTACGCCGAAGGAGCCGGAGCCGCGCGGCAAAACGCGGATCACGATCCGGCTGGATGAGGACCTGGTGGATCACTTTCTGAAGGAGGCCGATGCTTCGGGCGGGGCGATGGGCTACCAGACGCTGATTAACGATGCGCTACGGCAGCATGTGGAAGGGAAGGCGCCGAAGTTTGAGGAGACGCTGCGGCGGATTGTGCGGGAGGAAGTGCGGGCGGCGGGGTGAGGATGGGAGCCTGCTTTCGAGGCCCACGGTCTGGTGGTCGAACCCCAGTCGTCACGGCAGCCTCAAGACTCCTTTTAGCCAGTCACCTGCGATGACCACCAGCAACCCAGCGCCGAATCCAACCACAAACGACCAAAAACGGTCCCAAAATCTCCTTCTTTGTTCGTCCAGGTAGAGGGCACCTTTTGCCTTCAGGAAGACCCTTTCTAAGGCTGGGTCGAGGCCTCCTTGAGACGTGATCCCGAGGTAACGGACGATGCCGTTCGAGTTCTTCGGGAGCGTAAACATGTGGAGGGTGGTTGCCAGCCCAAACTCTCTCATCTGCTCTGCCCCTTCGGGTGGCGTGTAATTAATTGTGGTGCCTAGGTATGCGTCCTCCAGAAGAAGCGCGAGCGGATATTGATCGAGATGGTTCTTGTGGACTGGCTTTGCCATCTTGATGGCCGCCGCGAGAGAGACCTCGCCGCGCTTCGAGACCGCGTTCAGAATCCGCAAGGCGGCGCCATTCATGGTTTCCTACCTTAGACGAGTCTTTGTGCGATGGTTTCGTCCAGAATCTCTCGGACGGTTAGCGGGACCATGGCGATGTGCTCCCGGCGGAAGAATTGGTCGATCTCGCGGAGGGCATCGCTGCTGAAGTCGAAGCCGACAAAGAAGCCTTTCTTGCGTTTCGTGCGCATCATGGCCGCCTCAAACTTGTCGATGTCGGGACGGCCTACTTTATCCATCTGCTTGACCTGAATTGGATACCAGTCATCCATGAAGTCGAGCTGCCCAGCTTCTTTGCCGGCAACTGCTGGCTCGGAACCGATGGGATAGATGCGCCCGTCGATTCCCATGTCGCCAACCTGCGTTTTGTTGGGAATGCCGCCCAGCGCAATGACCGCCCAGTTCTCGAATTCGAACGGCGGAATAGTGCGGAGCTGTTTTTCAGTCCATGGCAGGTCGCGCACGACGAAGCCTTTGCCGTGCAGCCAATAATTCTCGTCCTCGCGCATTTTGCATACGTCCCGCAGCCGCTTCGCCATTACCCGGCAGGCGGTTGGAGAGATGTCGATCCCGATCCATTGGCGGTTGAGATTCTGGGCGGCGACCAAAGCAGTCCCGCAGCCGCAGAAGGCATCGAGAATGATGTCGTTCTCGTTGCTGCTGGCCTGAATGATTCTCTCCAGCAGCGCGAGCGGCTTCTGAGTGGGATATCCAAGCCTTTCGCCGCCTCGGTTAATTCCACGAAGCATCCCGATATCGTCCCACCAACTTTGCAGGGGCACCCCCTTGCTCTCATCCAGGTATCGTTTCTGATAGACCATTCCAGTGGACGAGTAAACCAGCCGTCCTTCCCGCTCAAGGCGTTCCATATTCTCCTTGCTGTAACGCCAAGCGCGAGTAACCCCCTTCCACTCGAAGACAGGGCAACCTTTGGCCTCGCCGCCCGGCCCTGTAACGTCGGCCTTGTTGAACCTTCGTCCGGTGCCTTCTTCGACGTGCTTGTACCATGATTCCACGGTCGATGCTGGCAGTGGCGTATAGATGGAATTGAACGTGTATTCTCCGGATCCTGTGTAGAAGAAAATGGAGTCGTGGATTCGCCCAAAGTGCTTTGCACCCTGCTTTGCGTCGCTATGAGCGTCTGACCGTTTCCATACGACCTCATTCTGGAAGTTATTCTCTCCGAGAATCTGGTCGAGCATCACCTTGACGTAATGGCTGGCGTGCCAATCGCAGTGGTAGTAAAAGCTGCCGGTCTTTTTGAGGACGCGCGCCAGTTCCACGCATCGAGGCCGCATGAATTCGATGTAGGCTTGCGTCGATTCGTGACGGTCCTCGAATGCGCGCTTCTCTTTGGTCTCGCCCCAGAAAACCTCGTAGTTCCGATTGGAATTGAACGGCGGATCGATGTAGATGAGGTCGATGCAGGCGTCGGGCAGTTTGCGCAACTGCTCCAGGTTGTCGCCGCAATAGACTACCCGCGTATCGAGAAGCGATGAAGGTTTGGGCATGGACATCAACAGCTTACAACGTGCGGAGGCGGCTTTGAAGAATCAATTTGCTCGTCATTTGCCTGCGGTCTTGCCGACGCGGGCGGCCACCTCTGCGAATTGGCGGAAAGAGTGCAGCAACGAGGGGAAGCTGGAGCAGTGGCCGAGATGCGGTACTGGGCGGTGTGGGGATCTGGAGATCCCCACTACAGCCGGTCTGGAGACCGGCGCTACAAAGTGCGAGGCGCGCTTGAAGTCGCTTTGATCTTCTATCATTTGATCGTGCAGACAATACGGGTTGAGACACCATCGGCGAAGTATGACGTAGTGACGGGGAGCGGGTTGCTGGAGACGCTGGCACCGCGGATTGAACGGGCGGTGGGACGGCTTCCGCGGCGGGTTTTTGTTTTGACTTCGCCGGAGATCTGGGCGCTGTGGAACACGGCGTTTTGCGCTTCGTTCTTGAGAGCGGGAATTGAGCCGCCGATTGCGCTGTTTCTGCAGCCGGGCGAAAAACACAAGACCATGGCCAACGTGGAGCGGCTGACGCGCGAGATGGTGCGGGCCGGGGGCGACCGGGGAAGCTTTCTGATTGCCTTTGGCGGCGGCATTGTGGGCGACGTGGGCGGATTTGTGGCCGCGGTGTTCATGCGCGGGATCGAATATGTGCAGGCGCCGACGACGTTTCTCGCGCAAGTTGATTCGAGCGTGGGCGGCAAGGTGGGCGTGAACCTGCCCGAGGGCAAGAATCTTGTGGGGAATTTCTTGCAGCCGCGGGCGGTGTTTGCCGATATCGGCGTGCTGGGCACGCTGCCTGATCGCGAGTTGCGCGCGGGGTTGATGGAGAGCGTGAAGGCGGGCTTCATTCGCGACCGGGCGCTGGTGCGGTTCATGGAGGAACATGCGGACGCGATTCTGAAGCGGGAGCCGAAGGCGCTGGAGCGGGTGATTGCGGCGTCGATCCGGATGAAGGCCGACGTGGTGCGGCGCGACGAGCGTGAAGGCGGCCTGCGCATGATTTTGAATTTTGGGCACACGGTGGGCCACGCGCTGGAACAGGCTACCCGCTACAAAGCGATGCTGCACGGCGAGGCTGTGGCGTGGGGCATGGTGGCGGCGCTGGCCGTGGCGCGGCGGCGAGGCACGATTACCGGTGCGCAGATGGAGCGGATGGAGAAGCTGATTTATCGCTACGGGCCGCTGCCCAAGTTGAAGGTGAGCGCGGGGCGCGTGCTGGCGGCGACGGGAAGCGATAAAAAGAATGTGGGCGGAGTGCGGCGGTTCGTGCTGCCCATTGGGATTGGCGATGCGGGCGTGGTGGAGGATGTGACGCCGGCGGAGATTGATGCGGCGGTGAAGTACATGCTGGTGAGGGCGAGAAGCGAGGGAGCGAGGGAGCAAGGGAGCGAGTTAGTGAGTCGGCTCGTCGGCTCGGTCCCACCCTTGGCGCAAAGACAAAGGCGCGCCAAGGATGGGGCACCGGCGAGGACAGCTTCTAGCTGCTAGCTAAAAGCCCGTGGGGTGAGAGTTGCGCTGTCCCACCCTTGGCGCAAAAACAAAGGCGCGCCAAGGATGGGGCACGGGGCACCGGGCGGTGGATTAAGGGGCGCGCGGTCCTCTTGGCGAAGTTG
This sequence comes from uncultured Occallatibacter sp., assembly GCA_964569985.1. GTDB lineage: Bacteria > Acidobacteriota > Terriglobia > Terriglobales > Acidobacteriaceae > Telmatobacter. Next base: position 132,921 of record CAZMWL010000001.1, read on the forward strand.
TAACGGAAATGAATTAGCATCCATCTGCACGGAATTGGCGTCGAACTTTGTGGGTGGCGCGCGGTTTCTCCGTTTTTGCGTTGTTCTTTTTTCTCCAATGCTCACGACACCAATTTCCGAGCCGCATGAAACAAGTTCCCTTAGTCGCATGACACGAATTTCAGCTTCCCCGAAATCAAACCCTGGCGAGAGTGCATGAGCGATCAGCCGTTGTACCGGTGGCTTGAGCAGCAGGGCGAGGCCTTTGGCACGCCCGGCCTGGATCCGCGGTGGACGTCGAGCGTGAAAGACGCGGTGGTGACGGCCTATGCGGCGTCGAGCCGCATCTGGGTGACGTGTTCGCACGGAATTCTAAATGAGATTTACTTTCCCACGATCGATCGCCCGCAGGTGCGCGATATGGGTTTCCTGGTGACCGACGGCGAGACGTTTGTGCACGAGGAAAAGCGCGACCTGAATACGAGTTTCGAGTACATCGACCCCGACGCGCTGGGGGCGCGGTATGTGAATCGCGATCCCAACGGGCGTTACAGCATCACCAAGGAGATCATTTGCGATCCGCACCACGGCGTGGTGCTGCAGCACGTGCGCCTGGAGGGCCATGCGGATCTCATTCCGCGGCTGAAGATGTATGCGCTGCTGGCGCCGCATCTGGATCGAGGCGGGGCGGGTAACTCGGCGCGGGCGCTGGATCTCGCCGGGCACAACGTGCTGCTGGCGTGGAAGAACGAATGGTCGCTGGCGATGACGGCCAGTTGCGGATTCTCGCGGATGAGCTGCGGATTTGTGGGCGCGAGCGACGGCTGGCAGGACCTGAAGCAAAACTTCAAGATGGATTGGGAGTTCGGCTCGGCGACGAACGGAAACATTGCGATCATGGGCGAGATCGATCTGGAATGTATCGCACAAAGAGACGCTGAATCGGGCACAGAGCTCGGCGGCGCATTGAGCGCAGAGGCGAGCGCAATGGCCCAAAGCGGCAATGCCGTGCGCGAATTCACGCTGGCGATCGGAATTGGCAACGGGCATCACACGGCGCTGCAGAAGATGATGGGAGCGCTGGCGGAATCGTTTGAGGAACAGTCCAAGCGATTCATTGTGCAGTGGAAACGTGCGGCGCATCCTGTGTGGCTGGCTGGAGCCACAAAAGACGACGGCAAGCTGCTGCGCACGAGCCACGCCGTGCTGCTGGCGCACGAAGACAAATCGTATGCGGGCGCGTTTGTGGCGTCGGCGTCGATTCCATGGGGGCAGGTGAAGGGCGACGACGATTTGGGCGGCTATCACCTGGTTTGGACGCGCGACATGGTGCAGACGGCGACGGCGTTGCTGGCCTGCGGCCGCATGGAGACGGCGCGGCGGGCACTGGTGTACCTGGGATGCACGCAACTGCCCGACGGCAGCTTTGCGCAGAACTTCTGGATCGACGGCACTCCTTACTGGACCGGCAAGCAACTGGACGAGGTGGCGTTTCCGCTGATTCTGGCGTGGCGGCTATGGAAAGCGGGCGGGATGGGCAATCTGCCGTTCTTTCCGTTCATTGAGCGGGCGGCGGGGATCCTGGTGCGCTGCGCGCCCATTACGCAACAGGAGCGCTGGGAAGAGAATGCGGGTTACTCGCCGTCGACGCTGGCGGCGGTGATCGCAGGGCTGATTTGCGCGGCGGAGATTTCGCGCGCCAACGAAGCGGACGAGTTGGCCACGTTTCTTGAGGAGTTTGCCGACTGGATCGAAGGGCATCTGGAAGACTGGACGGTTACCAACGATGGCGTACTGGTTGCGGAGATCAAGCGGCACTACATGCGCATCCGTCCGCCGGAGTGCGGCGAGGCGTATGCAGAGGAAGAGTGCGGCGAGGAATTGGTGCGGCTGTCGAACCGGCCACCGGGCACGCGGACTGAATTTGAGGCGCGCGAGATTATCGACGCGGGCTTTTTGGAACTCGTGCGCTACGGTGTGCGGCGGGCCGACGATGCGCTGATTGTGGACTCGTTGAAGGTGGTGGACGCGGTGCTGAAGCGGGATCTGCCGCAGGGGCCGGGATGGCTGCGCTACAACGGGGACGGTTATGGGCAGCGACCGGACGGAGGGCCGTATCAGGGATGGGGCCAGGGGCGGGTGTGGCCGCTGCTGACCGGCGAGCGCGCGCATTATGAACTGGCGGCGGGAAAGGATATTGGCCCGCTGATCGAGACCTATGAAAAGTTCGCGTCGTCAGGGCAGTTACTGCCGGAGCAGGTATGGGACGAGGGCGACCGGCCGGAGCTGAGCCTGTGGCTGGGGCAGCCGGCGGGTTCGGCGGTGCCGCTGGTGTGGGCGCACGCAGAGTACCTGAAACTGATGCGCTCGGCCGCGGATGGCAAGGTCTTCGACCGCATCGACCCTGTGTATGAGCGTTATTGCGAGCCGGAGGGACGCAAACGACGCCGGGAGGGCCTGGAAATCTACAGCTCCCAGCGGCCGATCCAGCGCATCGGGGCCGGAAACACGCTGCGCATCCTGGAGGAGAGGCGTTTTGATGTGGTGTGGAGCGGCGATGGCTGGCAAACGGTGAACACTACGGTCAGCCGGAGCCTGGGTAGCTTGGGATTCAGCGCCGACATTGCCGCGCCGGCGGTCTGCGAGGAACTGGAATGGACGCTGCACTGGACGGAATTGGGGACGGGACCGGAGGCCTGGCTTGGATACAATATAAAGATCAGGGTGGATGCTGCTTATTAATCAGGCCCATGAATTGTGACTCAATTCCCACCCATTTCCGCAAAAGGCACGGAAATGGATGGGGCACGGATGCAGCATTTTATGGCCGCACTCAATAGAGCGGTTTTGGCCGGTGCGCGGGCACTTCATTGAAAGGAAAATCAAAGACAATTATGGCTTCAAGTATTGCGTCACTCTCGCTCGATCAGCTTTCGATTGATACTCTGCGACTGCTCGCCGTGGACGGCGTGCAGAAAGCCAACAGCGGTCATCCGGGCGCGCCGCTGGGCTGCGCACCGATGGCCTACCTGTTGTTTCACAAGCTGATGAAGCACAATCCGGCGCACTCCAAGTGGGCGGACCGGGACCGCTTCGTGCTGTCGAATGGGCACGCGTCGATGCTGCTTTACGGGTCGCTGTTTCTTACCGGCTACAAGGTGACGCTGGACGATTTGAAGAGCTTCAGGACGTGGGGATCGAAGACGCCGGGGCACCCGGAGTACGGATTGACCGACGGCGTGGAGGCGACGACCGGGCCGCTGGGACAGGGATTCGGAATGGGCGTGGGCATGGCCATGGCGGAGAGGCACTTGGCGGCGACGTACAACCGGCCGGGCTTTAACGTGGTGGATCATCACACATTTGTGATGTGCGGCGATGGCGACCTGATGGAGGGCCTGTCGCACGAGGCGGCCTCGCTGGCGGGAACGCTGAATCTGGGCAAGCTGATCGTTCTCTACGACGACAATTTGATTTCGCTCGACGGCCCCACTAACTGGAGCTTTACGGAGAATGTGTACGACCGCTTCGAGGCCTACGGCTGGCATGTGCAGCGGGTGATGGACGGCAACGACCTGGGAGGCATCGAGGAAGCCATCGTAGCGGCGAAGGCCCAGGTCGGCAAACCATCGCTGATTGCGGTACGAACGGTGATCGGCTACGGCAGCCCGAAGGCGGGCACCAACAAGGTGCACGGCGAAGCCATGGGCGCACCGGACGTGGCGGCGACGAAAAAGTTTTTCGGATTCCCCGAGGACCAGAGCTTTTATGTGCCGGACGATGCGCTGGCCAACTGGCGCGAGGCGGTGAAGCGCGGCGCGGGTTCGGAGGCGGAGTGGAACCAGCTATTTGCCGGGTACAAGGCGGCATTTCCCGAGTTGGCAGCGGAGTTCGAGCGGACGCAGTCGGGCGCGTTGAAGGCGGGATGGGAGAAATCGATTCCCAGCTTCGGGACGGAGAAGCCGATGGCGACACGCAACGCGGGCCAGCAGGTGATGAACGCGATTGCGGATGTTGTGCCGGAGCTGTTCGGCGGGGCCGCGGATTTGACGGCGTCGACCAAAACGATCTTCAAGAACTCAGCGCACTTTGCCGAGGATGCGGCGGGGCGGAATGTGTTTTTCGGAGTGCGCGAGCTGGCGATGTGCGCGGCGGTGAACGGCATGGCGGTGCACGGAGGGTTGAGGCCGTTCGGGTCGACGTTCTTCGTGTTCTCAGACTATGCGAAGCCGGCGCTGCGCATTGCCGCGATCATGGAAGCGCATTCACTGTTTGTGTTTACGCACGATTCGGTCGGCGTGGGCGAGGATGGGCCGACCCACGAGCCTATCGAGCAGTTGATGGCGCTGCGCGCGGTGCCGCATATCGTTGATTTCCACCCTGCCGACGCGAACGAAACGGCGGCGGTGTGGCGGCTGGCGCTGGAGCGCAAAGGGCCGGCGTTCTTCGCGTTCACGCGGCAGGACGTGCCGGTGATCGACGCGTCGAAGCGCGACATCTACGCGAGCGTGAGCAAGGGCGCGTATGTGTTGGAAGATGTGGCGAATCCGCAGGTGGTTTTGATTGGCAGTGGCTCAGAGGTTTGGCCGGCGCTGGGCGCGGCAAAACTGCTGGCGGCCGAAGGGATTCGCGCGCGCGTGGTCAGCTTCCCGAGTTGGAAGCTCTTCGATGAGCAAGCGGCGGAGTACAAGGCCAGCGTGCTGCCGGCAGGCGTGCCCAGGCTGGCGGTAGAAGCCGGCGCGACGCTGGGGTGGTGGAAGTATGTGGGCCTGGACGGCGACGTGGTGGGGCTGGACCGTTTCGGCGCCTCGGCGCCGGGGCCCATTGTGATGAAGGAGCTGGGATTCAGCGCGGAGAATGTGGCGGCGCGGGTGAAGAAGCTGGTGAAACAGTGATCGGTGGTCAGTTGTCAGTGGTCAGTATTTCCGCGGCCTGAAGGGCTTCATTTGCTTCGAAGGTTTCGATTGGTTCGGAAACTGACGACGGACGACCGGCAACCGGTTACTTCTCCGAAAGGACGTACACCTTGAAGCTAGTTATTGCTTCCGATCATGCGGGATTTGAGTTGAAGGAAGAGTTGCGCGCCAACCTGGCTGCGGCGGGGCATGAAGTGGTCGATCTGGGGGCGTTTGCATGCGAGCCCGAGGACGACTATCCCGACTTTGCCGTGAAGACGGGCGAGGCGATCAAGGCGGGCGTGGCTCCGCGCGGCATTCTCATTTGCGGCAGCGGCGTGGGGGTGTGCGTGGCGGCGAACAAGATTCCCGGCATTCGCGCCGGGATTTGCCACGATACGTATTCGGCGCACCAGGGCGTGGAACACGACGACATGAATGTGCTGGTGCTGGGCGCGAGAATTATCGGCTCGGCGCTGGCGTTCGAGCTGGCGCACACATTCGTCGCGGCCAAATTTCAGGCGCAAGAGGGCCGGTTTGAACGGCGGTTCAAGAAGGTGTTGGCGATCGAGGCGAAATACCTTTGCGGAGACGGGGAGAAGTGAGCGGGTCAGCGAGTTGGCGGGTCAGCAGGTCAGCGGGTCGGCCTGCGGCCTGGTAGTTCCACTACTTCAAACGCGCCGAGTGTGATGGCCTTGAAGTTATTGGAGATTGTTTCATCAATGGTGTGGCCGGTGAGCGCGAATCCCTCATGGGTTAAAACCCCTTAGCTTTCCTGCTCTTTTCGGCACGACTGAAGTCGTGCCCTTTCACGGAGCCATTTATGAAACAAGCTCTAGCGGAAGCTCCGAAGTGCAACCGCAGGTCCTTCGGCTCCGTCCGCCGCGGCGGACTGCGCTCAGGATGACAATTTCACTGTAGTGCGCACTTTTAACTCGCCACGCTGGCTTTAGGGTTCCTTTGCCGGCTCGCTAGCTGGCTAACTTGCTGCCTCTCTAACTTGCTAATTTGCTAACTTGCTGCCTCGCTAACTCGCTAACTCTTTAACTTGCTGACTTGCTGACTTAGACACTATGTTTCCCTTCGACGCAATCCTCTTCGATGTAGGCGGAGTCCTGCTGACCAACGGCTGGGACCGTGTGGAACGCGCGGCCGCCGTGGCACATTTCGGCCTGGATGCGGAGGCGCTCGAGGCCCGGCATGCCGCGGTCATGGATGCCTGGGAGCGCGGCGCGATCGATCTCAACGCCTATCTGAGTGCGACGGTGTTTTACGCGCCGCGCGCATTTTCGCGCAGCGAGTTTTTCTCGTTCATGCTGGGGCGATCGCAGAAGTTGCCTCATGGAGCGATGCACATTCTTGCGGAGCTTGCGGCATCGAATCCTTGCATGATTGGCGCCCTGAACAACGAAGCCCGCGAAACCAATGAGTTTCGCTTTGGCCACTTCGGCCTGCGCCGGTACTTCAAGGTAGCCTTCAGTTCGTGCTACATGGGCTTACGCAAGCCGGAGCCGGCGATGTACCTGAGGGCGCTCGACATTCTGGGCTGCAAACCGGAGCGCGTTCTGTTCATCGACGATCGCCAGGAAAATGTGGCCGGCGGATTGGCGGCGGGCATGAAGGCGATCCAGTTTACCGGCGCGGATACGCTGCGGGTCGCGTTGGAAGAGTTGGGCGTGTTTTGAGAAGCAGCTTCCAGCTCCTAGCTTGTAGGTGCGTGGGCTCAAGTTCGTGCTATCCCAGGTCTGATGTCAAGCGGGGATCACTTTTTCCATGCTTTGGCTCGGTTGCGGGCGCGGGCGAGGACCAGCTGCAGCAGATAGACAAAGACCAGAATATTGATGGTGAGGAGGCCGACGCGGAGCCACGTGAGGCGGCGGAAAATTTCCAGGATCTCCCAGGGCAAAAAGGAGGCAGTAATGGCGAGGGTAAGGAATTCGCCCCACGCCTTTTCAAGGTAGAGACCGGTGCCTTCGATCAGAGTGAGGGTTGCATAGCCGTAGGCGACGAGGCTGATGCGCTCGAGCACAGGGCCATTGATGAGCGAAGATTTCTGGAGGATGAAGATGATGAGCCGCGACTCGGGGTTGAAGCGCAGGTGGCGGGCAAAGAGCTCGATCTGGTCGGCGATGTTCTTGTGCAGCAAGTGGTGCGCGCCCATGCCGATGGCGTAGAAGAGCATGGCATGGAGAAATTTGTAGACCGCGATGAGGAGCAGCACGCGGTTGCGGGGCTGGGGACCTCCGGTGCGAGTTGGGAAAGGGAATCGAGCCATGGCGGTCTGGGGCGAATCGCTGTCTTCAAGGGTATACGACGCCAGCAAGTGGGGCGGTTCCTTGCTGTCCCACCCTTTCGCCCAAAAAACAGGCGAAAGGGTGGGGCACGGGAAGGTTCGTCTTCAAACGGTCGGAGACCTAGCGATTGATATGCGCGTTTTCAAGCAGGATATAGGGATTGCCCGCGGCGGCGGTTACTGAAAAATCGTGGGCGGTGACGGTGGCATCGCTGATGGTGATGCCTTTTTGCGCGGCGATCTGGACGTGGTCAAGCGTGATGGTAGCGATGGGGCTTTCGGGAAGGCCGACGATCACGCCCGCCTCCTTTGCGCCCGTTGCTTGCAAATTGCCGATGCGGATGTCGTGAAAGTGCGGGGTGAGACGCGTGACTGGCTGCGCGGTATCGTGCTGAGGAATGCGCGGGTAGTACTCGGTGATGAGAATGGGCGTGCCGACATTTTCCATGGTCAGGTCGCGGAAGTCGAAGTTGCCGATGTCGCCGCCGCGATCGCGATTGGACTTGATGCGCACGCCGCTGGCCGTGTCCTGGAAGTGAATGCGGCGGGCGCGGACGCGCTGGACGCCGCCGGCAATCTCGCTGCCCATGGACATGCCGTGGCCGTGGAGGAAGGTGCAGTCGGTGATGACGATGTCAGTGGAGGGCGCATCGGGGCCGGGCGAGCCGGGCTGGCCGGACTTGATGGCGATGTTGTCGTCGCCGGTGTCGATGGTCATGTGGGAGATGGTGACGTGGCTCGATGAGAAGGGATCGATGCCGTCGGTGTTGGGCGAGCGGGCGGGGGCGAGGATTTTTCCGTTGCGGATGACGACATCGCTGGAGTAGTAGGGCACAACCTGCCAGGACGCGGAATTCTGGATGGTCATGTTCTCAATGAGAATGTGCTTGCAGTGATCGAAGACGATGAGGCGGGGGCGCATGGCGGCGACGAAGTTGGAGCCGGCGCGATGAGCGTAGACCGCGTCCCACCAGGGCTTTCCGTTGCCGTCGATGACGCCGCCGCCGCGGATGACGATGTGCTCGGCGTTGGTGGCGCTGAGGAGCGGCTGCAGGGCGGGCTCGCGCAACTCCTGAACCTGAGGGTAGTCGGCCTTGTCCTGGCTGCCGAGCAGGGTCGCGCCCGCATCGACTTCGAGGGTGATGTGGCTTTTGAGCACGATGGGTCCGGTGAGGAAGGTTCCCGAGGCCAGGCGCACGACGCCGCCACCTTTGGCCGCGCAAGCGTCGATGGCGCCCTGAATGGCGTGCGTATCCTTGGTGACGCTGTCGCCCTTGGCGCCGAAGGCCGTGACGTCGCAGACGCGCGCGGCGTGGGCGACGGCGCCGCATAGCGTGAGGGCGGCGAGAAGAAATGTGCCAAGGATGCGGCGTGAAAGGGTTCGCGCGGCAAGGAAAGCGACGGGATGTGTCATGAAGAACTCCATTTTCCAAAAGCGTGAACGGCGCATTGCGCTGTGTATGCTTACGAAGGATGCTTGTACTATGGCGGGGCAGGTGAGAGCAATATGAATTTGCATGTGGATGGAAAAGCGAAGCGTAGCGCGAGGCGCGGGATGGCCGGATGGGCGCTCGGGACCGGCGTGGCTTTGGGGACGAGCCTGGGATTCGGCGCGGGGCTGGCGCTGCTGGCGATGGCGGCCGCGCCGCTGGCGGCGCAGATGAGCGATGCCACGGCGAAGCAGTTGCGGGAGAAGATTCGCGCGGCGTTGTTTGTTCCGGAGCCGCTGCCGGCGCTGGATGCGAAGAGCTACGGAAGTTTCTCACCGGAGCCGGGAGTGGTGGCGGAGCGCGTGACGTATGCGACGGAGTACGGACTGCGGGTTCCGGCGATTGTGTACCGGCCGGAGAAGATACGCGGCAGGATTCCGGGCATCGTGGTGGTGAACGGCCACGGCGCCGACAAGACGAGCTGGTACTCGTGGTACACGGGCGTGGAGTATGCGCGCGCAGGGGCGATGGTGCTGACCTACGACATGATCGGCGAGGGTGAACGCAACGACGAACACAAGGACGGCACCAGTGAACACGACCGGCTGATCGACGTGCCGGGCGTGCCGCCGCGCATGGGCGGGCAGATGGTGACCGACGTGATGCAGGCGGTTTCGTACCTGAGGAGCCGGCCGGAAGTGGATGCGAAGCGCATTGCGGTGATGGGATTTTCGATGGGCTCGTTTGTGGTTTCGATTACGGGCGCAGTGGACGATCGCATTCATGCCGTGCTGCTGACGGGCGGCGGCGATCTGGACGGGGCGGGCGGATATTGGGCCACCAGCCATAATGTGATGTGCCAGAGCGGACCCTACAATGCGCTGGAATTTCTGGGCGACCGGGGGGCGGTGCTGTTTGCGCTACAGGCCAAACGCGGGCCGACGTTTATTTTTAATGGGACGAACGATACGGTGGTGGCGATTCCGACGCACGGGCCGGATTTTTTTGACGACCTGCGGAAGCGAGTGATTGCTGTGAACGGGTCGGACAAGAATGTGTTTACGACTTACTTCGATCCGGGAGCGAGCCACAGGCCGGCGTGGGTGACGAAGATTGCGGCGCAGTGGCTGGGGGACAATCTGCATTTTGCCCACTGGAAGAGCGGCCAGATTGCGAGCCTGCCGACGATCCGGATTGGAGACTGGGCGGCGAAGAACGGCGTGGAGTTGAACAAGAGCGCGCAGCGCGAGGACCGCGACGCGGGGCTGGTGGCGATCGATGTGAACGTGCCGAAGCTGACGCCGGAGCAGTTGAGCGTGCTGCCGAGGAGCGAGTGGGAGAAGCAGCGCGAGGAGTTTGTGTACTCCACGTGGGCGCGAGATGCGATTGCGGACGCGGAGAAGACGAAGTGAAGGCGGTGGGTTAGCGGGTTAGCTAGTCAGCGAGTTCTCTGACCGCTTGATTTCGTTCCTTGAAGTTTGTGCTTTCCCACCCATTCGCTAGAAAAAAGCGAATGGATGGGGCACGGGGCTGATGCATATTCACACGGTCAGAGACCTAGTCAGCGAGTCAGCGAATCAGCTAGTCAGCGAGTCAGCTTGATCCCGGCCTAAGGCTTGCCGCGCTGCGTGGCGCTTTGAAGATGGGGCGTCCCGCTGACAGCGAGCGGCCGGCAGCGAAGGGCGAACCGCGATCGGTTGAAAGCCTCTTCTCAGTAGATCCTGAAATTTCCGCTGGCGTGCAACATGCTCATCAGATAGAGCATTCCGTCGTAGTAACGCAGCTCCCCGCTGGGTACCGGCAGGTTCCACAGGGCATCCACGAAGGCCCTGGAATTCGGTCCATCGGTCGCCGCCAGGCTGCCCACGGCAGTGGTTGCCGTGAGCCCCGGCGAGTGGTGTTGGATAAGCGGCTGCCCGTCGAGCGTGTAGCTGTCGTCAAACTTATCGATCCCCTGGCCGGCCAGGAACTTCTGCATCCTGTCGCTCAGCACCGTCTCATCGGGATCCTTGCGCCACCACGAGTAGTCCACGCTCCAATTGCTGATGCAGCGCCACGCGTCGTAGGCGAATGCAAACGGCTTTCCATTCCAACCGGTCGCCGGCGAACCATCGAAGTTGCTCTGGTCCGGCGCCAGTCCGGTCTCGGGCCCCGTCACCTTGTCGAATAAGTCCCGGCTTAGGTCCGCAGCCTGGGCCCAGAACGCGCGGTCTTCCTTGGGTCCCCAGCGCGACCACAGCTCGTAAAACGCCGGCAGATGATACGAGGGATCCGTCGTGCCCCCGGGCGAGTTGGGCACAAACTTGATCATGTTGTGATCTTCGTCGACCATGGGGCCGATGGTTTCTTTTTGCGGGCTGCGCAAGGGCCGGAACCACCGCAGCGGCTGGCCGCTCGCCTTTGCTTCGGCTTCCATGCGGCGGTTGTTCGGGCTCGGCCAGGGGTGGTCCGGCATGACAAACGGCGGGTCGTCAGGATGAATTCTGAATGGACCTTCGGCGGCGATTACCGGGTGATGCCGCATCGTGCGCAGAAGTTTGTCCGCCTCGGCCTGGTAGTTGTAAATGCCCTGCCCGTTGCCCCAGCGGTGCGCGGCGAAGTAGAGCGCCATCACAAAATACGATTCACCATCGGGCGCGGCCCCGGTGGAGCGCGGCGTGCCGTCGGTATTCATCGACCAGGCAAAGTAGCCGAGGGACGGATTCCTGGGATCGGTGATGAGCATGTAAGTTTTCGCCCAGTTCCAAATGGCGTCGAACTCTCGCTTCTTGTTCAACTGGACCGCAATCATCATTCCGTAGCTCATGCCTTCGGTGCGGACGTCGTTGTTGTTCCAGTCGGTAATGTAGGCCAGCGTTCCGTTCCGGTTGGCTCCGGTTTCGAAGTAGACGCGCTCTTCCTGTCCGTCGCCATGGAAAAGCTGCTGGAATGCCTTGTCAATCCTGGCCCGGGTCTCCTGGGGCGCGTGCCCTGCCTCGGCAAACAGGTCGCGGTAATGGCCGGTCTTGAAGGCTCCGTCGCCGTCGCCGGGATGGCGCTTGAAGTCGCCCAGCTTGGCATTCACATGCGAAGGCGGCAGGGCAGCGCGCAGGTGCGCCGCCGTCAGTTCCGCGCTCCATGCCGACGGCAGCGCCGCCGCCAGAACAGCCAATCCCGCCCATCGCGCCAGTTTTTTCATCCACGCCTCCAAAACTTCGCAGTCCGCGGTCCACATTCCGACCGGGCGCCTCTGCACCAGGGTCCCACGCACGGGCTTCACTGGCGCGAGAAAAATACGATGCGCCTTGAGGGGCAATGGACCCCCGGGCAGGAAAGCGATCGCTTCCCATCACGGGAAGATTGTACACAGGTTTCGGTTGTGGCTGCGGCGATGCCAATCACGGGATTCTCGCGCGGTCCTCCGCACTCTTGCGCTTGCTTTTCTGGCTAGCGTTTCAGGTTCAGAAGGGCATTGCGGTCGAGAGGTTCGCCATTGAGGATGATGGCGGAGATGCGGCGCGCATTCCAGATGTTGGCGGTGGGATCGCCGTCGACGACGAGGATATCGGCGCGGCGTCCGGCGGCGATGAGGCCGAGCTCGTTCCAACCGAACTGGAGCGGGTAGTTGTTGGTGGCGGCGGCAAGGGCCTCGCGCGGCGAGAGGCCGAGGCGGACCAGAAGTTCGAGTTCGGTGTGCAGCGAAATGCCAGGCATGGTGCCCAAGGAGTCAGCGCCGGAGGCGGCCAGGTAGTGGGGAAAATCCGCGAAGATGGTTTGGTTGATGCGCCAGAAACGGAGAGCGGTCAGCGCGGCCTTCTTTTGCAGATCTTCTTCCATCCAGCGCTGCCCCGTGGCCGGGAGATGATGCGCCCATGCGGGGAGCGGGTACATCATTTCGCCGGTGGCGGGGTCGGAGGGATCAAACATGCGGCCGGGATCGAGAAGAGCCGCGGCCGGTTCCTTCCAGAGATCGCGATGCCCGGGCAGATTGACGTAATAGAGGCTGAAGCTGGGCATGAGCGCGGCGTGATGCGCGGCGATGAAGTGCGCGTAGTTGCGCAGACGGAGATCGGTGGGCGAGACGTGCTCAGAGTAGTCGTAGGCGGTGCTGGCCGCGGAGCCGTCAGGATCGTCGATAAGCGGGCGTTGCAGTTCATCGGGAATGACGCCGAGGTCGTAGCGATCCATTTGCGGAAGGGCGTCGACGCCCGCCTCGATGCCGACGCGATAGGGCGTGGCGACAAAGATGCCGTAGGCGACGAGGCCCATCTCGTGGGCGCGGGCGATGATCCACTGTGAATTGGCGGCGGTGAGATGGGCCGTCAGCAGGAGCACGCGGGTGCCGAGGTGCGCGGTGTCAACCATTTGACGCGCCGTATCCTGCGGGCTGAGCTCGGCGGGATGCGGACCCTCGCGCAACTTGGAGACCCACTCGGGCTGACGGGCCAAGAGGCTCCAGTTGTCGGTGACGCCGATGGAGTCGATGGGGTAAACGTGCGGGCTGGGCTGGGCGTTGGAATCGATGAAGCCGCGTTGATAGTCGGCGCGGGCGACCACGGTGGTGACGCCCATGTAGAGGTTGGCGTTGGCCTGAGCCTGCGAGTTCAGGCCGGCATAGCCGTCGATGAGACCGGGAATGAGAAACTTTCCGGTGCAATCGATGATGCGCGCGCCTTTGGGAATGGGCACTTCGCCGGGCAGACCGACCTCAGTGATTTTGCCTTCGCGAATGACGACAATGGCATCGGGAATGTCGCGAGCCGAATGGCCCCAATTGGAAACATCGATGACCGTGCCGCCGGCAAGAACCAGAGGAGCCACAGGCTCACCCTGCGGGTGGGCCGAAACGGAGGCTAAAGCCATTCCGCAGACAAGGGCGGCAAGAAAGCGATCCATATGCATCACAAAATCAGTCTGAAGTGGATTGTCGCACAGAGGGTGTGGTTGGCGGGGACCAGTGGCTCAGACGGGGGCATTTGACCGGCTGGAGGTTCGGCCCGATAATGGCACGAAACCTCACACTTGCTCTGGTTGGCACTTTGCTGGTGCCGAGCTGCGCGTCTCATGTGTCAACCGTCGGCTCGAGGTAGGTGTTCGTCTTGCAAAAACTGATGGTCCATGATCGGCCCGGCAGGGAAGCGCCCGTTGCACGGCTGCGCGCCTGGACGCAAGCTCCCCTGCACCGCGCACTGCCGGCGTTGCGCCGCAACGGGGTTCTGAGCCTGATTCTGGCCCTTGCCGCGGGCTTTGCGCTGCGCGTCGCCTGGGTGGCCTTTTATCAGGACTTCGATGGCGACAGTGTGGAATACGCCACCCTCGCCAAGAACCTGCTCGTGCATCACGCCTACGCGCTCGACAATCCCTTCCACCTCACCTTGATTCGTATGCCGGTTTATCCGGCGTTCATGGCCGTCGTTTTCTCGATCTTCGGGATCAATAACTACGACGCGGTCTGCTGGGTCCAGGCGTTTATCGACATGGGCACATGCCTGCTGCTGGCCGGATTTGTCCGCGATCATGTTTCGCGCCGCGCCGCCCTGATCACGCTGTGGATTGCCTGTCTTTGCCCCTTCACGGCCAACTTCGCGGCGATCCCTTTGACGGAATGCCTGGCGATTTTTTTTGTTGCGCTGGGAATGTTCGCGGGCGGCAGGCTGGTGCATGCGATCAATGCGCGCGCGGGACGTTGCAGGGCTTGGCTTCTACTTACGGTTGCGGCGCTCGTTGGCGCGGTCGGCGTGCGGCCCGACGGCACGCTGCTGGCAGCGGCCATTGTTCCCGGCATCTGGTGGTATACGCGGAAATCCAACCCCAAGGCCGGCCTGCGCACCGCTCTGGCTTGCGGCTTGCTGACGATTCTTCCGCTTGTGCCATGGACGATTCGCAATTACCGCGTCTATCACGTTTTTCAACCGCTGGCGCCGCGCTCGGCCCAGGATCCGACCGAGAACTCTCTCGACGGCTTCGATCGCTGGACGACAACATGGGAGATCGATTACGCGTCCCTGGGGGAAATCTGGTGGCGCGGCGACGGCGAGACGCTCGACATCGGGCTGCTGCCCTCGCGCGCCTTCGATTCCCAAGAAGAATACCGGGAGACGGCGCGCCTTCTTGCGGACTACAACGACTTGTGCTCGATTACTCCGGAAATCAACGCGCGCTTTCGAGCCCTGGCGGAGCAAAGAGCCCAGCGGCACCCCCTCCGCCAGTATGTTGCGCTGCCGCTCTTGCGCCTGGCCGACATGTGGTTCAGGCCTCGTATCGAATATCTGAACGATTTCGTGCCCCAGCGCTGGTGGGAATGGAGCAAGCACCCAGCGCGGACGCTGTTTGCTGTCGCCTACGGACTCCTCAATTTGCTTTTGCTGCTTGCTGCCGCCGTGGGCTTTGCCAGGCGACGGGTTCCGATGCAGGCGATGCTGCTTGCTTATGTGGTGATGCGATGCGCGGTGCTGCTGCTGATGCCGAATGCCGAGCCGCGGTACACGCTGGAGGCGTTCCCAATGTTGATAGTCGCGGCTGGGGTTGGGTTGAGCAGGCGGGGTGCGCTGGGCAACGAGCGAGCACACGCGTAACGCGCCACGCGGTTTCGACCACTTGACGAGCCGTATCCCGCGGGCTGAGCTCGACATGGTGCGGGCCCTCCCTCCCTGAAGCTCGCCGCGGTGCTTCGAGTTTCAGGATGGAGCAACCCACTTCTTTGCCGGGACAAGTTTGGAACCGCTGAGGATTGCGGCGGCAGCGACGATGAAGATGGGAAAACATTCCAGCGAGTAACGCGGCTCGGAGTTTTCCATGGCGCCAAGCAGCAAACAGCGCAGGATGATGTAACCGCCCAGCATCCACGGCCAGGGAACACGGCGGCGAAGAAACGCGCACGCCGCCGCGGCAACATAAAAGAGATTGATGAGGCCGAGCAGAATGGCCCACACGGTTTGCTCGGGGTGGTCGCTGAAGGACCACCAGAAGACCTCGAGTTCGAACTCATCGGTGCGGGGACGAAGCATCATGTCGGCGATGCGTGCGAGCGGGAGTGCGACGTAGTAGCGGAAGGGGTGGGCGCGGATGCGCTGGGCGGCGAGCGCGCCGAAGCGATGGTCGAGATCGGCGGAGATGGAGATGGTGTGGTTGTATTCGTCGAGCAGAGCCAGAGTTTGCGCGCGCTGGGCGGGCGAGTCGAAGGCACGCGCCGGCAGATCGCCAGGATCGATGGGGCCGACGCCGACCTGCCAGAAAACGTCGGAAGTGGAGACGTACTCGACGGACCAGGTGCGAATCCAGCGATAGACGCCGACGTTGGGGCGCTCGCCGGGGTCATCAAGATAGCGCGGAGCCAGCGGCTGAAAGACCTGGAGGGTGATCCAATTGCGCAGGGTCCAGACGGCGATGGGCGCCAAGGCAACCATGCAGTAGATGGAAGTGGTGGTGAGGCTGCGGCGGAGCGCGAGGCGGAAGTTTGGTTGGGAGCGGCTGCGCAGAATGTAGAAAAATAACCCCGCGGCGAGGGCGACAGAGAGCAGCGCGCCATCAGGGCGCAAGAGCATGGCGAGGGCCGAAGCGCATCCGGCGAGGATCACGGCGCGTGTGTCGTGAAGGCCCGCGGCTTCCGCCGAGAGGATGCGTCCCGCGGCGTAGATTCCCAGCGACACGGCGAAGATGGAAAGGCACTCGGTCATCGCGGTGCCTGCTTCCGCAGCGGTGAACGGACAGAGCACGGCGAGAGCGAGGGCGATTTCACCGGCGCGCGGAGAGATCAGGCGGTAGGCGAAGGCCGCCAGGAGAAGGCATCCGACGATGTCGATTACGGATTGAAAGAGGTAGAGAGCGACGAGCCAGCCACTGTGGGGAAGGCTGCCGAAAAGCTGATTGCAGACGGCCAGAACGATGGGATAAGCGGGCAGGCGAAAGAGGCTTGGGCTGAGATTGTTGCCGGAGCCGAGGCCGTAGACCCAGTGGTGCAGCAGATTGCGGCCGAGCTCGAGATAGTCCCAGGTATCGTCGTCGATGGTGCGGGGAAACCAGATGAAATAGAGGCGGAGGATGAAGCCCAGCGCGATCCAGAGCGGCCAACGGCGCGGCCAGCGCGATGGATGGAGCGAAGGGAACATGGTTGCAGGATACCGCAGAGCGGCGAGTTAGCGGGTCAGCGGGTCAGTGGGGGATCAACTGGCGACGAGGGTGGCGCGACGGCGGCCGGCAAGCAACGGGAGAACCTGGGCGTAGGCTGCTTCCACGGATAGGCCGTACTTGGCGCGGAGGGCATCGACTTTTCCGTGTTCAATGAACTGGTCGGGCCAGCCGATGCGCAGGACCGGAACGGCGAGGCCCATTTCGTCGAGGGCTTCGACTACCGCGGTGCCGAAGCCGCCCATCTTCACGTGATCCTCAAAGGTGACGAAGGCGGCCACGCACTTGGCGTAACGCTCAAGCATCTCGCGATCGATGGGTTTGATAAAGCGGGGATTGATCAGGGCGGCGGAGTAGCCGTCGCGCGCGAGAGTTGCGGCCAGCGACTGAGCGAGCGAGAACATGGGACCGAGGCCGAGGATGGCAACATCAGAGCCGTCGGCGAGGACTTCAGCCTTGCCGATGGGAAGGACTTGCGGCTCGGGCTTGCGGGCCACGCCGGCCACTGCGCCGCGCGGATAGCGAATGGCGCTGGGACCGGGGATTTCCATGGCGGTCCTGAGCATGTCGGCGAGCTCGTCTTCGTCTTTGGGCGACATGAGCACGATATCGGGAATGCCGCGCAGGTAGGCGATGTCGAAGAGGCCGTGGTGCGTGGGGCCGTCGTCGCCGGAGAGGCCGGCGCGATCCATGCAGAAAAGGACGGGAAGCTTTTGCAGGCAGACGTCGTGGACGATGGGGTCGAAGGCGCGCTGCAAAAACGTGGAATAGATGGCGCAGACGGGGCGGAAGCCGCGCGTGGCCATGCCGGCGGCGAAGACGACCGCGTGCTCCTCGGCGATGCCTACGTCGAAGTAGCGTTTGGGATGGCGGGGCCGGAAGAGATCGAGGCCGGTGCCGTTGGGCATGGCCGCGGTGATGGCGACGATGCGGTCGTCCTTTTCGGCCAGATCGGCGAGGGTGTTGGCGAAGACCTCGGCGTAGGTCGTTGAACCGTCGGGAGTCTTGCCGGTTTCAGGATCGTAGGGGCCGAGACCGTGGAATTTCTTTTGCCCGTCGAGGGCGGGCTGAAAGCCGCGTCCCTTCTGCGTGAGGATGTGCAGCAGGACGGGGTGGTCGAGAGTCTTGAGGAATTTGAAGGACTCAATGAGCAGCGGGATGTTGTGGCCGTCGATGGGGCCGAAGTATTCCAGGCCGAATTCTTCAAAGAGGATGGAGGGCCAGAGCATGCCCTTGGCGGCTTCTTCGGCGCGGCGCACGACTTTCAGCGCGGTCTTGCCGCCGATGCGCTCGATGAGATGCGTGGCCTTGTCGTGGAGGTGCTGGTAGTGTTCGTTGGTGACGATGCGGTGCAAGTAACGGGCCACAGCGCCCACATTGCGGTCGATAGACCACTCGTTGTCATTGAGGACCACGATCATGCGGCGGGTTTGCGAAGCGATGTTGTTCATGGCTTCGAAGGTGACGCCGTTGGTGAAGGCGGCGTCGCCGGCGATGGCGATGACGTTTTCGTGGCCTCCGGCCAGGTCGCGGGCCACGGCCATGCCCAGGGCGGCGGAAAGCGCGGTGCCGGCGTGGCCGGCTCCGTAGGAGTCGTGCTCGCTTTCAGTGCGGAGCATGAAGCCATTGAGGCCGCCGGGCTGGCGGATGGTCTCAAAACGGTCGCGGCGGCCGGTGAGGATCTTGTGGATATAGGCCTGGTGGCTCACGTCAAAGAGGATCTTGTCCTCGGGTGTCGAGAAGACCGCATGCAGGGCCAGAGTGAGCTCGACGACGCCGAGATTGGGGCCGAGATGGCCGCCGGTCTTCGACAGAGTCTGGATGAGGAAGTCGCGAATCTCCTCGGCCAGCTGTGCCAGCTGCGCGGGATTCAGGCGCTTTACGTCGGCGGGGGAGTTGATGGAGTCGAGCAGTGTTGCCATTCACATCCTTTTCCCGGGAAAGCCGGGAGTCGAGGGTAAAAAGCCCCCTGCACGGGGGTCTTTGTTTGAGGTTTCGGCTATCTCTAGTATACCTGTCGGAAGGTTCGGACCATTGCAGTGTTAGACGCCTCGGATGGTGCGGAGATTCACAGGATTCCGGGGGCTGAAAGGGTGGATCAGCGGGCGCTGGAGGCTTGGGGCTTGAATGCTATAAGTGGCTGTAAATAAATGCGTAATCATCAGAGATGGGCGGACTCGAAGGGCCACGGCCGACGGCCGGAACTGGCGAAGCTGGGCTATACTTGTGCCGCGGAAAGAACGGGACTTGTGCCACAGTGGGATCGGGCGGTTGCGCGATGCGGAAATGGGCGGTGGTGCTGCTTTTGACGGGCTCGGCCTGGCCGGCGATGGCGGCCAAGAGCGTGACGGTGGGGCAGTTGGATCAGTTGCTGGGCACGCTCCGCGGAAAGTCCGACGGCAAGGTGGCCCAGGAGCTCTCAGACCTGGAGCTGACCGAGCGGGTGAGCCTGGCTCGGCTGGCGCACTGGGAGGCGGAGTTTCCGGGGAGCAAGAGCCATGAGGCGCTGACGAAGCTGGCCGATCTCGCGGCGTTCCTGAACCCTCCCGCGGGGGACGTGGTTCCCATTGCCGCGCCAGACAACGCGACCCAGGAGCGGATGCTGGAGCTGGCCGGGGAATACGTGAAAAGCACGATCACGCATCTGCCAAACTTTCTGGCCACACGAGAAACCACGCATTTTGAAGACACGCTGTCAATGCAGGTGGGGGATGACAGTGCGCCGATGATGGCAGGAGCGTTGTCCCGCTCCATGCGCACGCCGGGGCCCTCGCTGAGCAGTACCGAATACAAGTCTCTGCACAGCACGGGCACTTCCAGCACCACGGTCACGTATCGGGACGGCTTGGAGGTGAACGCCACGGATCCCGAGCCGGGCAAGAAGGAAAACAAGCTGGCGGCGGGACTGACGACCGTCGGCGAGTTTGGTCCTATTCTTTCCGTGGTGATGAGCGACGTCCTGCGCAGCGAAGTGACGTGGCAACGTTGGGAACAGGGCGCGAGCGAGCCGATGGCGGTTTTTCGCTATGCTGTGCCCGCGGAGCAATCGAACTACATGGTGGGGATTCCGTCGGGAGGCAAGATCGTACAGATCTATCCCGGCTATCACGGCGAGATCGCCATCGATCCGGCGACGGGAGCGATTCTGCGCATCAGCGTGGTTGCGGTGCTGCCGCCGCCCTACCGGGCGATGCAGACAGCCATCCTGGTGGAGTATGCGCCGGTGACGATCGGCGAGCAAAGCTATATCTGCCCGGTGCACGGAGTCGCATTCTCCAAGGGGCTGGCGGTGCATGGCGCCGCGGCGCAACTGGGATCGGTGGTTGAGGTGCTGACGCAGTTGAACGACGTTGCCTTTACGCAATACCACTTGTTTCGCTCGAAAGCGCGGATCGTGACAGACGCAAGCGGAACCGGCGATGGGGCGGCCGCTCCGCAGCCGTAGAGATTTTTGTCGATGATCCTGGATCGCCGGGAGCGCCCTAAAGAGGCTGCGGAAAAAGATCGAATGAAAGAAGAATTCGGCAAAAGGTTGATGGGCAGGGGCTGAAGCCCCACGCCCATTTTGCGCAACTTGCGGCGCGAGTCAACTCGCGCCCTGATACAAGGCTCCTTGCCGGGGGAGTTTTTCCGCAGAGTGTAAAGCCCGGCGCCACATTATGGCTGCGAGAGTCAATGATGAGGAGCGCCGGCACGCGGTGGAGCTGCGCCGCTGAGCAGTGCGACGAGGAGAATGCCTCCGAGAGCCACCAGCACCAGATCCTGAAAGACGTCGGTGAAGGCCATCAGAGCGGCCTGCTGCTGGAGGATGCGGTACACGGCGGCCAGGGCCTGGGGCGCGGCGTTGCCGAAGGAGGCGCACTCCTGGGCGAGGAATCCGCGGACGCCGCGCAGACTCTGGATCAGGAGAGGATTGCCTGCGGTGAGGTTCTGACCGAGCATGGTTTGGTGCACCTGGCTGCGGCGCGCCAGCAAGGTGCTGACCCAGGCGATGCCCACGCTGCCGCCGACATTGCGCATCAGGCTCAAAGCGCCGGTGGCAGAGCCGATCTGATCGCGGCGCAAGGGCGCGGTTCCCAGGATATTGACCGGCACGAAGAGAAAGCCCAGCGCCGATCCTGCCAGAATCTGCGGCCAGAAGACCGTCCAGGCGTTGATGGAGAGAGTGATTTGCGAGAGGCGGAAAGCAGCCGCGGCGAGAACCAGGAAGCCGAGTATGGCGATCAGACGCCCGTCGATTTTACGCACCATAGCGCCCACCAGAACCATGGAAATGACCGCGCCGATGCCCAGCGGCGCGGTGGCGATACCCGACGCCAGGGACGAATAGCCGAGGAGCAATTGCAGAAACTGCGGCGTTAGCAGGCCGATGCTGTAGATGAGCACGCAGGTGAGAAAAATGAGAACGGTGGCGACGGAGAAATTGCGAATGGCAAACAGGCGCAGGTCGACCATGGGCTTATCGGTGCGCAGCTCGCGCCAGACAAAGACGAGAAAGCCGGAGACGGCGAGCACGGCCATGAGGCGGATAAACTGCGAGCCAAACCAGTCGTCTTCCTGTCCTTTATCGAGGAAGATTTCCTGGCAGCCGAGCCAAAGCGAGAGCGCGACGAGTCCGAGGGTGTCGAGCGGACCGGGGTCGGAGTGTCGCACCCAGGGCGGATCTTCGACGGTCTGCTGGATGGCCCACATGGCGATGAGGCCGAAGGGAATGTTGATGTAGAAGATCCATCGCCAGGAGTAGCTATCGGTGAGCCAGCCGCCGAGCACGGGGCCGACGACCGGGGCAACCACGACACCGAGGCCAAAGAGCGCCTGCGCGACGCCTTGCTTGCGCGGGGGAAAGCTTTCCATGAGGATGGCCTGCGAGATGGGGGCCAAAGCGCCGCCGCCAATGCCTTGAATCACGCGCATCACCAGCAGCATGGGGAGATTGACGGAGAGTCCGCAAAACAAAGACGACACCGTGAAGAGAAAGATGCAGAAAAGCAGGAAGCGCTTGCGCTGGAAGCGATTGCCGAGCCAAGCGGTGAGGGGAAGCACGACCGCGTTCGAGATGAGGTAGGAGGTGAGTACCCAGGTGGCTTGCGAGTAGGATGCCGACATGCTGCCGGCAATGTGGTTCAAGGCGACGTTGGCGATGGTGGTGTCGAGCACCTCCATGAACGTGGGCATGATGACCGAAACCGCGATGAGCCAGGGATTGACAGAAGGCCGCCAGGCTTCCTGATCCGGGTTGTTATAGGCGAAGCTTTCAGACGCCATGGATCCGCACCTTGCAGCGGACCTATCTTTGCGGATAGATCAGGAAGAAATCATCGACGGCGCGGCGCACGCGCTTGAGCACGACGCGCCGGCTCCAGGCCAGGCCGGGGTCCAGCATGCCATTCAAAAGAAAGTCGCCGAGGACGAGGGCGACGAATCGATCCGCGGCGCGGCGGTAGTTGGGGCGGCCGATGCGGCGGGAGCGCAGGTACTCGGCGAGCAGCGCGTAGCCGCGCTCCGAGCACTGGCGGCGAAGCTGGCGCGCGAGGCGGGGAAAATTCCGCGCCTCGGCTACAACGATGCGGTAAAGCGCCTCGAACTCGGGGTTGGTGAACAGGCCCAGCACGGTTTGCCCGATCTCGGTGAGCGCCATGCGGGGCGGCTTCTCCGAAGCAATGTAATAGTCGTGCCGGGCGAAAAGCTTTTCGGTGTGCGCGCTCATCACGCCGACGAAGAGATCCGCCTTGGTGGGGAACAGCGCATAGAGTGTCTGCTTGGAGGTGCGGGCGCGGCGGGCGATTTCGTTGGTGTTGGCGCGCTGAAAACCTTTTTCGAGAAACACCGCGGCGGTGACGCCCAGAATGCGTTTGCGTTCGATTGCGCCCAGCGGCGGTCGTCCGCGCAAGGAGTGAGCGGGATTGCGGTCAGGCGCGATGGTTTTGGGTTGCGGCTTGATCCGGCTGGCCATAAATTATTGTACCCATCAGTACAGTTAATGTAATTCGAGTATAGCGCGGCGGCCGCAAACCGGCAAGCGGCAGCCGCGGGCTCCGGCGTTGTACGATGGGCCTGTGAGAATTCGAGCTGGTTGGAGGGCAAGACCGTGGGCAGATTACGGCAATTTTTTCTGGTTCTGGTTTTGATTGCGGGGTTGTGGTCAGGTGCGGGTGCGGCGTGGGCGCAGTTGCCGGAGCCGGGAATGACCCAGGAGGCGCCGAATCCGCTGACCGATGCGACCGCGAAGCCGGGGAAGATCCTGCTGTACGACCTGGAGGCGCGCTTTGCCAAAGACGTGCTGGAGCGCGGGGGCGCAGGATTTGCCGACTGGTTCGCCGACGACGGCGTGGCGCTGGGCAACGGAGCGGCGCCGCTGATCGGCAAAGTGGCGATTGCCAAGTCGGCCAACTGGTTGCCGAAGGACTACGCGCTGACCTGGACGCCGACCGATGCGATGATGGGGCCTTCCGGCGATATGGGGTATACATGGGGCCACTTCGAGGGGCGCAGCAAGGACGCGAACGGAAATCCCGTACTGACCAGCGGGCGCTACATCACCATGTGGCGCAAGCAGGCGGACGGCACCTGGAAGGTGGTGCTGGATGCCGGGGCGAACGAGCCTGTGGGGGCGGGAGAATGCTGCAAGCTGCCGGGACACTAAGAGCAGGGACTGAGGGACTAAGGGACGAAGAGCAGCTTCTAGCTTTTAGCTCTTAGCCCTTCGCTCGTCGGGGTTAGTGGGCGGCAGTGGCGGAAATGAGAACAGGGAACAGTGTCAGTGTGAGTGTGAAGTGTGAGTGTGAAGTGGGCGGGTAACTTTGCGCCGGTGCCCGTAGTAATCCCAACATGATCCCAATGCGCGAAAAAACGCGGGTACTTGGGTTGTAAGTCTTTTGCAAACAATTACCTACTTTGTGGAAGAGCCAAGTTCGACAATCTCCCCGATACTGAGAAACGGGTGCGTGTATCTATGTGCGCTGTACTCGGTTCCCAAGCCGATGAGAACCAGGAAGCGGGTGTGCGGGCGGAGCTAAGTGTCTTCGATCGCAAGTCCGACCCCGGGCTGGGCGAGCTGACGGAGCTTGCCGCGGTGTTGTGCAATGCCGACTATGCGTACCTGGGCTGGATGGATTACAGCCGGCTGTGGTTCAGATCGCGCTACGGATTTCGCGCGACGGACCAGCCGCGCGCGGCGACAGCCTGCCAGTGGATGCTGGACAAAGGCCAGCCGCTGCTGATTGCCGATGCCGGCCAGGATCCGCGCTTTCCGCCCACGGGCATTCCGCTTCCCAACGCCGATCCGTGCCTTTCCTATGCCGGCGTGCCACTGTTTGCAGGAGATATGCAGATCATCGGGACGCTGGCGGTGCTGGCGCGCACGGCGGACCGCTTCAAGCCGGAGCACTTGACGCTGCTGGAAACTCTGGGGCGCCAGGTGGTGACGCGGCTGGAGCTGTACAGCCGCATTCGCCTACAGGAGCAAGCGCAGCGGCAGCGGCAGCGGAGCGAGCGGGCGCTGGCTATTGAGCGCTGCTTTGTGGCGGCCACGCTGGACTCGATTCCCGCACTGGTGACGGTACTGGATACGGCGGGGCGCGTGGTGCGCATGAACGAACCCTGCTCGCAATTGACGGGGTTGAGCCTGGCCCATGCCATCGGGCGGCCGTTTGTTGAGGAGTTTTTGGAGGAGGGGGACCGCGCGTGGGTGTCGAGCAAACTGCGCGACGCCGCGGTGGGGCTGGTGAGCGGGCCGCATGAGACGGCGTGGCGTTCAGCGGGCGGCAGCTCGCGGCGCGTGAGCTGGACACTGCGTCCTTTGCAGGGGCCGACCGGCGAGATTCAATATCTGATAGTCAGCGGGCAGGACGTGACGGACCAGCGCGCGATGGAGAAGGCGCTGCTGACGAGCGAGACGCGGTATCGCGAGATGGTGGAGAACAGCCTGGGGTTTGTATTCACCTGCTCGATGGAGGGCCGGCTGACTTCGCTGAACGCGTTTACGGCGGAAACCCTTGGGTATCGCCCTGAAGACCTGGTGGGGCGCCTGGTGGCGGAGTTGATGGACGCGACGGGCGTGGCGACGTTTCAGGATTGCCTGAACACGGTGGAAACGGGCGAGGAGTGGCAGGGAGCCCTTCCGATGCGGCGCAGCGACGGTGTCTACCGGCGCATTGCGGTGCACAGCCGGAGCATGCAACTGGCCGGCGAGCGCTCGTTTTTGATTGTGCACGGCATGGACGTGACGGATCAATACGAAGCCGAAGAGGCGCTGCACCTGGCCACGCGGCAACGCGAACTGATTCTGGAATCGGTGGGCGACGGCATTTTTGGCATCGACCTTGACGGCAAGGTGACGTTCATCAACGAGGCGGGGGCGCGCACGCTGGGCTATACGCCGGATCAGTTGACGGGACGGGATTTGCACGATCTGATCCACCACAGCCACGCCGACGGGACGCCGTATTCGCGATCGACGAGCCCGATTCTGCAGGCACTGCGGCGCGCGGAGCCGATTCGCGTGCGGGACGAGGTTTTCTGGCGCAGGAACCGCGCCGCGATTCAGGTGGAATACAGCGCCAATCCGCTGATGGAAGAGGGGCGCATCTCCGGCATGGTGGTGGCCTTCCAGGACGTGAGCGAGAGGCGACGCCTGGAGCGCATGAAGGACGAGTTTATATCCACGGTAAGCCACGAGCTGCGCACGCCGCTGACTTCGCTGCGCGCATCCCTGGGACTGATCCAGTCGGGCGCGCTGGACAAGCGGCCGGAGAAGCAGCGGCAGATGGTGGAAATGGCGATCGGCAACTGCGACCGGCTGACGCGCCTGGTGAACGACATTCTGGATTTCGACGGCGCGGAGAAGCGGCGGTTGCCGTTGAACCGCGAGCCGGTGGAAGCCATCGACCTGCTGCGGCGCGCGGCTGACGTGGCGCACGGCGCGGCGGCCCAGGCGCGTATGGAGTTCCGCATCGAAGCCAAGGCGTCGCCGGTGTTTGCCGATTCGGAACGCGTGATGCAGGTGCTGAACGAATTGGTGACCAATGCCACCAAATTCTCGCCGCCGGGCACGGTGATTCACTTGAGCGCGCGGGATTCGGCTGCGCAGGGACCGGGTGGCAGCGCGCCGGGAGCGGACGCGCCGGGAGCGAAAGAGGTGTGCTTTACGGTTGCGGACCAGGGGCGCGGCATAGCACCGGAGAAGCTGGAGAAGATTTTTGAGCCCTTCCAGCAGGGCGATGCGTCGGACTCGCGGGCGCTGGGCGGCACCGGGCTGGGACTGGCGCTTTGCCGCAGCATTGTGGAACAGCACGGCGGGCGCATCTGGGCCGAGAGCCAACTGGGCAACGGAAGCAGGTTCCAGTTCACGCTGCCGGCGGCGGGGACGCCGGGATCGGCGTAGGCGATCTACTTCAGCCCGTCCACGACGTAGAGATCGGAGAGAATCCGGAATAGATCGTAGGCGTATGACTTGCCGTCCGGATTCACCGTCAAGCGCTCAATTCCATAACTACCGGCTGGGTCGGCAGGCATGATCTCCTTCCATAGTTTCCTTTTGCCGCTGGCCACATCCACCAGATAAACCTTGGTCGGCGCCTCTGTATCGGGGCGATAGACGTAGAGGGAGCGCCCATCTGTGGTCCAGCCTGCCGGCCGTTCATCGGGCTCAACTCCTGGCACCAGCCTGGGCGAGCCTCCCTCCACCGGCACAATGCGGATCTTCCGGTCGTTTCTGTTGATGGCGGCCACATACTTTTGGTCGGGCGAAAGTGAGCAGCCAACGTCCAAGGTGAGGTCCTCGCTGCCGGAGATCCCACGCGGCTCGTCGTCCTGGAGGTCCTGGATATAGAGCTGAAATTGGCTTCCCTGCCGGGCGGTAAGAACGAATCGGCGGCTGTCGGCAAACCAAGCGGCCGTGAATCCCCCGTACACGACGATCGTGCCCCGCGGCAGCACTCGCGGCTCCCCCGCTCCGGTAGGGAGCAGGAACAGTTGCGACGGCGGTCCTGACACGACTGACAGGGCCCACTTGCCGTCTGGCGAGAGCCCGTAGCCGAAACCATCGCCGATCCGCACCGCCGGCGAACCATCCGTTTTGCGCAGGTAAGCGCCTTCGGTCCGGCTGCCGGCGCCTGCCTCGGTAAGGAGTACCCACGTGCCGTCAGGAGAGAGATCCCGGACGTCGGAGAAGTCGAGCCAGGCAACATCCCGCTCCCGGTCACTGTCGGCCCTCCAGACCATCACGGAGGGCCGAACGGTGTCGCGCGTGACCAGCACGAGGCCATGGCGAGAGATGTCCTGCAAAGTAAGACGCCCGGGTGCGCGCACCACCAGCCGGCTCGGTCCACCCCGGCGGCTTACGGCGCGCAGTTCGAAGTTGGTTCCGGATTCCGATGCCGTGTACCAGACCTCGCCGCCATCAGGCGTCCAGGCGATTCCCTGCAAGCCGCCGGGAAAGTCGCCAGTCAAGTCGCGTTTGTTGCCGCGGAGATCGACGAGGCTCACGTGCCCCTTATCATCTGCCTTGACCGGGTGCTCCGCGAACGCGATCGCATCCCCTTGCGGCGAGAAGCGCGGATGGCTCAGCCAGCCATCGGTCTGATAGAGCACACTACCGGCGGGGTATTCCAGGCGGGAGCCTCCAGCCGGGGGCTCCGCCCGCACCACGGCAAGGTCGGAGCCAGCCGGATTCCAGTCCGCCTCCTGGACCATTTCCAGGAGCTTGCGCGGCGTTCCACCCTCTAGCGGCGCGCGTGCCAGTATCCCGAAAGAACTCCATCCCCCGCCCGGCTGACGGTCCAGCGACAAAGCCATCTCGCCAGAGCTGGAAATGGAAAGAATGTCGGCTCCAGGGACAGGCAGCGGGCTCGATTCCGGGTTCTCCGGCCGCACCGAGAACAACTGCACCGGCCTGCCATCCCAGTACGCGCCATACACGATGGTGTGGCCATCGGGAGCGAACCGCGCCGAGAAGATGGTCCCGCGCGCGAAGGTGAGCTGCTGGAACGCCGGCGGCGAACTGCTGCTGTGCTCCCAGCGCAGGGCGAAGAGGAAGAGCCCCGCGGCCAGCAGCAGCGCCGTCCCGCCAACAGCCCACGGCCACCAACGCCGCCGCTTCCTCTCCACCGAGACCTTGGTATTGGCGGACTGTTGATCGCGCCGCGCCGGCGCCGACTGCGGCGTTGGTTCCGTCGCCTGCGACGTCTCCCGCGTGGGCATCCGCTTGAGCAGCAGCTGGATGGTACCGGCGAGTTGCTTCAGGTGCGCCTCGAGCGGCGGCGTCCAGGCATCCAGCCAGTGCACGTTGCTGAGGAAGTATTCGAGCGCCTTGCTGGGCTGTACATCTTCGATGCGCAGCGGCAGGATGGCGACGCCATGGTTGACGGCGCGCTCCACCTCGCGCCGGATTTGCGGCGAGGCGTCGGCATCCGCCGAGAAGATCAGCACCATGATGCGCGCCTGCCCGATGGCATCGACGATGCATTCGCCCCACTCCACGCCCGGCAGCACGTCGCGCGGGGCGATCCAGCAGCGGATCCCGTGCGACTCCAGCATGACGCACGCGGCATCCGCCGGGGTCTTGTTCTTTGCGGAATAACTGATGAAGACGTCGTGGGCCATACACGAGTCCAGCGAGTTGTGGGATTGACTGCAGAAACTATAACGCCGAAAGCTCGAATCGGACAGTGAAAGTCTTTGCCAGCGCAAAACGAGCCTGAAGGGACGGGGCACGCGGGGGGCGGAGATCGGCGCGTACGGGGCAGAGAAGCCGGGCTCGGGCCCTGGGGTTGAGCCGTGAGGGCGTAAAAGCAATGCGCTCGCCGTGCCGCATCACATCACTTCGTCAAGGGGCGGCTTGGGAGGCGGGAGGGCCTGCTGGACTTTCTCCAGAGCGTCGTCCGCCTCGCGCTCTTCATTAAAGGCATTCTTCCATTCCTCACCCGCCCTCTTTCGGTTTTCCAGGGCTTCCTCGTAATCTTTTTTTACTTCGGGGCTGAAAGTCTCGATCACCTCGTTTTTGGCCTTATGCGCCGCATCAGAGGCGTCCGTTTCGTCTACTTCCGCTTGCGCCAGGTTCTGCTCGTTTTCCTTGCTTGGAGTCGTCTCCTGCGCAGTCGCCGCGTTCTCCCTGGCCGCTCTTGCCTTCTCCAGCTTGTCTTCTGCGTCTTTCAGATTCATCTGAAGATCCTCGGAAGCCGCCATCAATCCCGAGTTGAAGGCCGCGTCCACCGCCTTGTCTGCCGCGTCCATGTTTTCGAGCGCTGCCTTATATTTTTCCTTCGCCTCCTCAGCGCGCTTCGTCGCCGCGTCTAGTTCTGACGTTTCCGGTTTCGTCTGATCCGGAGTATTGCCCTTCACTTCGCTGTTCTGCGGGTTGGATTTTGGCGGCATCAGATCGTTGATGACGCTGTCGACGCATGGATTTGACGCGGGTTTGCCGCCGGTGGGCGTGGGTGCGATTGGCGGCGGCGCGCCGGAGCCGGGGCAGCTGGTCATGAAGGACGAGTTGCTGAAGGCCGCGGGGTCGTAGTTCACCTGAAAAGGTGGGAACCAATTGGTGCCCAGAGTTCCCGGCGAGGGGCCTGTCGATCCTCCGGTCGGGGTTGTGCCGGGCGGAGTGCCGATGCCGATCTCTGGATCGAGATAGGCGCGGGCCACGCCGTTGATAGTGAAGTTGCCCTTTACGAGGGCTGTGACACTGCCGTCGAGCTCGTGTGAACCATTGGGCACAAACGACGCTGCATTGTACGTCTCGAATTGATTCTGCATCGCGATCACGCCGGGCGATCCATTGGTGACGCTGAGCGTGATAAATCCCGTGCGCGAGGTTCCAGCGGCCTTCTGGGCCGCGCTCAGCTCCGACGAGCCAACCAGGTCCGTGGGATCGGATGAGCCGCTCCACGCACCGCCCGGCAGACCGTTCAGCCCGGAGAGTATCACTTGATACGTCGTGGACTGGCCCTTGAGCAGGTGCAGGTTAGCCGCCGTCATGTAAAGCGTCATGGAGAAGACGGGGAAGATGGTCTCCGGGAAGAGCGGGCTGTCGATGTAAAGGTCGTGCAGGCCTGCCGTGAGGCCGGTGGGCGGCATGAAGTACCAACTGTTCGTCGTGGCGGCCAGCGGCGTGATGTAAGAGTTGTCGATATGCAGATGCGTATCGTACGGATCGAGGGGAAATGAGCCGTGGATTACGTCGAGTTTGCCTTGCGGCATCACCGGATTCGTCCAATAGGGCTGCTCGATGCGCTCAGTGGGTCCCCAGCCAGCCTCGAATTTGTTGTAGCCGATTTCGTTGTCGAGGAAGTCGGCCCAACTCGCGGAATCCGCGAGATCGTCCTTATCATCGGCAGTGAGATTCGGCTGCTTGTTGAGCCAGTCATGGAAGTCTTCGGCCTCCTGCTCCATCTGCTGAGCCAGGGAGATCACATCTTGCGGCGACATATCGTCTTCGATGTCGTCGATCTTGTCGTAGACATCATCGAGGTCATCCTCGACGGCGTAAATTCTCGCCCAGTCGGGATCTTGCTCGTCGTAGAGCGCATTGAGTGTCTCTTCCAAGTCGCACGCGTCGCCCCAGAGGTCGACGAGATGATTCCTGGCGTAGTCGTCGAGGAGATTCTGCGCTGTGTTGGAGAACTGATCGCTCGGAATCGTGGGCGCGGCGGCGGGAGGGTCGAGGTTGAGCTGCGCGTCGGTGGGGCCGAGACCCGCAACAGGATTGGGTTGGCGCGCCTGCAACTGGAGCGGGCCCTTCCAATCGTAGGGGATGTGCAGGGAAAATGTTCCATTGGGATTGACGGGAAAGTAGCCGTCGCCTTTGACGCCGATCTGGATGCTCGACCACTCCGGCGAGCCATCGGGAAGAAGGTAGAGCTGGATGGGAAAGCTCGACTCGCTCAAGCCGGGAACGGCTTTGAAGTTTTCAGCGTAGGTGGAGGGCCACAGCGAACCGGTGATGGTTTCGCCTGGCAAGTAGCTGCGAGGGAATAACACACCGATGTTGGTGCTGGTGGGCGTGAGCGGCGCCTGCGCGGGCGTGCCTGTGGGCAGAGGTGTTTTATAGGTGATGTTATTGCTGTACCACTGGTGGGTGCCGAGCGACCAATCCTTGATCTCGTAACCGTCGGTGCGGTAGTTCGTGACCTCTTCCGCGGTACGTTCGCCATGCAGCCCGTAATGGGTGACGTCGGAGTAGCTCAAACCGCCGCGCAGATCGTATTTGAGATCCGAGTACGCTGTCCTGTGGCCTTTGGAATCGAGGAGAATCATGCTCACCTCGGTTTTCTGCTCCACGCCGCCGATGTGGGAGAAAATACTGGTCTGTTTGCAGCGAGGGGCGCCGCTGGGGTCGTAGATGACGGTGCCCGAGATCGTGTCCTCGGAGGTTTTTGGCGGTTGCACTGCCTTGCCGCGAGGGTTCGCGTCGACGGTGCCGGACAGAACATCCTCGGCGGTCTCTTTCTGCACCACAGCGTGGCCGCCGGAGCCGTAGTCGGAGTTGGGCAGCGAGCTGGATTGCCCTTGCCCCGCTTGTCCTTGTGAAGAGCCCGCAGGAGGCGCCGGTGGGGCGGATTGCTGGGCGGCCGCATGGGACGGCGCGGTGAAAACGAGCACGGCGAGGGAGACGCCGAGGATGATCGGGCGCACGGAGACGATCATGCTGAACCTCCCGGGGAAGTCAAGAAGCCAAAGCATAGGGCCCGATACTGCGAGAAAGATGAAGAATGCGGGAGGGAGGGAAGTTGCTGGCTGGATGGTATCAAGGCGATTTTTCCGTGTCTACTGAAAAACTCGCCGACGCTGCGCGGGCATGCCTACGGACCTTTTACGTTTGGCCCCGGCGCGGCGTGAGACAATGCCATCGGCGGCGTTCCCCGCACTGCAATGAGGGCCGCAGGCGAATGATCTCAGGGGGTTCATGGGCGTAACTACGCGAGGTTTCAATCTGCTGTTCGGTCGCGCGCTGGCGACCAGCGAAGAACGCGCCGAGCAAATCGGCCCCCTGGCGGGGATTCCCGTTTTCGGGCTAGATGCACTGAGCTCGGCCGCGTACGGGCCTGAAGCCGCGCTCACGCTGCTGATTCCGCTGGGCCTTCTGGGCGTGAGATACATCGTGCCCGTGAGCACGGCGATCGTGATCCTGCTCGGGATCGTCTACTTCAGTTACCGGCAGACGATCGAGGCCTATCCGCATGGCGGTGGGTCGTACACCGTGGCCAGCCAGAACCTGGGCGAGGGCGCGGGACTGCTGGCCGCGGCGGCGCTGATGATCGACTACATTCTCACCGCCGCAGTGGGCATCTCGGCCGGCGTGGGCGCGCTGATTTCCGCTATTCCTTCCCTGCAGCCGCACACCCTGGCGCTGTGCCTCATCGTTCTCGGGATTCTGACCATGGTGAACATGCGCGGCGTGCACGACACGGGCGTGGTGTTCATGATCCCCACCTATCTGTTTACGGCGACGCTTCTGATTGTGATCGCGGTCGGCGGATGGCAGGTAGTGCATGCGGCGGGAGGGCATCCTGTGCCGCTGTCGCGGATGCCCGCGATTCCGCCCGTGACTGCGGCCATCAGCTGGTGGCTGATCCTGAGGGTTTTCGCTTCGGGCTGTACCGCCATGACCGGCGTGGAGGCGGTGAGCAATGGCGTGATGGCGTTCCGCGCCCCCACGTGCAAGAACGCCAAGACGACGCTGACCATCATCATCGCGCTGCTGGCGATTTTGCTGCTGGGGATTGCGCTGCTTTGCCGGGCGTATGGCATTGCCGCTACCGAACCCGGCGGATCGGGCTACGAGAGCGTGCTCTCCATGCTGACGCGCGCGGTGATGGGCCATGGATGGTTCTATTCCCTGACCATCGCTTCAGTGCTGCTGGTGCTGGCGCTCTCGGCCAACACCGCGTTTGCCGATTTCCCGCGGCTGACCCGCGCCATTGCCCTGGATAACTACATGCCGCACGTGTTTCTCATCCGCGGGCGACGCCTGCTCTACTCGTGGGGCATTTATGTACTCGTGGCGCTGACGGCGCTGCTGCTGGTGGTGTTTGGGGGCGTGACGGACCGTCTGATTCCGCTGTTCGCGATCGGGGCGTTTATGGCCTTCACGCTCTCGCAGGCGGGCATGGTGATGCATTGGAAGCGCCAGGGCAAGGCGCGCGGGCGCATGATCGTGAATGGCGTGGGCGCGGTGGCCACGGGCATCACCACGTTGGTGGTGCTGCTGGCCAAATTTGTTGAGGGCGCCTGGATCACAGTGCTGCTGGTCCTGTTGATGATTGTGTTCATGCGCGCGGTGAATCGCCACTACGTGCGCGTGAACCGCGAGATCGATCTGGATCGGCCGATTGTGCCGGCCGAGGTGAGCGAGCCCATTGTGGTGGTTCCCATCGATCGCTGGAGCCGGATCAGCGAGAAGGCACTTTCGTTTGCGCTGTCCATGTCGTGCGACATCCGCTGCGTGCACGTGCAGACGGTGGAGGGCCCCGACTCCTTCTGCGATGCGTGGGAGAAGGACATTGTGGCGCCGCTGAAGGCCGCGGGACGCTGTATCCCGAAACTGATCACGCTGCGGTCGCCTTACCGGTACATCGTGGCCCCGATCGTGGATTATGCGCTGAGCGTGGAACGCGAAAGCGCCACCTGCAAGGTGTGCGTGCTGATTCCGGAACTGGTGGTGCAGCGCTGGTGGGAAGGCATCTTGCACAACCGCCGCTCCGATCTGCTGAAGGTGATGCTGCTGATGCGCGGCAACCGGCGCATCGTGGTCATCAACATTCCCTGGTATCTGGAGAACGACTGATCCGCAGCCCGTGCTATCCTTCCGGCGCATTGCCCGTCCTAAGGACGAAGGCTTCAGGGCTGGCTGCATCCATTCTCGAAGGAGATTGAGAAACGCCCCGCAGGGGTTCAACAGGCTGCGGTAAGAGGCGTTTTTGCGGGGAAAGGATCGCGCAGGGGCTAAAGCCCCAGACTCATTTTGCGCGCCTTACGGCGCGAGTAAACTCGCGCCCTGATACAAAACAGTGCCCCGAGAGGTTTTTTCCAAACAGTACCCCGAGGTTTTTTTCCGCAGCCTGTAGAACCCTGTCTCTCTTTTGTTGGCCCTTTTCGGCACCCTTCGGCTTCGCTCAGGGCAGGCTAGAAGTCGTGGCCTTTCACAGAGCCCGGTTCATGCAGGCGGTTCCGGGGAAAGGGCGTTTTCGGGACCGGGCGGGCGGGGCATTTTCTGGCTTGAGGGGCTTCGTGAAAGGCGGGGGGAGAGGATAGTCTAAGAGGGTACCGGAAACCAGCCGGAAGATGCCTGCCGCGGTTCGAAACCTGGCGGCGACAGGTTTGTCTACGGCAAGACCAGAGTTGTGGCTTGGATGGATGGCAACTCTGGTTCTACGAACCACACGGCAAAGTTTGAGGAGAGTTTCAAGTTGAACAGGACGATCCTATTTCGAATTTCGGCCATGGTTGCCTTGGCGCTTGCGCCGCTGGCAGCCGCGGGCCAGGTAAACCCAGAGGCAGCGCCAGGTCCTGGACAGGCCGCACCCTATAAGTACGAGGCATACCTGGGCGCTGCCTATAGCCGCCTGAGGCAGGTGCCGGTTTCGTACAGCGGATTGCTGGGCGGAAAGGCGTCGCTGGCCCGCGATTGGGGCAAATACTTTCAACTGATCGGATCGGTGGATTACTACAAGGTGGGGACCGGCCATGCGAACCTGGCAACTCCCGGCGACCCTTCGATGTACAGCGCCCTGGTGGGGCCGGGAGTCCACGCCAACCTCTACGGAAATCTGAGCGGAGTGGTTTTCGCCGAACTGGGCGCAGAGCATACCGGAGGCGAGAAGATGTCGCCCAATATCTCCTTTGCCGGAGGTTTTGGCGGAGGCTTGACGTATTACCTGGGTCCCCGATTCGGCGTGCAACTTACGGGCGACCGCGTTGGCGCATCGTTCCCACTGCCCGACAATAATACTTCGGGACAGGCCGGCTCAACGCACCGGGCCTGGAACGCACGCGCGACGATCGGCGTGGTGTACCGGTTCTAGAGACAGGGACTGAGGGACTGAGGGAGTTGCGTGCAGTCGGGGTTCCTTAATGGAACCAGCGAAGGCTGGAGGCGGTGGGCTGGGGCACAGGCAGGACGATGAAGCCTTCGCGCCAATGGCCCTGTTCGCGGTGCGGCGGATCGCCGACAATGCGCATGGCGGCGGGATTGTGCTCTTCCAAAGCCAGGGCGGGTAGGCCACCCACAATGGCCTGCAATTGATCGTGATTGGGCGGGCGGCTGGTGTGGAAGGGAATGACCGTGCGCAGTGCCGCGCAGGCTTCGGCGAGGTCGCTGACCCGGGCACGGCGTTTGGCGGGCAGGGGCTTCAATCCCAGAGACTTCCAGGCTGCGTGAGGATAGCTTTCAACGAGCAGGCGCTCGAGGGATGACGCCGCGGGCTCAGGTGAGCCGGGTTGCGGCCGGGTTTGCAGACGGCGCCAGCCGCGACGGCAAAGCGCATCGTAAACATCCATGCAAAATTCAGCGAAGGACCGGCAGGTGGCCGGCTTGACCATGCCGGGAAGGCCGGTTTTGGCGGCGGTGTTCAGTTGCCGCTCGCTGACGCGCGCGTGCTGGAGGCCGTTTTCGGCGGATTTCCATGCCTGCGGACCGTCGAGCATCAGAATGCGAATGTCGCGCACCGCGCAAAGGTGATTGAGGCGTCCGGCGAGGATCTCGGGATCGATGGGACCTTGATCGTGGACTGCATCGAGGCCGGGAGGGTCGAGAGGAAGGATTTCGCAGTTGACGAGAGGGGCGGACAGGGGCGGGTGAGCGCGGCTGAGAATTACGACGCCCAGATCGGACCAACGGCGGGAGGCGAGATCGACAGAGAGCACGGGCATATTTCTGAGGGTACGGCCGGGCCAGGGCGTTGCGGCGCGAAGCGTCCCCGGCGCAGCGATGGGTTTGCGCTGATTTGAGACTTCAGATCAAAATGGGACGGAAAAAGAACGGGGGATGCTTTGCGCATCCCCCGTTCTTTTTGGCTTGCGTTCAGGTTAGAAGGCCAGGTGCAATCCGCCCTGCAACTGACGGGCAGAGTTCTGAACGCCGGTGACGTAGCCGAACGAGGTCGAGCCCGGCGAGACGTTGGCGCCCGAAAACTGCGGACGGTTGAAGGCGTTGAAGGCATCGATGCGGAACTGCCAAAGAGCCCAATCTCCCATACGAAAACCCTTGAAGAGCGAAAGGTCCCAGTTGTTTTCATGGTCCTGGCGCAACAGGTTCTGCGGGAAAACGCGGTAGTTGTAGGATCCGGGTGCACCGGCCGAGTAGGCGGGCGCTGAACCAACTGCAACCGAGTTCGTGGTCACATTGTAGATGGACGCGATGTTAAAGCTCGGCTGGCTGGTGCTGTAGAAATGGGGGTTGTTGGCAAAGTCCTTCCAGGTCCCGTTGCCTTGGTAAATGGAGTTCGTCGACCAGGACAACACTGCGCCGGAAAGGAATCCATAGACGGTGGAGACCTCCCAACCACCCACGGCTTCGTCGAGCACGCGGTTCATGTTGCCGCCGAAGGTGCGGCCGTGGCCGAAGGGCAGATCGTAGATGACCTGGGCGTTGAGCTTCAGCGGGAAGTCAGAAGAGTTTTCCTGGTAATTGAGCGGGCCGCCGGTGTTGTTCTGGGCCGTATCCAGCAGCTTGGAGTAGGTGAACGTGATGTTCATGTCGAGACCGTACGACATGCGCTTCTGCAGCCGCGTGTTCAATGCGTCGAACTCGGTGGCCGCGCCGGGGATCAGATCCTCGGTCACGGTGGTGTACTCCGGCCACGGGCTTATCGCCTGCGCTGCCGTGATTCTGGCTGCGGTCAGCATGCCCTGGCTGTTGGTGTAGGGGGTTCCCAATCCCTTGAATGGATTGGCAACGCCATAGGTGGTGCCGGTTGAACCCAACGCATTGTCCAATGTGGTGTTGTTGTATAGCGCATGGGTGTAGTAAGGCAGCACCGGAGTGTTGCTGATCTGATTGTTGTAAGACAGATGCACGCCGTGGGTCATGATGTAGCCGACTTCGAGCATCCAGTTGGTGCCGAACTGATGCTGGACGTCGACGCTGAGGCGCTCTGCATAGGGAACCTTGACCGAAGCGTCGAATGCCATCGCCTGGTCGAGGTTCTGGTTAATGCCGTTGGCATTGCCCGAAATCGGAACAATGGGGGTGGCGGGAATGCCGCCGGATGCGGTGGGCGGGAAAGGATTGTCGATCTCGACCCAGGGCGTCTGGGTATTGGTGGTTACAGTGCCGTTTTGCACCAGGGTGTTGGTCGCAGTGTATCCGTAAGCCTGTCCCGCATTGCCCGAGCCCGTGTAGTCGCTGAACGGATTGTTGTAAACGCCGAAACCAAAGCGGAAGACGGTCTTTTCATGCAGTGCACTGGGCGCCCACGACACGCCCAGGCGCGGACTCAGGTAAATGGGCGAGGTTACGTACGCGGACCGGTTGGAAGAGGTTGCATAGATTGTGCCACCCGTCGGATTGATGGAGGACGGCAGATATGGAAGGCTCGGGCTGCCCGTGTCGGCCGCCAGATTGGTGGTGTAAGCCGATGCGGCAGCGGAGGTCATGGCATTCGACGTGGTGGAGTTCCAGCCGGTCACCATGCGATTGCCGCTTTCGACGACCGGCGTTTCATGCTCCATGCGGAGTCCGACACTGACGGTCAGGTTCGAGGCGACCTTCCAGTCATCCTGGATGAAGTAGGCCTGGTACCAGTTGTTGAACTGGTAAGCGGGCGCGATGTTCTCGGTGCCGCCGTTTACGATGCCCAAGGCGAACAGCGCGAAGGAGCCGCCGAAGGGCACGGTGTTGGCGTTGGAGTTGTCATTGACGGCGATGGGGTTGTTAGCCCCCGTATTGCTGGTGAAGGTAAACAGACCATTGGCATCGCCGGGGCTCAGGTTCGACTGTTTCTGCGCGCGCATGTCGATGCCGGCCTTATAGGTGTGACGGCCGCGCACCTTGGTCACCATTTCGAAAAGTTGGATCGTATCCTGGAACTCCAGAGACCCGGGCACCACGCCGATGGATACCGGCGAGACACTATCGGTGAAATTGATCCTGGGCATGGCATAGGCCGTGGAGTTTTGGTCGATGTATGTCGGGAATCCAAATGTCGAGGGCTTGACGCCGCTGCTCTTCACGGCGTTGACGTTCTGGTATCGGCTCATGCCGAGGCGGCTATCCAGATTGAGAGTTGGGGTGAAGGTATGGACGTCATCGACTTCACCGCCGGAGTAGATCTGGTCGGTGATGGTTCCGGTGGCCAGATCGTGGAAGTAGTCGCTGCCCGAGGTGAGATATTTGCCGCGGTGCGCCTCCCCGAAGATATGGTTCGATTGGCTGATGTTGTAGTCCAGCCGCAGGGAGTGGGACTTGTAGTTGGCGGGGTTTGGCGAGTAGGTAGTGTAGTTGTTTTCGCCGGTGGAGGTTGCCGTTGCGGACGTGTTTGGCGCGGGGACGTATTGCAGCAAATTGCGCGCGATGGGGTCGAGCGCGATGCCAGTGCCGCCGGCCGCGTTGACGGCGTTGACAAATTGATTGTTGGGAATCTTGGCGCGCGCAAATGTGGAGCCGCTTCCGGTCGATGAGTACGGATCGTAAAGCTGATAAGTGGAGTTGGCAGCGAGCAGCGCCGAGAAGTCGGGATAGTCGGGAGTGCCGGACGGATTGTCCGCGCAAAACGCGCTGCCACTCGCGGGAGCATTCATGCCGCGCTCGGCGCAGGTGGGAACTTCGCTCACAGTTGCGGATGGCGGGGTTGAGCCAATATATGCCTCGTACGCGTACTCAAAGAAGAGCCTGTTTCTGCCGTCGAAGATTTTCGGGATGCGGACCGGACCGCCGATGGCGCCACCATACTGGCTGTAGTGGGAACTGCTGACGGGCTGTCCGGGGGTCTGCAAGAACGGCCTGGCGCTGCCCACCCTGGTTCCCTGATAAAACTCCGAAGCAGCGCCATGGTACTGGTTGGTGCCTGCCTTGGTGGTGATGTCGATGGTGCCGCCGGAAGTGTCGCCAATCGATGCGTTGGCGTTAAACTCATCCACGCGAATCGTGCTTACCGAGTCGGCCTGCGGACTGAATAGGGCGGTGCGGCCGCTGTCCTGCATGTCGGGCACGCCGTTCAGCAGCAGTTCGTTCGACGAGGAGAGCCCGCCACCGAGGGAGAAGTCGTCGGCGGTCGAGCCCTGGAAGGGCGTGGCCGAGGCGGTCGCGTGCTTCATCTTTGGGATGGCGCCGTATTCATCGCGTGCGAATCCCAGGGGATTGCGGCCGTTGCTCGGCAGGTCGGCAACTTCCTCGGCCGTCAGTACCTGGCCCGTCGAGGCGTCCCCCGTGTCGATCAATGCCGCGTCCGCGTGAACGGTAACGGAGGTGGACGCGCTGCCGAGGGTCATGCTCACGTTCACCGTCATCGTCTGCGCGGTGAGCACATTAATGCCAGTCTGCACATATTTCTTGAAGCCGGGAGCGTCGACAGAGATTTGATACTCGCCGGGGGTAAGAAAGGGTACGTTGTAGAAACCCTGCGGTCCGGTCACGGTGCGGCTGGTTGTGCCCGTGGTTGTGCTGGTTACCGCGACCTGGGCGTTCGGGATTGCGGCGCCGGTGGGGTCCGCCACTTGTCCCGTCAATGACCCGCGGAATTCCTGTGCGTAGGCGTAAGTCCCCACTAGAACGAGAAAAAACGACACAAAGCGCTTCACTAGATGCCTCCTATTCACTCTTGCGGTTTCTTGAAGAGCCGATGGGCTTGAGTTCGCAGCGATCCATGGTGCGCCGCGCCGTTCCCGGCACGTCGAAATGCGGCCCACGAAGCGACACAAAGATCGGTTCTCAGAATGGGTTTCAGTTGGACCACCCGAATTCATGCGGAAATACAGTTAACGGTTACTAAAACACTAGCCAAGGTAATGAGTGCGAGATACGTGTGTCAAGAAAATTCGAAGAACTAACTGTTCTTTTTGAAAATTAAGGTCGCTGAGTCCGCAAATGGGTTGAAGTTTGGGGAATCGGCCCGGAAGCCCTGTCAGAATGGCCTGGATTATTCCGCTTTTCGGAACGTGTTTTTCCGAATTCAGGCGTGGTTCGCGGTATGCAGGAATACCGATCATCTCCCTTGCCGGCGGGTCTCTGAGAGATGGGAAGGGGGGAAAGCGTGGACCGCGACGGCATGGGAAAGGGTCAGGCGGACAGAGCGCGCCAGGGAGTTTCTTCAATGCGGAAGGAGTGAAAGATGGCCGATGGCAAAGTCGGCGTGGAAATTACCTGCGCTAATTTCGGTCGCTCGATGCGTCACGATTCAAAGCGCCGAGGCGCGCACGGCGGCTTCGAGCACGGCTTTGCGGGTTTCTTCTTCGCGCTCGGGGGTCATGCGGACCATGGGAGTGGAGAGGCTGATGGCTGCGACCACGGGACCCTCCGCGGGGCGGAGTGCGGCGCTAAAGCAGATACCGCCAAGGATCGATTCCTGACGATCGCAGGCGACGCCAGTGGAGCGAATGTGGGCGAATTCGTCGAAGAGGCGCGCGCGATCGGTGATGGTGAAGTCGGTGCGGCGCGAGAGGCCGTAGACCTCAAGGATCTGCTCGGCGAGGGCACGGTCTTGAAACGCGGTGATGGCCTTGCCCAAGGCGCTGCAATGGGGCGGCAGCACGCGGCCGATGCGATTGGAGATGCGGATCTCATGAAAGGTTTCGATGGAATCGAGGACGTGGATGCGATCGTCGTAAAGGTAGGCCATGCTGGCGGTTTCGTTGAAGCGTTGCGCCAGGCGCTCCAATTCGGGATGCACCCTGTCGCGCAGGAGGTTGGCTTGCCCAATGAGCCAGCCAAAGCGGAGTTTGGGCGCGAGCTGGAAGGTTCCGTCGACTGCCTGCTTCAGGTAGCCATGCTTTTCCAGCGTGAGCAGGACGCGGAAAAGGGTGGACTCGGGAAGGCGGGTGGAGATGCTGATTTCCTTGAGGGCCAGCGGAGCCTTGCCGTCGAAGCAGTCGAGAACCTCAAGCGCGCGGCCGATGGAGCGCAGGTAATACTGCTGGTTGGTTGCCGCGTTGCTGGAGTGGAGCGCCCACTTTGGAATGCGCCGCCGCGTGGTCTTGCGCTGCGTGGAGGAGGATTCTGTCTTGCCTTTCATGGAAGGGTCGCACCTTTACTTTGAGACGCTGCATAGCATGTTCTTGCAATATATACGCTGTTCGAAGCATTGCGTGCAATAATTTCCATTTTTTAGATTTGGTTTGACACGCTGCTGGAAGCTGTGTAGAACAGGCTTTGCCTGGTGATGGGCCGGGGCGAGAGCTCCCGACGAAGGCCAGGGTGACCGCGAAGCGGCGGACAAGCGGCGGGGAGGATCGCATGGCCAGGAGCCATCTGGAAAGCGAGGAACGATGGATCGCAGAGATTTGATGAAAATGGGGGCCGGGGTGGTGGTGACGGGGTTTGCCGCCAATGCTTCGGCTGCGCAAGCAAGCCCCGCGAACGATAAGCCCGTGCACGAGAAGGTGGAGCAGTGGGGCATTTTCGAAACCGAGGCGCAAGGGCCTTCGGCCGGGAATCCATTTGTGGATGTTCAGTTTGGGGCTCGCTTTACCTTGGGCCATCGCACCGTGGAAGCTGCCGGTTTTTATGACGGCAACGGGGTGTACAAAGTGCGATTTTCGCCAGACACGGTGGGTCGCTGGAGCTTTGAAACCACTGGCAACGTGCAAGAGCTTGCCGGACTGAGCGGCGGATTCGAGTGCGTTGCGCCGGCGGCGGGCAATCGCGGGCCGGTGGGGACGGCGCACCAGTTCCACTTCCAATATGCCGACGCAACGCCGTATTTCCCCTTTGGAACCACCTGCTACTCGTATGGATTTATCGGTGTGCCTTACGGCGACGAGACGCTCAAGAACCTGAAAGAAGCAGGATTCAACAAAGTGCGCATCTGTTTGCTGCCCAAGCCGCTGGGCAAGCTGCAGCAGGCGGCCATGCCCTTCGAGCGTATCGGCGCGGCGCTGCCGCCGGGCGCGGAAAAATTTGCCGGCGACGAAGCCACCCCGGACAGCGAAGCCAGCAAAGAGAAATTCGATCTGGCGCGATTCAATCCCGCCTACTTCCAGCATTTTGAAGCGCGCATTCAGGATCTGATGACGGCCGGCATCGAGGCGGACGTGATTCTCTTCCATCCTTACGATGCGTGGGGATTCAAGGCCATGGGAGCGGAGGCGGACGACCGCTATCTGCGCTATGCGGTAGCGCGGCTTTCCGCATACCGGAACGTGTGGTGGTCGATTGCCAATGAATACGACCTGGTGCGCTCGAAGACGATGACCGATTGGGACCGCTTCTTTCGCATCGTGCAGGAATGCGACCCGTACAACCGGTTGCGGTCGATTCATCACAGCCGCGTGGTCTACGACCACTCCAAGCCATGGTGCACGCACGCCAGTTTGCAGGAATACGATTTTGAAAAATCGGCGGAGCGGTTTGCGGCGTGGAACAAGCCCATCATCTACGACGAGATTCAGTACGAAGGCAACATTGCGCGCCGCTGGGGGAATCTTTCGCCGGAGGAGATGACGCACCGCTTTTGGCGCGCCATTGTGTACGGCGTGTACGCGACGCATGGGGAAACGTATATGGTGACGGACGGGAGCCCGGTTTGGTCCGATGCGGGCGAGTTGCATGGAAGCAGCCCCGCGCGCATCACGTATCTGCGCAAGCTGCTGGAGAAATCGGGCACCACGGGCCTGATGGCGGCCGAGAATCCGTATTATCTGAACGCGGGCAATCCCGGCGCGGTGATTCTTTACTATTTCGACTATCACTGCGCGGGCGAGTACGAGTTTCCGCTTCCGGAAAACGTGAAGTTCAAGGCGACGATGATCGATCCATGGGCGATGACGGAATCGCCGTTGCCCGGAACCTTCAGCGGCAAGAGCAAGATCGCGCTTACCGGCAAGCCGTACATGGCTGTGCTGTTTGTGAAAGGCAGCTCCTAGCCTTTAGCTTCTAGCTTCTAGCTATTCGTGCCGGGTTCGGCATTTGCGGAAAAATCATGGATTCGCGGTCCAGGGATTGTTGCCGCGGACGCGAAGCGGGATTCAAAGCAATGAAACGAGCGAATTGGATGAGGATGCGTTATGCGGTTGCTGCTTGTGCAGCAATCGTCATTGTGGCAATGAGCGCATCGGTGAGAGCGGCGCAGGTTGCGGTGGTCACCGCAAGGGGCGCGTCGGCGCGGGAACTTTATGGCGCGCAGAAACTGCGCTCCGCGCTGGCGGAGTTGAAGACGGCGCCGGCGGGTGCGCGTGTGCTGGTTGCGGTGCGCAGCGCACCGGAGCTCGCGCGCTTCGTTCTTCCCGAGTTCTGGCCGCAGGCCGAGGAAGCGTTTCTCATCCGGCAGATCGGCCGCATATGGATCGTTACCGGCTCCGATGCTTCGGGCGTGCTCTACGGCGAACTGGAGCTGGCCGATCGCATCCGCGCGGGGAAGGCAATGCCCGCGGGGATCGACGACATGGAACATCCGGCGCTGAAGCTGCGCGGGACCTGCATCGGGATGCAGAAGCAGGAGATTACCTACGACAATGCCGAGTACGACTATCCCTACACGCCGGAGAATTTTCCGTTCTTCTACGACAAGGCCGCATGGATCAAGTACCTGGACATGCTGGCCGAGGAGCGCTACAACACGCTCTACCTTTGGAACGGCCATCCCTTCACCAGCCTGCTGAAGCTGCCGAAATATCCCGAGGCGCAGGAGCTGCCGACGGCGCAGCTGGATGAGAACATCGCCCTGTTCAAGTGGTTGACCGCGGAGGCCGACCGGCGCGGCATCTGGGTGCTGCAGGGCTTCTACAATATTCATCTTTCACACACCTTTGCCCGCGCGCATCATCTTCCGTATCATTTGTCGGCGCCGAACGCCGAGGCGAGCGCCTACACGCGCTACGTAATCTCAGAGTTTGTGCGCGAGTATCCGCATGCCGGGCTGATGATGACGCTGGGCGAGGCGCTGAGCCCGCGCTACGGCGCGGAGTGGCTTGCACAGACCATCATCCCCGGCGTCGAGGACGGACTAAAGGAACTGGGCATCAAGGAAGAGCCGCCGATTGTGGTGCGCGCGCACGCTACAGACATTGACGCGGTGATGAAGGCCGCTACGCCGCTCTACTCGAACATCGACACCATGTTCAAGTGGAACGGCGAATCGCTGACGTGGACCAACGTGCGCGGGCCGGTGCTCGAGCAATTCAAAATGCTGGTTGAAGCCTCGAACGTGGCCATTGCCAACGTGCACCTGCTTTCGAATCTTGAGCCGTTCCGCTGGGGCGACCCGGAGTTTATCCGGCAGACGGAGACGAATTTTCAACGCATCGGCATCGAAGGGTTGCATGTGTATCCGCTGCGCTACTGGGATTGGCCGTATGCGGGCGACAACACGCAGCCGATGCTGTTACAGACCGATCGCGACTGGATCTGGTTTGCAGCGTGGGGGCGCTACGCGTGGAATCCCAATCGCGATGCCGAAAAAGAGCACGCGTATTGGGCGTCGCGCTTCCAAGAGAAATTTGGATCCGCGGAGGCCGGCGAAAAAATCCTTGCCGCGTACACGCTGGCAGGACCGTGC
Source organism: uncultured Occallatibacter sp. (assembly GCA_964569985.1). Classification (GTDB taxonomy): domain Bacteria; phylum Acidobacteriota; class Terriglobia; order Terriglobales; family Acidobacteriaceae; genus Telmatobacter. The sequence goes on from CAZMWL010000001.1 coordinate 177,265, forward strand.
CAGCCAAAGCTTTTGCCGCGCATCGGCATTACGGAAGGAAACCGCCAGGCGCTCACGCTGGGCATGACCATGCCGCAGTTGATCGATCCCGCGCGCTTCAATCCCGCGGCACCGCTGTGGACGGGCGACGCGCCGCCGGGCGAGCGGCTGGAAGACTACGTGGCCGAAGAAGTGAAAAACGAACCGCACCACGGCGAGACGCCACTGGGCGTAAGCGACGAAAGCGTGGACGCATCGCGGAAGGCGTTCGATGCAGCGAGCGCGGCCGCACCGTTTGTGACGAAGAATAAGGCGGAATACGGGCGCATCGTGAACGACATGCACGCGATCGAGCTGCTGATGGAGTTCTACAACGTGAAGACCAAGGCGGCGGAGCAGGTGTTGCTGTACGGATACGATCACGATGCGGCGCATTTGCGGCAGGCTGAAACGTTATTGGCCGAAAGCGTGGACCAATTCCGCGAGCTGACTGCGGTTGCCGGCCCGGCGTATCGCACCGCGACCAGCATGGAGACGACGCAGCGCCAGATTCCGTTCCGCGGCGGCATGAATCAGTTTCCCAACTGGCAGCAGTGCCTGCCGATGTATGAGAAGGAGCTGGCAACGTTCCGCAAGCGGCTGACGCAATTGAGCACCGGCGCGAAGATTGACGAGAACAAGGCGGTTGAACGGCTGCCGCAGATTGGATTCACGCTGAAGCCCGGCGCGGGCGAGGCATTCACCGTGGAGAAGGGCGCGAATCTTTTCGCGGGCGGGAACGTGGCGATCAGCGATCTGGCGCCGGAGCTTGCCGGCATGAAAGGAATCCGCATTGCGCCCAGCGAAGGCGGAACGCTGCACTTCGATCTGGCTGAGCCGGCGCAGATCCTGGTGGGGTTTGAGAGCAACGCTTCGAAGAAGAACTCGGTGCTCGATCCCGAAACGGAGCAGTGGAACCTGGTGCTGCTCAATGCGGTGGCGGCGCCGAAGATTCCGGCCATGGCGGTGTGGGCCAAGCCGTTGCCGGCGGGCGCGAACGAGCTCGACCTAGGCAAGGGACAATACGTAATCCTCGGTTTCATTCCCGCCGATGACCATGTGGCTCCGCACGTGAACTTTGCGCAGACGGGCAGCGGCGAGGGGCCGCCGAATCTGGATTGGCTGTTTGAATAAGAACAGCTTCTAGCTGCTAGCTTGGCTGCGGTGATGCGCTCGTAGTTGCTATGGAACAGGAGACGCTTGTGCTGGAGAAGGCGGTGTACTCGCCGGGGCATCATGGCGCGCGAGCAGTCGAGCCGCTTCTTCATCCGTAATGCGCAGAAAACTTCCGTGCTTGGAATACGGCGGCAGGGACGTTTGCGCGGTGATGTCCTGCCAGTGCTTCCAGTCGGTGGTGGCCACAGCCTCATAGCGGGCGCGCGGCGCGCGATAGTGATCGTAGAAGACGATGTATTGATTGCCGACCTGGAGGGCCGAGGGGCCTTCCGACCAGCTTTCGTTGATGGGGCCGGAGATGTTGCTCCACGGGCCTTCAAGCGTAGGGCCGGTTGCGACGCGCTCCTGAAAGGTGAGTGGATCGTAAGTTTGTTCTTTGAAGATGAGGCGGTAAGGGCCGGTTGCGCCGTGAAAGATCGTCGCGTCGATGGTGACGTAGCCGGGATCGAAGAAGATAGCGGGCCTGGAGAAGGTCTCAAAATCCGGCGTCATCGAGAACCAGATGCGATTGCCGTCTTGCGAGTCTTTCATCGAGCTCGACCAGATGAGGAGCCATTGCTTCTTTGCCGCGTCCCAGTAGGTCTCCGGCGCCCAGACGTTGTTGGTTGCGGGAAAATCCGCCATGATGGGGACTTGTTTTTGTGTGGACCAAGTGAGCAGATCGGGCGAGGAGGCGTAGCCGAGCGAGTTGCCGCGCCAGTTCCATGTCCACACCATGTGAAAGAGTCCGTCGGGACCACGGGTTAGAAAAACGTCGCGCATGAGCTCGCCCGCTTGCGCGGGGGCGACCCAGGGCTGGCCGTCATTGAGCGGCGTGTAGTGATAGCCATCGCGGCTTAGCGCAAAATAAATGCCTTGACTGCCCGGTTCTTTGAAATAGATGAAGAGCCACGCGCCGCGTGTCGAGTTGACCGGCTCCTGTTGAGCGCAGGTTGGTGTAATCGCAGCCGCGAGGATCAGCAGGAATGATAGTTTTTGCAAACAGTTTCTTTTCATTGCCGGTAATCCAGTCGAGAACGCATTCTTTATTCTCCTGCCGGAAGAAAAGCAACCGCAGGTCCTTCGACTGCGTGGGCCGCGCAAAGCGCTGCCCACTTTGCTCAGGATGACATCCGAGTTTTGGTCGTTCAGGTTAGCAGGGGCAGGGGAGTGCGACTCCGTCATTGTTTTGCCTCGTCGAAGTTATAGCCGACGAGAGTCTTTCCGCGCCAGTGGGACTCGGCGGTTGGCTTTCCGGCGGCATCGAAGATTTGCCAGGTCCACGCATCGTCCGCGCCGTAGGTCTTCTGCCACTCTTTTGGACCGCCGGCGCGATAGAAAACCTCGTCGCCGATCTTCCGGCCGAGATGAAATTCCGCAGTCCACTGCCGCGCGCCGTCTTCGAAGTAAAACGTCTGCGGCCCTTCAAGAAGAATGCGGCCGTCGCTTGCGTGAGCCGTGCCCCACTCGGCTTTGAGTTTTCCGTTGGGCCACTTCTCGATGTGCTTCGTAACCGGTCCGATTGCATCGGCCTCGGGCGACTGCGCGGCATCCGGTGCAAGAATCCATGCTTCATTCAGCTCGATCTCGTAGTTCACGGTGTTCTTCGACGTGGCGATGTGAATCACGCCATCGGGGCCCTGCGTGGCCGTCACGTAACCCACGGTAAGAATTTCAGCGGGCAGGCGCTTTTGTTTCCAGGTCTTGCCGTCATCGCTGGAGAGCGCGACGTATGCGCCGTCCTTGTGTAGATGCTTTTCATTGTGAGGATTGAAATCGGCGACGAAGAAAAGACGGCCTGAAGCGAGACGGACGACGCTGGGCCGCTCACCGCTGTCGAGCGGGTCGAAGATGGTCTTCGACTTCGTCCATGTTCGGCCGCCGTCGGAACTGGTGGCGAGCGGCATGCGGCCATCGATGTTGGAATTTTTTCCGCCGAAGCCAAGAATCGTTTCACCGTTCTTAGCCATCACGATGGTGGTGTGACGGCCCGCGGTGCGGCCGCCCGTGTCGTACCAGGTTTGGCCGTTGTCGCGCGTGGCCCAGACAGCGGAGATGGAGCCGTTGCCATCGACATCGCGCCCCGTGGAGTCGGTGGGGATGTAGATGGTCCCATTTTTTGCGCGCACAATGGAGTTGATGGGTTGCGAGACGTAGCGGCCAATGGGCGCGGTGAAGTGGGGAAATTCGATTGACGCCCACGTCGCGCCGTTGTCATCGGAAGTGGTGAAGGCGAAGGGCGGCGCGCCGATCAAGCGCGGGAAACCGAAGAACAGCCACAGATGCCCGTGATCGTTCCAGAAGACCGGCGCGGCGCAGGCGGCATCGGCAAAGTCGGGCCACGGCTCCGGCATGTCCCAGTCTTCAGCGCCTGCGCGTCGGCGCATCACCATCACGGTTTGATCGGGATCGTCTTCGTTGCGGGGCGTGTTGTAGTACGCGGCAACCACGTCGCCGTTGGCAAGTACCTGAATGGCAGAGTTGTGGTAGTTGATGCCAAGACCGGGCGCAAGGCCCACGCGCCAACCAATCTCCGGCATGGATTTGCCATTGAGGTTGGGAAACAACTCATGTACGCGATAGAAGGGCTTGGCGGGATCGGGACCTTTGGCGATGTCGACGGCGGTCTGCTTCACGTCGGTAAAAAAGAAAAATTGCGCAGCTGGCGATGGATGCGGTGTGGGGCTCGGCGCCTGGACCACGCGGAACCCGATATTGCCTTCCTTCGACGCGTAGCTCGGGGCGATGCTGGCGCGATTGGCGGAGCGCATGAAATACGGCGCGGTTGCAGGGACCGTCTCGCCGGGTTTCGATTTACGAAAGTCGAGGCCACCACCGCGCACGACGCGAAAGTATCCATGCAGCGGACCGGTGGGATCGGTTTGCGCGGCGGAGGGATACGGGCCATACCAATCCGCGACCCACTCCGGCGTGCCTTCGCCCATGACCACGCCCCACGGATTGGCCTGGCCGGGATGGGGCGGCGCGTCGCCGGTGAAGAATGGAGTTTGCGTGCCTGCGCGTTCCGCATATTCCCACTCAGCTTCCGTAGGCAATCGCCAGGGCTTGCCGGTTTTCTTTGAGAGCCATGCGCAGAATGCCTCGGCCTGGTTGTAGCTGACGCCGGCGGCGTAGTCGGGATACGCGGCGACGGGCTGGTAGGAGGGATCGAACTGCTGGAACTCCTTGACGGTGACGAGATGCGTGGCGATGGAGAAGGCGTGCGTAATGGTTACGCGATGCGCGGGGACTTCGTCGAAGTCGCCGTGCACGGGGCGGGTCGACATGACGCCGAAGCCGTTGACGACGGCGGGAGAGAGGGCGACATCATCGGCGCCCATGGTGAATGAGCCGGCGGGAATCTGCGCCATGGGGATGGAGGAAACGGACTGGGCGAAGAGCGGCACCGCGAAGAATGCAACGAGCGCGACCTTCAGGTATGTTGCCATGCGTTCAAGACCTCTCTGGGCGAACAAAGATTGCGAGTGCGATGGCTTGCTTCAGTGCGGCAGGTCGGCTTGAAGCGGGCCGAGCGTGGCGCGGCTGGCGATCTTCTTCCCGTCGACAAACAGCATGAGGCCGCGGCCTAGTCGATATTGCTTGCCGGTTTCGTCGTACACGATTGCGAGCGAGTGGCCGTGATAGGGGAGAGCATCCACGGCAAAATACGTCCACGTGCCGGCGGGCAAGAGCGGATGAATTTCGAGCTTCGCGTCCGTGCGTGGCCGCAGGCCGACAAGTCCCGTGATGAGCGGATCGGCGAATCCGGAATGATTGTAGTAGTTTCCGCGGCCCACCTGCCTGTTTTTGGCGATGAGCATGTCTTTCGCGATCCATTCATCGGTGTCGGCGTCGAGATCCTCGTCGATCCAGTCGATGACGCGGCCGCTCGCGAGCTTGATGTGCTGCGACAGAACGTAGTTTGCGAATAACTGGTAGTACTGCTGCTTGCCGATGTAGTTCTGCGCGGGGCCGTTGAGCAAGTTCGCCAATGCCAGCAGGGTTTGCGTGGTGGCGTAGGGCCACGAAGGGCCATTCCACGTGCATTGATCGGCGGAGGCGAAGCGGAAGCGCGGACTGCGCCGCTCGGCGGTGGTGGGTCCGTACTTGCCTGCGAATCCGCTGGGATCGAAGAGCTGCTTCCAGGCGACGGCATGGCTGGGCGTGGGCGCGTAGAACTGCCAGGGAATGTAGCCGATGAGTTCGCGCACGCCGGCGAACTGAAGCTGCGTGCCGGGGTCCTTGAATCGCTTCTCCTTGCGAATGCCGGAATCGGCTGCGGGCGAAAGATCCTCGTAGAACTCGTCTTTGGGATTCCAGAGAAGATCTTCGATGCGTTGCTTGAGAACAGCAGTCTTGCTTGCGAATTGGCCGGAGATGGCGGGCTGATTGGAAAGCCAAGCAAAATTAGAGATGGCCTGGGCATCGGCCAACATATAGCTGTTCAGCGGCGTGCGATAGCCGTCGCCGCCGATGGATTTCTCCATGGCGTCGTGGGTATCGATCTGCCAGTAGAGGCCAACGGCGGGGTCGAGATGATCGTCCCACGCTTTGTAGTTCGCGATGAGGGCGGGGAGCAGATCCGTGCCAAGTTTTGGATCGCCCGTGGCCTCGGTGACCAACTGCACGCTCCACGCAAACGGAAAGCTATAGGCGCGCGCATTCACCCCGGGACGGCTCCAGTACCGCGCATCATCCTCCGCGATTTTGGGATTGCGCAGCCAACGCGCCTCGCCGAGATGAAAGGGCGCGGCATCGGGCAGCACGCCGTTCTGGGGAAGGTCGGGGCGGTGCAGCCATTCGGTGATGAGGTAGCCGTAGTCGGCGGTTTGCTCAACGTGCTTCTCAAAGGAGTACCAGCGGAAGTAGTACATCTCTTCGAATTGCTTGTTCGAAGAATCGAAGAGCGGGGCGTTGGCGGCGATCCACGGCCACTCGTCGGCGGGTTGCTGGCCGGTGGCTTCGCGCTCATCGGCAGTGAACTGGTTGACGTAATGGTGATAGTCGTCCGGGTGAAGGACGGTGAAGGGCTGCGCCGGGGCGCTGGTTTGAGCGGATGCGGCGGGGAGAAGGCAGGCGAGAGTGCACGCGAGCTGAAGATGAAGTTTCATCGATGCATCCTAGAAAAGACAGTTCCAAATCGCGCTAATGGTGTGATCGCATGACATCGTACTTGTTGAGTTCGTGCTTTCCCACCCATTCGCCCCAAAGGCCGGGCGAATGGATGGGGCACGGGGCTGCGTTTCGACCGCATCAAAATCGAACGGTCAGGGACTTAGATGCGGCGTACGGCGCTTGCTGCGGCTTCGTGGCTGTTGCGGCGCTCGAGAATTCCGCGCGCGTCGTTGAGCCAGTCTCCGGCCGCTTGCTTGAGACAAGAGATGTCATTGGTGCAAAACAAAAGATCGATGCCGAGGCCGAGCCAGAAGGCAAATTCGTCGGGCGCACAGGCAGTGGCGATGCATTTGTTGTGGTTGCGGGCGGCTTTGACAATTTTTGCCGCGGCTGCCTGCACTGTCGGGTGCGAGGTTTGCGAAGGCAGGCCGAGACTGGCGGCGAGATCGGCGGGGCCGATGAAAAGATCGACATCGGGTACCGCGGCCAACTGGTCGACACGGTCAAGCGCGTTTTTGGATTCGATCTGCGCCATGAGGCAAAGCTCTTTGTTGAGGCTTTGCTGCTGGGCGACGACGGGGCTGGGAATGCTGTAGTTGACGGCGCGCGAGACGGAAAAGAAGCCGCGGCTGCCGGCGGGAGCAAAGCGCGCGTATTCGCGCAGCTCCTGCATCTGCTCGGGGGTTTCAATCATGGGAACGTCGAGAATATCGGGCCCGCATTCCGCGCCCTTGAGCACGTTCTCGCGGCGCACATCGGGGATGCGGATCATGGTCAACATGCCGGTGCCGGCGGCCATGCGGCAGAGATCGGCGGCCTCAGCAAAGGTGATGTGGCCGTGTTCCATCTCGATCCAGATGACCTGGTAGCCGAGATGCGCGCAGATCTCAAGAAAGATGGGATCGTAAAAATAGACGGCTGCGCCCAAAAGAGTTTTGCCGCCGTTGGCGTGAACAGCTTGCTGCAAACGATTCATGGAGTATCTCCCAATGGAACGGGTTGAGGGCTGGTGTGCTTGCGAGCGGCAAGCCAGCTCCAGAGTGTCTGGTTTGAGGAAAGACTTTGGGGTGCGGGGAAAAGCGCCGCGCAGAGCAAGCCCGTAGCGAGGAGCAGGAGATTGCCGAAGACGCCGATGGTGTATTCGCTCCATGGGTAGTTGTAGCGATGCAGGTTGAGCATTTTGCCGCCGTCCAGAGTGAGCGTGGCGTAGGCGGTGAAGAGCAGGTTGACTACGATGCCGGCGATGGCTCCGAAGCGGCCGGCACGCGGCGAAAGAAAGGCCAGCAAAAAAAGCCCCGCCAGACCGCCGGCGACGATGGCGGTGGCGGCGTAATAAAGCGCCAGCGCGGAGCCATGCGTGGAACTGAGGCGGAGGGCGACGGCGATGGCGAGAAAGCCGCAGAGGACGACGGCGATTTTTCCGAAGCGCAGGCGCTGGGCGTCGCTGTGGCGCGGGAAGAAGTGCGAGTAGAAATCTTCAACGAGAATGAGGCCCAGACAGTTGAGATCGGAGGCGAGCATGGACATGGCTGCGCCGAAGAGCGCGGCGAGGAACAGACCCGCGACGCCGACGGGCATCTGCGTGACCATGTAATAGGGAAAAACCTGATCGGCGCGCGTGACGGCGGCGGGAAGCGATTGGCCCGAGAGACGATAGAAGGCCCAGAGCAGCGAGCCGATGAGCATGAAGGCGGTCCAGACGGGAAGGCAGAGCGATGCGCCCATGGCAATGCCGCGCAGGGCGGAGCGGTCCGACTTGGCGGCCAAGTAACGCTGGACTACGGTTTGATCGGCCGTGTACTTCTGCAGGTAGTAGAAGAAGCCGTAGAGCACCATGGTCCAGAAGGTGGGGCGCGCGAGGTCGAAATCGAAGCTGCCCAGGCTGGTTTTGTGATGCGCGGCGATGAGATGGATCATGGCGGCGGGATGCACCTTGGGCGAGAACAGCAATAGGACGAGCGTGACGGCGATTCCGGTCCAGAGCAGAAAGCCCTGCGCGACGTCGGTCCAAATGACCGCGCGGAGGCCGCCAATGAAGGTGTAAAAAATAGTGATGACACCGAGACCGACGATGAGAAACGCGATGGACCAACTGGTGAAGCCCGCGACCGCGAGCGCAAGCAGATAAAAGACAAAACCCATCTTGGCAAAGTGGCCCGTGGCGAAGGCGAAGGAAGAATACATGCGCACCGCGGGGCCAAAGCGCTTGCCGAAGTATTCGTAAACCGACATCGACACCGCATGACGGAAGAAGGGCACGATGATGGGGCCGATGGAGAGAATCACGAAGACAAAGAGAATGCCGGGCACGAGCAAATTCCAATCGCCCGCGTAGGCCGCGCCGGGGAAGGCAATGAAGGTGAGGCTGGTGATGATGGTGGCCAACAGCGAAAGGCCCGCGGCCCAGCCGGGGACAGTGCGCCCGGCGATGAAGTAAGAGTCAGTGGTTTTTTGGCGGCCCGCGACCCGAATGCCAATGCCGACGAGAACGATCATGTAGGCGGCAATGATGAGTGTGTCGGCAAGATGCATACTAGCGCACGCCCCTGGCATTCGCGGAGTCGAGCTTGGCGGAGCCGGCTGCCGCGCCGGCGAGAGCGAGCTTGCCTTCAGCCATGCTGACGGCGAGGCGCATGGCCGCCTTCATGTTGGTGGCATCGGCCTGGTTGCGGCCGGCGATATCGAAGGCGGTGCCGTGATCGACGGAAGTGCGGATGATAGGCAGGCCGAGCGAAACATTTACGCCGCCGGTGAAGTCGATGAGCTTCATGGGGATGTGGCCCTGGTCGTGGTACATGGCGACGACGAGATCGAATTCGCCGCGCAGGGCGCGGACAAAGATGGTGTCGGGCGAGTGTGGGCCGGAGCATTCAATGCCCAGGGCGCGCGCCTCGTCGATGGCGGGCGCGATGACGGCGGCATCCTGTGCGCCGAAGAGGCCATGCTCGCCGGCGTGGGGATTGAGGCCGCAGACGGCGATGCGCGGCGCGCGGCGGCGCATCCATAGAAGCGCGTCGTGACCTAATTGGATCGTCTCAACGATGCGCGCGCGATCGAGCTTGCAGGCTTGCTCGAGGGGAATGTGCGTGCTGACGTGGATGGTTGCCAGCTTTTCAGAGTAGAGCAGCATGCGCGGCTCCGGCGCACCGGTGAGCTCGGCAATGTATTCGGTGTGTCCCGTGAACGCGCGGCCGGAGAGCGTGACCGCCTCCTTATTGAGCGGCGCGGTGACCATGGCGTCGGCCTCGCCGCTCATGCAGAGATCCACGGCGCGACGGACATAAGCGATAGCCGCAAGGCCGTATTCCGCGCGAAGCTGGCCGAAGGCAACGGTGTGATCGGCGGGCAGCGTGCCGGTTTCAACAAGCGTGCAGGGCAGCGCGGCCGGGTCAATGCCGGAGAGACGGCCGGCAGCACGGAGGGCGGCGGAGTCGGCAATCAGAATCCATTGCGCGAGCGAAGCAACGGAGTTGTCGCGAAGAGCCTTGAGGGCAATTTCCGCGCCGACGCCGGCAGGGTCTCCGATGCTGATGGCAATGCGCGCAAGCTTGTTCATGCGGGACCTCGCAGCGCGCAGAGGATTTCGTTGAAGATGGTGGGCGCGCCAAAAGCGCCGGATTTCGTGATCACAATGCACCCTTCCGCCCTTCCGCCCTGCACAATGCCCCAGGGAATTCCGGGCGCAAGCTCTCCCTGGAGGATAAAAGAATGGGCGCCAAGCGTGTTGGCAGCGAACAAGGCGGTGTCGCCTCCGGTGAGAATCAATGCCTGCGGCGCGAAGGTGCGGAATGCGTCGAGAATGCGCGAGCGATCGCGGGTGTTGTATCGGGTGGGCAGCACATGAACCGCGCGCGAGTCGATGCGACTGAGGGTTTCAAGCTGGAGTTTCGTCACCGGATGGTCCGACCCGGCAATGAGCAATGTGCGTGCGGCGGAGGGCGGCGGCACGCGGCGGACGGACGGGGCGTCGCGGCAGGCGAGTGCCTGCGCCAGGCCGGCAGATCCAGCAAAGAGGAGACCGGGAATCCTTTCCGCGGCGCGAACCAGGGCTTCCAGATCCGATTGCGTGGAACTGTCGCACAAAAGCACGGGCTTGGCGGCGTGGAGCGCCGCGGCAAGTTTTTCGGGACGGGAGACGAGAGCGATGAGGTTCCTGCTGCTGGGCGGAAAGAGGCTGGCGAGGTCAACCAGAGAGCGCTGGCCTGTGGCATCTTGAATTTCCAGAATGCCGTTGCGGACCGTGCGACCCGCGGCGGGAAATGCAGGGGCAAGGAGGACGGTGCGCGATCCGAAGGCGCGATGCGCGGCCAGAATTTCCGCGGCAAAAGGGCCACGGGCGGCGGAGTCAATCTTCTTGAACAGAATTGTTTGGGGATTGGAGACGAGGGCTGCGGCAGCGCGGGCTACGATGCGCGACGCCTTGGCCGGCGAGAGGGAGCGGGAATCTGTATTGAAGGACTGTACCGGCTCCGTGGCCGAAAACGAGGCTGCGGCGCCGAGCCAGACGCGCACCGCGCGACCTGTCGGAAGAAATGCCGCGGCCGCATCGCAGGCGCCGGTCAAGTCGTCTGCCAGCAGAACGATGTGCTCCGGAAGCGGCGCGGCGGACGGGGGCGATTTGTGGGACGGATTGGCGGTGAGGGAAGGCATTCAGGCGGCAGCGCTTTATTTTCGAGAGTATACGATTATTTTCTAATTTTCGGAACGCTGATTTTGGAGGGAGGGTTCCGTGCCCGGACAACTTACGGAGTTCGGGTGGAAGATGCGGCCTGTCGAAGGCCGGAAATCCAACGAACTGCCGCTTATGAACTATTTGGAATGAATAAATTCCATGAGAGATCCATGAGCGATTGCGCGTCCGATGAGTCGGCCCTGCGAGCCTTTGATTCGCTGCAAGCACTGGGCTGAAAGTTGGAACTTCCGGAGCCGGAACACCCCTGAGTTCCGTACAATCCATGTCGAACGAAAAACCGTATCCGCAGCCGATCCGCATCGCGGAATGGACGCCGGCGGGGCGATGTGGGGTGGGGACCCAGACCGAAGGGAATGTGCGCGGCAAAAAAGAAGGGGACGGTTGCCAAACGGCGCCCGTCCCCTTTGTTGGGTCATGCAAAGGAGGCTAGAAGTTGATCTTGGTGTAGAACTGCATTTGGCGAGGATCGCCGAAGGCGCTTGCGTAGCCAAAGCTGGTGCCCTGCGCGGTGGGCGACCAGCCGCTGCCGATGGTCATGACATTCGGGTGGTTGAAGACGTTGAAGGCCTGCGCGCCGAGTTTGACATTCGCCCATTCGCGGACGGCGAATCCCTTTTCGACGCTCATGTGGAAGGCGACTTCCTTAGGATCGCGCAGGCTGCCGACCGACGCGGTGCCGAAATAGCCCCAGGCCGGATGCGTGAAGTTGGTGTAGGAATACAGGGGAGCCTGCCCCAACTGCAGCTTGCCATTGGTACCGTGATTGCGGACCAGACGTCCAGCGGCATTGGGGCGCGTGGCGAGACCGCTGCTGTAGGTGGCCGTTTGTGCAAAGCCGCTTTCAACGGTGCCGTAGGAGTCGAAGTTCCATCCGCCGAGCAGTTCCTTACCGAGGGTGTTATTGGCCCAGCCGGGAACCGGAACGTTGTAGACCAGGGAGTAGACGAAGACGTTCGGCCGGTCGTAATCCGGGCGTCCGTAATCCCCCATGGGATTGTTGGAGTTCTGGAAGGCGCCGCTGGAGCTATACGCAACCTGCGTGCCCGACGCGTTCACATCGCCCAGCGCCTTGCTGAAGGTATAGGAGACGTGCGCTGTCAGGTCGTGCATTTTCTGCACATAGCCGACGAGCAGTCCGTTGTAGTTGGCCACGCCGAAGCTGACGCCGGTGGAGATGGTTCCGTAGCCGGCGTAGGGGCGATAGTAGTTGCTGATGGTGGGAGTCGCAGTGTATGTGGTGCCGTTGACGGTGACCGACGATGCAGCGTTGATGCAGGGATCGTACTGGAAGCCGGATCCGGGCTGCGTCCAGACGCCGTAGTTGCCGGAGATTGCCTCGGCTTCGCCCTGGGTGGCGCAAGCTGCGTCGCCGGAGGAGGTTCCGTTGAGATAGTAGTTGGCATCCCAGCCGGTGGTGAAGATGTGCTGCGTGATCATGCCGGCGTAGCCGATGGAAACCACGCCGCCGGGCAGGACTTCCTTCTCAACCGTGAGGCTGTAGTTGCGAATGGAGGCGGGCTGATAGGTGGGGCTGGTCGCGCTCAGTCCGGTGAGGCCCGGAGCATTGGGAACGGAGCCCGATCCGCTGCCCGCGGGGCTGGTGAATTCCGTGGCGTTGTAGGTTGGCTGCTGCACGAAGGGGATGTTGGCGAGGAGGTTGGAAGACTGCATCAGGCCCACCTGCGTGTAGCCCATGCCGAAGCCGCCGTGAATCGACGTTTTGCCGTCGTTGGTAAGGCGATAGGCGAATCCGATACGCGGCGCAAAGAGACCCTTCTTCGGGGTTGTGAAGCCGTCGGGGGTTCCCGAGCCGGCCGTCAACATGCCGTTATTCGTCAGGTTGGCAGCAGCGCCGCTCGCGGAGACCAGCGGCTGGTTCTGGCTGTTCAGATAGGCCCAGGAGGTGGTCAAGCCGAAGGTTGACTTGGCGCAATTGGCGGTAATCTGACAAAGCGCCGGCGCCTGGCTGGTGGTGAAAGCGCTGGGCACGAAATTGGCAATCTGGTTTCCGTCCATGGCCGACGCCGTAAAGTACGACCAGCGCACACCCAGATTGAGGGTCAGGCGCGGATTGACTTTCCAGTCGTCTTCCGCGTACCACTCTGTCCACTTGTTGCGGAAGCGGCCGTCGCGTTGCGCGTTGGTCTGCTCGTAGCCAAAGCTGCAACTGTTGTCCGGGTTGGCGAGGAAGCCGAGCAGGTAGTCGCCGGCCGCGGAACCCGAAAAGTCGCCGTTGATGCAGAAGTTGCCCATGGGGAAGGCGCTGCTGGCGTTGGCGTGCAGCAGGTTCCACATATAGGTGAGGCCGCCTGTCACGACATGGTTGCCTTTTACCCAGGAGACGTCGTCGGAGAATTCGCCGGTCTGGTTGTTGGAGTGGGTGGGCAATGCGCCCTCGCCCATCCAGAACCAGCTTTCATTGCCCATGGAGTCGTTATTCATGCTGATGTCGGGAATACGGTTCAGCGGGTCAGCGCCGGAGAACTTCTGGTTGATGGAGACGCCGCTGGGCACGGTGTATTGGCCAATCAGGGCGGCAGCGTACTTGGTGTAGACCGCGCCCAGGCTGGCTACGTTGATCAGCGTGGGCTTGACGGTCCACTGCCAGCGGAGGAGCATGTTTCCGGCCGGCGTGTCGGTGCCGGAATTCGGGTTGGGGGCGTAGTCGTTGTAGCCGCGCGTGGCGTTGATCTGCGTGGCTTCCTCGTGCATGATGCGCAGCGTGACCATGTGGTTCTGGTTCACGTTGTAGTCGCCGCGATAGAGTTCATCGTTAACGCTGAACTTGACGGGGTTGTCGTTGAGATAGTTCTGCGAGCCCGAAGTGTAATTCGAAGCCGGCCAGTACGCTTTGCCGAGCGCGACCGTGTTCGGGTCCATGCACTTGGGCAGAATCTGGTTGTAATTGCCGCCTACGGTTTTCTGGAAGATGCAGGCCGCGCCCGAGCCGGCGCCGCCGCCGACGCGCGTATCCAGAATGGCCTGATGCACAGCATCGAGGCTGCTATAGGGATTCATCTTGGCGCCGCCCGCGAGTACCCCCTGCGGTCCCCAACTGAGGTCGCCGTTGTAGTAATTCACGCCATTGTCGAGCGAATCGCCGGTGGGAAACACAAAGCGCGCGCCCGACGTATAGGCGTAGTGGTCGGCTTTCCAGTCAGCGCCCACAAAGAAGAAGAGCTTCTTATGCGCGCTGGTGAGCAGCTTGGGAATCTCCACCGGGCCACCCAGTGTGATGCCCCAGTCGGAAAGGTGCAACGAGGTCAGCGGCACTTGTCCGCTCTGCAGGAAGCCGTGCGCCGTGCCGTACTCGTTGGTGCGGTCAAAGAAGTAGCCGCTGCCGTGGAACTGTTCGCCGCCGCTCTTGGTGGTGATGAGGACCTGGCGTCCGGCCAGGCCGTACTTGGCGCTGTAATTGTCGCTGAGCACGCGCATTTCGGCCACGTGATCGACGACCGGCGTGATGGCCAGCGTAATATCCGAGGACGAGGTCACGTTGTAGACGCCATCGATGGTGTACATCGTCTCTTCGTCGGACGAGCCGTTGATGACGATGTAGGAAGTGATGGCTCCCGCACCGGCCTGGTAAGATCCGTTGGCGCCGTTCACGTTGCTGACGCCGGGAACTACGGTCAACAAGGCCTCGAAATTGCGGCCGTTGAGCATGATGTTCTGCACTTCTTTTGAGGTGATGGTGCCGCCGGCTTCGGCGCTCTCGGTTTGCACCACTTCGGCGTCAGCTTCCACGCTGATGGAGACGGTTTGGCTGCCGACGGCGAGTTTCACATTCAGTCCGCGGCGTTGGCCGGGATCGAGGTGGACGTTTTTGATTTGCTCGCTCTTGAATCCGGTCTTTGTGGTGGCGACCGAGTAATCGCCCGGGGCCAGCGACTCTGCGTCGTAGAACCCGGCGCCATTGCTGGATTCGGTCTGCGATAAGCCCGTGGCTTGATTGGTGATCGTGACCTGAACTGCGGGCACTACCGCGCCGGTGGCGTCGGTGATTGTGCCTGTGATTGAACAACTGGTTACGTTTTGTCCGTGCACCCAAGCGGCGACGGCGAATATGGCCAGTGCCGCAGCCAGTCGCAATAGGTTGCTCAGCTGTTTCAGTCTCATGTAGGCCTCCCTCCAATTTTGGTTCGCTCTCATGGCTTGGCGCGAAGAGAGCATAGCTTTGCTGTTGCGGGGGAACAGTAAGAAACCCGCAAAATCGATGTCAACGGGAAATCCAGTTTTTCGCGGCGCGGAAATGCGGGACAGATGACCGGGCAAAATAACCGCCTGAGCCGCCCGCAAGTTTTGAGCGAAGTAATCCGCAATGCGGAACAATTTTCGGGATATGCGGAAGTGAGAATTTCCGTGATCCAGGGGTGCTCGCAGGAGGGCGTCCGGTTGAGAAACGACATGCGCGAAGGCGCGCGGAATGGGCATAAACACTTGACGGAAATCGATTCGAGAAAGAAATGCCCGCTGGCTTTCCGCCTCGCGGGCATGGCCGGTTTCGATGCCTGGGGATGGGCAATCAGAACGCCAGGAGGGCCGATACGGCGCATGGGACGCGGGGTAGCTCCGTGCGGCAATACAAATCTAGTTTCCGCAGTGGCGCCCAGGCTCTCCTCGTTCCATTATCCGGAACGTCCACGCGGGCTCATCGGGGCGCTGGGCAGGCAGTTGGACGTGCAGTCCGTCGGCTTCCTGATGCCAGGAGAGCGACTGATCGGAGCCCAGCATCTTGACTCCGCAAACCGGCGCCTTGAGGTAGGGCAGGCCGCGCGCCAGCGAGCGAATGCGCAAATCTCCGTTGGCAGGCCAGCCCAGCGCAATGGCGTAGAGCGCTCCGTTGTGCGTGGTGAAGCGAATATCTTCGGCTGTGAACTCCTGCTGGTCGGAGTTTTTTGCCGTGCCGGTGACTTTTGTGGGGCCTTCACCATAAACGAGCCACGGGCGCGAGCCGTAGATGGCCTCGCCGTTGGTTTTGAGCCATGCACCCATCTCAAGCAAAATGGCGCGCGCCTGGTCGGGAATGGCGCCGTCGGATTTCGGTCCCACGTTGAGCAACAGGTTGCCGTTCTTGCTGACCACGTCGATCAATTCGTCGATGAGCGACTTGGCACTGCGGTATTCATCGTTGTTGGCGTAGCCCCAGGAGTGGATGCTGACGGAGGTGTCAGTCTGCCACGGCAACAGGCGCAGCGTGTCGAGCTTGCCGCGTTCGATGTCGAGCGTGGCGGCGTTCTCGGGGAAATCGTATCCCTTGTAAGTGAGGACAACGCCCTGATGGCGGCTGGCGGCTTCGTCGTAGTAGTAGGCGGCGAAGCGCTGGAGATAGGGCTGAAACGCGGGCTGGCCGATCCACCAATCGAAGTACAAAAAGTCGGGATGGTATTTGGCAACCAGTTCCGCGCTGCGCGCCAGCCAGTCATCGAGGAAGGCTTTGTTCGGCGGGAGCCAGCGCTCGAGATGATCGGGGTCCGGCTCCTTCGAATCGTCTTCTCCGGGCAACGCCATGGGTTGCGCGGGGCCGTAGAGGCCGGCGTAACGCGGGTCGCGCACATCGGAATCGAATTTCATGCCGCCGTCGTACCACCACCAATGCTCGGCGCGATGCGAGGAAACGCCGAAGTGCAGGCCGTGACTGCGCGTGGCCGCTGCCAGTTCGCCGACTACGTCGCGCTTTGGCCCCATCTTAGCGGCATCCCAATCGGTCAGGCTCGAGTCGTACATGGGGAAGCCGTCGCAATGCTCGGCCACCGGAACCACATAGCGCGCGCCGGCCTGCGCAAAGAGATCGAGCCACGCATTGGCGTCGAAGTGCTCCGCGCGGAACATGGGAATGAAGTCCTTATAGCCGAATTTGGACTGCGGGCCGTAGGTTGCGACGTGGTGTTTGAACGCGGCATTGCCCTGGACATACATGTTGCGCGAATACCATTCGTTTCCGAATGCCGGAACGGAATAGACGCCCCAGTGGATGAAGATGCCGAACTTGGCGTCGCGAAACCAGTCGGGCACGCGATATCCGGCGAGCGAATTCCAATTGGCGCGGAAGGGGCCGGTGCGTGCGGCTGCATCAACGCGCGCAAGTTGCCGCTGCACATTTGCGGGCGTTTGCTGGGTGCGCGCCGGGCAGGCCAGCGCGGCCAGCACGGCTGCGGCGAGGGCAAGTTCTGTTCGGCGGCTGCGCGCTTTGCGGTTCATCCCATCCAAGTTAGCAGATGGGCTAGCAGATGCGGTGCGGGTTTGAGGATTGCGTCGATGCACCCGGGTGCTGTATCACGGGGCTGATGACGTTTTACGCGATGTTCCTGAAGCACGCTCCGGTTTGCAGAGGTAGATTCGTCCGCTGCGCGGCCCATTTGTGGCTCGCGGTTGCGCTGGCTCATGCGGCTTCCACTCCCGGGTCGCATTTGCTGCGGCCGACTGATTTGCGCTGCGATGACAAAAGCGAGCCGCTGGCGGTCTCGGATGCGCATCCGGGACTTTCCTGGCAACTCGCGGCTTCGTCGCCCACGCTCCACTCCGTGAGCCAGTCTGCGTACCGGATTCAAGTGATCTCCGACTCTTTCGCCGGGCGATCGCCGCGTGCGATTCCCTGGGACAGAGGAGTTCTCTGGGATAGCGGAGTCGTTTTCAGTTCAGCAACTTTTGGAATCACCTACGCCGGGCCAATCCTTGCGCCGGGCAGCACCTACGCGTGGCGCGTGCAGGTTTGGGACGAGCAGAAACATGCGAGCGGATGGAGCAAAGTTGGCCACTGGACCGGGATTCCGTGGTGGCGAGCTAAGTGGATCGCTGCGCATCCTTCGGAAGGGGACGCAAACGAGCCGATGCCGCTCTTCCGCAAGCCCTTCACATTGCCGCGACCTGTGGCGCACGCAGTGCTCTACGCTTCGGGACTGGGGCAGGACGAATTGCGGATCAATGGGCGCAAGGTGGGCAACGACCAACTCACGCCGGGTTGGAGCGACTATCGCAAGACGGTGTATTACGACGCCTACGACGTGACGGCGCTTTTGCACGCGGGACAGAATGCGATGGGCGTGATGCTGGGCAATGGAATGTACCGCGTGCTGAAAACGCCCGGCCGCTACACGAAGTTTGTGGGCAGCTATGGCGAACTGAAATGCACGGTGCAGCTCCACATCGATTTCGCTGACGGCAGTGCGGCGGAGATTTTGAGCGACGGTTCGTGGAAGACCGCGCCGGGCCCGATTACTTTTTCGTCCACGTACGGCGGCGAGGATTTCGATGCGCGGCTGGAGCCGCAGGGATGGGACCGTGCAGGTTTTGACGACAGCGCGTGGCGCGCGGTTTCGGTGGTCGACGGTCCCGGCGGCGCGCTGATGCCGGAGATTGCGCCACCGATTCGCGTGATGCACACTTACGCGTCCGTGAAAGTGACGCATCCCAAGCCCGGAGTGACAGTCTACGACCTGGGGCAGAACTTTGCGGGCTGGCCGGAGGTCGCCGTGACGGGAAAAGCCGGGACCACGGTGAAATTGATTCCCGGCGAGCTGCTGGACAAGGATGGACTTGTGTGGCAGCGCAGCTCAGGGCATCCGCAGTGGTTTTCTTACACGCTGCGCGGCGCGGGCTCTGGCAAGGGCGTTGAAACCTGGCATCCGCGTTTCAGCTACTACGGATTCCGCTACGTTCAGGTGGAGGGCGCCGCGCAAGGTGGCGCGCGCGTGGTGAGCCTGCACGGCGAAGCGGTGCACAGCGCGTCGCAACCGGTGGGCGCATTCGCATCGTCGG
Organism: uncultured Occallatibacter sp.; assembly: GCA_964569985.1. GTDB lineage: Bacteria > Acidobacteriota > Terriglobia > Terriglobales > Acidobacteriaceae > Telmatobacter. The sequence goes on from CAZMWL010000001.1 coordinate 196,004, forward strand.
ATGAAATGCTCAATCGCATTCACGTGCTGATTCTGCGCGCCATTGAAAACAACGCGGTGAGTCTTTTTACCGATTGCCCGCATCGCGAAAAGCTGGGCTGGCTTGAAGAGACGCATTTGATGGCGCCGTCGCTTCTCTATGACTTTGATTTTGCGGGCCTCTATGCCGCCACCGCACGCAACATCGCCGATGCGCAGCGCAGCGATGGCCGTGACGCAGGCATGGTGCCGACCACTGCGCCGCAGTACGTCGTCTTCGAGCCGAAGTTTGCGATCTTCAACGATTCACCGGAGTGGGGCAGCGCGGCAGTGCTTGCGCCGTGGTACGTCTACCAGCGCACAGGCGATCGCGCGTTTCTGGCGGCGCAGTATGGCGTGATGCGCGCGTATGCAAAGTATCTTGGCTCGCGGGCGCATGACGGCATTGTCGATTACGGTCTTGGCGACTGGTTCGACATCGGCCCGGGCGATGCGGGATTTTCAAAGCTGACGACGGCGGGTGTGACAGGGACGGCGATCTACTACCAGGATCTGAAGGCTCTGGAACAAACCGCAGCGGTGCTGGGCCGGAGCGGGGAGAGCCACGCATACGCCGAGCAGGCGGCACATGTGCGCGAGATTTTTAACGCGAAGTTTTTCGATGCTGCCGAGCACCGCTACGACAGAGGCAGCCAGACGGCACAAGCGATGCCGCTGGCGCTGGGCATGGTTGCTGAGGACGAGCGAGGGGCGGTGCTCGACGCATTGGTGAAGGACATTCGCGCGCACCAGAATCACACGACGTGCGGCGAAGTGGGCTTTCATTACGAGGTCGAGGCACTGCTGGACGGCGGGCGCTCCGATGTTCTGCTGGACATGCTGGAACGGACCGACGCACCGAGCTACGGCTATATTTTGGCGCAGGGCGCGACCGCGCTTACGGAGGCATGGGACGGTGGCCACTCGCAGGACCACTTCATGCTGGGCAGCGCAGAGGAGTGGATTTATCGCGGGCTGGGCGGGATCAACGTGGACCTTTCGCAAAATGGCGCGTCGCGGCTGATTTTGCGCCCGGTTGTGGTGGGAAACATCCAGTGGGTGCGCGCTCATTATCGGTCTTCGCTTGGTGAAATTGAGAGTGAATGGCATCGCGGCGCAGCGGCGACGGTTTACGACTTCACGGTTCCGGCAAACGCGACGGCAGAGATTGAGATTGAACCAGCGGCTGCTGGAACAGTGACCGTAAACGACGCTTCGCCCGCCCACGCTTTGGGCGTTCTTGAGACGCACATCGACGGCGCTCGCCTGGTGCTCATGGTTGGATCGGGGAGATACGAGGTGCGCGCGGCGAATCCTTCGCGATAGTGCTTCGATGGCGTGATCTCATGATCGCACGCTGATCGGTGCGGGTCAGGAGGCCCGCGCTACACTTTCTTACCACGGTTTGGAGCGGGCGACGGAGATGCCGCGGACGTCATGCGGCCATTTGCCTGAAACCGCGCAGTAGAAGTGGTAGAGCGCGCCGTCGTGAAAAATGACACATGGTTTGTGGGCGTAGTCTTCATCGACTGTGCCCGGCGCGCCACGGTCGATCATGATCTCGTTTATCTTTTCGAAGTGATAGGGATCGCGGCCCAGTGCGAGCAGCTCGCGGGCCACACCGCGGCGGTCGAGGCCGAAGTAATACATACCCCAGAGATGATTGTGGCGCACGACGAAGGGATTGCTGGCGAAGCGCGCATCCCATGAGTCAGGTCCGCCGTTGGGCAGGATGGGGTTGCCTTCGTAGCGCGTCCACTGCTTGAGGTCGCGCGAAATGGCCACGCCGCTTTGCTCGTGCCAGCCTCCGCCCTCGCTTTTCGGCAACGTATCGGTCTTGGCGTTGTAGTAAAGAAAAAAAACGCCGTCCTGCTCGATGAGGTTGGGGCGGTAGAGGCCGCCGTGCTCCCACGGAGCGCCGTCAGCGGGAAACAGAATCGGGTCGGTGAGCTCCCAATGCAGCAGATCGCTGCTCCACGCGAGGCCGATGACAGCCGCACCCGCCTCGTAGCCCGCATTAGGGTACGCATTCCATGCGCCCAGGTAGCGGCCATGCACTTTCTTCGCCTGTCCCTTTGAAGTCAGGCCGTCATCCCGCACGATGCAACTGAGCGCGATGTTGAAGCGCGTGTATTTCGAGTTGGGATCGCGACGCGCCACGCAGGCAACGCGCTCCCAATGCAGCAGATCGGTGGATTTTGCCAGGCCCGTCTGGTAGCCGGCGCCATCGAAGCCGATGTAAAGCATGTAAAACGCGCCATCATGCAGAAAAACGAAGGGGTCGTCGACGGATTTCGAGTCGAATGCGTCGGGGTCGTCCGATGCAGCGAGCACCAGCTTGCCGTATTTGTATGGGGTGCGGAAGGGAGCGATCTCTGAGCCGCTGAATTCCTCGCCCGAGAGATGCGCGCTGCGAAGCAGCGGCAGTCCGGCGAGCGACATGGCCAGCGAAGAGGAGAATTTACGGCGGCTGAGATTTCGAGTCACGGGATCGTCTGTCCTATTTTTGGTTGCTGTCAGCGCGCATTGGATTCGACCAAGGCCACGCCCTGCGGCTCGAGATCGACGCTGGTTACGCGACGGCTGTTGTGGAGAACATCGCTCATAGCAGACGGCAGCGCCACGTGAGCTGCGACCCAGCCGTGGTTGATGAGCACAAAAACCTCATCGTTGGCTGCTACCCGCCGGCAAACCTCAACGCCCGCAGGCGCAGCAGGGAACTCGGCCTGAACTTGCGCGTCGCTAGTAGCCCACGCAACGGCCTTGCGCATGAGATCGGGATCGAGCACTGCGCCCAGGTAAGTGATGCTTCCTTTGCCAACGTGGCGCGAGATCATGGCCGGCAGATCGTCGAGCCAGCCGTGGGAGTTTCCGTAGCGCAGAAGAACTTCAACGTCCGAGGCACTTGGCGAAAGCTGCTCGGCCCAAAGCGAGGCAGTCCCTGAGCCAAGCGTTCCGCCCACCGGCACAGCGGCATCAAGCGCGTAATACTGTTCCACTCGTCCGGCAAGCGGTGCGGCCAGCGGACCGGGCTGGCGCTGGACGTTCAATGAATTGTGTTCATCCTTCATGCCGGAGCGCGGCCCGAGCACGAGATGGCCGCCCTGCTGGACATAGGCGAGTAGATGCGCGGCGAGATCCGGCGCAATGACATTGAGGCTGGGCGCGAAGACCAATTTGTAATCGTCCAGCGAGGAATCTGCGCTGACGATGTCGACGGTGAGTTGCTGGTTGCGCAAGGGGCGGTAGTAATCGAGCAAAACGTCGAGCTGGTCGTAGTTCTTGTTGTGGAGCTGGAGGTCGATGGCCCAGCGGCTGTCGTAGCTCACCAGCAGCGCGACCTGCGCGGAGGGTTTGGTTCCTTTGAGCGCAGGCGCTGCGCGTTCGAAGTCGCTGCCGATGCGGCTGATTTCCGCGTAGATGGGCAGCGGCGCGCCGTCGGGACCCACGAGCGCGCCGTGATACTGCTCCTGGCCGTTGAGCGCGTCGCGCCACTGCCAATAAAGCACGGCATCGGCGCCGTGACCGACGGCCTGCCAGGCCATGGCGCGAGTTTCGCCGGGATCGAGGGTAGTGTTTACCGGCGCCCAGTTGACCGAGCCGGGCTGGGTTTCCATGACCCAGAAGTTTTCGCGCTTCCAGCCGCGCGCAAAATCGTGCATGGCCGCATTGCGGGCAACATTCAAATGTCCTTCGCCCACGTAGTCGTCCCACGCGGCAAGGTCGAGCGGGCGCGTGATTTCGTAGTGGTCCCAGTTGTCGCTCCAGCCCAGGCCGCCGATGTTTGTGGTGATGAACTGGCGCGGATCGGCGTACTTGCGAATGACATCGATCTGCACCTGCTGAAAGTCGCGCCAGGTATCGCTGACAAAGTGGCGATGATCCAGCAGGAGCCCGGGATTGCCGCCGGCGGAGGGCAGCGGAATTTCATCCCAGCGATCGTAGGTCTGACTCCAGTAGGCCGTAACCCAGGCGCGATTGAGCGCGTCGAGAGTGGCGTACTTGCGCTGAAGCCATGCCTGGAACTGGAGGCGCGTCGCGGGGTCGAAGGACTCTTCGGTGTATTCGTTGCCGATTTGCCAGCCGATCACATTAGGGTCGTGCCCAAAGCGGCGCGCCAGCTGCTCCGCGATGGCGGCGCAGAATTTGCGGTACTCGGGGCTCGCGTAGTTGAACTGGCGGCGACTGCCGTGTTCCGCAGGTCGGCCCGCGGCGTCCATTCGCAAGGTTTCAGGATGCGCCGTGGTGAGCCACGCCGGGGGCGCGTCTGTGGGCGTGCCGATGACCACCGCGATATGGTGCTTTTCCGCGAGCCGGACCGCGCGCGCGAGCCAATCCAGGTCGTAACGGCCTTCAGATGGTTCCAGCGTGCTCCATGCGAATTCGCCGACGCGCACCACGTGCAGATGAGCATCTTCCATCAGCTGCAGGTCGGCATTCCAGCGTGCCTCGGGCCACTGCTCGGGGTACCACGCAGCGCCCAGTAGCGGCGGCGGAGCAGTATTTTCGCTTTGCGCACGGGCCGCACCGGGGACAAAACAAAAAGCCGCCAGCGACACGGTCAGCGCCAGGGCCAAACCAGTGCCGCGTCGCGCAAACGCGCAAGTTGCTCTGCCGATCACGATGTGTTTTCTCATTCGAGGCTGTTGTATCACACAGCGCAAATGTTTTGGGTGTTGCAGGCGCCGGTTTTCGTTCCGCTTACCGGAATCGGGGTGCAGTGAGGTTGTCGTGGTTCGCAGGAGGCGATGCAAATGCGTTAACTTGTGTAGCATCTGAAAAACCGGCTCGATGTCCAGGCCGGGGCCGGGGTTGATTTCCGGCCAGGACGCGATGGCTCGGCGAGCCCGCCGCACGGAAAGGCGAAACGTTGTCGACTCGAAGCAAACCGACCCTTGCACTCATTCATACCAGCCCGACGCTTGCGCCTGGTTTCACGAAGCTGTGCCATCTGCACATCCCCGAGGCCAAGGTATTTCACATGGTGGACGAGAGCCTGATTCAGGACACGGTGAAGTCCGGATGCCTGCGGAAAGCCACCATCCGCCGCCTGATCAAGCAAATTGCGTCGGCCGAAGATGCCGGCGCGAATGCGGTGCTGGTGACGTGCTCGTCGATCGGACCCGGCGCAACACTGGCGCAACAGCTTTTCGATATTCCCGTGCTGCGCATCGATGAGGCCATGGCCGAGAAGGCGGTGCGGCAGGCGCACACCATCGGCGTGTTGGCCACGTTGCGCACCACACTCGATCCCACCACGGCGCTGCTGCACGAAAAGGCGGCCAGGGCAGGCCGCAAGGTGGAACTGATAGAGTGCTTGTGCGAGGCTGCTTTTCCCGCCGTGCTCGCCGGCGATACCGCAACCCACGACCGCCTGCTGGCGAAGGCTCTAGTGGAAGATCTGAAGGGAGTGGACCTCATCGTGCTCGCACAAGCTTCCATGGCACGCGTGTTGAACACCCTTGCGGCGGATGTGGTGCATGCGCCGGTGCTCTCCAGCCCCGAACTCGCGGTGCTGAGCGCGCGCAAGGCGCTGAAACTATCGCAACTGGAGAGGGCCAGCGCTTGAAGCAGCGCTACAGGGTTCTCACGTTTCTCGGTCTGCTTTCAGCCCTCACATTTCTCGATCGCCTTGCGATTGCCGTCGCGGGACCCGCGATTCAGGCCGATCTGCATATCCAGCCACAACAATGGGGATGGATCCTGAGCGCCTACGTGCTGGCTAACGGGATCTTCGAAGTGCCTTCGGGCGCCATGGGTGACCGCCGCGGGCAACGTGGCGAGATGACGCGCATTGTCACGTGGTGGTCCTGCTTCAACGTGATTGCTTCGTGGTCGCGTGGATTCTGGCAGTTGTGCGCGTCGCGGTTTTTCTTCGGACTGGGCGCGGCCGGCGCGTATCCGAACATTGCCGGCGTGATTGCGCGCTGGTTCCCGGCGCGGGAGCGCGCACGTTGCCAGGGCCTGGTTTGGGCAGCAAGCCGGCTGGGCGGGGCGCTGGCGCCGGTTCTGATCGTTCCCCTGGTGCATTATTTCGGATGGCGCGCGGCCTTTCGCGTGCTGGCTCTGGCGGGATTCAGCTGGGCGGCGCTCTGGTGGTTCCGATTTCATAACCGTCCGCAGGACGATCCATCGATAACCGGAGCGGAATTGGCGGAGATTGGAGAAACCGACGCGGCGCATCACCATGCGGCGGTGCCCTGGCGGCGGCTCTTCCGCTCGCGCGCGTTGTGGCTGATTGTTCTTGCCTACGGCTGCTACGGATGCGGGAGCTGGTTCTACTTTTCCTGGTTCCCCACGTGGATGATGCACGCGGCCGGCTTCTCGCTGAATGGCGTGCTGTTCGCTTCGCTGCCGTTTTTTGTGGGCTTAGCCGCGAACCTTGCGGGAGGGCAACTGGGCGACCGGTTGACGGTGCGTTGGGGCGCGCGGCGGGCGCTGCGATGGATTCCCGCGGTGTGCCTCACGGCGACGGCGCTGTTGCTTGTCGCCATGGCAGTTTTTCATGGGAAGATCGCGGTGGTGGTGCTGTCCAGCCTGGGGTTCGGCACGATGGACCTGATGCTGCCCTCAGCGTGGGCCTTGTGCCTGGCCATCGGCGGCCGTTTGAGTGGAACAGCGACGGGCATGATGAACACTGCAGGCCAGGCGGGAGGGTTTCTGTGCACCGTACTGTTCGGCTACATCGTGCACATGACCGGCAGCTACAACCTGCCGCTCTATTTCATCGCGGCCATGGTGCTGGCGAGCGCGGCCATTTTTACGCGCATCGATTGCACGCAATGCGTGGATGCGGATTAGGTTCTGACCCTATCAATTCGTTTCTGTGGATTTCGTGTTCTCCCACCCATTCGCCCAAAATTTCAAGAAGCAGGTTCTTCGACTCGCTCCGCTCGCTCAGAATGACAGAATGGATGGGGCACGGGAAGGCTCTTCTTCAAGCGGTCAGAGGCGCGGTGCAGACAAAGTTGCGATCAGGTGCGGCGGCCATCGCGCACGTTGGCGAAGAAGTCTTCGGGGCCCATTTGGCCGCCCTTGAGCGCGAGTTCGAGTCTGTCAAGTTGCGATGCGGCACGGCCCTGGCAGAGCGGCACGCCGGCTACGAGGGGCGCGGCAAAAGTCAAAGCATTGAGGCCCAGTTGCTTCACGGAATGCGTTGCGGTATCGCCGCCGGCGATGAGAACGCGGCGCACGCCGCTCGAGAGGACGAGTTCGCGTAGCAGGCCGCCCAGCGCCTCGCCAAATTTTTCGCCGTATTTCTTGTCCTGAGTTTGTGGGCCGAGCGCGGTGTAGAGCACGACACTGCGGCCGCTGCGGAGCGCTCGATGAGCCTTGGCTGCCGTGGCGCTCCACGGCCCTGCGCCTTCGAGACGCCATGCGGCAAAGCCCATTTGTTTGGCGCGACGGATTTGGCGCGCCGTGACTGGCGAGCAACTTCCGCTGAGCACCAGGAGACGATCGACGGGCGATGCGGGTTGGAGCGCCTGCGCTTCGCCGATCAGGCCGGCTGATCGCCAATGATGGAGAAATCCATGGGTGAGGCCGGAGCTTCCGACCGCAAAAACCGCTCGATCGGCGGCACGCTCCCAGAGGATGCGCGCAACTTCTTCGAGCATGGCGTCGGAGAAACCGTCGAATACGACGGCGCCGGCGCGTGCGTCCACGTGGTTTTGCCAATGCTTTTGCGCAGTGTGCGACTGGAATGCAGCGAGGTCGACGAGGCCCATTGGGAGCTTTGTCTGCCGGGCCAGGTGCAGGCGCAGGTCGGCCTCGGTCATGGGCGTAATCGGATGTTGACGCATGGTCGGATGGCGGTCGATGCGATACCAGACGCCGGCGGCGTCGGCGAACAGGTTGCCGAAAACCACGGCGCGGCCGAGATGCGGCGCACCCACAACAACGGGAACCGTGCCGGAGCGAAACACTTGGCGGCCCAGCTCCATGGCGCGGCCAATGCTGCCGGTGCGCGGCGAACTATCAAAGGTCGAGCACACTTTGTAGTGATTGATGGGAGCGCCGAGCCGCCGCATGGCGCGAAAGATTGCGGGCAGACTGCGGCTCATCCACTGTGGGTTGCGGCTGCGGCTTTCGCCGGCGATTCCCACGGCGCGGCAATCAGAAAAGGCTGCGATCTCGCGCGAGCTCGGCGTATGCGTGAACAGGACGGCCTTGACGCCATGAAGCGCCAGCGCCTCGAGCACGTCGGTCGAGCCGGTAAAGTCGTCGCCGTACCAGGTGTAGAGCGGGCGTGCTGCTGGTTCCTGGCTCACGCGGCAAACGCCTCCAGTGCGGAGCGCAACTCCTCGTGGCTCTTCGCGTATTCGGCCAGTGGAATGCCCGCAGCCGCCGCCTGCCACGCTTGGTGAAGACTGCGGACGCCTGCGGCGGGACCAGCGGGGTGAGCGAGAATTCCTCCGCCACAGGCGTAGATCAGTTCCATCGATCCGAGCGCTTTGTAAGTGTCCGGCGCCTGGCGCGCGGACTGGCCCGAGGAAAAGACCGGCATAATTTCACAGCCTTTATGAGGCGGGGGAAACATGGGCGTGAGGCACTCGCGCGCGGATGCGATCACGCTCGCGTCTTCTTCGCAAAACTTGTTGCGCAGGCCATTCACGTGGATGTGATCGATGCCGGCAAGCCGCCAGAACTTCTGGAAGGCGATGAAGCTCATGCCGGTGGCGTGCGAGCGGCTGAACATGCCCCAGCCGTTGCGATGGCCGTGAATGGCAACCTGCGCATGGCGGCGGAGCGCGGTCAAGGCGGGAAGGCCCATGCTGTTGACGCTGACCATGACGCAGGTGCCGCCGGACGCGACGACCAGATCGTGGCGGCGCAGCATCTGATCGATTTCACCGGTGATGTTGGCCGCATACATCGGCCGCTTGCCGGTTCTCTCGGCGTATTCGCCGAGCACGCCGAGCACGGCGGGGACGCGCTGGTCGAACGGGCAGTGAGGGCCGTCGGATTGCAACTCGTCGTCCTTGATAAAGTCCACGCCGGCTTCGGCGAGCATCTTGACTTGTGCCGCGGTTTGCTGGGGCGTAAGACCCACGCTGGGCTTGATGATGGTGCCGATGACGGGCCGGCCGTAAACGCCGGTGAGCCGCCGCGTTCCCTCCACTCCGAATTGCGGACCTTGATATGCAGACAAAAAAGCCGGCGGCAAAGTGACGTCGAGCAGCTTGAGGCCGGAGAACGGCTTGAGTTCGAAGAGATTGCCAGCGACCGTTGCGAGCAGGTTGGGAAGGGAGGGCCCCATGTTTTCAATGGGCCAGGAAAGCGTGACTTCGGCCGTGCGGCGCACCACGGGGCCGGTGTGCTTTTTCGGCAGGCCGGAGCCGGAAAGCGACGGCGCGTCAACTGTGCCCAATTCGGCAATCTGCTCCACCCGCGCGGCATAACGTTCGCGGAGTTCATCGGTTTCGCCGGGGACGCGCACGAAGGTTCCCGTGGACTGCTCGCCTGCCATGATGGCTGCTGCGCCGTCGAGCGGAAACGCCGTCTCGATCCAATACCGCGCGCGAATGCGATCCGTATTTGCGCTTGTCTTATCCATGCAGGGCATACATTGTGTACGATTCATCGCGCACGAGGTAGAACGGCGCGTAGGTGCGAGTGCTGCTGCCAATGTGAGAGGAAAAAACTCCGGACGTTTTATCCCCAGCGCGCAGAGTTTCAGGGTTTGCATGCGCGGATTCACTGTCCGCCGGATTCCGTTCAACGTACACCAGCGGCCCACGCAACAGCGCCACCGTTTCAGGATGCAGGTCGTCGATGGCCGCGTGGCGGAATTGCAACGGAAATTCAATGGTGAGCGTATCGCCGCTGGTCCAACGCCGGCGCACAATGGCAAATCCCTGCTGCAGATCCGCATGCACCGGTTTTCCGTTCACATAAAGCTGTGGCGCCGCGGCGATCCATCCGGGAACTCGCATGCGCAGCGCGCACTCGATCGGCGCGGTCGAGGTGACACGCAAGGCAACCTTTCCGCGCAACGGGTAATCCGTCTCCTGCGTGAGCGTAACGTCGGCGCCGCGTTCTGTCCATTTCACCCGGGAGGGCGCGTACATATTCACGGCCACACCATCGTGCGCGCGGAAGTAGATGTTCTTCACGTAGTCCGCGACACCCTCTACGAGCGTTCCCGAGCAGCACGGCCATTTCTTTGGATAAAAAACCTTGTGCGCTGCCGCCCCATAGGTGGAGTAGTAAGGGTAATCGCCATCGGCATCGGGCTCTTTGACCGCGAGAATGCCATTGAAGACGACACGCTCCAGGCTGTCACCATAGCGAGCATCGCCGTTGGCGCAAAGCAGGTAACGCGCCAGTTTGATGGCCGCGTAACTGCCGCAGGGCGTCTCAAAGTGATCGTTGGTCGTGTGCAGGCTCGCGTAGAGCTGGCCTTTGTGCGGGGCGATGAAGGTCTCGTTCGGCCCCCAGCCGCCGGTGGCAAACTGCTGCGTGGATTGCAGCAGATGCGATGCGTTTTGCATGGTGCGCAAGTACTTTTCATCGCCCAAAACGAGCCGTGCTTTGCCCGCGGAACTGAGCGCGATGACGTGGCTGTAGGCGTGCCTGCCCGGCAAAACATCCCGTCCGGCGGCGAGCGGATCGAAATAGTCGCGATCGAGCAGATAGGCTATCGCGCGGTCATAGAATGCGCGATCTTGAGTCAGCTCGTACGCGAGAAAGAGAGATTCGGGCAGAACGTAGGTTTCATCATAGGGAGGATCTTTTTTGCCGATGCGATCGCGTCCACGCTCCGGAATGTAAGGGAGCGCCCCATGAAACACGCGGGGAACAAGTTCACGCGCCTGCACGACGCCGCTCAACCGATGCGCGTCCATCAACCCGGCAAGATGCTTGTCGAGGATGTAGCAGGGCCAAACGTTCTCGGCGTTGGGGCCGGCAAAGCACCGATTTTTGGGACCGAGAGTGGCGGCGAAACCTTCGACCAGAGCCGCAACCTTGACTGCGCAGGCCGCGTCGCCGGTGGTGCGCCCGATGCGTGCAAGTCCGGAAATGTACTGGCCCAGCGAGTGGCCAGGCACGAAGCCATCGCGGCCGTACCATCCACCCATCGGCTCGCCGGGAGCGGGCAAGCCTGCGCGTTGGCGGTAAACCTGCAGCAGCCGATCGTTATCGAGCGCGAGATATGCAGCGTGAATGCGGTCGTACTGTTGCTTGAGCGGCCCGCCCGTAAGCTCGACCGCGCCGTAGTCAAATTCGGCCAGCGGGGCAGAGACATGGGGCGGGGCAGCGGGAAGGGCAGAAACCCGCTCGCCGGCGGCCAGCGCGACCGCGGCTGCCCCGGCCAGGAAATCCCTTCTTGTGATTGCGTTGTCCATCCCGATGGGATTGCTCTCCCTAGAACACTATGATGCCGATCGGCATACGCCGAAGGTCAAACCTCGGCGGCCTTTGGATTCCGCAGGGCGGAATTGTCAGGACCACTCGTGCTTTTGCGTGCGGTGCCTGCCCCCACCTCATCGAGGGGGTATACGAGGTCCACATTGCGCGGAGTCAGAAGCTGATGCTTGACGAAGATCGCCGCCGGCGCCGGCTTCTGTTGCAGAATATTGATGGCCAGCGGGATCAGTTCATCGCCGTAGCGCTCGGGGAAATAGGCCACCGATCCCACCAGACGCGTGCCCGGCCGGCGCAGTTCTGCGCGCGCTTCGCGCAGGGCGTTCTGGCCCATCACCGCGCATTGCTGGGAAGTGCCGGCTTCTTCAAAGGCGCGCAACGCGGCCAGCGCGCAGATGTCGTTTACCGTACCCACCAGGGTTCGGCGCGGACCACGACGGCGGAGATATTTGCGCAGCACATCGAGCACCTGCTCGAAATTTCCGCGGCCGTTGAGCCGAACCAGCGGCGCCTCGACAATTCTTGGAAGCTCGGCGCGCAGCCCGTCGACCAGGCCGGCGAGACGCAATTCGAGGAGCGAGCCGGCAATGGGAAGCTCGACGAGGACCAACTGGTCCACCTTGCCCTCCCAGTTTTCACGCGCCCAGCGGCCCAGAGCACGGCCGCCGATGAGTCCGGCCTTGTAGTTGTCGGCGCCGAAGTAGGTGGCGCCTGGATGCGGCACTTCGATGGCAATGACCGGCACATTCGCGGCCAGGAATTTTGAAGCAATGACGGGAGCGACGCGCTCGTAGGTTTGAAACTCGAGGACCAGGTCGACGCGCTCGCGAATCAAGACGTCAGCGTTGCGAAGCGCCTCGCGCGCGCTGTAGCGATTGTTGAGGGTGATAAGCTGCACGTGCTCGCGCGCCGCGGCGGTGACCATGCTGCGGGTCACCTCGCGGGCAAACTCCGTGTCGCCTTGCGTCGCGAAGCCGATGCGGAAGGGGCGCGCCGTGACCGGCCCGAAGCTGTTGCGATAAACGCCCGCGCTGACGCGCTCCACCAGCCCGCCATGAATGAGCGTACGCAACAAACGAAAGGTGGTGGTTTTGGGCAGGTCGGCGCGCTCCATCACGGTGGTGAGCTGCAGCTCTTCGCCGAGATGGCGAAAAGCCTTCAGCACCTCGCAGGCGCGCAGCACGGTTTGCGATTCGTTGCGATCGCTGTTGCGGCCGTTGGCCTCCGCGCCGTCCGGCTCCAGTTTCTCCAGCAATTCTTTGTCTCCGCGTCGAGTCACGCGCATCTCCCGAGTACTCCAGCTTCAGGCGGTACAGTATATTCCGATCTCCGGAACTGGCAAGTCCGATTTTTGCTGCTGCTATTGGATCGTCCCGGAGACGGCTGGGATTGCCGGCCCAGATGACTGCCCGCATGGAATCTCCAAACCGGCGAACCCGGTTGAGTTGCCCGACGCGAAAGCCGGATGCAGGAAACGGACGCGCGCGGCCACGAGGGCTAAGGCAATTCGCTGCAACGATCTCCGCGCCAAGTTAACGTTTGCTGTTGACCGATGCAGCCGCGGCAAATACGATTCGCTTGGAACTGATGGGAGAAACGATCGCAATGGCAATGCCGCCCTCAGGGCCGGAGCGCGCCGCATGGCTGAAGCAGAAGGCCAACTGGATCCGGCTCAGCGCCATGACCATGAATCATCACGCGAAGCTGGGCCACACCGGCGGCGACCTGTCCGCGGCCGACATCCTGGCCGTGCTCTTTCTCGGGGGCATCTTGCAGGTCGATCCCGCGCAGCCTCGCTGGCCCGAGCGCGATCGCTTCATTCTTTCCAAGGGGCACGGCGCCGCGGCGTATTACTCCACGCTCGCCGCGCGCGGGTTTTTGCCGGTCGAGCAGCTCAAGACGTACATGGACCCGCTTTCGATGCTCAACGGCCATCCGGACCGCAACAAAGCACCGGGCGTTGAAGCCAACACCGGCCCGCTGGGTCACGGATTGCCCATCGCGGTGGGTGCGGCGCTGGCCGCACGCATGAGAAAAGAGTCCTGGCGCGTTTTTGTGCTTACCGGCGACGGCGAGCTGCAGGAAGGTTCCAACTGGGAGGCCGCGATGACCGCGCAGCACTACGGTCTCGATCAACTCACGGTGATTGTGGACCGCAACCGCATCCAGCAAGGCGACTTTACAGAGAATACGATTCGCATGGAGCCGCTGGCCGCGCGTTTTGCGGCGTTTGGATTCGCGGTGGAGGAGATCGACGGCCATTCCACGGCGGCGCTTTTGGAGCGCCTCTCGCATTTGCCTCTGGAAAAGGGAAAGCCCTCGTGCCTGATCGCAAACACGGTCAAGGGCAAGGGCGTTTCCTTCGCGGAGAATCAACCTGCGTGGCATCATGGCGTGCCGACCCAAGAGCAACTGGCAACGGCGGCGAAGGAACTCGGCGTGGAGGTGGCATGGTGAGCGGCGCATCGTCACCTACTTCCGGCCAGCGGCTTTTCGATTGCCGCGACGCCTATATGAGCGCTCTGGAAGAGATGGCTGCTGCCGACCCGCGCGTGTGCGCCGTGGCCAACGACTCGCTTTCTTCGGCGAAGCTCAAGAACTTCAAGGAGAAGTTTCCTGAGCGTTTTGTGAATGTCGGAATTGCCGAGCAGAACATGGTGGGTGTGGGCGCGGGGCTGGCCAATGGCGGCATGGTCCCTTATGTTTGCGGCGCGTCGTGCTTTCTGACCGCGCGCGCCATGGAGCAGATCAAGGTGGATCTCGCGTACACCAAGGCGAACGTGAAGCTCTGCGTCATGTCGCCTGGAATGGCCTACGGCCAGCTTGGGCCGACGCATCACTCCATTGAAGATCTCGCCTGGATGCGCGTGCTGCCGAATCTCACCGTGATTGTTCCCGCCGATCCTGCGGAGACCGCGGCTGTGATGCGCTACTCGCTTGTGCACGAAGGGCCGATGTTTCTGCGTATTGCGCGCGTGCCTGTGCCGCGCGTGCATGGCGACCATTACGAATTCCGATTGGGCAAGGCGGTGCGGCTGCGCGAAGGCTCCGACGTGACGCTGATTGCGAATGGCCTGATGGTATGCCGCGCTTTGGATGCGGCTGACGCGCTTGCGGCGCGTGGTATTTCGGCGCGGGTGCTGAACATGAGCACGGTGAAGCCGCTGGACCGCGAGGCGATTGTGGACGCAGCCCGGACTACGCGAGGCATCGTGACTGCGGAAGAAGCGCTCGCGGCCGGCGGGCTGGGCGGGGCAGTTGCAGAGGTGCTTGCACAGGAGCATCCCGCGCCGATGCGCATCCTTGGCGTGCCCGACGTCTTTGCACCGACGGGCACAGCCGAATTCCTGCTCGAACACTTTGGACTGACCGCGGCGGGCATCGAGCGCGCGGCTCTGGATCTGTTGCAGCGCGAGGCATAGATGAGCGGCGAATGGATTCTCGCGATCGACCAGGGCACGACCAACACCAAAGCGCTCTTGGTGGATCGCGAGGGGAGCATCGTTTATCGCGCCGCGACGCCGCTCGATATTTTGCAGCCGCAGCCCGGCTTTGTAGAGCAGGATCCGCTTGCGCTCTGGCAGTCGGTGGTGCAAGTCATCGCAGCCTGCGTGCGCCATGCGCAGGCGGAGCGCGCGGCCATTGCGGGAATTGCCATCAGCAATCAGCGCGAGACCGCTGTGGCATGGCGGCGGGCCGCAGCAGGAAATTTCGCTGCGGGCGAGCCTGTGGGCAACGCCATCACCTGGCAGTGCCGGCGTTCCGCGCCCATCTGCGAACGCCTTCGCGCGCACGCTGGAACGATTCAATCCATCACCGGCCTTCCGCTTGACCCGCTCTTGAGCGCGACCAAGTGGGCGTGGCTCTTCGAGCAGCACCCCGAATTGCAAGCGGAGACCGCACGAGGCGAACTGCATCTCGGCACCGTGGATGCGTGGCTGCTTTACAACCTGACCGCGGGCAAGGTGCATGCCACCGACCATACCAATGCCTCGCGCACCGCGCTGCTCAGCCTGGCCACGCTCGACTGGGACCCGGCGCTTAGCGATCTTTTCGGGATTCCACTTGCCGCGCTGCCCGCGGTGCGCCCATCGAGCGGAAATTTTGGAACCTGCGCCGCGATTCCTGAGCTTGCCGGCGTTCCCATCGTCGCCGTGATCGGCGACTCGCACGCCGCGCTCGTGGGCCATGGCCGTTATGAGCCGGGGGTGGTGAAGGCAACCTACGGCACCGGCTCTTCGCTGATGATGCTTTTGGCGGAGCTCGTGACCGAAGCGAAACAACTGGCACGCACCGTGGCGTGGTCGAGTGGGGACGGCGCGCACTTTGCGCTCGAAGGCAACATCGCCATGAGCGGCGCGGCGGTGCAGTGGGTGGGAGAATTTCTCGGCCTGACGCATCCTGTCGAAGATGCGGCGGCGCTGGCCGCAACCGTACCGGACGCCGCCGGATTGATTCTGGTGCCCGCGATGGTGGGGCTCGGCGCGCCCTACTGGGATTCGGCCGCGCGCGGCTTGATGACCAACGTCGAGCGCTCGCACACGGCCGCACATCTGGCCCGGGCCGCGGTCGACGCCATTGCGTTTCAAGTCGCCGACGTGCTGGAAGCGATGGAGACCGCTGCGCAGGTGACATTGCCGGTTCTGCTTGCCGACGGCGGCGCCACGCGCAACGATGCGCTGATGCAGATGCAGGCGGATGTTCTTGGCCGGCCCGTGCGTCGCTCCACGCAGGAAGATCTCTCGGCGCGCGGCGCGGCTCTGCTGGGTGGTCTGACCCTCGGCTGGTGGCGTTCGCTCGACGAGCTTGCCGCGCTGCCCAAGTCCGTGCAGTTCTTCGAGCCTAAGAAATCGCAGACCGAACGCGAACGAATGCGCGGCGCCTGGCGGCTCGCCGTCGATCGCGCGCGGCTCACCGCGGAGCGTGTTGCATGAGTGCGGCGCATGAGACGGCTGCGGAGGTCATTCTGGAGGCGCGCAACATTACCAAGCGCTATCCGGGCAATGTCGCGCTCGATTCTGTGACCTTCCGCGCCTACCGCGGGCAAGTGAATGTGCTGATCGGAGAGAACGGAGCGGGCAAGTCTACACTGATGCGCATTTTGGCGGGCGCGGAAAAAGCGGATGAAGGCACGTTGTTTCTCGAGGGCCAGCCGCTGGCGCTGCGCACGCCGCGCGACGCTGCTGCGCGTGGAATTTCGATCGTCCATCAGGAGCTGCTGGCGCTTACCAACCTGAAAATCAGCGAAAACATTTTTGCCGGCCGGGAACTTTGTCACGCGGCGCTGCTCGTCGATCAAGCGGCGCAAAACCAGCGTTCTGCCGCAGCGTTGCGCCATCTGCGCAAACCCATGGATGTGGCTACGGAAACCGGGAGACTGTCGCTGGGTTGCAGGCAGGTGGTGGAGATCGCGCGCGCTCTCGATCAAGGGTCACGGATTCTGATTCTCGATGAGCCGACTTCCGCGCTTTCAGCGACGGAGGCGGAGTCGCTCTTCGAGGTCATTGCGGATTTGAAGCGCGCCGGCGTGACCGTCATCTACATCTCGCACCGGCTGCAGGAACTGCTATTTCTGGGCGATCGATTTACCGTGTTGCGATCGGGACGCGTGGTGGGCGAGGCAACACGAACCGATGCGACGCGCGCGTGGATCGTGGAGCGGATGTCGGGCCGAAAGGAAGGCGCCAACGTCGCGCCGGATGCGAATTTGCCGGCTCGTCCCGCGGTGTTAAGCGTTCGCGGTCTCGCTTTGCCCGGGTCGGTTGGCGATGAAGCGGCGCAAGCGCCGGTGCACGATGTGAGCTTCTCTGTCAGCGAAGGGGAAATTCTTGGCGTCTACGGACTGCTGGGCGCGGGGCGAACCGAGCTGGTGGAAGCACTGGCCGGGTTGCGGCCGATCGCGTCTGGAACCGTCGCAATTCGCGGAAAGAAGGTTGGGACCGGCAGCGTGCGCGACGCATTGAGAGCCGGGATGGTGCTGATGCCTGAAGACCGGCAACGAGACGGACTGTTTCCCGAGCTTTCGATCCGCGAGAATGTGGTGATGGCGGCCAAGACCGGCCCCATTCTTTCGCGAGAGGATGAGACCAGCCGCGTGCGCAAGCTGGCTGCGGAATTGCAGATCGCGGCGAAGGACATTGAGCTTCCCGTGACCACGCTCTCGGGCGGCAATCAGCAGAAGGTGCTATTGGCGCGCTGCCTGATGTGTTCGCCGTCGGTGCTTTTGATGGATGAGCCGACGCGCGGCGTCGACGTGGGCGCGAAGGCAGAGATTTACGGCATCCTGCGCGCGTTGGCGGCGAAAGGACTGAGCATTGTGTTTACGTCATCGGAGATTGAAGAAACCCAAGCGTTGGCGCATCGCGTGCTCGTGCTCTGCCAGGGGCGGATTTCCGCCGAATTCGCGCGCGACCAACTGAGCGATGAGGGCTTGTTCGCCGCAGCCAGCCCCTCGGTCGCCGCCGCGGCCAGCGCGTCCGCGGCATGGCCCGCGGGAGGTACGGCATGAGCTCTGTCACAACAACCCGGCCGCGCGCGAATCGTTTTGCGTTGGCGTCGGCGCGTGTCGTTCTGCTCCTGCTGCGGGGGCGCGCCATTCTGGTGCTGTTGCTGCTCCTTGTGCTGTTCTCCGCGCTGGCCCCGGAGTTTTTCACGGCCAACAATCTCTCCATCCTCACCAAGCATGTGGCGATCACCGCGCTCCTGGCAGTGGGGATGACCTTCGTGATTTTGACCGGAGGCATCGATCTTTCCGTGGGCTCTATTGCGGGACTTGGCGGCATGGTGGCGGGCTATCTTCTCACGCAGGGACTTTTCTTTGGCGGCGCGACGCACTACCCGCCCGTGGCCATCGTGATTTTGCTTGCGATTTGCGCGTGCCTGCTGGTGGGCGTGCTGAACGGATGGCTGGTGGCAAAAGCGGGCGTGGCTCCGTTTATCGCGACGCTGGGCACGCTCTATATTGCACGCGGGGCGGCGCTGTTGATCTCGAACGGGAAAACTTTTCCCAATCTCGGTGGCGTGGCGGCTCGAGGCAACGCGGGTTTTCCTGCCTTCGGCCAAAGTTTTCTGCTGCACGTGCCCACGCCGGTCTGGATGATGGTGGCGCTCTTCGCCGTGGCGTGGGTGGTGGCGACCAAGACTCCGTTCGGCAGGCACGTTTACGCGATTGGCGGCAATGAGCGCGCGGCGCGGCTGGCGGGCATTCGCGTGGCGCAGGTGAAACTGGCTACGTATGTCTTTTCGGCGCTCTGTGCGGCGCTGGTGGGGCTCATCATCGCGGCGCAACTTGAGGCCGCGCATCCGGCAACCGGCGAAAGCTTCGAGCTGAATGCCATTGCGGCCGTGGTGCTGGGCGGAACATCGCTGATGGGCGGCCGGGGCTCGGTGACTGGATCGCTGATCGGCGCCTTTGTGATTGGCGTGCTTGCCGACGGCCTGGTGATGCTGGGCGTCTCAGAGTTCTGGCAGATCGTGATCAAAGGCGTGGTGATCGTGCTGGCCGTGGGGCTCGACCAGCTACAGACGCGGCTGCAGGCGCGGATATTGCCGTATCTGACGACCGCAGGCACAGAAGAGGGCCCTTCATGATGCGCCGCGCGGTTGCCGGTCTGGGATGCGCATTGGCGCTGCTTGCCTGTGCAGGTTGTCACCGCGACCAGCACCGCAAGAAACTGATGGTGGTGATTGTTCCCTCACAGGACAATCCTTACTTCAAGGCCGAAGCGGACGCGGCTGCGGCGCGCGCGCTGGAGCTTGGCTATCGCGTGCGCGTGGACGCGCATGAAGACGATGCTTTTCGCCAGGACAACCTGGTGGATGCCGCGATTGCCTCCAACGCCTCGGCAATCATTCTGGATAATGCGGGAGCCGATGCGACCGTCTCCGCGGTGCGGCGCGCCACCAGGGCGGGCATCGCGGTGTTTCTGATCGATCGCGAAATCGATGCCACCGGGATTGCGAAGGCGCAGATCATTTCAGACAATGATCAGGGTGCGCGGCTGGTGGCGGCGGAGTTTGCGCGCGACCTAAATGGAAAGGGCGAGTACGCGGAGCTGATCGGAAAAGAATCCGACACCAACGCGCAACTTCGCACGCACGGTTTTCACGCCGTGCTCGATCGGTATCCGGAGCTCAAGCTGGTTTCCGCACAGTCCGCGAACTGGTCGCAGGCGGAGGCGTTTCAGAAGACAGAGACCATGCTGCAGGCCCACGGGGACATCGCGGGCATTATCGCGGGGAACGACACCATGGCTCTGGGCGCGGCGGCAGCGTTGAAATCCGCCGGGAAGTCGAACGTGCAGGTTACGGGGTTCGATGGGAGTCCCGATGCGATCGACGCCATCGAGCGCGGCGAGTTGCGCGCCACCGCCCTGCAGCCCGCGGTGTTAATTTCCCGGCTCGCGGTGGATGAGGCGGATCGGTTTCTGAAGACGGGTTCGACCGGGCAACCGGAACTGCAAATTATTCCCTGCGAACTGGTGACCAAAAGCAATGCCGGAAACTTTCGCAATTTTGAAAAGGTAAGGTGAGCGTTATGGGGAATCCCACTTGTCTCGGAGTCATTGTCGGCAATCGCGATTTCTTTCCTGACGTGCTGATTTCTGAAGCGCGCAGGGATCTGACCAAACTGTTTTCCGAACTCAGGATCGAGCCGGTTTGGCTGTCGCCGGAAGAATCGAAGCTGGGCGCGGTGGAAACCTGGGCCGACGCGCAAAAATGCGGCGAGCTGCTGCGCAAAAATCGCGAGCGCATTGAGGGCATCCTGGTCTGCCTGCCGAATTTCGGCGACGAAAAAGGAGTCGCCGACTCCATCCGGCTGGCCGAGGCGCACGTGCCGGTTCTGGTGCAGGCTTGTCCCGACGATCTCGACCAGTTCGGCCTCGACCGGCGGCGCGACGCCTTCTGCGGCAAGATTTCCGTATGCAACAACCTGCGCCAGTACCGCATTCCCTACTCGCTCACGCGCGATCACACGGTGGCGATTCTCGATCCGCGGTTCCGCGAGGACCTGGTGCAATTTACCCAGACCTGCAAGGTGGTGCGCGGCTTGAGGCGCGTGCGCATCGGCGCGGTTGGCGCGAGGCCCAACGCCTTCAACACCACGCGCTTCAGCGAGAAGCTGCTCGAAGCCAGCGGCATCACGGTGAATACCATCGATCTCTCTGAAGTTTTTGGCAATGCGGCCAAAATCTCCAGCGACGACCCGCACGTGCGCCAGCGCATCGAGCAGATTCGGTCGTATGCCGATTCCACAAAGGCTCCCGACGAAGCCATTCTAAAGATGGCCAAGTTTGCGCTGGTGGTGGACGACTGGATGCAATCGCTTTCGATCACGGCGACGGCCATCCAGTGCTGGAGTTCGCTGCAGAAGAACTTTGGCGTGAACGTGTGCACCATCATGTCGATGATGAGCGAGCAGATGCTGCCCTCGGCGTGCGAGGTGGACATTGCCGGCGTGGTGGGCATGTATGCGCTGCAACTTGCGGGAGGCAGCCCGAGCGCGCTGGTTGACTGGAACAATAATTACGGCGGCGATCCCGAAAAGTGCGTCTTCTTCCATTGCGGCAATTGGGCCAAGGACTTTCTGCCCGACATTCGCATTGCGACCGCGCCCATCCTGGGCACCACGCTGGGCGAAGAAAACACCTTTGGCGCGCTGGAGGGCCGCACGCTCGCCGGCCCGGTAACCTTTGGACGCGTGAGCACCGACGATCTTGCCGGCAAGATCACGGCGTATGTGGGCGAAGGCGAATTTACCGACGATCCGCTGAAGACCTTCGGCACGCGCGCGGTGGTGAAAGTGGCCGGACTGCCCGCGCTGATGCATGTGATCTGCCAGAGCGGCTTTGAGCACCACGCGGCCATGAACCGCAGCCACACCGCAGCCGCCGTGGCCGAGGCGATGAGCCGGTATCTGGGCTGGGCGACCTATCACCACAATCGACCGGCGGAGTTGCCGCCGTTGCCGTGAAGACAGGGGACGAAGAACAGCTTTTAGCTCTTAGCTTCTAGCTCATGCCTTGCCGTGTGATTTCGTTCTTTGAGGTTTGTGATTTCCCACCCATTCGGTCGCCGCGGCGACCGAATGGATGGGGCACGGAGCTGGTACCAGACCAAACGGTCAGAGACCTAGTTCACCGTTACCGTGAATTGGACGTTCCCGGGGGTAGTTGCTGGATCGTTCCCGGTGCCCTGCACGGTAAAGGTGTAGTTTCCGGGGGTGGTGGCGGAGATGACGGGACCGGTGCTGCCTCCGCCGCTGCTGCCTCCGCCTCCGCAACTTGCCAGGGTGCCGAGCGCGACCATGGCGACAAGAATCGAGAGCATGGAGCGCCAGCTACGCCGCCGGGCGGGAATGCCGAAGAAGAGGACCAGGGCCAGAACCGCGCCTGAGCCCGCGCCCAGCCAGCCCTTGCCATCGCCGAACTTCGGCCGGATGAGGTCGGCGCTGGCGGCCGTCGTATAAACGGTTGCCGTGCCGCTGCCGACTGCCACGCCCGCGGTGTACGTGATCGTCCCGGTGGCGGAGCAGGTGGGTAGAGAGACGGCGCCGGAGGGGGAGCTGGCGAGCAAGCAGGAGTTGAGCGTTACGACTCCCAGGTAGTCTGTGGTGCTGGTGCTTCCGGAGATGGTTGAGGAGGTTGAGGAGCCGGGCGAAACCGCTGCCGGGGTGGTGGCGACCAGCGTGTACGCGGACTGCGTGACCGAGACGGTGCCGGTGCCGCTCTTGGGGGCATAGTTCGCGTCGCCAAGATAGCTGGCGGTCAGGGTGACGGTTCCGGCCGAGAGTTTGTTGTTGGGAATCGTGAAGTTGCAACTTGTGTTGCTCGCGCAGGGATTGGTGCCGATGGTCTCCGTAGTCGCTGTGTAGGTTCCGTTCGACGCGCTCAGGGTGATGGATCCGGTGGGCGTGGCGCCGGCGCCGGTAACCGATACCGTGACGACGAGACTCTGGCCGGTGTAGAGATTGGCGGGCACGGGCGTGACCGAGACGGTCGGCGGCAGCGTGGTGGTTTGCGACATGGTGATTTGCGTTGTGCCGGTGTTGCCGAGATAGTTGGCGTCGCCACTATAGTCGGCGGTGACGGTGTCGAGGCCCACAACCAGGGTGTTTGCGGGGATGGTGAGAGTGCAACTGGCGGCGCTGGTGCAGGGGCTCACGCCGATGGTTTCCGTCGTCGAGACGCAACTGCTGCCGGTCTTCAGGCAGATGGTCCCGGTGGGCGTGGCTGTCGACCCGGAGGGCCCGGTGACCGAAACCGTCAGGCTGACTGGATTGGCCACATTGCCGGTGGTGGGGGGGCTCACGAATGCGACCGTGGGGGTCATCTCGTTGACTGTGATGGTGGTTGCCTTGCTATTGGAAGCATACGTTCCGTTGCCGCTGTAATTCGCCGTGAGCGCAATGCCGCTGCCCGCGGCGAGGGTGCTGGCGGGGATGTTGAACGTGCAACTGGTGTTGCTGGTGCAAGGAGCGGTGCCGATGGTTTCCTGGGTCGAGGTGTAGCTTCCGATCGTCAGGTAGATGGTTCCGGTGGGCGTGCCGGCGGAGCCCGTGACGCTGACCACTACCGAAAGAGCCTGGTTGATGGTGATGCTGGAGGGCGTGGGCTGGACGGTCATGGTGGTTGCGTCCGTGCCCGAGTTGGAGGTCCACGCGTTGACGATGTTGGCGACGTTCAACGATCCCAGGCCGGTGGCCATGTCGAAGCCGGTGGTGGAGTTGTAAGCCGGGGTGGTTCCGGAAGTGACCAGCGTGCCCACGTAGTCGCCAGAGTTGACCACTGTGCAGTTGGGAGAAATGCTGCCGTTGGCGTAAGGATAGCCGTCGTCGTAGATTTCCCAGGCACCGTTTTCGTAAAAGGCGCCGCCCTCGCCCTCATCGGAAGAAGAGGCAAAGCAGGGCATGGAGATGGTCTGGGCGGCGGTGTAGGCTGGGCCGCTGGGCGCAGTGGGACCGTAATCGATGTCCTGGAAGTAGCAACTGCTGGAGCTGGTGACGCTCTCGGCGCTGCAACTGGAGTAGGTTTGGCGGTTGGCGAGCAAATACAACTGCGCGTTGGGAAGGCCCTGCGCGCCGCCTGCTTTCTGGTTAATGAGCGCCATGACGCCGGCCATTTGCGGTGTGGCGACGGAGGTACCTCCAACCTCCTGAGCGACGTTCTCGGTGCTACCGCTCAACGCGCACGATCCGTTGTTGGAGACGCATATGAGCGTGGCGCTATTGAAATTGCCATTGCCGGCAAAGAAGCTTACGTCGGGGATGGCGCGCGTGGTCAAGCCGCTTGTGCCGGGGACGCCCGATTGATACTGCCAACCTGGCGAGGGCCAGCCGTCGTTGGTGAGCGCGATTGAGCTGCTTCCGTTGGGAACCGAGGTTGCGCTCGAGTTACAAGCGCCGAACGGGTTGGATGTGTCGGTGGTTGTGTTGGACACGCAGCCGCTGGCTCCGCCGCTGCCGCCCACGGTATCGACAAACCCGGCGAGCATATCTCCGCCTGTGCCCTCGTAGAACTGGTACCAACCGGGATAGCCTTGAACATTGCCGTAGAGTACGCTGCAGGCTTCCTCCGGTGTGGTCGGGTTGGTGCTGAAATAAGCGTCGAAGCCCGAGTAGTCCAGAAGCGTTTCAAGATATCGTGCATTGATGGGGTTCGAGCAGGTGTCGTTCCAGGGGATCTCGGGGACATAGCCGAGGGCGCTAGCGCCCGTAGTGCCGTTGTTGGAGGTGCTCCAATAGGCCGGGGTTCCCTGGCTGGTGCTCGATGAGGCGCAGCCGCCGACAACGAGGTATTTGCCGCTGGTGGCGCCCGTGAAGTAGGGCTGGCACCAACTAAAGTCGGTGCCTCCGACGGCGGTGTTAAAGGGCGTGGAGGCGATGCCGTTCACGGAGAGCCCGTACTGCGCGATATAGGGATTGCCGTAATTTCCGTCCATGTCGTCGTCGCAGGAGGGGGAGCCGGAATCGCCGGTAGACACAAAGACCGAAATGCCTTCGAGCGCCGCTTGCTGCCAAAGAAGGTAATATGCGACGTTGCCCGTGGTGCCCTGGCCGAGCTCGCATTCACCGTAACTGAGGCTCAGGATCTTCGCCGTCAGGTTGTCGACGACATAAGCAGCCGAGTCATAGAGCGTATCGATGCAGCCGGCGCCGGTTTCGCCATTGCAAGCGGAGGTCTGCCCGGTGACGACGAGATCGATTTGCGCGTTAGGAGCGACGCCGCCGGACTCTTCCACGTCGAGAGAGTTCTCGATCAGGTCGTCGATGCCGCAGGCAGCGGTGGCGCTTGTGCTGGTGCAGATGGTGGCCGTGGTGCCCGTGCTGAAGTATGAGCCAGCGTCGATTTCGTTGGGCGTGGGGCTGGAGGGGAAATTCGCAGCCAGTCCAAACTCGCTGCGGAATGTGGCCACATCGTTGGCGCCCCCGTTTTTGCCGATATTGATGAAACTGGTGCCGGCGATGGCGATGGTTTGGCCGCTGCCGGTGATGCTGCTATTCCAGAGCGGCGTGACATTGTAGATGGCAGCGAAATCGTAGGGCCCCAGATCTTCTTCGAGGTAGGCCCCGCCGGTGCTGGTGCCGTTGATGCCGAATTGCGGAAGAGATTTGAATACGGGAGCGGAGCTGGTGCTGGGCGTGGCGGAAGATGCTGTGGCCGAGGCCAACGGCGAGCCGGCGGCAGTCGCGAGCCGTTTCCACGTCCCGGTCTGCTGGTCGAATTGGACCAGGCTGCCGAGCTTGTGCTGCGTCTGCGGGAGGAAGTCGTGGAGCGCCTTGACGCCCACGACCACGGGCGCGAGAGCGGCGGGGATCTGCGGGTCGGTCATGTTGGCGTAGTGCCCAACGCCATTCACCGAGAGTTTGTGAATCTGGGTGTGGAAGGCGCTCTGGACCTGGCCCGCGGTGCCGCTGAAGCGGATGGTCATGCGGTCCGGAGTAACAAGCTTGACCGTGAAGCCGTGGCCGGAGAGCCAGGCGGTAATGGTGGCGATGTCTGCCGGGGCGGGACCAAACTGCGCGCCGATCTGCGCGGGCGTAAGCCACTGGTGGTAGTTGGGCGAGTTCTGGTCGTACTGGCTGGCAACGAAAGCGTCGACGGCGGCCTGCTGGTCGGCGCTGCGGCTGAGAACGAGGGTGAGGTCAGGCAAGGCAAAACTGGCGCTGACGGGGCCGCGGTCGTTTTTAGCATTGGCGCGGGGATTGGTGTTTCCGGTCAAGGTGACGAGCTGGGACTCGTCGATGGGGCTGACGATGCGGACGGCAGACGCGGCTCCTTGCCCCTGCGCGAGGGCGGGAAGGAGGAACGCACTGGCCAATGCACACAGGAAGACGTACAAGGAGAGCGAACGCTGCTTGATCATCATGGTTGGTCCTGGACCCTTTCTTGAGAAAGACCCTCGAATACGGGATAAGTTGCCATTGGTTGCAGAAAAACCGGCACAAGGCCGGCAGGTTTCGCGTTCAATGTGCGAATTGGTTGACAAGACCATCATAAGGCGGCTGCCTGAGTCGTGGCTGTCGAAGGCGGATTGCGAGGCTGCGCCGGCAAGCGCTGCCAAGTCGAGAAGAGGTTGCCCGGATGGCGAGGATTCATCGCAAAAACTGCGTGCGAATCGAAGAGTCCCCGAAAAAGCATGAACGTTTCGAGGGTTTTCGATTCGCGTGTAGTCCTCCCTGGCGTCGTCCCGGTGGCAATTGCTTCCACCCCGTAGACCATGGTCAGACGGCGGGGTGGAAGTAATTGCCACTCAAAACCCCATATTCTCTCAAGAACGGAATCGAAAACGCTGTGAAGCCGGATACAAAAGAACATGAGCCCGGTTCCTGGTGGATCAGGGCGGGCGGACTCGCAATGTTAGACGGGTGAGGGTGGGGAAGGTTGACTGAGGCAGGGAGCGAGGGACTGAGGAGCAGCTTCTAGCTGCTAGCTCCTAGCTTCCAGCTTCATTGAGGGGAGCGGTCAGCGGGTCAGCGAGTCCTGTCCCACCCTTTCCGCAAAGAGCGCGGAAAGGATGGGGCAACCTCCAAAGGGCGCGTGATCCGGAGAGGATGTCAGCGAGGGAATGAGTGAAGAAGCGAAGGAGGGTGGGGGAAACGTTCTGTCGAGGCCTGGATTGCAATAGGCACGGGATTGCAATAGACAAGCGTTTGGCAAAGGTTTATGATGCGATTTCTTAGCTGATACCTCTCTGTTTTCATGGATGAGTGGCTGGATGCGCGCTTCACTATTTATTACCTGCTATAACGACACACTGTATCCCGAGACAGGGCGCGCGGTGGTGAGTTTGCTGGAGCGGCTGGGCGTGGAGTTGGAGTTTCGCGCCGGGCAGACCTGCTGCGGACAGATGCACGCCAATACCGGCTTTCGAGGCGAGGCTTTCAGCCAGGCCAAGCGGCTGGTGCGGCTGTATGCGGATGCGGAGGCGGTGGTGATTCCGTCGTCGTCGTGCGTGGCCATGATGCGCGACCAGTACCCCGGACTGTTTGAAGAGCTGGGCAACGAGACGCTGCGCAGGGAGTTCAAGGCGTTGCTGCCGCGGGTGTACGAGCTGAGCGAGTTCCTGATCGACAAGCTGGGCGTGGAGGACGTGGGTGCGTATTTTCCGCACCGCGTGACGTACCACGCGAGTTGCCACGGGCTGCGGGCGTTGCAATTGGGCGACCGGCCGTTCCGATTATTGGCTAAAGTGCGAGGGCTGGAGCTGATGCCGCTCGCGAATCTGGACCGGTGCTGCGGGTTCGGGGGCACGTTCAGCGTGAAGAACGGCGATGTATCGTCGGCCATGCTGACGGTGAAGCTGGAAGACGTGCTGCGGACGGGAGCGGAATTTTGCACGGCGCTGGACAATAGCTGCCTGATGCACCTGGGCGGGGCGATGCACCGGGAGTACGCGCCGATGAAGACGATTCACATGGCGCAGATTTTGGCCAGCACGCAGGAACATCCTGCGGAGGTGGTGGGATGAGCGGCGTGAGCGACCATCCCGTACTCGATCCGGCGCTGGCGCCGCCGTTTCCCGTGGCGGCGCTGCCGGTGCTGCGCAACGTGCAACTGCGCAAGAACGTGGCCCACGCGATCGACGTGATCCAGGCCAAGCGGGCGCGGGTGGTGGAAGAGAAGGCCGATTGGCAGGCGCTGCGCGCAGCAGCCTCTCGGATTAAAGAAGAGGCGCTGGAAAATCTTGGCGCTTACCTGGAGCAGTTTGAAGAACGGTGCACGGCGGCGGGCGGGCACGTGCACTGGGCGGCGGATGCGGGCGAGGCGCGGCGGATCATTCTCGAAATTCTGCGCGAGGAAAATGCGGACGAGGTCATCAAGATCAAGACCATGACTTCGGCGGAGATCCAACTGAACCCGTTTCTGGAGGCCGCGGGTGTGCGGACCTATGAGACGGATTTGGCGGAGATCATTCTGCAACTGGGCAAGGGGGAACCATCGCATATTGTGGTTCCGGCGCTGCACGTGAACCGCAGCCAGGTGCGGGAGATTTTCGCGCGGACGATGGGGCTGGAGGGCCTGAGCGATGAACCGAAGGCGCTGACGGCAGCGGCGCGGAACTATCTGCGAAAGAAATTCCTCGACGTGCCGACGGCGATCAGCGGGGCGAATTTTCTGGTGGCAGAGACGGGCGGCGCGGTGGTGGTGGAATCAGAAGGCAACGGGCGCATGTGCCTGACGCTGCCGCGAACGCTGATTACGCTGGCCGGGATTGAGAAGGTGGTGCCGCGGTTCGCCGATCTTGAGGTGATGCTGCAACTGCTGGCGCGGTCGGCGACGGGCGAGCGCATGAACCCGTACACGTCGCTTTGGACGGGCGTGACGAAGGACGAAGGACGGGGGGGCGACGGGCCGCAGAATTTTCACGTGGTGCTACTGGACAACGGGCGGTCGTCGATTTTGGGGCGCAAGAGGGAGCGGCAGACGCTGCGCTGCATCCGCTGCGCGGCGTGCATGAATACCTGTCCGGTGTACAGGCAGACGGGCGGGCACGCGTATGGGTCGGTGTATCCGGGGCCGATTGGAGCGATTTTGACGCCGCAGCTCGAACATTTGAAGCACGCGCAGTCGCTGCCCTATGCGTCGTCACTGTGCGGCGCGTGCTACGAAGTGTGCCCGGTGAAGATCAATATTCCGGAGATCCTGATCGACCTGCGCGCGCGGGTTACGGATCAGGAACGGGAGACGGCGCACCGGTTTTTCGATCCCATGTATGTGGGAATGCGCGTGGCGAATATGATTTTTTCACGGGCGTGGCTGTTCCATTTTGCGCAATGGGCGGGCCGGATCGGCGCCAGGCTGGTGACGCGCAAAGATGGATGGATTCATTCGCTGCCGAGCGTGGGCGCGAAGTGGACGCAGACGCGGGATTTGCGGGGATTGCCGAAGCAGACGTTTCATGCGTGGTGGAAAAGCAGGGAGCGAGTGAGCAAGGGAGCAAGGGAGCAGGGGAGCGAGAAGGCACGATGAGCGCTGTCACCGATAGCCGCAAGAAGGTACTGGAGCGGATTCGTGCCGCTACGGGCGGGTCCGCTTCGCGGAATGCCGGTGCGACCGTTGGGAAGTCCGCGGAAGCGCATGCGGAGATCCCGTGCGACTATGTGCGGCGGGGCGGCCTGACGGTCAGCGCCCGTCAGGAGCGGTTCATCGAGCGTTTGAAGGAATACGATGCGGAAGTCGTGGAATGCGCGCCGGATGGGCTTGCGGCGGCGATTGCCGCGCAAATTGAGGCCAGCGGCAAACGAAGATTCGTTGCGCCGCCGGGAATCCCGGCGGAGTGGTACGTGGACGCCGCGTGGAAGATCGAAGGATTTGAATGCACATTCGATCACGGGCTGTCGATTGCCGAAATCGAGCAGGCGGAGGGCGTGATCACGGGGTGCTTTTGCGGCGTGGCCGACTCAGGCACAATTGTGTTGCACCACGGCCCGGCCGAGGGGCGGCGCGTGATTTCTTTGCTTCCGGATTGGCACCTGTGCGTGGTGCGCTTGAGCCAGGTGGTGGAGACGTTGCCGGAGTATTTCGATCGCTGTGCGATCAGGGAGCAAGGGAGCAAGGGAGCGAGGGAGCAAGAAGCGGAGAAGCTGCCGAAGCTCGTGACTTGGATTTCCGGGCCTAGCGCTACGGCCGACATTGAGATGACGCGCATCAAGGGTGTGCATGGGCCGAGGTTTTTGCATGTGATTGTGGTGAAGGACTGAGGGGGCCCGAGTGAGTCGAAGGTTTGCGGCGGGTTGAGAGAGCCGGGTTGGGATTTGCGGTTTCCCACCCTTTCGCAAAAGACGCGAAAGGATGGGGCACGGGATGTTTGTGGTGTGTTGGGCCTGGAAAAGCAACCACAGGTCCTTCGACTTCGTCCGCTGCGGCGGACTCCGCTCAGGATGACAGGGTCATTTTGGTGCGAGCGGCGGACTTCGCTCAGGATGACAGATTTATTTTGATGGAGATTTTAGATTCAGGGCACGAGAAGTCAGGATCAAAGAGATTTCAAGTCATGGTGAGGGGAAACGATGAAACTTTCAGAATCGGCAATGCAGGATCTGGCCTTCAAGGCGCTGGATACCTTCCGGATCGAGATTCCTTCCTGGGGATTCGCCAATACCGGCACGCGCTTCGGCAAGTTTGTGCAGGCCGCCGCCGCCACCACGATTGAAGAGAAGTTCGCCGACGCCGGCGAGGTAAACAAGTTGACCGGCGTGACGCCCACGGTGGCGCTGCACGTGCTGTGGGACTTGCCCAACGGCGTGAAGGACGTGGCTGAAGTCAAAGAGCTGGAGAAGCGCTTCGGCGTGAAGTCGGGATCGATCAACCCGAATCTGTTTCAAGATCAGGAGTACAAGTACGGGTCACTATGCAACCCTGCGGCCGAAATACGGGCGCATGCGCTGGAGCACATGCTGGATTCGATTGAGATCGGGAAGGCTCTGGAGTCGCGCGACATCTCGCTATGGATGGCGGATGGCTCGAATTACCCGGGCACGCAACACATGCGTAAGCGCATCGGCTGGCTGGAGGAGGCATTGCACATTTCGCACAGCCACCTTGCGCACTATCAGCGGCTGCTGGTGGAGTACAAGCCGTTCGAGCCCGCGTTCTACCACACCGACATTGCCGACTGGGGCATGTCGAGCCACTTTGCGCGGACGGCCGGACCGCAGGCGCGGGTGCTGGTGGATACCGGCCATCACTACAACGCGCAGAACATCGAGCAGATTGTGGCGTGGCTGCTGCACACCAACATGCTGGGCGGATTCCACTTCAACGACCGCCGCTACGCCGACGACGATCTGACGCTGGGCTCCATCGATCCCTACCAGATTTTCCGGATTTTCCACGAGATTCACGCGGCGACGGACGACGGGCTGGGCAGCGACATCGCCTACATGATCGACCAGAGCCACAACCTGAAGGGCAAGATCGAAGCCATGGTGCAGACCGTGGTGACGGCGCAGGAACTGTATCTGAAGGCGGCGCTGGTGGATCGCAAGCAACTGGCGGTGCTGCAGCAGAGCTGCGACCTGGTGGCTGCCGAGGAGCTGTATCGCGGCGCCTTCTGGAGCGATGTGCGTCCGCTGACGCGCGCGTGGCGCGAGGCGCGTGGACTCGCTGCCGACCCGCTCGAGGCGTTACGGGCGAGCGGCTACGTGGAGCAAGCGGCAAAGGAACGGGGCAGCCGGAGTTCGGCTGTGAGCAGCTACGCGTGAAAAGCAGCTTCTAGCTACTAGCGCCTAGCTTTTAGCCGGTCGAGTTGGGTGGAGGTTCTAGCTTTCCCGGGTCCCCAAAGGCGAGGGACCGGGGGCAGCCAGGAGCTGCGCGCAAGAGCAGCGTGAGTGTGGGGGCGGATTGTGAGCGTGAAAAGAGACCAGTGTGAGTGTGGGGGGTTGAGGACTCCCGGACACACTCCCACTCACACTCACACTGGTTCCTAAGTCGTTCCGCACGAAGTTGTTCTATGATGTTGTGATGCCTCGTGTTTCATTAGGGACACAGGTGCGGAGGCGCGGGTGGCCAAGGCAAAGATCAAACGGCTTTACCTGATTCCCATCCTCTCGAAGGCGCTCGATGTGATCGAGTTGCTGGAGCAGGACCATTCTCCCCAGACGCTGGAAGACGTATACCAGCGGACCAGAATCTCCAAGACCAGCGTCTACCGCATTCTGAAGACGCTGGTGCATCGCGGCTACCTGGCGCAAATGCCGAACGGGCAGTACCGGCTGGTTTCACGTCCGCGGCGGCTGCGCTTCGGCTTTGCGGTGCAGAGCGCGGAGATGCCATACTCCGAGGCGGTGGCGCAAAGCGTGAGCGAGGCGGCTGCGGCGTCGGGCGTGGAGCTGCTGATGCTGGACAACCGTTACGATCCGGCAGTGGCTGTAAGGAATGCCGAGGAGTTTGTGGCCAAGCGCGTGGACCTGGTGCTGGAGTTCCAGGTGGAGGAAGCGGCTGCGCCGCGCGTGGCGCACATCTTCAAGAAAGCCGATATTCCCCTGGTCGCCATCGACGTGCCCCACCCCAATGCAACTTACTTTGGCGTGGATAACTTCGAGGTGGGATACGAAGCGGCGTCAATTCTGGCCAACTATGCGTTGCGCAAGTGGAAGGGCAAGGTCGACCGCGTGGTGGGCGTGGGCTTCAGCGAGGCGGGCAGCTTTGTGCAGAACCGCATTACGGGCGCCTTTGACGGAATCCGCGAGCGCTTCAAAGAGCTGGAAGCGGACCGGTTCGTGCAGATTGAAGGCCGAGGCTTGCGCGAGCCCAGCCACAAGGCGATGAGGGAGCTGCTGCGCGGATGCAGCCCTGGCGAGCACACGCTGGTGGCGGCGGCTACGGATTCGAGCGCCCTGGGCGTGCTGGATGCGGTGCGCGAGGCCGGGCAGGAAGACAACTTCGGCATCGTGGGACAGGATTGCATTCCCGAAGTGATGGAAGAGATGCGGCGCGGCGCGAGCGCCCTGGTCGGCTCGATTTCGCATGAACCCGAAACGTATGGCCCGCGGCTGATTCAACTGGGCATTGCGATTTTGCGCGGGTATACGGTGCCTCCTTATAACTACGTGCACCATAAAGCGGTGACGCCGGAGACGCTGGGCGACGAGGCGAAGGCGAAACGCGAGGGTGGGACGAAGGCGCGGGTAGAGCAGCCGGTAGCCAGTAGCCAATAGGGAATTGTTGGTTGTGCTGGGGTTGGGGGCGCATTCCCCGGTTCCCAAAGGCGAGGGATCGGGGGCACCCATTTTTTGTGAGTTGACGGGTGCGGGTCCGGAGACCCGCACTACAGCCGGTCTACCACCCCAAGAAACAAAGACCGTTTCTTGGGGACCCCGGTCTGGAGACCGGCGCTACTCCCAGCGGCCGATTTGCTCGTAAGAATTGCCGCAATTGCAAGATGGCGCCTCGATATTTGTGCGGCCCGCTCCTGAATTCCCGCAATAAAACGATTCCCTGATGCCCGTGGCTGTATCATGAATGATGTGCTCGATCCGTTCCCCGATCGGCGCGCTCCGGAACTCTCGAAACATTTTCAGAGCTGGTTTGGAACCGGGCGAGATAGAGTGTCCCGTTCCTGCGCGGCGCGCGCATGCGGATTTTCGAACACACCATTGAGTGCTTCTTATGACAACTGCTACAGCTTCCCCTGTATTGCACTTCCTTGAGGACCGCTGGGACTTTGCCCGTGCGGCCACTCTCGATGAACCTGAGCTCCTGCGTTATCGCTCGAACCTGCTTGGGTCGGACCTTCGCATCACGAATTTTGCCGGAGGCAACACCAGCTCGAAGATCATGGAAGCCGATCCGCTGACGGGCGAACGGGTGGAAGTGTTGTGGGTGAAAGGCTCGGGAGGCGACCTGGGCTCGATCAAGCGCTCTGGCTTTGCCACGCTCTATATGGATAAACTGCTGGCGCTCGAGCGCAGGTACCAGGGTGTGGACACGGAAGACGAGATGGCGGGGATGTATCCGCTGTGTGCGTTTCGGAATAATCCCGTGGCCGCGTCCATCGACACGCCGCTGCACGGCTTTCTGCCGTTTCCGCACGTGGATCATCTGCATCCCGATTGGGGGATCGCGCTGGCGGCGAGCGCCAACGGCAAGGCAAAAATGGACGAGTTCAACCGCGAGTTCGGCCACCGGCTGGTGTGGGTGCCGTGGCAGCGACCGGGCTTTGAGCTGGCCATGATGATGAAGCGGGCGGTCGAAGAGAATCCCGGATGCGACGGCATTGTGCTGGGCGGGCACGGGCTGTTTACCTGGGGCCAGACGCAACGCGAGTGCTACCTGAACACGCTGACGGTGATCGACCAACTGGGGCAGTTTATTGGGCGGCATGGGCGGGGCAAGGTGCGCTTTGGCGGCGAGGCCCAGCCGGCGCGCGCGGGCCGCAGGGAGCTGGCGGCGCAGATCGCGCCGTTCCTGCGGGGACGCATCAGCGCCAAGCATCGGTACATCGCAGACTTCTCGGACGATGCCGACGTGATGCAATTCGCCGACTCGGCGGACGCGAGAGAGATGGCGTTCCTGGGCACGAGCTGCCCGGATCACTTTATCCGCACCAAGATCCGGCCGCTGTTTGTGCCGTGGGTCGCGGGCGAGGATTTGCAGGCGCTGAAAAACCACATCGATTGCTCGCTGGCGGAATACCGCAACCAATACCGCACGTATTACAAGACATTCGCGACCCAGGATTCGCCGGCCATTCGCGACGCCAGCCCCACGGTGGTGTTGATTCCGGGGATGGGCATGTTCAGCTTCGGCAAGAACAAGACCGAGGCGCGCATCACGGGCGAGTTTTATACGAACGCCATTCACGTGATGGAAGGCGCGAGTGTGCTGGGCGAAGGCGACGGCGCCCCCAGCGAGCAAAAATCGCTCGCCGGGGGCCCGGGTTCTGTCCCGGGCACGGTGCCGCAGTGCCCGCCGGGGATGGATCCCGCCAGCTTCAAGGTGTTTTCGAATTACGTGGCGCTGCCGGCGATAGAAGCGTTCCGCATCGAATACTGGGGGCTGGAAGAAGCCAAGATTCGCCGCCAGCCGGCGGAGAAGGAGCTGAGCCGGCGCGTGGCGCTGGTGATTGGCGGAGCCAGCGGCATCGGGCGCGAAGTGGCGCGACTGGCCACGGCGCGCGGCGCGCATGTTTTTATCGCGGATCGGAACGCGGAGGGCGCGGCGCTGGTGGCGGCGGAGCTGGCCTCGGTGGCGTCGCCGGAATTTGTGTCGAGCAGCGGCGTGGATATTCGCAACCGCGAATCGATTCGCGAGGTGCTGGGCGGGGCGGCGCTGGCCTTCGGCGGTATCGACATGCTGATCAACACCGCGGCGATATTTCCGTCCACGCTGGATGGCGAAATTCCCGACGAGATGTGGGCTGACACCATGGCTGTGAACGTGACGGCGAATTACCTGCTTGCGGATGAAGCGGCGAAAATGTTCGAGGAGCAGGGACTGCACGGCAACATCGTGTTTACCAGCTCGGCGAACGCGGTGGTGGCCAAGCGCGGCAGCGAGGCGTACGACGTGAGCAAGGCGGCGCTTTCGCACCTGATTCGCGAACTGGCGGTGAGCATGGCGCCGAATGTGCGCGTGAACGGCATCAGCCCGGCCACGGTGGTGCGGGGATCGACGATGTTCGGGCGGGACCGGCTGCGGGCTTCGCTGAAGAAGTACAATATTCC
Source organism: uncultured Occallatibacter sp. (assembly GCA_964569985.1). GTDB lineage: Bacteria > Acidobacteriota > Terriglobia > Terriglobales > Acidobacteriaceae > Telmatobacter. Next base: position 231,056 of record CAZMWL010000001.1, read on the forward strand.
TTTCCGGGAATCGTTCAGCGATGAGGAGCTTAGCAGCCGTCTGGCCGCGTTCTACGCAGAGCGCACGTTGACCAACAAGGCCATCGATCCGGCCGATTGCGCGGAAGCCATCCTCTTTCTGGCCAGTCCTCGGGCACGCTGCACGACGGGACACGTGGTTCCCGTCGACGGCGGACTGACCGAGGCGTTTCAGCGCTGACGGAAATGGGGAACTGCTGCACAAATGCAAGAGCCTGCTCGTGTTGCGATTGATTTAGGCGCGGAGAGCTGCCGGGTTTCGCTGCTGCGCTGGGTGGACGGGAAACCGGCGGTCGAAGTGATCCATCGCATTCCCAACGGGCCCCGGCATCGCGGCGACACGCTGTATTGGCCGCTCGAGCAGATTCTGGCGGGCCTGGAAGAGGGGCTGCGCAAGGCCGCGGCGATGGCGCCCGAGGGCATCGCGTCGATTGGCGTGGATAGTTGGTCGGTGGATTACGTGCGCCTGGCAACCGATGGCTCGATGCTCTGCGAGCCCTTCTGCTATCGCGATGAGCGGACTGTGAAAAGCAAGCAGGACGCGGACGCGATCATCCCGCCGTTCGATATTTATCAGCGCACCGGCGCGTTTCCGATTGGGCTCAATTCCGTTTACCAGCTGATGGCCGATCCCGCGGCGGGAATCGACAAAGGCGCGCCGTGGGTGATGTTTCCGGAGTACGTTCTTTACTGGCTGAGCGGGCGGCGCGTGGGCGAGTACACCAATGCCACGCACACTGGCCTCGTGAATCTGAAGACCGGCACATGGGACGTGGAGCTGTTCGAGATGCTGGGCCTCGCGGTGGAAGCCGCGCCGCCGCTGGTTTCCGCGGGCACGGTGCTGGGGCCGATGAAGGGGCCGCTGGCCGCGCTGGACGCATTTCGCGCTACGCAAATCATTGCCCCGGCCACGCACGACACGGCGAGCGCGATCGCCGGGATTGCCACCGACCTGAACTCGGCGGCTTACATCAGCTCAGGCACGTGGTCGCTGGTGGGCACCATCACGCAAACGCCGGTGACTACACGGCACGCCTTCGACGCCGGGTACACGAATATCGGCGCGGCGGGCGGCGGGCTGCTGTTTCACTCGCTCATTAACAGCATGTGGGTGCTGAAACAGTGCATGGACGGCTGGGCGGCGGCGGGGCGGAGTTGGCCGATCGAAAAACTTGTCCGGGAGGCTGCTGCATGCAATGCCGCGACGGGCGTGCTGGATATGGATGCGCCGACGCTGATGCTCGATACGGGCATGCCGGGGCGGATTAACAGCGAATTGACGCGGCTGGGATTCGATGAGATTCCCGATGTGGCAGGCAACGAGCCGCTTTTTGCGCGGACTATTTTCGAGAGCCTGGCGCTGCGTTACGCGTCGGCGCTGGCGAATCTGGAGAAAATGCTGAACCGGAAGCTCGAGCGTATCCACATGATCGGCGGGGCCACGCGGAATAAATTGCTGATCGAGCTGACGGAGAAGCAGACGGGGCTGAAGGTCGAGATCGGCGAAACCGAAAGCTCGACCGTCGGCAGCCTGGCGATCCAACTGGCGGCGAGTGAGGCCGCGGGCCAGCGCGTGACGCCTGCAGCGATCGCGAAGTGGGCGGCGCGGCTGTGTAAAAAGCAGGGAATAGGGAATAGGGATCAGGGAACAGAAGGCACCACGATTCAGGCTTGCTCTTGACTTTCAACCTCGACTCGCCGTACTTTTGGCTTACACGGGAAAGGAGGTTGATCCAGCCTATGAGTAAAGATTCTTCGAGATGTAACTTACGTGAGGTGACTGAGGCCTAGGGCATCGCGCCCAAGACTCAGGTAAGTCCAGACGGAGGATTCTCCGCCATGGCTCTGGCACTCGCGGCAGCGCGATGGCCTTAGTCCAATCCCAACAGATCACCGGCAGCGGCCTGGGAGCCAAGAGTTCCCGGGCCGTTGGTGTTTTTGAGACAGTGATCAGTGGTCAGTTGTCAGTGGTCAGTTCACAGTTCATAGTTGCGACGCAGTTTTGCTGAGGGGGAAACATGGGGTACGAACTTGAGGACACGGTTTCGCTTTTGGAGCGGACGCCGGGGGCGCTGGATGCGCTGCTGCGCGGATTGCCTGAAGTTTGGACGGATACGAATGAAGGCGGGGATACCTGGAGCGTGAGTACTGTGATCGCCCACCTGATTCACTGCGAACACGAGGATTGGATGCCACGGGCCCGGCACATTCTGCGTGGGGACGAGACGCAATCCTTTCCAGCCTTCGATCGCGAGGGACACGTGCGCTGGAAGGGAAACAACACACTGCCGCAACTGCTGGACGAATTTGCGCGGGCGCGGGCGGAGGGCCTGGAGGAATTGCGCGCGTTGAAGCTGACGGCGCAGGATCTTGAGAGGCGGGCAAAACATCCGACACTCGGAATAGTCACTTTGGGAGAGTTGCTGGCCACGTGGGCGGCGCACGATTTGACGCACCTGCATCAGATTTCGCGGATCATGGCGCACCAGACGCGCGCAGCCGTGGGACCGTGGGTGCGGTTTCTGGGCGTGATGCAGTGCGCGGGGCATAGCGAATAGAGCAGGGAACAGGGGAGCAAGGGAGCGAGGGAGCGAAAAGGCGTATAGGCTGGGATCATTGATCCGGGCCACAAATAGAGTCATGGTTTCCCACCCATTTCCGCAAGAGGCGCGGAAATGGATGGGGCACGGACGCAGGATTTTTCGGGCCGGATTGATAGGGACGCAGGGGCCAGGGAATCGACGTACCTTGTTGCTCTGCGATGGCTTAGAATCCTCATAGCATGAAGTGCCCTTATTGCGGTTTCGGACAGGACCGGGTGGTGGACTCGCGCGAGAGCAAAGAGGCCGACTCGATCCGGCGGCGGAGAGAGTGCGAGCGCTGCAACCGGCGCTTCACTACCTATGAGCGCATCGACGAGATTCCCTACATGGTGGTGAAGAAAGACGGACGCCGCGAGCGCTTCGACCGGCAGAAAGTGCTGAGCGGCCTGCTGAGGGCTTGCGAAAAACGGCCGGTCGCGTCGAACCAGTTGGAAAAAATTGTCGACGCCGCGGAGACATTTCTGGTGGACGCGCCGGAGCGCGAACGCACCACCTCCGAGGTCGGCGAGCTGATCATGCAGCACCTCAAGGGACTCGACACCGTCGCCTACATCCGCTTTGCGAGTGTGTATCGCGACTTCAAGGATGTGCGCGAGTTCAAGGAAGAGCTGGAGGGGTTGCTGGGGAGTCATGGGAAGAAGAAGAGCTGATCTTTAGCTTCTAGCTGCTAGCTTCCAGTTCCCAGGTTGTTGTGCTGCGTGGAATGTGAATCTGAAGTCCGAGGGAGACAACAGCAGGTTCTTCGACTCGTGGGCCGCGCGAGGCGCAGCCCGCTTCGCTCAGGATCACATTCGAGTTTCTTCGCTCAGGATGACATGCGAATGGGAGCGCCCAGGATGGCGGCGCGCTTGTTGGGTTCGTGCGATCCCGCGCTGCGCGCATACTCGACCTCTTGTACACTAAATAAGTACAAGGCCATGAAAACCAAACATCCAGTAGGCATCCTGGGCGCGACCGGAATGGTCGGCCAGCGTTATATTCAGTTGCTCGAAAACCATCCCTGGTTCGAGATCACCTGGCTTGCGGCCAGCGACCGGTCCAGCGGGAAATTGTATGGCGAGGCCGCCAAGTGGCGATTGGATACGCCGCTGCCGGAGCGGATCGCGAAGATGATGGTGTCGCCGGCGGAGCCGGAAAGCGCGCCGAAGATTGTGTTTGCCAGCGTGGACGCGGCGATTGCCCGCGAGATGGAGCCGAAGTTTGCCGCGGCCGGTTGCGCCGTGATCTCGAACTCGAGCGCTTTCCGCATGGCGCCCAATGTGCCGCTGGTGATTCCGGAAGTGAACGCCGATCATCTGCACCTGATTGAAGAGCAGCCGTGGCGCAAGGAGTCGGGCGGCTACATTGTGACCAACCCGAACTGCTCGACCATCGGGCTGGTGATGGCGCTGAAGCCGATCGAGGAGCGGTTTGGGATCGAGACGATTTTTGTGACCACAATGCAGGCCGTGAGTGGCGCGGGCTATCCCGGCGTGGCGTCGATGGACATTCTCGACAACGTGGTGCCGTTCATCGGCAGCGAAGAGGAGAAGATGGAGGCGGAGACGCTGAAGCTGCTGGGGAGTTTGAAGGGGCACGGCGTGGAGTCGTTGGGCGCGAAGATCACGGCGCACTGCAACCGCGTGCCGGTGGTGGATGGGCATACGGAATGCGTGTCGATCAAGCTCGGGAAAAAGCTGGGCAGGGAAGTGACACGCGAGGACATTCTGGCGGCATGGGCGGAATTCAATCCGCTGGGCGGGCTGGAGTTGCCGTTTGCGCCCGCGCAGCCCGTGGGTTGGAAGGGGCAGAACGACCGTCCGCAACCGCGGCTCGACCGCAACTGCGGCAACGGCATGGCGGTGACGGTGGGACGGCTGCGCCCGTGCAGTGTGCTGGACTGGAAGTTCGTGCTGCTTTCGCACAACACCGTGCGCGGCGCGGCCGGCGCAACCATATTGAATGCCGAGATGCTGGTGAGCATGGGGAAATTGGAGCCTGCGGCGGCGGCAGCGCGGGCATGAGATTGCGGTATCCCACCCTTTCGTCCGCTGTCGCGGACGAAAAGGATGGGGTAGCCCGCTGAGATTGTGGTATCCCACCCATTCGCCGATGAAGCCGGCGAATGGATGGGGCACGGGGTTGAATAGCCGCTGAAAGCTGATAGCTGACGACTGGAAGCTGGTTTGGATTAGGCATGAACCTGGTGGTGATGAAATTTGGCGGCACGTCGGTCGAGGATCCGGCGGCGATTGGACGCACGGCGGCCATTGTGGCCGGGCGTGTGGCCTTGGGCAAGAACCCGGTGGTGGTGGTGAGCGCCATGGCCAAGGTGACCGACCAGTTGCTGCGCGCCGCGTCCGCGGCCGCGCAAGGGGATCGTGCCGGAGCCCTGGCCATCAGCTCGCGCCTGCGGTCGCGGCATCGCGACACGGCGTGCGACCTGGTGAAGGACCAGGCCTCGAGCGCCGCGCTGATGCGCACCATCGACGAGAAGTTCGCGGCGCTCGATGAAGTGTTGCGGGGCCTGGCGGCGATTCGCGAACTGACGCCGCGCATCTCCGATCTAATTGTGAGTTACGGCGAGCGTATTTCCAGCCGGATTGTGGCCGCGGCCTTCCGCGAGCGCGGCGTGGACGCGGCGCATGTGGACGCACGCGAGGTGATTATCACCGACTCCGAGTTTCAGAAGGCCGCGCCGCTCGACGACATCATCGAAAAGCGCGCGCAGGAAAAACTGCTGCCGCTGCTCGCGGAGGGCAAGGTTCCGGTGATGGGCGGCTTCATCGCGGCCAACGAAGCGGGACTGACGACCACGCTGGGGCGCGGCGGCTCGGACTACACCGGCGCCCTTGTGGGCGGCGCGCTTGCGTCCGAGACCATCGAGATCTGGACCGACGTGGACGGCATCATGACCGCCGATCCGCGGGTGTGCCCCGACGCGCTGCGCGTGAAGGTGATCAGCTTTGAAGAGGCAGCGGAGCTGGCGTATTTCGGAGCCAAGGTGCTGCACCCGGCCACGATTCTGCCCGCAGTGAAAAAGAACATTCCCGTGCTGGTGCTCAACAGCCGCAACCCGACCAACGAAGGCACGCGCATCATCTCGGTAGCGCCGCACTGCAAGAGCCCGTTCAAGTCCATCGCGGTGAAAAAGAAGCTGAGCATTATCGACATCGTGGCCAGCCGCATGCTGATGACGCACGGCTACATGAGCAAGATGTTCGCCATCTTCGACAAGCACAAGTGCCCTGTGGACATGGTTTCGACGAGCGAGGTTTCAATTTCGCTTACCGTGGACGCCAATGCGAGCCTGCCGGAGATTGCCGCGGACCTGCGCACCATGGCGGATGTGACGTACGAAGGCAAGAAGGCGCTGGTGTGCATGGTGGGCGAGGACATCCGCGGCCAGAACGGCATCGCCGCGCAAGTGTTCAACGCCATCCGGCACGTCAACGTGCGCATGATCTCGCAGGGCGCAAGCGAAATCAACATGAGCTTTATGATCGAAGAGGACGACGCAGACGAGGCGGTGCGGTCGCTGCACGCGGCGTTCTTCAAGGAGCCCGATCCGGAAATCTTCGACGTGGAAGCGAGGAAACAGTTGTCGGTGATCAGTGGTCAGTGATCAGTGGGAGACCACCTTCACATCTGTCGCTTGTTTGGCAGCCACCGACAACTGATCACTGTTCACTGTTCACTGCTCCGAAGGAACCTATGCTGATTCTGGTTCTGGGCAAGGGGAAAACCGGAAGCCTGGTGGCCGAGGTGGCGCGGGAACGCGGCCACGGCGTGCGCGCGCTCGACATCAACGAGAATCTTCATGCTTCGGCGCTGACGGCTCCCAACCTGGCCGGCGTCGATGTTGTGATCGACTTCACCGCTCCCGAAGCCGCTGCGGAAAACATGCGCGCGGTGCTGGCTTTGGGCGGGCGGATTGTGGTCGGCACCACCGGATGGTACGACAAGGTGAACGACATGAAGGCCCTCGCCATCGAGCGCGGCGGCGGGCTGCTCTACGGGACCAACTTCTCCATCGGCGTGCAAAAGCTTTTTCAACTGACGGCGGAAGTGGCGAAGCTTGAGGGCTACAAATTCTCCATCGATGAGACGCATCACGTGACCAAGCTCGATGCGCCTTCGGGTACGGCGATTACGCTCAAGGAAATCATTCTCGGTGTGCGGCCCGGCATTGACGTGCCCATTGAGTCGCACCGCGTAGGCGATGCCAAGGGTGAGCACCTGGTGCGCGCGGTGAGCGACTGCGATGTGCTGGAGCTGCGGCATGATGCGCATTCGCGGCTTGGCTTCGCGCTGGGCGCGGTGCGCGGCGCGGAGTGGCTGGCCGGAAAGTCGGGCGCGTGGGAGTTCCGGGAGATCTTCGCGGAGTTATAATTCCGGCCAGAGATCCACCTATGTTCATGCAATTCGATTGCGGCCGGCGTTTGCCGGCTGTGCTGCTTCTTGCCGCTCTGGCTCTCGGCGGCGCAGGCGAAGTTCTGCAGGCACAAACGAACGCGACGGCTGCGCAGGATGCGGGTGCGAAGGCTCCGGCTTACGAAGTTGTGTCGATCAAGCTTGCGAGTCCGGGTGACCGCGACGTGGGTTCGAAGGATTTGCCCAACGGCCTTGACTTCAAGAACATGCCGCTGGTCTGGCTCATTTACGAGGCCTACGGGATCAGGATGGATAGCCAGATTTCGGGATTGCCGGAGTGGGTGAAGACAGACCACTACAGTGTTGCCGCGCGGGTGGACGAGGACACGGCCGAGGCCTGGAAAAAGCTTTCGCCAAAGGAGATATGGAAGCAGCAACAACTCATGTTGCAGGCGATGTTTGCCGACCGCTGCCAACTGAAGATGCGACGCGAAGTGAAAGAGCTGCCGGTTTACGACCTGGTGATTGCCAAGGGCGGATTGAAGATGAAAGAAGCGGCGCCGGATGAGAAGGAACTCATCCTTTTGAACCAGTTTTCTATGTATAGCAATGCCGGACCGAGCGAGGGGTACACGATGACAATGACCACCCATGCCGGGACGGCTCTGGAACTGGCGCAGAGTTTGCCAAGCTACGCGGGGCGCATCGTCGTCGACAAGACTGGGCTGGGCGATAAGAGATTCGATTTCGAGTTGAAGTGGTCGTCCGATCCGGAAGCACCGGCGGATAAAGGCGGGACGGGCCCGGCGATCTTCAAGGCGCTGGAAGAGCAACTCGGGCTAAAGCTGGAGCCCGCGAAAGAGCCGGTCGATACGTTTGTTGTCGAGCAGATGGAGCGGCCGTCGGCGAACTAGGGTTGGTTGTAGAAATCCTTGGAGTCGACTGAAAAACGTCACGCAGGGGCTAAAGCCCCAGGTTTTATGCGCCCCTGCGGCACGACTGAAGTCTTGCCCTTTCACGACTGCCTAGACGCAGGCGATTTTGCACCGCGGGAGGCGTTCACATTGGTTTTGCCATCCCGTTATACACTTGACCTGTTATGGAAATGACGGGTTGTGGTACCGCAATTGTGACGCCGTTTCGGGCGGATGGATCGGTGGACGAGCCGGCGCTTTGGGCGCTGGTGAACTGGCAGATCGAGTCGGGGATCGATTTTCTGGTAGTCTGCGGCTCGACGGGCGAGGCCGCGACGCTGGACGAGGAAGAGTGGCTGCACACCATCCGTCTCGTGATCGATGCGGCGGCGGGGCGCGTTCCTGTTTGGGCCGGCTGCACGCATAACTCCACGCGCGTGTTGTGCCGGCAGGCGGCGGCGCTCAAGCGCGTGCCCGGTGTGGCCGCGATACTTTCTGCAAATCCGTATTACAACAAGCCGACGCAGGAGGGGCAATTCCAGCATTTTCTGGCGCTGGCGCGCGAGGTGGATCCGCTGCCAGTGTGCGTGTATAACGTGCCGGGACGCACGGCCGCGAACCTGGAGCCGGAGACCGTGGCGCGGCTGGCCGCGGCGGCCAAGAACATCGAGGCCATCAAGGAAGCGAGCGGCAAGCTGACGCAGTTTGCCGATCTGTCGCATCAACTGCCGCGCGGCTTCAAGATTTTTTCAGGCGACGATAACCTGGCGCTTGCGGCCATCGCCGTGGGCGCACATGGCCTGATCAGCGTGGCCTCAAACGAGGCTCCGGCTGAGGTGGCGCGCATGATCAGGGCCGCTCTCGAAAACCGCTGGGACGAGGCACGCGAATTGGAACGCCGCTTTGCGCGGCTGTTCGAAGCCAACTTCTGGGAGTCGAATCCCGCCCCGGTAAAAACCGTGCTGAGCCTGATGGGGCGCTGCGGCGATACGGTGCGTCTGCCGCTGGTGCCTCCGACGGCGAGCACGCGCGCGAAGCTGGAGCGGCTGGCGGGCGAACTGGGCTTGCTGAAGAACACGCCGATTCCGGCAGGCGTTCGGTCGGAAGTGTATTGAACGGAAGCGTGCGGCGTTAGCGGGGCTGGCGGAGTTGGATTCGAACCCGCGTCAGATGAGTTTTTCCTGGAGCTTGTCTATGCGGAACATGTTGACGTTTGTTTCCGGGCGGTCGATGTTCGTGATGGCGGCATCGATGGCTCTGATTGCCGTGATGCAGATGGCCGCGGCGCAGAGCCAGACGAATGCTGCGACGCCCCAAAACAATTCCGCGCCGCCGCAGAACGACGCAACGCCGCCGGATCGCACGGAACTGCTGAAAGTGAAGCCGAACATCTCCGGCCAGCGTAACGGAATATTCATCGAGCCCGATCCGGTGGATTTTGCCGATCACGCCGGCTACAACTCGCTCTTTGACGGCAAGACGCTGACCAATTGGGATGGACAGCCGGGCGTGTGGAGCGTGGAAGACGGCGCCATCGTGGGCGTATCGACCAAAGAGCACGTTGCCGGCAATTCCTTTCTTGTGTATCACGGCGCGGAGGCGAAGGATTTCGACCTGAAGCTCGAGATCAAGGTGGAGTGGGGTGGGGGCAGTGGCGTGCAGTACCGCAGCCGTACTGGCATTCCGCCTGGGCGCGCGGCCGGCAAGGGCGAGCCGCCGCTCGATCCGCGCTGGGTGATGATCGGCCCACAGGCCGACTTCTGGTATCCGGTGAATGAACGCGCCAAGCAATACAGCGGGCAGCTTTACTCGCAAAATACTTCGCTCGGCATCGTCGCCTGGCGCGGGCAGGTGGTCGAGTCCGAGCCGGGCAAGTTCCAGCGCCTTGTGGGAACCATCGGCGATCGCGCGCAGCTGGGCACGTATGTGAAAGACGGCGAGTGGAATCAGTACACGATCATCGCGAGGGGCGGAGTGATTCTGCACATCCTCAATGGGCAATTGATGGCGGTGCTGGTGGATGACGATCCGGCCTCGACCAGCAATGTTTCAGGGCTGTTCGGGTTGCAGATCGAGGGCACGCCCTGTAAGGTCTCCTTCCGCGATATCTGGTTGAGAAAAATCGACTAAAGCTTATTGGGTATAGACGGGGAAAAGGGCGGGGAGATGACATCCCGGGCAGACGAATATCCCGGGAAAAAAGTTTAAATCCCAAAGCAACTTTCTTGCATCGTTCCGTGTCATAACTCATCGACGGCAGGATAGTGACTGCAATCGATCTTGAGTGCCGCCGTACGCAAATTCAGGCGACGGCTCCGTGTTTGAGCACGCCTTGGAACAATTTTTCTCGCCGAGATTGAGAGCCGTTGCCAGGATGGCGCACCTGCTGCCTGCGTGGTACGGCTCGCAATCTGGACGAAGTTCCGGGCTGAGAGGCGAGCAAGGCCAGTGTGCGCGCCGCTCGTTTCGCTCCAGTTACGGATGCTCGCGGAAAGCGAAATAGTCAATATGTCCCCCAATACACTTGGAAAGATCCTGAAGTTGGCGCTGCTGCCACTTAGCGCAGCGCTCATCGCGGCGGCAGGTTGCGGCGGCTCCCTGATGTCAAGCAGCGGCGCAACACAATCCAGTGCGGGAGGCCCGGTGTTCGTGGTGGGCACCGATGCGCCCGCGCCACTGCCGTCTGTCGTTGGCGTCAAGATTCAGCTCGAAAGCATTGTGCTGACCAACGGATCAACCACGTCAAACCCCCTGCTTGCGAACCCCGTGACCGTGGACTTTGCCCGCTACAACGGATTGCAGGGCTTTGTGGATATGAACGACGTGCAGCCTGGAATCTATACCGGCGTGACGATCACGTTGGGGACGTCGAATGAAATCGACTACCTGAGCACAGGCACGCCGCCGACCATTTCCACGATGACGCCGACACTCACGACATCGAGTGTGAGCATTATGCTGAACACCCCCCTAACAGTGAGCGCGTCGGGCGGAGTGCCGGTGGGCCTGCGCATGGACCTCGACCTGGGCCAGTCGCTGCAAACCAGCGGCGGCAACTTTACGGGCACGATCGATCCGACGTTTGACGTGAGGACGGTGGCGCGCACGGACACCTGGGCGCACATCGACGAGTTCATCGGATCGGTGACTACCGCGCCATCCAGCGCGACAGCCACTTCGTTTGTGATTACGGGCCCGCACGGCGAACCGTTCACGATTAACCTCTCCAGTTCGACGGAGTGGGATGGCGGCGCAACGGAGAGCCAGCTGATCGCGGACGGCTCGAATGCGGTCGTGGTTGTGTCTGGCCAGTTCGATCCCGCCGACCAGACGCTGGATGCGGACGAAGTCGCGATTGTCTCCGATACGGGCTTCTACGCAGGCGGCCTGGTGACCTACGTGACGCCTACTTCAGGCACGGCCACCGAGATGCAGTTCTACGTTCGCCACGTGTTGCCATCGGGGCTCTCTGAAGTTCCGTTGGGGGGACTTGCCAACGTGAGCATCACCGGGAACGAAAACTACGGCATCTACTGGATGCACAACGCCCTCACCAACCTGCTCTTTAACGATGCTTCGTTGACGGCCGGCCAGGAGGTCGCAGTGGGCGGAGCCGATCCGACGGTGAGCCCCTTTGACGTGAAACGGATTCACCTGCGCAACTGGGGCTACAACGGCACCGTCGTGGCAGGCAGCGAGAAGCCGGGGCAGGGCACTTTCCAGATGAACGTGACGGGCTTTGCGGGGCAGGTGATTGCTTCGCCCATCACCGTCTACCTGGGCACGGGGTGCGATTTCCGCTACGGATTCGGGGCCTTCAGCGACGTGACGGATAATGCCTCGATTCGCGTAGTGGGCCTCCTGCTCAAATTCAACGGGCAGACGGTGCTGGTGGCTCGTCATATTGACGGGGTCAACTTTACCGACGCGACCGTAACCGCCTGGCAGTAAGCCGAACGTACGAGCAACCACCATGCTGGAGCCGCGGGATACGCGGCTCCAGCAGTTTTTTGTCGCGAAGATTTTCGTTGCGTCGCGCTCAGAACAAATCCGCAATCGGCGGAAACGTGAGCAGCAGGCCGAGAATGAGCAAAGCGAAGGCGGCGGCGTTGATGCGCGCGAGAGCCACGCTCCGGTTGCGCCAGCGCGCATGCAGAATGGCCCACACCGCAAGCCACAACACGATGGCGCACGTGGTTACGCCCGAGAGCGGGCCGGTGGGTTTTGAAAAAATCATCAAGCTCTTGATCGCAGCGGATCGATCGGCCAGGATGGCGAAGACGGCTAAAACAAATGCGCCGATGCCGGCCGCGAGAACGGCCGCTGCGCCGGCGCCGTTGGGGCGCGTCGTCAGTGCGACGGAAGCTGAAGCGTTCTGCGCGTTCATTTTTGTTCTCCCTGCACGATGTGGATGACGGGGCCGCCCTCGACGGGCGCGTTCTTGTTGATCATGGCGCCAAAGAATCCCGCCACGCCCGCGGCGAGGAGCGAGGTCCACACGAACACGAGAACCGCGGCGCGCAGCTGGGGATGATTTTTCAGGCCTCGTCCGTATTGCAGAACCACGCTGGCAGCCATGGTGATGGAGATGGGCGCGATCCAGGCGACGTGCTCCTTCCACTCCATGCCGAGTGAATGCCAACCGCTGGTTGTGGGGCTTGCCATCAGCAGCCGTTGCGGAAATGCAGCGAGATTTGCCGCGTCCGGCGGCGGCGCCGCGCGATACCAGGGATAGACGATGTATGCGCCAGAGAGCACGGCCAGCCATGCCAGCGCGGCCATGGCGACGAGATAAATGCGGAGAAATTTTTCCTCGTTTTGGACGAGAGGCGCTAAGTTCTGCGGACTGTAACGGCGGTAGAGTTCGACCAGCGCGCCGGAACAAGCCAACAGATAGAGCGCACCGAAGCCCATGCCGTGAATGAGGGTCCAGAGACCGCGCGCGGTGATTTCCATGCGCACTATTGTTTCATTTCCATCGTCCTGGGTGCGGCGGGATTACAGACCGTTACGGCGGGGCGGAGGAATCGTCAGAAGCGATGACGCCCGCCGCCGCTCGAGTGGCTCATCCGGGGAGCTTTGGGGGCTTTTTCGTGGCCGCCGCCAAAGTTTTTGGGAGCTTTGTATTTCGGCGCGCTGAACCTGGGTTCTTTTTGGCTGCCGAATCCGCGAAAGCCGCCAGACTCATTGCGCGCCATCTGATACGAGCGGCCGGAATAGGCGCGGGAATCGGTTTGCGGCGCGCGATAGGACGGATACGAATGGCTGTACCCGTATCCGGGCCGGGCCGCGTAATTCTGCGAGTAGGGTTGCGTGGTGCGGTTCGCATAGGCGTAGCCGTAACCCGGATTGCTGAAGGTCTGCGGCCGATTTGCGTACCCGGGATTTGAATAGGTCTGCGCCCGGTTGGGGTAGGTCTGCGGATGATACGCGTAGTTTTGCGGTGCGGGGCGTTCGTAGTTCTGCGCCGGCGCGCGATTGCCGTACGCTCCGCTGTGCTGATACGCGTTCTGCTGCGGGGCATAGGAACGATAGGAATTGTTGTAGCCGCCGGGCGCGCGCGCATTCTGGCGCCAGCCGCCGTAGGCGCCGTTATACGCGCGTGGGCCGCCGCGGGGCAGGCCCCAATCGTGCACCGAGGCGCTCGCGGTGAAGTAGCCGGAGTGATGGAAGAGCACGTTCTGCGCGAGCCAGTCGAGGCCCCATGACAGCAGGCCGAAGGGCGTGTGCTCGAAGGCGCCGAGCGCGAAGCTCAGGCCGTATTGAATGGGCAGTCCGCCGAAGAACGAACCCAGAGCGCCGACGAGCGAGAAGCCGGGATAGGGGGCGATGGGCGCGCCGTATACATCCCACGGATTGTAGGTGGGAACGTAGACGACTTCCGGGTTGGGCGGCGCAATGTCAATGTACCCCTGGTTGACGTTCACGTCTTCCTGCGGCGTGGTTTGCAAGTTGCCGGCCTGCTGGGCGCGATCGCGCAGCACCTGAACGGTCTGCATGACGTCCTGCGGCTGGTTGTAGTAGGCGTCGCCGAGGGCGGTGGTCCATTCCAGGTTGTGGTTCAACATATCGAGCACGTCAGGGAAGGCCGTGAGCGCCTTCACGCTTGGATCCCAATCGCCCTGCTGATCGGCTCCCGCGGCAATCTGGCCGGGCGAGCCGTAGCCTTGCGCGCGCATCTGCTGCAACCACTGATCGGCCACGGCCACCTGCGCGGGATACGTGGACGCGGTGAAAATCTGCGCTAGCAGTGCGTCAGGATAAAGCGCGATGGGCGCAAGAAGCTGCTCGAGCTGGTCGGCGCTGAGGGCCTGCGGCGACGCGGCGGGCTGGGACGGTTGCTGATCGGGATAAGGCGCTGCGTAGGACTGTTGCAGGGAGGGCTGCGGCGAATATTGCGGCTGCTGATATTGCGGCTGTTGATATTGGGGTTGCTGATACTGGGGTTGTGCGTAGTTGTATTGCGGGGAGGGCTGCGGGGCTGCGCCATACGGGGAAGCCGGATAGGAATATGGCTGATATCCCTGCTGGGCCGCGAGATGCGTGGATGCGGCGGCCATAGCGACGACTGCCAGGACGATTGCGGCGCATGGGACCCTGGAAACGGAAGCGCACAGGTTGAATGCGGATTTCATGATCCCTCACAGTCCGATCCGGGCTGGGCCCAAGATTTACGCCCGGAGCCGTTGAGCGGCCGCGCCCTTCCCATCGCACGTGGAATCCGGTACGTCCGCGCCAGAGCATCCCGGCAGAGCCGGGGGAGGGCTAATCGAGCAAACCCCGTGTGGCGGGATTTGTTTCGGGTGTGGGGAAGGCAATTTTGGGGGCAAGAGCTGCCCGCCGATTCGGTTACGGGGTGCGCTGATGCAGGAACGAAGGAATATCTCGGGCGCCCTGGGTTACGGCCACGATTTCCACGCGTTTGGGGAGCGATCGATAGATGACCGTGTATGCGCCCACCGGCCAGAAGAGCACGGGAAGGCCGGTTAAATCCTCGCGCTTGTGCCCCATTCCGGGTGCGTGAGCGAGCGTTTCGAATGCGGCAAAGGGCTTTTCAATCCAACGATCGGCGGCGTCAAGGTTGTCCTGGGCAATGAAGTCCGAAATCTCGTTCAGGTCACGCTCCGCCCCTGCGCTCAGAACAAACCGGCTCATGCGCTGAGCTTTCTTTGCTCCCGCGACTTCCGATTGAGCCGGTGCAGCGCCGCTTCAGGTTCCACGGTCTCCCCGCGGTCCAGCGATGCGAGGCGTTCCCCGAGTTCCCGGTTGAATGCGGCAATTTGCGCGCTGCGTGCACGGTCATGCTCCTCCAGCAGGCGCAGAGCCTCGCGGATGACTTCGCTGGCCGACGTGTAGCGGCCGGATTCGACCTTCCCGGCTACGAATTTATCCAGTTCAGGGGTCAGTGAAACATTCATGGGGAATCTCCTGCATCCACGGTGGGTCTGATAACAGGATTTGTCAAACTTTGTTATACGAAGGGTGGGGATCTTCTCCGCGTGGTCAAGGTTGTCAGCGGCTGCGCCGGTCGACCCGGTCTTTCGCCGAGTTTTTTACCCAGCCACGAGCGCCTTTTTCACCAGTTCGCTCACGGCTTTGCCATCGGCGCGGACGCCTGCGGCTTGCAGCCTGGCCTGCACTGCTTTCATCGCCGGGCCCATTTCTTTCTGGCCGGGCTTGTGGCCCAGCGAGGCTTCGAGCTCGGCGAGCACTTCTGCTACGAGTTTCGCCAGTCCCGCTTCGTCGAGGGCTTTGGGCAGGAACTCTTCAATGATCACAATCTCCGCGGCTTCCTTTGTGGCGAGATCGGGGCGGTTGCCGTTGGTGAACTGCTCAATGGAGTCACGGCGCTGCTTGATCATCGACGCCAGCGTCTGCTCGCCTTCGACCTGTGTGAGCGGGCCACGTTTTTCAATGGACTTGTTTTTGAGCGCGTTCTTGATCAGGCGCAGCGTCTGGGTGCGCTCCGCGTCGTGGGCCTTCATGGCGATAATGACCTGCTGGCTGATCAAGGCTTCAAGTGCTCCGAAATCTGTCATTTTTCATACGCTCCTGGCTTCTGGGCTTTGCCGCTAACTGAAGATCGTACGTGAAGATCGGTTCAATTTGGGTTGCAATGAATCTCTACAAGAAAGAATCCAATGGAGACAACACCGCACAGGAAAATTACTGCGACGTTCCACCAGAACTTTTTGGTTCTTTGTCTTTGTCGATCCAACCGCCGCCACGGAGCCACACTTTTCCGATGTATATCTGGACCAGCCCCAGGAAAACGAGGAACATCCCAAAGGTAAAGAAGCCATACGGCTCCTTTAGGAGCCAGAAGGGATCATTCACGGGCAATGTCCCCTTTCATTCCCGCCGAATGGTAACGAGCGCAGGGCGATTCTGGCCGAAGGGAGATTGTAACGATTTTGGGGAACGGACGGCAAAGCGGGCGGCTTTTATCTGATCGGCGCTCCCAAACCCGATTTCCACAACAAGAAAAATCCACAAAAACCACAAAAGTGTGTATTCTGTGGTTGGCGAGATACAAATCTACTCCTAAGCGAGGAAAAAATGATCCACAAGACGCGCCTCTATACGCCCGGTCCGACTCCGCTGCTTCCGGCGGCCCAATTTGCCATGGCGGCGGCCGACATGCACCATCGCACGGCGGAGTTTCGCGCCCTCTTTCAGAAGGTGTTGGCGCAGCTCAAGATTTTTGTGGGCACCAAGAACGATGTGCTGCTTCTGGCCTGCTCCGGGACGGGCGCGATGGAGGCTTCCGTTTCGAACCTGACCTCGCCGGGCGATAAGGTGCTGGTGCTGACGGCGGGTAAATTCGGCGAGCGTTGGACGGGGCTGGCGAAGGCCTTCAACTGCGAGCCGGACGTGGTGACGGCGCCTTACGGGCAGACCTTCGACCTCGCGCAGGTGCGCGCCGCGCTCAAGCCTGAGCACAAGGTGATCTACATGCAGGCCACCGAGACTTCGACGGCAGTGCGCCATGATGTGCAGGCGATCGCGAAATTGCGCGACGAGACCGCACCGAATACGCTGCTCGTGGTGGACGGCATCACCGGCCTCGGGACGACACATTTCGATGTGGATGGCTGGGGCATCGATGTGCTGATCGGCGGCTCGCAGAAGGCGGTGATGATTCCGCCGGGCCTCGCCTATTTGAGTGTGAGCGAGAAGGCATGGGCGGCGATGGAGACGAGCAAGAATCCGCGCTACTACTTTGACCTGCGCAAGGAGCGCAAGAACGCGGTGAAGGGCGAGAGCGCCTACACGCCGGCGGTGGCGCTGGTCGCGGGTCTCGGCGCTGCGCTTGACTACATTGCCGGGCAGGCGGGAGGGGATCTGGAAAAGGGCCGCATGGCGCTGATCGACAATGCGCAGGTGAACGCGGAGGCAACGCGCGCAGGCCTGGTGGCGCTGGGATTCACGCTTTTTGCGCCCACCGCGCCGGCGGCTGCGGCCACGGCGGTTGCGGTGCCGGAGGGCATGGACTCGGGCGTGGTGGTGAAGGCGCTGAAGGCGAAATTTGCGCTGGTAACAGCCAACGGTCAGGGCGAGATGCAGGGCAAGATCTTCCGCGTGGCGCACCTGGGCTTCTTCGACTATCTCGACACCGTGGCCCTGCTGGGCGCGATGGAGCACATTGCCAAAGACACGCTGGGACTGCCGGTGAAGTTTGGGCAGGCGGTGGCGGCGGCGCAGGAAGTGTATGCAAAAGCAGTGGTCAGTGGTCAGTGATCAGTGGTCAGTTGATTCGTGCCCGGCGATGCTTTTGAACTTCGACGTCAAAACCTTCGCCGGTCCGAACTGAGAACCTCCTGCATCTACTGCTGCCACGGACTGACGACCGACAACTGACAACTGACAACTGAAAACTGAGAACTGCACTTATGCCTGAACTCACATTTGCCGAAAAGCTGCTGATCGCGCGCAAGCAGCTCGATCTCTACCAATACGAGATGGCGGAGCGGTTGGGCGTGCACGCCAACTCGCTCACCAAGTACGAGCGCGGCGAAGGCAAGCCGCACGCGGCGGTGGTGCGGATGTTCGATCTGCTGTGCGAGCAGCAGGGCATTCGCTTTGACAACTACGAGAAAGCGTCCGCCGCGGCGGACAAGGGAGCAGCCATGAAGATCGTACTGGCGGAGAAGGTTTCTCCAGCGACGCTGGCCGTGTTTGCGGCCGAGCCGGGATGGGAAGTGAAGACGCACGATCAGTTGCTCGACGGCTTGCCGGCGGCGCTGGCCGACGCCGACGCGCTGGTGGTGCGCAGCGCCGTGCAGGTGGACGACGCGCTGATGGCGCGCGCGCCGAAATTGCGCGTGATTGGCCGGGCCGGCGTGGGCGTGGACAACATTGACGCCGAAGCCGCCACGCGCCGCGGCATTGTGGTGATGAATACGCCGGGCGCGAACGCCGTGGCGGTGGCCGAGCTCACGCTATGCCTGATGATCGCACTGGCCCGCAAGCTGCCCGCGGCCAATGCCACCATGCACGCGGGCAAATGGGAGAAGAAAAATCTGCAGGGCTCGGAGTTACGCGGCAAAACCCTGGGCATTCTCGGCCTGGGGCGCATTGGTCTCGACGTGGCGCGGCGCGCGCGGGGTTTCGGCATGGAGATCGTCGGCGCCGATCCGTTTGTTTCCGCGGTCGTGGCGCGCGAGAACGGCATTTCATTGGTCTCGGTTGAGGAGCTTTTTGCGAAGGCAGATTACCTCACGCTGCACGTGGGCCTCACGCCGCAAACGCACGGCATCATCAACGCCAAAACTCTGGCTGCCATGAAGAAGGGTGTGCGCATTGTCAATTGCGCGCGCGGCGAGCTGGTGGTGGAAGCAGATCTGGCGGCTGCGCTCAAGAGCGGCCAGGTGGCGGGCGCGGCGCTGGACGTGTTTACGGTCGAGCCGCCGAAAGAGTCGCCCTATTTCGGTCTCGACAATGTAATCCTTACGCCGCACATCGCCGGATCGACGGCCGAGGCGCAGGAGGCGGTAGGCATACAGATCGCGCAACAGGTGCGCGAATATCTCAAGCTCGGCGTGGTGCAGAACGCCGTGAATTTGCCTTCGCTGAGTCACGAGGAGTACGTGAAGCTGGCGCCGATCATAGAGCTCGCGGGGCGGTTGGGTTCGTTCCTCGCGCAGGCAGGCAAGAGCGGCATTGAGTCCATCGCGCTGATCTACGGCGGCGCGCTGGCCGATGTCAAGACCGAACTGGTGCGCAATGCGGCCATTGCCGGCTTGCTGGAGGGGTCGGAAAATGTGAATCGGATCAACGCGGCGGCCGTGGCCGCGGAGCGCGGCATCCGCGTGCACGAAGAGAAGGAAGAAAGCCATCGCGGCGGCGCGGCGACGGTGCTCACCGTGGTGCTGCACACGGCGCAGGGTGAAAGCCGCGCCAGCGCCACCGTGATTCACGGTGAGCAGCCGCGGCTGCTGGCGTTTGACGGCATCGACGTGGAAGCGCCGCTGGAGGGCACACTGGTGGTTTGCCGCAACCTCGACGTGCCAGGAGTCATCGGTCGCATTGGCACCATTCTCGGCCAGCAAGGCGTGAACATTGCCAACTTTGCGCTGGGCCGGGAACGGGCAGGCGGCAAGCCTGCGAAAGCGCTGGCGGTGGTGCAGGTCGACGAGCCGGTTTCAGAGCAAGTGCTGGAAGCATTGAAGGTGATTGAGGCGCTGCTCGAAGCCAAGCTCGTCAAGCTGAGCAATGGAAAGTGAGAGCGGCTTTCAGCCGTCAGCTTGCGGGGGTCTGGAGACCCCCGCGACAGCCGATCTCCCACCCCATCGAGCAAAGATCGCTCGCCGGGGGCCCTGGTCTGGAGACCGGCGCTACAATTGCGGCGCGTGAGAGATGAGGCTAGTCGACGCGAATATCGCCGGAGCCGGTTTGCACGCGGACCTCGGGTCCGCCGCCATTCAATTGCACGTGCAGGTGATCTTTGTCCATGACGCTCTGCATGGTCGCCGCGGAAGTGCTTGCAGGCTTGGGGATGCGGAACAAACTTCCCGAGCCGGTGGTCGCGTCAAGATCAATGGGCGCATTTCCCATCGACAGCTCAATGGATCCAGATCCGGTCTGGAGCTTCCAGGGCGAAGAAGGCGTACCGGCGGCCTTGATTCCGCCCGAGCCGGTCTGGGCCACGAGCGATCCATGGACGCCTTTCAAATCGATCGTGCCTGAGCCCGTCTGCGCTTTTGCATCGCCCTGGCCGGTATCGTCGATTGTGATATCGCCGGAACCCGTCTGAACCTTGAAGCCGCCTTCCAATCCAGTGGCCGCGATATTGCCTGAACCGGTGGTTAATTTTGCGTTCTGCCCGACGCCGGTGTCAGTGATACTGCCTGAACCGGTCGCGGCACTGAGGGCCGAGTCGGCCGGAGCCTCGATTTCGTAGCTGATGCTGATATTGCGCAGGTTCTCCTGGTGACCGCCAATGCGGATGGTGTTTCCTTGCTGCTCAATGGGAGGATTGGCGGCGATCTGTTGCGCCTGCGCCGGGTCGCCGTTGTGATTCGCCTTGACGATGCCGTGAATATGGATCTGGTTGGCGGGTCCGCGTGTGAAGGTAATGGATCCCGAACCGGTACTGACCGAGAGATCGAGCTTGCCGCTGAACGACAAATTGCGATCGAAAGTGGCCTCGGCAGGGTTGGGAGCTGCATGCAGAAACAGGGCATGTCCGAAGCCGTTGAGCATGGCAAGCAACTCGCCGCCGGAACCGTTCACTGCGGGCTCATTCAAGCTGCTCGGCGCTCCTGAAGACGGCACATCAATATGAAGAGCCGGAATCTCGATGTGTTTAGCAGGAATGTCGATGTGCTGAGCCGGCACGTCGACATGCACAGCGGGCACGTCGATATGTTGGGCGGGCACATCCACATGCACAGCGTGCACGTCGATATGCTGGGCTGGAACATCGACATGCGCAGACGGCACGCTCACGTGGATGGCCGGAATCTGGATGTGTTGCGCCGGCGCATGCACATGGATCGCGGGCACATCGACGTGAACGGGAGGTACCTGGACGTGCACAGTTGGCGCGGGTGTGGTGGAGGGAGCAGGCGTCGCAGCTTGGCCGGGCGCTTGCGAGGGCACAGCCTGCGGAGCGGGCGCGGTTTGCTGCGTCTGCGCTACGGCCGTCACGCGCACCAATGTGGCGGCGGCAAACAGGACCACGGGAACGAGCAGGGCGGTGACAAGGGTGCGACGGCTTGCGGTGAAGGCCTGGCGGAACGCGCCGTCGTTGAACAAGCGCTCGATGCGGTGCGAGAGATTCGATGAACGGGCCATGGCAACTCCAATTTCGGTTAGGTGCGGCGCGGCCGCGAATTCGAGGAGGATCTGGGCATAGGAGGCGCGGCTGGCCGCTTGCTCGAGACCGGAGCGGTCGCTGATGGCCTCAGCCAGATCGGAGAGTTGGCGTTTGAGCCACCATCCCAGCGGGCTGAACCAGACGATGGCGGCGTAGAGTCCTGCAAGGGCCTGCAAATAGAAATCGCCCTGGCGGATGTGGGAGCGCTCGTGGGCGAGAACGATGCGCAGCTTCTCGCTGTTCCATGACCTGTAGCCGGCGGGCAGGATCACAAACGAGCCAATCGTGATGGGTGAGGAGATGGCTGCGCTGGAGCGCATGCGGAGGTCGTGTGCGGCGGTCAGCTCGGCCGAGACCGGCTGCGCCGAGCGCCAGAGAAGGAACGCTGCGATGAGTCCGTAAACGAGCCGACCCAGCAGTAGACCAGAGACAACTAAGTAGAGAAGCGCTGCGGCTTCGATGACCGAGAGTGCTTGGAGCGCAGGAGCCGCAGGAGCGGGTGCTTCCGGAGCAGGGAGAACGCTGAAGTCGCCGGGCACGGCTGCAGGGGAACTGGTGTGATGCGAGCGGGTTGCCGCGGATTTCGTGGAGCGATGCGGCGCGGGCGCTGCGATGGGTTGCGCGGCCGGCGCGGTGACTAGCTGTTCGGGCGGCGGCGCGAGAGTTGGCGGCGCGGCCCGATGGGTCAAGGCGGGCAACACCAGCGTGGCGCGGGGCAAGCGCGATGCAATGGGCAAAAGCAACGGCATTAAAAAGGCTGCGGCGAGCACCAGCATCCACGCACTTTTGAGGGCAAGCACGTTGCGGACGCGGAAGAGGCGCAGAATCACCCAGACGCCCATGGCGAGAGCCAGAGAGCGCAGGGCGGCGTCGGGCAAATTCGAGATGACTTGATCAGGGATCATTGAGGCGACGATCATTTGCGGGCCTCCTTTGCTTTGCCGTGGGCGGGATGGCCGGCGTGGTCTTCTTGTTGCCGCGCATCAGCAATACGCGCGGCCAGACGCTGCAGTTCCGCGCGGTCGAGGACTTTGGAATCGACCATGCCCACCAAGAGCGCCTCCACCGAGCCCTCGCAGAACCAGTCGACAATGCGTTTGACGGCGCGGCCCGCCACGCGCTGCCGCGATTCTGCGGGGCGATACAAGAAAGTGCGATTCTCGACAGAGTGCGCGAGGTAGCCTTTTTCTTCGAGACGGCGCAGCACGGTGCGTACGGTCGAGTCCTTGAGGGGACGGTCGAGCTCTTCGCGGGTCTCCTCCGCGGTGACAGCGCCCAGCCGCCAAACGATGGAGAGGATGTCTCTCTCCAGCTCTCCCAGCTCCGCGGGATCATGCCGGGGTTGAATGTTGCTTGCCATAGTGTTACCGACTGTAACATTAAATAACAGTCAGATGTCAAGTAGAATTTTGAAAATTCCCACCGCAGCCTTGCCGGGGCAGCAGGTTGTTCCGGAGGGCGCGAAAACCGAACCACGAATGGAGCGATCCATGAAGAAGCCCGTCCCCGCGAAATCTGCCTCTGCGTTCATCGATGCGAAGATCAACGAACTTGGCGACTGGCGCGGCAAGATGCTGGCCCGGGTACGCGAACTCATCCGGGCGGCCGACGCTGAGATTGTCGAAGAGCGCAAGTGGGCCAAGGCGACATCGCCGGGAGTTCCGGTCTGGTCCCACGGCGGCATCGTCTGCACGGGGGAGACTTACAAAAGCGTCGTCAAGCTGACATTTGCCAAAGGCGCTTCGGTGCCGGATCCTGCTGGCCTGTTCAACTCCAGCCTCGACGGAAATGTTCGGCGCGCCATCGACATTCGCGAGGGCGACACGATCGATGAGGCGGCTTTGAAGAATCTGATCCGCGCTGCCGTGGCGGTCAATCTCCAGAGCAAGACCAAGCCGAAGGCCCGATAAGAAGAGCGCCGATGTTATCGAGTTCGCGCTTGATCGCGAGCTGGTCAAGTGTGTCGAGCGGCAGGGATAGAAACAGTCCTATCCTGCGGTCGAGCACGACGAAGGCATCGCGGAACGCGCGCGCGATTTCATCCGGCGTACCTTTTACCGCTGCCGGATCGGGAATCCCCCAGTGCGCTGTCATGGGCTGTCCCGGCCAGTAAGGGCACTGCTCGTTGGCGGCGTTGTCACACACGGTAAAGACGAAATCCAGCCTGGGCGCTCCCGGCGCGGCGAATTCATCCCATGATTTGCTGCGCAATCCAATCGTCGAAAGCCCGGCGGATGTAATTTGTTTGAGCGCCTCCGGACGCGGCTGACCTGAAGCATGACTGCCCGCACTGTAGGCGACAAAGTGACCTTTCCCCTTTTGGTTCAGGATCGCTTCAGCCATGATCGACCGCGCCGAGTTGCCGGTGCAGAGAAAGAGGACGTTGTAATGGTCCGGCATGGGCTTACTCCTTCGCTCCGATGGTGACTGGGGCGCAGCAGCCCGGCGCGCAACAGGCGGCCTTCGGTTTGGCGGCACGGATAAAGGCGCTCATAAACTTCCCGTTCACCTGTGGAGCGATGGCGTCGACATCCACGCCCGCCTCAGTGAGGAATTGGCGAGCGTCTTCCACGTTGTAGACACGTGTAGGCTCGATCGAAATATCGCTGAACCCGGCCCTGGAGAGTTTGGCAAGATAGTCGCTCTCTTCAAGCGCTCCCGCGATGCAGCCCACCCAGAGGAGCATGCTCTTGCGCACCTCGTCGGGCACGCTGCCGCGCACCACCACATCCGAAACCGCAAAGCGCCCGCCGGGCTTGAGCACGCGACACGCCTCCCTCAGGACACGGTCCTTGTCGGCCGATAGATTGATCACGCAGTTTGAAATGATGACATCTACCGAGTCGTTGGGCAGCGGAATGTTTTCGATTTCGCCTTTCAGAAACTCGACATTGGCCACGCCAGCCTGTCGCTGATTTTGGCGGGCGAGCGCCAGCATCTCGTCCGTCATGTCGAGTCCGTACGCTTTGCCGGTGGGACCCACGCGCTGCGCTGAGAGCAGCACGTCGATGCCGCCGCCGGAACCGAGGTCGAGGACGATTTCACCGGCGCGGAGCTCAA
Organism: uncultured Occallatibacter sp.; assembly: GCA_964569985.1. Classification (GTDB taxonomy): domain Bacteria; phylum Acidobacteriota; class Terriglobia; order Terriglobales; family Acidobacteriaceae; genus Telmatobacter. The sequence continues at coordinate 255,325 of CAZMWL010000001.1, forward strand.
TCAACGCGGTCGGGTTGCCGCATCCCAGCGAAGCCAGGACGGCCTTTTCCGGGAGAAGTCCTCTTTCGCCGGCGCTGTAGAGATTGGTTGTGATGGGATCGCAGCAACGCAGGCCGGGATCGCAACATGCCTGCATATTGCCCGACTCCGTCACGGCGCGGGCCGCACTCCCGTACTTTTCCTTTACGTGCTCCTGGACGGTGGCTGGGGTTTTCATTTCTGCATCTCCTTGCATACGCTAGAGCGAATGTATTCTCTGCTGGACATATGTGTCAAGGCATATATAATAAAAACGTGGAACGCTCCCGCAAAGCCTACGATCTTGCCGTGCTGTTTGCGGCTCTCTCCGACCGCACCCGCCTGCGCCTGCTGAACCTGATGGACGGACGGGAGGTCTGCGTCTGCTACTTCATCGAGATCCTGGGGCAGAGGCAGCCCAAGATTTCTCGACATCTTGCGTATCTGCGCAGGGCGGGCGTGGTGGCGGCGCGCCGTGAGGGCAAATGGATGCACTACAAGATCGTGGTGCCCGCACACGCCGGCGCAGCCAGGATCCTTCGCGAAACGCTGGCGGTTGTCAGAGAAGAGAAGGCGATGCAGGTGGACCTGGCGCGGCTGGGCAAAGCCTGTTGCGCTCCGCAGAAAGTTCTAGCGCTCGAGGGCGCGCCGCTGCCGATACTTGTGGAAGCGATCGGCTGCTCCGCATGCTGAACTGACCGGAGCGGGCTCATGCGTTCGCAGCCGCCGGCACTTCGATTTCACAAAGTCGTCACTTCGTCGGGTCGGTGACGCGGCCCATGAAGAGGATGGCTCCGCTGGCGTTATCCCGGATGAGGAACAGGAAGGGATGGTCGGCGGTGAAGACAATGGGCGGCGGAGGCGGGGTCCTGGATTGCATGGCCGTGGCCATCTCCATCACCACTGCTGTGGCCGCCGCGGCCTCGGTGCCGTTTTCGTCTACATCGATATACGCCTTGTGAATGGCCGCGGAGATGACGAGGCTCTTGTCACCCGTCATGGCGGAAAAGTCGGCGGCGTTGGGATCGAAGGCGGTTTTCATGCCCAGGCCTTCGAGCGTGGAACTCAATTCGAACTGCTGTGTGATCTTGAAGCTCGGCAGAGAGACGATCACCTCGTGCTCGTAACCCAGCGATCCAGACCATTTTTCGAGATTGTCTGCGCTGAGCGAATGCTCCAGAGCGGGCAATCCGTCGATGGCGTCGGGAAGCAGGATCAGCATCGAGACTTCGTCTTTGTCGTAGGGCATCAGGAGCGCCTGGAAGGATGGGCCTTTGAAGTAGTAGTAGCTTCCCGAGTTGTGCATCGTGGGGGCTTGAATGATTTTGCCGGCGGAGAGGTGAAAATCTTCATTCTCAGTTGCGTTCTTGTTGAACTGATCGGCCCACGCGCCCTTGAAATAAATTGCGTTGGTGAGAATCAGGCGGGTCAGCGACGAGACGGTGCCAGGGCCGAGAAGGTTCTGGATCTTGTTGTTGGTTTGCTTTTCGACCCACTGATTGATGGTGGCGCGCACGCTGTCCGGGGCGGATTTGAAATCGACCGCGTGAAATCCGGCGCCGTAGTTGGTTTCGACGAGGTTCAGATAAGCCGGCAAGAATTTTTCGTCCTTCTCGGCCCAGAGCGCGTCGGCCACGCTCAGAGCATAGCCCGGGTGCGGGGCATTCATGCCGGCCAGCAGCGCGCCCATGGCCGGGTGCAGGCGCTCCGGCGGCAGCGTGAAGTGGAAGACGCGCGCCATCTCAGTGGCGGTCTGGCCGTGTGCACCGGCGTAGGCCATGGCGAATGCCGTGGAGATGCTTTCCGGCGAGAAGAAGAGATTGCCGGGTTTTGCGCTGAGTTGGCCATAGAGATCGATGGCGAAGGCATTGCTGCCCTGAACGGCCTCGGCCTGATCGGAAGCAGGGGTTGCGGGCGACGCCTGGGCGGCAACAACCGCCGGGCTCGAGAACAACGCGAGAAGGACACAAAGCAGTGACTTCATCGAAGCCCCCCGGATTGAGGTGCAGAAAGGCACCAGATGAACGTAGATCGCAGCAGGCAGCCTTTCTTGCAACAAAAAAATCGTAGCCGGCCGAAGAGCGAATTTCGGTGCCGGATTTCGCGACGGGTTCGCCGTTAACCCATCAGACTCTTGTGGCCCAGCCAACCGCGGAGATAGGAGGCTTGGCCGAGATGGTAGGTTTCATGGATGGCCATGAAGCTGACGATGCCGCTAATTTTGCCGTCGAGGCTGGGCGGGCCCTCAGTGGCGGCCCGGGCCAACAAATCATCCGAGACATTTTCAAGCGCGGAGGCGAGCGCGCGGCCGGACTCGCTCCAGGTGCTGAGCAGCGATTCGGGCGATGGGTAGGCGGAGTCTTCCAGGAGCTTCTTGCCGCGCCCAAAGATCTCAAGCGCCGGTTGCGGCCATTCGACGCCGATGAAATGGAGGACCGGGCCACGACAATAGGCCATGTGGCCCACGATCCACGCCATGTGATTCAGCTTCTCACCCGGGCGCTTGAGCCATTCTTCGGGTGAGAGGTCGCTGACGGCCTCCTTTAGCGACTTCGAGTTGAAGCGGTAGTTTTCGGCGGCGGTGGCGATGACTGCGGGGACAGGCATGGGATCTCCATTTGCGGCGCGGTTGCGCGCGCTAGGCGCGGCTCAGATAGGCGCCTTCACTGGTGTCGACGCGAATTTTTTCTCCTTCGTTGATGAAGGATGGAACCTGGACCACGAGGCCGGTTTCGGTCTTGGCGGGTTTGGTGACGCTGGAGGCTGTCGCCGACTTCAATCCCGGCTCGGTTTCGATGACTTCGAGATCGACAGTTTGCGGCAATTCAATTCCCACCGGATTGCCATCGTAATAGCTCACGTGAATCTGCAGGTTCGGCGTGAGGTATTCGACGGTGTCGCCAAGGGTCGCACTCTTGAGGACGGTCTGCTCGAAGTCTTGCGGGTTCATGAAGTAATAATCGTCGCCGTCGGCGTAGAGGAACTCCATGAGGATTTCGTCGACGATCACCTTCTCAATGGAGTCGGCGGAGCGGAAGCGGTGCTCGAACATGGCGCCGGATTTCAGGTTGCGCAGCTTGGCCTGGATGAAGGCGCGGAGATTGCCGGGCGTGCGGTGCTCGACCTTGAAGACCGTGTGCAACTGGTCATTGTGTTTGATGATCATGCCGGGACGAAGTTGAGTGGCGGGAATCGCCATAAATGGTGCAGCTCCTTGCTGGATCGGCGCGCGGTGCGCAATAGAATATGCCGTTGGGCCAATATCTATTGTAGCAAGTCAGCAAGTGAGCGAGCCGGCAAGCGGGCGAAAGGCGACCGCGCGCGATATAGAATAGCGATGAGCCAGCCAAACACCGCAAGGGAGAACGCAAGAGCGCATGAGCAAGCCAGTTTCAATCTGTGTGATCGGGTCGGGCTACGTGGGACTCGTGGCGGCTGCGTGTTTCGCCGAGATCGGCCACAACGTGGTCTGTGTGGACAACGATGAAGCCAAGGTGAAACAACTTCGCGACGGCGGCGTACCGATCTTCGAGGAGCACCTGCCGGAGTTGCTGGCCAAGCACCGCGGCCGCTCCGTGGTTTTCACCACGGATCTGGGCGAGGCAGTGGAGAAGTGCGAAGCAATATTTATCGCCGTGGGCACGCCGCAAGGCGACAGCGGCGCCGCGGATTTGTCGTACGTGGAAGCCGTGGTGGCGGAGATTGCGCGCAGCATTACCAGCTACAAGGTGATTGTGGAGAAGAGCACGGTTCCGGTGTACACCAACGACTGGATTCGGCGCGTGCTGCACCGCCATGGCATTGAGCCGGAGAAATTCGATGTGGTTTCGAACCCCGAATTTTTGCGTGAAGGCACGGCGGTGATGGATTTTCTGCATCCCGACCGCATTGTGGTGGGGGCAAACAACGAGCGGTCCGCGGAAGTGTTGCAGCGTATTTATGAGCCGCTGACCAGCGGCAGGTATTACACCCAGCCGGGCGCGCTTCCAGGAATGTGCAGCGAAACGCATGCAGCGCAGCTGATTGTGACTTCGGCGCAAAGCGCGGAGATCATCAAGCACGCGTCGAATGCATTCCTGGCGATGAAGATTTCGTTCATCAACGCAGTGGCCAATCTGGCTGAGGCGGTGGATGCGGATATCGAAGACATTTCCCTGGGGCTGGGGCTCGACAGCCGGATCGGTCCCAAGTTTCTGCACGCAGGTCTGGGGTACGGCGGCTCCTGTTTTCCCAAGGACGTGGCCGCGTTCCATTGGGTGGCGCAGGAACGGGGCGTGGATTTCCAACTGCTCGAGGAAGTGCGCAAGATCAACGAGACGCAGCAGGAAGTTTTTTTCAACAAGGTGCGCTCCGCATTGTGGACCCTGCGCGGCAAGCGGCTGGCCGCATTGGGCCTGGCTTTCAAGGGCGAGACCGACGACATCCGGGAGTCGCCGGCCGTCAGCATGATTCAAATGCTGCTGGATGCGGGCGCGATTGTGACTGCCTTCGATCCCGCGGCGATGGAGCGCGCCAAGGAAGTGCTTCCGCCCGCGAAGAATATGCATTACGCCGACGATCTGTACAGCGCGGCGAAGGATGCCGACGCGGTGCTGATTCTGACCGACTGGAAAGAGTTTGCCACCGTGGACCTGGCGCGGCTGAACCGGGCCATGCACTTCCCGATCGTGATCGACGGGAGAAACCTGTACAAGCCGCTGGAGATGCGAAGCCACGGATTTACTTACGTGAGCGTGGGCAGACCGACCGCGTATCATGCGCAAGAAGGCAAACCGCGCAGGGCGTAAAGGCAGTGTGAGTGCGAGTGTGACCGCGCCGACCATTGACCACACACACTCGCACTCACACTTGCCACTCGCCACGGTTTTTGGAGCACTACATCTTGACCATGCAAGTTCTCGTTACCGGCGCTGCCGGGTTTCTTGGTTCGCACCTTACCGATCGCCTGTTGAGCGACGGCCACACCGTTCTTGGCGTGGACAATCTGTCGACGGGAGATCTCGGAAACCTTGCCCATCTCGCCGGCCATCCGCGCTTCCGGTTTGAGGAGCGGGACATCTGCACGAGTTTCGATCCGGGCCCGGTGGAAGCCATTTTCAATCTGGCTTCTCCGGCGAGCCCGCCGGAGTATCTACGCCTGGGCATCCAGACGCTGCGCGTCGGTTCGGTGGGCGTGGAGCATACGCTGGAAATTGCCGCGCGCTGCAATGCAGCCTACCTTCACACCTCGACTTCAGAGTGCTACGGCGATCCGCTGGAACATCCGCAAAGCGAGAGCTATTGGGGCAATGTGAACCCGGTGGGTCCGCGTTCGGTGTACGACGAGGCCAAGCGATTTGCCGAGGCGATGGTGATGGCCTACCACCGTTCCCGCGGAGTGAATACGCACCTGGTGCGCATCTTCAACACCTATGGCCCGCGCTTGCATCCGGGCGACGGCAGGGTAATTTCGAACTTCATGATGCAGGCGCTGCGCGGCGAGCCGCTGACCATTTACGGCGACGGCAAGCAGACGCGCAGCTTCTGTTATGTCGACGATTTGATCGAGGGCATCATGCGCCTGGCGCGCAGCGAAGAGCACTTCCCGGTCAACATCGGCAACCCCGTAGAGTTCACGATTCTGGAGTGTGCGCAAACCGTTTTGGAGGTCACAGGATCGAAGAGCAAACTCTGCTTTGTCGATCTGCCGGTGGACGATCCGACGCGCCGCCGCCCCGATATTACCAAGGCGCGGACGCTGCTTGGATGGGAGCCGAAGGTTCAGCTCGCAGAAGGGCTGAGAAAATCGCTGGATTACTTTCGCAGCAAGATTGGGCACGACGCGGACCTGGCGCGTTCTTAGAATCCGTTCAAGAAGCTGCGTTTGGAAGAGGACCGGTCTTGCGGTTTGAGCCGGTAATCTTACGCCCGCTGAAGCGGGCTGGCGGCTCGGGTTCCGCGCTTTACCCCAGGCTCACGCCTGGGGCGATCATATTCCGCCCGCTACGCGGGCTCTGTCCCGGCGACGCGTCCCTCAGGGGCTAAAGCCCTGGGGTTCTATGGGGCCATTGCGGCACGACTGAAGTCGTGCCCTTTCACGCGATGTCGTGCCCTATCACGTGAAGTCTTGCTCTTTCGCGAACGCCTACACCATTTTCTAATGCAGGCTAGCGCGGGGGTTCATAGGGCTCGGCGCGCAGCAGATTCGAGAGAATATTGCGCTCATCCGGCGAGAAAGTGCTCTGGTAACGCGCGGAGTTGAGCACGGTGTCGCGCTGATCGAGGGGCACGGAGCCGAGATCCTGAAATGCACGTTTGACGAGCGCCTGGCGGTCAGGCGGGAGCGCCATCAGACGGCGGCCGGCCTGGCGCACCTGCATCTGCTGCTGCGGCGACATGCGTTCCAGCATCTCGCTGCGCGCCAAACGGCGATCGCGTTGCTGCTGCGGCATCTGGTTCAACTGGTGCAACTGCTGGACGAGCCGCTGCTGGGTGGCCGGAGGCAAGCGATTGAAGCTGGGATCGCTGCGCAGCAACCGCTCCTGCTGATCGACAGGAATTCCCTGGTGGCGATTCAGAAAGTCGCCGAGATGTCCCGGAGGAGCCGCGCCCGGATAAGCGTTACCGGGCCGCATGGCTGGAGCCTGCCGGCCATGCGCGCCGCCATTTTGCCCATATGCGGGGCGCTGGCCGCCGTTATATTGCGGATTCTGCTGATAGGGCCGCTGCTGATTCTGGTACGGCCGCTGTTGATTCTGGTACTGCCGTTGCTGGTTCTGGTTGCCGCGCTGCGGATTTTGGACCTGGCGGGGAGGGCTCTGCTGCTTGCCCGCGCGCGGCCGATTCTGACCGAAGCCCGCCCGCATGGCAGGACCGGAGCGAAATGCAGCACGACGCTGGCCATGCGCGCCGGCCGCGGGCAGACAGAGAAGCAGGACCGCAGCGGCGATGATCGCCGCCGGACGCATTCCTTGCGCGTTCCAGGTCCAGTTCACAAGTCGTTCTCCCGGCCGTCAGCCGATGTTTCAATCAATCAGTCTCCGCTCTGATTGCTGGAGAGAGATTCCATCTGGTCCAGCACTTGAGCATTGCTGTCGAGTACTTGCAAATCGTTCACGGTGGCGGCAAGCGGGGTGGGCTGCACGGGCTGCATCCAGTCGGTAACGCCAAGATAGGTGCCGCCGCCCAGCAGCAGCACGGCGGTCAACGCCATCGCAGCCAAAGGACGCACGTGCAGGCCGGGACCATACGCGATGCTGGCGCGGATGCGCGCGACGCCGCGGGCCAGCCAACCGGCCGGCGCAGCCTGGCGCTCTTCCCGCATCCTGGCGCCAAGCCGCGTGAGAAAGTAGGGGCTCGGCTCGGGAGTTTCCCATGTGTCCAGCAACTGCATGGTGGCCTGGAGCTTGCGAAGCTCGGCCTGGCAGTCGCCGCACTCGGCAACATGCGCTTGAACCTTGGCAGGTACCGCATGGGGATCGAGCAGCAGATCAGCCAGCTTCTCGTCCACCATCGTGCAATTCATGTTTGTCTGTTTCATGGCTTGCCACCCCGCTCTCTGCCGGTTGGTTCCGGCTTCTTTCCGCCTTCCAGTCAAACAAAGTCCTTCAACTTTTCCCGCAGCGTCTGGTAGGCGCGGAAGAGGAGCGACTTGGTTGCCGACTCGCTCAGCTTGAGCACCTCGCCGATCTGGCGGTAGTCCATTCCCTGGTACTTGTGCATCAGCACTGCCATGCGCTGCCGCTCTGGCAGCGCCATCACATGCAGGCGAATCGCGGCCATGCGCTCATTGCGCAGCAGCCGCTCCTCCGCCGAAGGCTCGTCGTCGGCCAGATCCGGAGACGTACCGGTCTCGGGGTCTGGCTGGTCCAGGTACACGGTTTGCGCCGTGCGCTCGTGCTTGGTGTCGCGCGCGTAGTTTACGGCCAGGTTGGTCGCGATGCGGTAGAGCCAGGTGGTAAATCTGGCTTCGGCCCGGTAACTTTCCCTGGCACGATAGACGCGCAAAAACACTTCCTGGGCTAACTCCTCGGCAATGGCCTGGTTGCCTACCATCCGGAAGAGGAAATGAATCATCGGCCGGTGGTATTTTTGCGCCAGGTAGGTAAAGCCGGCCTCGTCCCCCTCGGCCACGCGGAGCATAATGGCCGCGTCGCTGGCGGGGTCCAGTCCCTCCCGAACGCTCATGTTCGGGTCAGGCGCCGCGCCCGGCCGCAGAGCCGAGCCAGCACCCAAGGCAGGACCGTTAAGGACCATGGTTGCCATATCTTCTGGAACCCGATCTGTGCCCGAAGGTTGCGCCCCGTGACCGGTTTCTTCGCTGGAATTTCCATTTTCCTGGTCGTCCGCGCCGGGGCCTGTGCTCTGGCTCCGGGAAAAGGCGGAAACTTGGACTTTTCGGCCCGCAACCGAGGGAGACAATCGGGAGCCTGCCAGGCCGGAAAGAGGGCCGAGCACGGCTTCCCCATCCACGGGGAGCTCATCTTCCTGGCGGATTGAACGCGCTTTCCTGAACATACCCGGTTTCCCGCCCGGCACCGGCGGAGTGAAGGGCAAATCGCGCCCCCATTTCGGCGCCGAACTTGGACGTAAAGCCCTGCTGGTGTTACTCTACCCTACGGAACGCCTTCTCGGGCGACCTTCCTGTTGCAGGGGTTTCAAACTGGTTTCAGGACCGGTTCAGAGGACGGTCGGAGGGAAGGAAAAGCCGGTAGGCCACGCCTCTCCGGAACGGGGAATTTTCCGGGCCGGGACGGTGACCGCAATCCCTCCTCAAGTCTTTCCGGGCGGTTAGCTCAGTTGGTTAGAGCGCCTGCTTCACACGCAGGAGGTCGCAGGTTCGAGTCCTGCACCGCCCACCAGCCTTCGCCTGCTGCGCAGGCTTCGGCTCGGCATGCCATTCGAACGGCGAAGGGTGTCGCGGCGGCCTGTCGCGCCGGAGCTTCAGCGAGGGCGGAAGCTTTGGCGGAGGCGGACATGCCAACCAACCCAATGGTCTGATACGCTCGAATGTCCGAATGGGGGCGGAGGCTGTCGTGAAATTTGTCTACATTCTTCAAGGCCTTGCCGGAGAGCATTTCTACACAGGCATCACGCACGACCTGGACGCCCGATTGTCGAAGCACAATGCAGGCGCTGAAACCCACATTTCAAAGTTCCGCCCTTGGAGGATCAAGAGTTAAGTCGCGTTTGCGGACGAGGCCAGGGCTATCGCCTTCGAGAAGTATCTGAAGTCCGGGTCCGGGCGGGCTTTTGCCAAGGCAAGGCTGTAGATTGCTCGGCTCGCTCGCACTCGGGCATTGCTGGCTTGTGCGCGGGATCGCTGGGCGGCCCATTGCATATCGGCGACGCGAGGGCCTTGTCTTAATAGCCAACGATCCTGGCATCAGCGCAGGGAATCGCAGCGGCCGAGGCGAAAGCCACGAAGTGTGGCTCAGGAGGATGCAATGACGGATCCTCGTAAATGGAATCGCAGAGAGTCCGACGTTTCAGTTGCCGGATATTTTACTGTCCTGAGGCCTACGAGGTGGTTTTCTGCCTTGCGGCTGCCGGGGGGCTTCCGCTATCGAATCAAAGGAGCTCCGGGGCCTGAGAACCCTGCGATGTCCTCGACGATTCCGCCTGCGCCTGGATCGCTATCCTCTCCGAAACTGAATTCTGTCGACCATGCGGCCGACCCGGAATTGGCAATCCCTATTCAACTCACGACACCGAGCACGCCGGATCGTCATCTGATGCGACTGGCGTTCATCGTCATCGCGGCGATTGCGATTACGTCGTTTTTGCTGTGGTGGACCATTTGGTTTCAACGCTACAGGCTTGCATTCTGATATTCACTTCATGTGAAAGTTGAAAATCAGGCTCGAGTATTGTTGTTGATCGTCTTGGCGGCGATTGCAATGATGCGCGGCATGCTGCTTTGGATCGGTCACCCTTAATCCCCAAGGCACGTCCCCAAGCGGCGGGCTGCCTCGGCCCATGGATGGTCGCGAGGAACCGACTTGCGTTTGCCTGCGACCTGATCGAGGGGCACCGGCTCAGCGTTTTCGCCGCGGGCCGCTACCATTACGCCAAACTTTTCCCTGGCGATGAAATCGGCGCAGGCCGTGCCCAGGCGCGTGGCCAGGATGCGATCGGCCGCGTTGGGCGTGCCGCCGCGCTGCACATGGCCAAGAATGGTAACGCGTGACTCGAGGTGTGTGAGTTCCTCGAGCTGGTGGGCGAGGCGCAGGGTGTTGTCCTGGTGCCGCACCTCGAGAGCGGCGATGGCGTGCTTGGCCTCGATCTTTTCGTTCAGGCTCTTGGCGCGCTCGAGTTTTTTGTCGGCGGCATCGAAGACGCGCGCATCGTCGCGGCTCATCGCGCCCTCAGCCACGGCCACGATGCTGAAGTTGCTGCCCCGCTTGCTGCGTTGTCCGATGGCGTCGGCGATCTTCTCCACGTCGAAGGGGATCTCAGGGATGAGGATCACGTCCGCGCCCCCGGCGAGTCCGGCGCCGAGTGTAAGCCAGCCGGCGCGATGGCCCATGATCTCGACAACAATAATGCGATGGTGGCTGTGCGCGGTCGAGTGCAGGCGATCGATGGCCTCGGTGGCAATGTCCAGCGCGGTGGCGTAGCCAAAACTGGCGTCGGTCATGGCCACGTCGTTGTCAATGGTTTTGGGCAGCGTGATCACGTTGATGCCGGCCTTGTGCAGGCGCAGGGCGCTCTTCTGCGTGCCGCCCCCGCCCAGGCAAACCACGCAATCGATTCCCCACTTCCTGAGATTGTCTTTGATGACGCCGGTCATGTCCTTGGTGCGGCCGTCGATCTCCATGCGATGCGGCTTGTCGCGGCTGGTGCCGAGGATGGTGCCGCCGACGGTGAGAATGCCGGAAAGAGCGGCGCGATCCAGATTGATCCTCCGGTTCTCAACCAAACCGCGAAAACCGTCGCGAAACCCCACGGTCTCCATGCCGTAGGAGCCGAGCGCGGCCTTGCCCACGCCGCGGATGGCAGCGTTCAGGCCGGGGCTGTCGCCGCCGGCGGTCAGAATCCCAATGCGCTTGATCTTGGTGGCCATGAACAACAAATAACAGACGGGACGGCCTCCTTGTCGAGTGCGTGGCGCGGGGCACGGGCGCTCTGGCTCAGGATTCCCGCAGCCGGGAAATCACGGCCCACGCTCCACGGATCATTTTTCCCGGGCAACCCGGATCCGGCACCAGGAGTCTAACTGATCAGAATTCCAGAGTTTTCGCGACATCGTCCTCAAATTGGGGTTGCATTATGTGAATGAATCATGCAAAGCCACTCCGGAACGGAAGGAGAGGATATGAACGTCATGCCTTGTTCTCGTCGTCTTATTTCCAATCGCCATTTTCTGTTTCCGCTTTCGACGGTCTTCTTTTTGTCGCTCGCCGGGTGCGCGGGCGGAACCGGTGGTTCCGGCGGCCTGGCCGACAAGTCGGCGGCAAATGTATCGGTCGGCGCTTCTACGATCAGCGTGACGGAGGGCCAGCCGGTGACTCTCGAGGCTTACGTCAATCCCACGCTCGCCACCGGGACCGTGACTTTCTATAACGGATCGACTGCGATCGGGACGGCCCAGATCAGCGACGCCGACGGGCTTGCGTCGACAGGAATCGCTCAACTCCAGACGACGTTTAGTTCCGTCGGCGCGCAGAGCATTACTGTGCAATACAACGGGAACGATTTCTATGCGGCGGGCACGTCCGCACCCATGACGATCGGCGTATACAGCAATAACCTGGCATCGACCTCGGTGAGTTTGCAGGCCTCGACCACGACACCACAGTATCTGACCAATGTGACATTGACGGCCACGGTTTCTCCCGCGGCGGCAACGGGTTCGGTGACCTTTTATAACGGTTCGACCAATATCGGCAGCGCTGCCGTCAGCGCGGGCACTGCCGTTCTGACAACTCAGTTTGCGGCGGGAGGCACGGATACACTCCACGCCGTCTATTCCGGCGACTATAACTATCTTTCCAGCACGTCGAGTTCGCTCGCCATGAATGTCAGCGGTCCGCTGGTGACCTCGACAAATCTGACGGCATCAACCAGTTCCATCGACATCGGCGGCAGCGTTACTTTGACGGCCCATCTCACTCCCGCAACAGCCACAGGCTCTGTTACGTTCTTTAACGGATCGACGTCGATCGGCACGGCGAACGTGAATGCGGGCGTGGCCACGCTGAATACCACGTTTGCCAGCTCGGGTCAGATCCTCCTGCAGGCGGCTTTTGCCGGAAACGCTTCGTGGGAAGCGAGCGCATCGGGTAAGATTTCTCTCTTCGTTACCGGCGATACGCCCTCGGCCGTCGTCATGCAGATTGCTCCTTCCTCGCTGGTGATCGGCGATTTCGCGACGCTGACGGCTAACGTCTCTCCGGTCGCGGCGACAGGCACGGTGGTCTTTTACAACGGAACCAGCGGGATCGGCAACTGCACGATCGCCGGCGGCACGTGCTCCTTCGAGAGCATCTTCAATGCCGCGGGCTCCCAAAGTCTTACGGCCGTCTACAGCGGAGATACGACCTACATTTCCAGCACAAGCAGCGCCGTACCGCTCAATGTCGGCAATCCTGGGCCAACGCCAAGCACAACGATGCTGACGCTGAGCGAATACTCTGGCTACGACGGGGATTGGGTGACGCTGACAGCCACTGTCAGTCCTTTGGCGGCGACCGGGCAAGTGGACTTTTACGATAATGGCAACTGGCTGGCGAGTGTCCCGCTCTCGTCCGGCACGGCGGCATGGTCGCAGATCTTCAACGAGGACGGCGAAAACAGTATCACCGCGGTTTACAACGGAGACGCGACGTACTCTTTGAGCACGTCCAGCACACAGAATCTTTACCTCAGCGATCCGGATGATGGCAATTAGGTCTCTGACCGCTTGATTTCGTTCCTTGAGGTTTGTGCTTTCCCACCCATTCGCAAGAAAAAAGCGAAAGGGTGGGGCACGGGGCTGATCTATATTCACACGGTCAGAGACCTAGGCGCCCGGGATGATCCGGTGCACTGGCCGCATCGGCCGGGAGCGACAGCGCCACGGCGAGGGCTTTGATTCCGCGCAGGTCCATCTTGCCGGTGCCGAGGATCGGGATGGCGTCGACGTGGACAAACTGGCCCGGCTTCGGTTTCCATAAGGCGGGCAGGTCGCACTGGGCGAACTTTTCCAGCACCGGCGCCAGCTTCGCATCAGGCATGGTGTGGATGACAACGATGTGCTCGCCCTTCTTTTCATCCGGCACGGCCGTGACGGCGAAGACCTGCTCGGTGGATTCGGCCAGCTCGTTCAGCTTTTCTTCAATGAGGATGTGCGGCACCATTTCGCCGCCAATCTTGCTGAAGCGCGAGAGGCGATCGGTGATGGTGAGGAAGCCGTCTTCCTCCATGGTGGCGATGTCGCCCGTGGTGTACCAGCCATCGTGCAACACTTCGGCGGTTTTTTCCGGCTTGCCCAGATAGCCGCGCATCACATTGGGGCCTTTGACGAGCAGCATGCCCGCGGTTCCCGGCGCGACGGGCTGGCCGGTGTCGATGTCGACGATTTTGACGCAGACGCCGGGGAGCGGGTGGCCTATTTTGCCGCGCTTGGCAGCGACCTGGCGGAACCCGGGAGCGCGAAAATCCTTGCCATTCACGGCGACGATCGGCGAGCACTCCGTGCAGCCATAGCCCTCCAGCGGACGGATGCCGAACTGGTCTTCGAAGGCGAGGGCGACGCGCTCCTGCAGCTTCTCCGCGCCCGCCAGCACATATTGCAGCGAGCCAAAGCACTCAGGCTTGCAGCGGCGCATGTAGGCTTGCAGGAATGTGGGCGTGGCGACGAGGAACGTGACCTGGTACTTGCTGACCAGAGAGCCGATGACCTGCGCGTCGAGCGGATTGGGGTGGAAGACAACGCCAACGCCTTGCACCGCGGGCAGCCAGAGCCCGGCGGTGAATCCGAAGGAATGAAAGAAGGGCAGGATGCCGAGAATCTTGTCGCGGCCGCCGAGCATGAAGACCTGGCTGACCTGGCTGATGTTCGACATGATGTTGAAGTGCGTGAGCAGGACGCCCTTGGGATCGCCAGTGCTGCCGCTACTGAAGATGACCGTGGCGAGCTGATCCATCTGCTCAGTGCGGCGGGCGGCACGGCCTTTACCGGTTGCGAATTCCGTCTGGAGCTTGACGCGATTGGCGCCGAGCACGCGTTTGAGCAGGCCGACCGGCATGAGCCAGGCCAGCGCCAGCGCGGTCAGCTTCTCGCTCATGCGAGGGGCGGCGAGGGCGTCTTCAAGCAGCAGCGTCCGGCCGGGGATGGTCATATTCGGGAAGCGCTCGAGGAATGCGCGGGACGTGACGACCACGTCGATGCCACACTGTTGCGCGCAACTCGCGATGACATCGTTAGGCGCGGTGTAGTTGAGGTTGACCGGCACGCGGCCCGCGAGCATGAGGGCGTAGTTGGTGAGAGCGCCGCCGACGCTGGGGGGAATGAGCATGCCGATCATGGGCTGTCCGCCCACCTGACGCCGCAACCGGCGCGCGATGAAGACGGTGGTGCCGAGCGCCGATGCGAAGGAGACGCGCGGGGTTTTGCCATCGGCCATGAAGAACTGCCACGGGTGCAGGCGGGCAGTGTGCACAAAGGCGCGGTCGAGAGTTTTCATGTGCGGCTTGCGCATCTCAAAGGCGACGGCGTGCAGTTCCTGCACCGCCGCACGGACTTCAATGGCGGTGGACGCAGGCGGCATGGGCTTGCCGAAGCTCACCGTGACGTCATAGGGAATGTGATGCGGCACCTTCCACAGGAAGCGTCCGCGCGCAAAGCTGAAGATGCTGCCCCACACGCCGTCGAGGTTCACCGGAACGATGGGAACGTCGACGTCTTTCATGATGCGCTCCAGGCCGCGGCGGAAGGGAAGCATCTGCCCGGTACGCGTGATCTGTCCCTCGGCAAAGATGCAGACGATCTCGTTGTTACGCAGCGCGTCGCTGGCTACGTGGAGCGAGTGCAGCATCTCGCGCGGATGCAGCTCGCTCGAAATCGGAATGGCCTTCACCATTTTGGCGAGAGGCTTGACGACGGGGTGGTCGTAAATGCCCTGGAACATGATGAAGCGGATGGGGCGGTCGGTGGCGGCGACGAGGAGCGCGACATCGACAAACGACATGTGGTTGCAGACCAGCAGGGCGCCGGTTTTTGCAGGGAAATTGTCGCGGCCGATGACGTGTACGCGATAGACCGTGCGCGTGGCGAAGAAGAGAATCAGGCGGCCGAACCACTCGGGGAGCAGGTAGAGAACGTAGGCGGTGGCGGCCGCTGTAATGACGGAGCCGGCGACGATGACGCCTTGGGGATTGAGGTGGACGTAGGCGGTGAAGATGAAGTAGACGACGGAGGAAAGTGCGATGCCGACGAAGGAGAGCAGGTTGGCGGCAGCGATGATGCCGCCCTTATCTTCTTCCGGTGGTTTGTGCTGAATGAGCGCGTTCACGGGCACGGAGAAGAATCCCGCCCAGAATCCCAGCAGGCCCAGCAGTGCCGCCGATCCTGTCATGCCGTGCGGCGTGATGCCGAGCGCGAAGCCGGTGACGGTCATGCCGATCGAGCCCAGCGGAATGAGCCCGTACTCGATCTTGTTGTCGCTCAGCCATCCAGCGGCCATGCTGCCGATGCCGATGCCCACGGCGAGCATGGCGTTCAGGTAGCCGGTTTTGGTCTGGCTGACGTGCAGCACATCGGGCCCGTAGATGACGATGGTGGAGAAGAGCAGAGAGCCGAGAAACCAGAAGTAGGTGTTGCCCATCACGGCCAGAAACAGCGCCTTGTCCTTGCGCATCTTGCCGATCTGCACCCAGAGATCGCCGACAATATTCAGACGGAAGGGTTTTTCCGGCGCCGCGGCGGGCACGTTGTCGACGCCGAAGCTGGTGAAAAAGCCGATTGCGGAGAGACCGAGCAGCACGTAGCCGGCATTCACTTCGTGCCCGGCGAAGTGCTGGCCCATCCATGCGCCGGCCACGGTGCCGATGATGATGGCCAGAAACGTATAAAGTTCGATGACGCCGTTGCCCCACGACAGGCTCTTCTCAGGCAACAACTCCGGCAGCAAACCGTACTTCGAGGGCCCGAACAGTGCGGCTTGACTGGCCACCAGCGTAAGCGCGACCAGCGAAAGCGCGAGGGTGTGCGTCGCGAGGCCGGCTGTGGCCAGCAGCATGGAGCCGAATTCCATGACCTTGGTCCAGATGGTGACCTGGCGCTTGCTGAAGTGGTCCGCCAGCCAGCCGCCGGGCATGCTCAAGATGAGAAACGGCACCGAGAACAGGAAGGTGACCACGGAGACGAACGTCTCGCGCTGGGTCTGCGCCATGTTCATGCCGATGACGATCGAGAGCAGCAGATTGCGCAGGATGTTGTCGCTGAATGCGCCCTGGAACTGCGTGGCAATCAGCGCCCAGAAGCCGCGGCGGCCGCGCGGTGCGGCGCTCAAGGGCGAGCCGGCGGTGTTCATCACGACGGAATCACTCGAAACAGCGTTCATCGGTTTTGACCTTCTCCGGAGAACGGGGATTGCCTGAGAGCAGTTATTCCGCTTCCCCGAATGGGGCCCTTCCAACCAGTTTCTGGAGTGTCACAAGAACAGCGAGGTTTCAACGAATTTGCTCAATTCTACTCGAAAGGCGGGAGCGAGGGAGCAAGGGAGCGAAAAAACGCAGCCATGCCGAGGACGCGCGGAATTCGGGACAAGGCGGCTCCAGAACAGGTGGGCTCAGCCTTTTGCTTTCCCACCCTTTTCGCAAGGAACGCGAAAAGGATGGGGCACGGAGCATTTTCCCCGGAACTCTCGACGGCAGAAGGAGTGTCCCATTTTCAACCGCCGTGAGTTTTGCGGGGGTCTTTAGCCCTCGCGACAGCCGGTCCGGAGACCGGCGCTACATTACGCGTTCAGGAACTTCTCGATGTTGGTGTAGCTGATTTGTAGACTTTCGAGAGGCGGAAGCTCGGTCTGGTCCTGCTCCACATACATGTTGGGAATGTGATCTTGGCCGGCGAGGCGCAGGATCGTGGTCCAATCGAGCGTGCCGGTGCCGACTTCAGTGAAGTGCGCGGAGCTGGGACCGGTGTCAGTGGACGGCGGGAAGTTGGGCTTGCGGTCTTTGAGGTGCAGCGACTGCATGCGCTTGCCGTGTTTCTTGAGCATCGCGACGGGGTCGAAGCCGGCCTGCGCCACCCAGTAGCAGTCCATTTGCCATTGGACAAGAGCCGGATCGGTGTTCTGAAGGAGGATGTCGATGCCGGTAAGGCCGCCGTAGTCCTTGAACTCAGTGTTGTGGTTGTGGAAGCCGAACTTCAGTCCCATTTTCCTGGCTTGCTCGCCCCAGGCGTTGTATTGATCGGCGGCGCGCTTGAAGCCGTCGGCCGAATTGCCTACATTGCCGGGGACCGAGGAGCAGACCACACACTCCAGGCCCAACTCTTTGGCGTAATCGAAGCGCGTGCTGAAGTCGTTATAGCTAAAGTGGCCGCTGGGAGCGATGAGGCCGGCATCGACGATGGCCTGGCGCAGATCCTTCGCGGCCATTTTGTACTCGGCGACATAGGTTTCCACGGTGCGATAGCCGATTTTGCGGATGGCGGCGAGGGTGCCGGGGAAGTCCTTATCGACCAGGCTGCGCACGGTGTAAAGCTGTACGCCCACGGGGCGATCCATCTTTTTGCCAAAGGCGCGCGGGGCCAAAGCGCATGCGGCCAAGCCTGCCGCCGCGCCCGTAACGAACTCTCGTCTGGTGGGCATGGTGATTTCTCCTCAAAACCGAACAAGCAACAAGGTAAGGGTACGTGATTGGCGTGCAGACCACTTTAGGAGCGAACATGCAGGCAGCTGTTTATGGGTGGTCCGGAAAACAGCGAACTTAAGGGCAGGAGAAATCTATTACGATGGATTGCCGGTGTCAAGAACTACCGTGGGTTTGTGCGCGGGTGGAATCCAGGCCAAGCGGAGCTCCGGAGCTGCGAGGAGGCACGCTTTTGCCCGGAATCCAGAGGAATTATGCTGAATGAAAGAGGCATGGGCTGAAGGCTGTGGGAAATCCAGGCAAAGGCCGATTGTGAGATAATTTGGATTGACAATCGTTTGCAATCGATAATACTATTCTCCTTCAATCTGGGGGTAGAAGGCCCCTTGTCTGGCTGATGGAATTGAAGGGTTTGCTGGGACGATTGGCCGGGAAGGTTCGGCCAGCAAACGCCAGACGGATGCAAATCGAGAATGAAGCACCCGCGGGAGGAATATGCCGCAGAATCTGCTGGAACAGCTACGCAAGCACAGTGTGATCGTCGTCGACACGGGCGACATCGAAGCCATGGAGCGGTTCAAGCCGCGGGACGCGACGACCAACCCCTCGCACATTACCAATGCGGCCAAGATGCCCAAGTATCAGCCCATCCTGGATGGGGAGCTGATGAGCGCGCGCAAGGAACTGGGCGCGGGGGCGAGCGATCGCGCGGTTGCCAACCTGGCTTTCCGCGGGCTGGGCATCGCGTGGGGCAAGAATATCCTCGCCGTCGTTCCCGGCCGGGTATCGACCGAGGTGGACGCACGCCTCTCTTACGACACTGACGCGAGCATCGCGCAGGCGCGCAGCATTATTGCGCAGTATGAGGCGGAGGGAATTTCGCGCGAGCGGATTCTGGTGAAGATTGCCGCGACATGGGAAGGCACACGGGCCGCAGAGGTGCTGGAAAAGGAAGGCATCCATTGCAACCTGACGCTGATATTCGGAACGTTCCAGGCCGTTGCGGCGGCTGAAGCGGGAGCCACGCTGGTTTCGCCGTTTTGCGGCCGCGTTCTCGACTGGTACAGGAAGGAAACCGGAAGAGATTATTTCGGCGCCGAGGATCCCGGCGTGATTCATGTGACCGCGGTCTACAACTACTTCAAGAAGTATGGTTACAAGACTGAAGTGATGGGCGCGAGCTTTTGGAATGTTGGCCAGGTTCGGGAGCTGGTTGGCAGCGACCTGCTGACGATCGCACCCAAGGTGCTGGCTGAACTGGAAGCCGTTGAGGACGAACTGACGCCGAAGCTCAGCGTGGAAGCGGCGAAGGCCATGCCGATTGAGAAAATTGTCGTGGACAGCAAGGAGAGCTTCGAACGGCAACTGGCCGGCAACCGCATGGCTACCGACAAGCTGAAGGAAGGCATTGAAGGCTTTTCCGCTGCTCTTGTGGAGCTGGAAACGCTGCTGGCGAAGCGCCTGGCCGAGCTGGAATCGCGCACTGTGGCAAGCGCGTAATCACGACGCGCGTTGGCAAGACGTAGCTTTGAGCTATGGCCTGGCCCGCGGATGGGGAGAGAAGGACGCGCATGGGCGTTGGGAATCTGATGATCGTGCAAGGCGGCGGACCCACGGCCGTCTTCAACGCCAGCCTGGCGAGCGCAATCTCAGAGCAAGTGAGCCAGCCGGGAGCGGGCCGCGTGTTTGGCGCGCGCTACGGCATGCAAGGGTTGGTGCAGGATGACATTGTCGAGCTTGGGCAGATGACAGCCGGCGATCTCGAACTGCTGCATCATAGCCCGGGCGCGGCGCTGGGTTCCTCCCGTTACAAGCCCACAGAAGACGATTACGACCGTATGGTCGAGAACCTACGGCGACATGAGATCCGATCCATCATTTTCATGGGCGGCAACGGCACCATGAAGGGCGCGTCGCTGGTGAGCGAGCACTGCCGCGATGCGGGATTTGCGGTGCAGGTGATCGGCGTGCCGAAGACCGTGGACAACGATATTGCCATGACCGACCGCTGCCCGGGATTTGCCAGCGCGGCACGGTACATGGCGCAGACTACGCGCGACCTGGGCATGGATATTCGCTCGCTGCCGCAACCAGTGACGATTCTTGAAGTGATCGGGCGCAGCATTGGCTGGCTGGCGGCGGCAACGGCGCTGGCGAAGGCGAGAGATGCGGACGCGCCGCACTTGATTTTTCTCCCTGAGAGACCGTTCCATGCGGAGAAGTTCCTGGCGGATCTGGATCAAATTGTGACTCGCCACGGCTGGGCCATTGTGGTGGCGACCGAAGGAATTCGGAATCCCGATGGAAGTTTGGTGTACGAGCTAAAAGATGCCACGCATCTCGATCCGCTGGCGCGGCCCATGACGGGCGGGGTGGGGCAGTTTATGGCGAACCTGGTGGGAGAGAAGCTAAAGATTCGCTGCCGCACGGAAAAGCCGGGACTGATTGCGAGGGCAGCGAGGGCGCACGTTTCGGCGCAGGACCAGAAGGACGCCGAACTGGTAGGCCGCGCCGGAGTGCGCGCGCTGGCCGCGGGCGAAACAGAGAAGATGGTGTCGCTGCTGCCGATCGGAACTGCGAGCGGATATGAGCTGGTTGCGTTGAGCGAAGTTGCCGACGCCGAACGTCCGCTGCCTGCGGAGTGGATTGTGGATGCGGCGATTCCTGTGGGCGACCGATTCTTCAACTACGTGAGACCATTGGTGGGCGAACTGACGCCGTACTTCGTCCGCTATACGAATTGATGCGTTGTGTGGAAAGGATGAACATGCAAAAGTCTGTGACGGCCGCCGCGCAAAAACCGATTGGCGTGCTGATCCTGGGGCGCAAGCGCCCGGGTTTCGACCAGGAATGGAACCAGATCATTTGCGGGCGCGCCGTGGCTGCGCTGAAGGATCTGGGCTACGCGACGGTTGGCGCCGAGACGCCGGTGATCGACGATGCCACCATCGCGGTGGCGCTCGACAAGATTCGTGCCGCCGGTTGCCAGGCGCTGGTGATGCTGCACCCCTCGATGGGAAATGGGCAACTGGCATTGACGGTAGCGCAGCAGTGGCCCGATCCGGTGGTACTGTGGGCGACGCCGGAGCGGCCGGGCGATGGCAAGGTGAGCTCGTGCTCGCTGGTGGGGCAGCATCTGTGGGGATCGACGCTGCGGCAGGCGGGCCATGCGTTTGAGCTGGTGTATGGCGATCCGGATGACAAAACGCTGCGCGCTGAAATGGTGCGGGCGATTGCTATTGCGCGCACGGTAGCCGTGCTGCGCAGCGCAAAGGTGGGCGTGATCGGAACCCACGCTCCGGGATTTATCGATCTCGCTGCCGATCCGTTCCTTTTGCAGAGGACCATGGGCACGCAGTTGCACCCGCTGAGCCTGCCGCAATTTGTTGAACGCGTGCATGCGATTCCCGAAGAAAATGTGCGCAAAGATGTGGAACGCGTGCTGGAACTGAAGCTGCCGATGCGCGACGTCACCAAGGACGATTTGCCCACGAACTCGCGTTGCTACCTGGCGATGCGAGAGCTGATGGAAGAGGAAAGTCTGGACGCGATTACGATTCAATGCTGGCCCGAACTGCCGAACATGATCGGGCAATGGCCTTACCTGGCGGTTTCGCGGCTGAGCACCGAGGGCTGCGCAGTTTCGATTGAAGGCGATGTGGATGGGTCGATCGGCAGCCTGATGAGCCGCGAGTTGGGATCAGGGGCGGGATATCTGAGCGACTGGCTGGAGCACGATCGCAACTCGATTTTCTTCTGGCATCCGGGCATGGCGGCGATGAATATGTGCGAGCCGGTGGGCTCGGAAGGCGGGCCGACGCTGGCCAAGCACTTTAATATCGTGAAGCCGATGGTTGTGGATGGAAGCCTGCGCATCAACGAAGACGTGACCATTACGCGGCTATGGCGGTGCGACGGCCGCTACCACATGACGGCATTTGAAGGGCGCAGTGTGACGCCGCGGCGCAAGGTGACCGGGAACATGGTGCTGGTGGATATTACGGAAACAGCATGCGGCGGCGATGTGACGGCGCGTTTCGATCGCCTGGTGCATGCGGGCATGCCGCACCATGTGCTGCTGTCGTTTGGCAAGGAGCAAGAAACGTTCCGGAGACTGGCGAGAGCGCTGGGCGTGGAGTGGTACGAGTAGGGATTGGAAAGTGGGGTCGTGGGAGTGGGCGAGCGCGGGCGTGGACACCCGCTCTACAGCCGGTCTACCACCCCAGCGAGCTAAAAGCGAGTTCGCCGGGGACCCCGGGGTGGAGACCGGCGCTACGTGGGAAATTGGCGCTATACGGGAGACGGAGTTACAAGTGAGGCGAAGCGGATGAGCGGCGAGCAGCAAAAATCGTACAAGGTGTATCTCGGCGGGAAGTGGATTGAGACCGGCGAGAAGATCCAGGTTACGGATCCGGCGACGGGCGAAAAGTTTGCCAGCGTCTCGGCGCTCCATCGGGACCAGGTGCATTCGGCGTTTGACGCCGCGCAGGCGGCATTCCCCGCATGGCGCGGAATCACGGCCAAGGAGCGCGGCGCATTTCTCAACCGAGTGGCCGACGAAGTGCACAAGCGCGCGGACGAGATCGCCCGGCTGATCACGTTTGAAAACGGCAAGCCGCTGGCGCAGAGCAAAGGCGAGATGGCAATGACCGAGGACCATCTGCGCTGGTTTGCCGAAGAAGGCCGGCGCGCGTACGGGCGGCTGATTCCGCACCAGGTTC
The DNA here is from genome assembly GCA_964569985.1 of uncultured Occallatibacter sp. Lineage (GTDB taxonomy): Bacteria > Acidobacteriota > Terriglobia > Terriglobales > Acidobacteriaceae > Telmatobacter. The sequence goes on from CAZMWL010000001.1 coordinate 277,845, forward strand.
AAGGCAAGCGAAACATGGTGGTGAAGACGCCAATCGGCGTGGTGGGCGCGATTGCGCCGTGGAATTTCCCGCTGGTGCTGGGCATTCGCAAGGCCGCGCCGGCGCTGGCAGCGGGATGCCCTGTGGTGCTGAAGCCGTCTTCGCAGACGCCGCTGAGTTCCATTGCATTTGCGGAGTGCGTTGAGGCGGCCAGGATTCCCGGCGGTGTGTTTCAGCTTGTGATCGGCAGCGCGCGGATGATTGCCGAGGAGTTCCTGACCAATCCCATCTGCCGCAAGATCACGTTCACGGGTTCGACCGAGGTGGGCAGGGAACTGATCAAGGGCGCGGCGCAATCGATCAAGCCGCTTTCGCTTGAACTGGGTGGGCTGGCCCCTCTGCTGGTCTTCGACGATTGCAACTTGGACAAGGCCGTCGAGGAAACGCTGATCGCGAAGTTCCGCAACACGGGGCAGTCGTGCATCGCGGCCAATCGCATTTATGTGCAGCGTTCGATTCACGATGAGTTCGTGAAGCGGTTCGTTGCCGGGGTGCAAAAGCTGAAGACTGGTCCCGGACTGGAGCCGAGCGTCGACATGGGACCGCTTATCAACCAGCAGGCGCTGGATGCGGCCTTGGCGCAGATTGAAGAAGCAGTGGGCCGGGGCGGTAAAGTGCTCTGCGGCGGCAAGCGGAAGGGGACGACTGGATATTTTCTGGAGCCCACGGTGATCGACGGAGTGAGCGCGTCGTCGCTGTGCATGCACGAAGAAACGTTTGCGCCGATAGCGCCCATCACGACGTTTGAAACCGAGGATGAGGCCATCGCACTGGCGAACGGCAGCGAGTACGGGCTGAGCGCCTACGCGATGACGCGCGACATTGCGCGCATCTTCCGGCTGGCGGAGCAGATTGAGGCGGGAACGCTGGGCATCAACGACGGCGCGCCGACTACGAGCAATGCTCCCTTTGGCGGCGTGAAGCAGAGCGGATGGGGCCGCGAACTGGGTAGCGAAGGGTTAGAAGCTTTTCTGGAGACGAAGCATGTCTCCTTTGGCGGAATGTGACATTTTCACGGAAGGAATGGATGAAGGAGCAAACACGATGATTCAATTTCTCGTTCACGATTCAGCGGACACAGTTGGCGTGGCCGTCGTGGATATCGCGGCCGGAACGCAATTGACCGGCAGGGATCTCTCAACCAACAAGCCACTGACGGCAAAGGCGGCGCAGGATATTCCGCTGGGCCACAAACTGGCGCTCAAGGATTTGGCCGTGGGCGATACGGTGATCAAGTACGGCTGCGAAATCGGAAGAATCGTGCAGCCGGTCAAGGCGGGGCAACACGTGCACGTGCAGAACCTGAAGACGAAGAGGTGGGCATAATGAAGGACCAGACAATTCATGCGTATCGGCGTGAAAACGGACGCGTGGGCGTTCGCAATCACGTGATTATCCTGGCCGTGGACGACATTTCAAATGCCGCGACCGAGGCCGTGGCCAACAACATCAAGGGCACGCTGGGCCTGCCTCACGCTTACGGACGCTTGCAGTTCGGCGAGGACCTGGAGCTTTTCTTCCGCACCATGATCGGCACCGGCGCGAATCCCAACGTGGCCGCAGCGATCGTGATTGGCATCGAGCCGGGCTGGACGCAGAAGATCGTGGACGGAATTGCCAAGACGGGAAAGCCGGTGGCGGGATTTTCCATCGAGGGCCAGGGCGATATCGCGTGCATCGCGCAGGCTTCAAGGAAGGCGAAGGAGTTTGTGCAGTGGGCGACGGAGCTTCAGCGCACGGAGTGCAAGTTCAGCGAGCTCTACATCAGCGTGAAGTGCGGCGAGAGCGACACCACGACCGGACTTTCAAGCTGCCCCACGGTCGGCAACGTGATTGACAAGCACTGCGCCAACGGCGGCATGGCTTCTTTTGGGGAAACTACGGAGCTGACCGGCGCCGAGCACATTGTGGCCTCCAAGGCCGTGAATGACACGGTGCGCGCGCAGTTCCAGGCGATGTTCGACGACTACCAGAAGCTGGTTTTCGGCCAGAAGACCGACGATCTCTCCGAGTCGCAGCCGACCAAGGGCAACATTGCCGGCGGATTGACGACCATCGAAGAGAAGGCGCTGGGCAACGTGGAGAAGCTGGGCAAGAAGACGAAGTTTGTCGGCTGCCTGAAACCGGCAGAGATGCCCACGGACAAAGGCTTGTGGTTCATGGATACGTCGAGCGCCGCGGCAGAAGCCGTGACGCTGTGGGCGGCTTCGGGCGCGGTGGTGCATTTGTTCCCGACCGGACAGGGCAACGTGATCGGCAATCCCATTGAGCCGGTAATCAAGCTCTCGGGAAATCCCAAGACGGTGAAGTTGATGGCCGATCATATCGATGTGGACGTGTCGCCGGTTCTGCAGGGCGAGATGACGCTCGACCAGGCAGGCGATGCGTTGATCGAGATGATCGTGCGCACGGCGAACGGGCGGAATACCGCGGCAGAGGCGCTGGGCCATCGCGAGTTCGTGATGACCAAGCTCTATCGCAGCGCGTAGGCGCAAGGCTTTACACACCTGTGCTTCGGGTTCCGTTCGCGGAGCCCGGAGCGCAATTAATTTTCCAGAGTGCGTTGCAAGAATGGTTTGCGGGCTTCGATTGAAATCGTTGAGGGGCTAAAGCCCCTGCACGCATTGCGACGCTTTCGGCACAACTGAAGTCGTGCCCTTTCGCGAAACCGGTTCCTGAAACACGCTATCGTGGGGCATTATGAATCGTTATTCCAAGAAGGAACTCGTCAACGTTGTGACGCAACTGGCAGCCGGAATGGGCGTGCCTGTTGGCGATGCGACGCTGTTTGCCGAGGTGCTGGTGGATGCCGATGTGAGCGGCGTGTCAACCCATGGCGTCTCGCGGCTGAATATTTACCTCAAGCGCATCGAGTTGGGACTCATCGATCCCAAGGCGGCGCTCGAGATCGAGCGGCAGGCGGGGAGCGTGCTGGTGCTTGACGCGGGGAACGGGCTGGGCCAGGTGCAGGCGCGCAAGGCGCTGGATTTGCTGATGCCGATGGCCCGCCAGAACGGCGTGGCAGTCGCGACCATCCGCAATTCGCAGCACTTTGGCGCGCTTTCGTGGTACTGCAACTTTGCAGCCAGCCAGGGCATGATTTTGCTGGCCATGACCAACTGCGAGCCGGCCATGTCGCCCGAAGGCGGATACGAAGCTTTCTTTGGCACCAATCCCATTGCGGCGTCGTTTCCGACCGGCAAGGGATTTCCCGTGAAGATCGATCTTGCGACTTCAGGGGTTGCGCGCGGCAACATCATCGCCGCACAAAAGAAAGGCCAGGGGATTCCGCTGGGCTGGGCGCTCGACGCGCAAGGCAATCCGACGACCGATGCGTCGCAGGCGCTGCTGGGCACGGTGCTGACCATGGCCGGGCACAAGGGCTACGCGTTGGCGATGATGGTGGAGCTATTCAGCGGCGTGCTTTCGGGCGCGGCGATCGGTCCCGACGTGGGCTCCATGTACAAGAACCTCGACCGCAAGCAGGATGTGGGCCATTTCTTCTGCCTGTTCGATGTGAAGGCGTTTCTCGATTACGGCGAATACCTACGGCGCATCGACGAAACCATCGATCTGATTAAAGACTCGAAGAAGCGTCCCGGCGTGGAAGAGATCCTGGTTCCCGGTGAGCGTTCCTCGCGGAAGGCCGCTGTCAACAACGCACAGGGCATTCCCGTTTCGCCCGAAACCGTCGCGGAGATCGAGCAGTGGTGCTCCCGCTTGAACGTCGCATTCAATTGCCATGAGGTGGTAGGCCAGCCATGATCGATATCTTGATCTCGGAAAATATTCAAGGCGCTGCGGTCGATGCGCTGAGCGCGCGGTTTCGCGTCGTCTTCCAGCCGGATTTGTGGAAGGATCCGGTATTGCTTGCCGAAAAGGTGAAGAAATGCCGTGCGCTGATCGTGCGCAACCAGACGCCGGTAACGGCTTCGCTCATCGATGCGGCGCAGGAGTTGCTTGTAATTGGCAGAGCAGGGGTGGGCCTAGACAATGTCGACTACAAGCACGCCGAGAAGGCGGGCATTGTGGTCTCGTTTACGCCCGACCAGAATGCCATCAGCGTGGCTGAGATTGCGATCGGCCTGATGCTTTCACTGGCGCGATTTATTCCTGCCGCCGACGCGGATACGAAGAAGGGCAACTGGAGTCGGCAGCGCTTTGTGGGCACGGAACTCTACGGCAAAACGCTAGGCATTGTCGGAGCAGGGAAGATCGGTTACCTGACGGCGCGACGCGCGATGGCGTTCGGCATGAAGGTTCTGGCCTACGATCCTTTTTTGAGCCGGGACAACATTCTGCTGAGTGAAGTGCAGGCCGAGTTAGTGGAACTGGACGAGTTGCTGGCGCGCGCGGACGTGGTTTCGTGCCATTTGCCCGCCACAGCGCAGACCGTAGGGTTGCTGAATCGCGAGCGGTTCATGAGCATGAAGCCGGGCGCGTTCTTCATCAACACTTCGCGCGGCAAAGTGGTTGTGGAGCAGGACCTGGTGGAGGCGCTGAAGGCCGGTATCGTGGGCGGAGCAGGGCTGGACGTGAGAAGCAAGGAGCCTCCGCAGATCGGCGAGCTCGAATCCATGCCGAACGTGATTCTCTTGCCCCACATCGCGGCGTTTACGCGCGAAGCGCAGGATCGCGTGACAGCGGCGGTGTGCGAGGATGCGGCGAGGGTGCTGGATGGGAAGCCGGCGATGAATGCTGTGAAGCGGTCGACGCCGATGCCGCGCGTTACTTCCTAATCTGGATGGGCTTCTGACCGTCGGGTTTGGGCACGAAGATGTCCTGCCAGACGAGGCCGCAGTCTTTGACCATCTGCATCGGATACTCGAGGCGGCCCAGCTCCGCCTCGGCGTTATTGGTGCCAAAGGAGAATTTGCATCCGGCAGCCTTGGCCATTTTCAAGAACGCAGGGCTGGGAATTTTCCGGCGATTATTGATTTCGATGGCCACATCGTTGCGCAGGGCGGCGTCGATCACGCGCTGCATCCGCTCGGGCGTCCATAGCGCATCGTAATCCGCGGCAATCTGGTCGGGAATGTATGTCGCGTTGGCGTAGATGTCGATGGGCTCGCGCATCACGCCTTCAATGCGCTTGACTAACATTTCCATGAAGGCCTGCTTGTCGGTGATCACGCCGATCTCCTCGGGAATCCAGATCCTCATGCGCTTGCCGTGGTCATCTGTAAACGTCATGGCATCGGTGAAGACGTAATCGAATTGGGCGACGGATTCGGGCGTGACAAGAGTTCTCCATTCGCGGCCTTCGGCTTGCATGGCCACGTAGCAGGGCTGGCCCTTCATGGTTGCGAGGTAGTCGCGAATGCTGGCGTCGTCGTGCACCGGAAAGCTCAGGCCGCAATTGATGGCGATGCCGTAGCCGATGCCGACGCGCCGCGAGTTGGCGAGAGCCTGATCGAGCGTGAGCCCGCCTTTCAGGTGCGTGTGGTAATCGACGACAGGAATATTGGCTGCACCGAGACGGATGATGTCGCGATAGACGTCGTCGACTTGCGGGTGCTCGTTGGAAAGCAGCGGGACAGCATCGGGCAGCGGGCGGACACGAAGGTTGCGGAAGGACGTTGCGCCTTGCGGGCCGAGCGCCTGCAACGCGAAGGTGCCGTGGCCGATGCGACAATCGAAGCCGGCGTTGGCAGAAAAGGCGTCGTCGGGCTCGATGTATTCGACGACGAGCATGCCGTTGATGCGAACCTGAATCTGCTTTTGCCGAACGAGAAGGTTCAGAGTGAACCACTTGTTGTCGGGGATGAATTGCTTCCAGATATGGCGCACGCCGTAGAGCGAGCCGGTCTTTCTGCGCTGGATGAAACCGTTCGGGCCGCGCGCGCTGTTGGCCAAGAGCACCTGAAAACCCGGGGCCGGCGAGGTCAGAGCTTTCGTGTGGAAGCAGAGGGCAGACTCTGCGCCCGGCTGCATCATGACTTCCGCGCTGAGTTCGAAGTTTTGGAAATCCGCGTGCCCTGAGGGGCCGACATAGAAGAGGCGCGCATCCCCGCTGTGGACGGAGATCTGTCCGTTGGTTGCGCTGAACGCATCCGCGCGGCCGTGGGCCCGCCATCCGCGCAGCGAGGTGCCGTCAAAAAGGGAGATGCCATCCGTAGATTGGCCGGCAAGGGAATGGAGGCCGGCAGGCGCGGCGAACAGGAGCGCCAGAGCATCGCGTCGCGTGAGAGTGGGCATGGAATCCTTTCGCGTGAGGACTATGCAGCTGCAGCTTCTGGCCGATCGAGGTGGCGGTATTTGCGGCCGACGGCGAAGAGCGCAACCGTGCCCGCCAGAGGCATAAGCGCGACCAGCAGAAAGACGGGCGTGTAGGAGAAGCGGTCGATGAGAATGCCGGTGAGCAGCGGAAACAACGCGCCGCTCAGGTCTCCGGCAATACCCATGAGGCCAGCAGCGCGGCCCACCTGGTGCTCGGGAAAGAGATCGGTGACGGCCGCGAACATATGCGCAGAGAGGAAGTTGTCGGCAGCGATGGTCACGGAGAGCAAGGTCATGACCAGAGTGATGCCGTGAAGGAAAGGCACGGCCAGGCTGAGCAGGCAGATGAGCGCGCTGCCATACATCAGGATCCGCCGCGTGTTGCGCACCGAGAATCCGCGGCGAATCATGGCGCCCGCGGCCCAGCCTCCGGCGATGCCGCCGACGTCGCCCATCAGAAATGGAATCCAGGCGACGATGCCAATCTGCACCATGGTCATGTGGCGCGCGCTGAAGAGATAGATGGGCGTCCAGTACCAGTAGAACTGCATAACAGGCCCGACGAAGAAGCGGCAGAGGATGACAGCCCAAGTGGAGGAGTTGCCGAGGAGCTCGCGTGCGGAGATCGAAGGCTGGCCAGCCGGCGCCGTCGATTTCGGCTCCTTGCCGTACATGAACCACCAGGCCGGAATCCAAAGGAACCCGGCAATCGCGGGCACAAGAAACGCGACGCGGAAGCCGTAGTGTTCGAGGAGATATACCATGACCGGCACGGCGAGAGTTGCGCCGATGACGCTGCCGCCGTTGAAGATTCCGATGGCGAGCGTGCGGTCTTTTTTCTCAAATAGCCGCGTGATGGTCTTGACTCCGCCGGTGTAGGTGCCGCATTCACCAGTGCCTTTCCAGTATTGCGAAAGGCCCAGCGAAAGCCCGGAACCTGCGAGTGCAAACGAGGCGGTCGCAGTCGACCACCAGGCGATGGCAGCCGCGAGCCCGAGGCGAGCGCCCAGGCGATCCATGAGATAGCCCATGGGGAATTCGCCCGTCATCATCCCGAAGCCCAGCGCGGAGACGATTCTTCCGTAGGCGGCGTTGGTGAGATGAAATGTGGTGCGCAGCACCGGCGCCATGACCGAAAGCGCCAGGCGGGCGATGAACATGATGACGGTGAGGAAGAAAAGGAGACAGAGGATGAGCCAGGCGCGGCCTCTGCTGGAACGCTCGAGTACTTGCCCGCTCTCGGTTCGGACGTTCTCTTCAGCGTGCGGCAAACTTCCTCCAGGCCCTGAACTGCCGTGCGGGATTCAAGCCGGCGCCAAGAGCTGCCCTTGGCAAAACTCCAAAGACCCGAAAACATTTTTCAGCGGCTGAAGCCGCATTCATCTTACGGCACGCACGGTACGACTGAAGTCGTGCCCTTTCACGCTTGCATGCTGCGGGCCTCATGCCAAGGATACGCGGACTTGAGCATTTTGTTGATGGCTCTGACGTTCTCGAGCCCCGTCGAGTTCAACCAGGCTTCGAGCGCGGCGGCGCCGCCTTTGACGTAAACGGGAACACCGTCCTGCCAGGTGGCTCGACCGGCCAGAACACCGTGAAAGGGTGCGCCGCTCTCCACGGCCAGTTCCAGCGTTTCAAGGAACACCTGGCTGCTGACTCCAGCGGAAAGGAAAATGATGGGTTTGCTGGTGAGCGCCGCTTCCGCGCGGATGAACTCCATGGCTTCTGCGCGCGTGTGGAGCTTTTGGCCCTTGAAAGCCCGCGTGCCTTCGACATGCGCCATCTGCATGGGGACTTCGATCTTGAGCACGTCTGCGCCGTAGCGCTCCCTGGTGAACTCCTCCATGGACTTGAGGATGATCTCCGGCTTCCTGCGTGCGTATTCGATGCTGCCTTCGCCTTCGCCGTGCACGTCATAGGGCAGGAACTCGAGGAAAAACGGAATATCGACGGCCTTGCATTCGGCTCCGATGCGCTCGACCCAGGCCCGCTTGCGATCGTTGACCCAGTCCTTTTCAAAGGGCGTGTAATAAACGAGGATCTTGACGGCGTCGGCGCCCGCTTCCTTGATGCGCAGGGCTGACCAACCCTCAAACAGCGATGGCAGCCGCTCCGGCTTGTCGGGACTGTAGCCCGCGTGTTCGTAGGCGAGCAGCAGGCCTTTGCCATTAATGCGCTTTGTAGCCTCAAGGCCGTACTCGATATCGAGCAGAATGGACGATGCCTCTTTGGTCAGGGTCTGCGCAACCAGGGTCTTAAACTCCGACACCATTTCGGGCGGAGGCTCACCACCTCCCAGTTCTCTGGCCAGCATGTTCCTGAGCAGCCCACGTTGATCCATGGCCAACGCGGCGATCACGCCGCGGTCATCGGAGACAGCTTTCAAGCCGGCGATTTTACCAGGCGTTAATTTGATCGGCATGTGGTTCTCCCAGTTGGAGATTCTCGGCGCCTGTGAAGTGCGCAGGAAAGGGACGCAGCGGGAAAGCGCAAGGAGCACAGAGTTCGGTCCTGATCCGACGAGTCGCAAGAACTATATCGGACTGGGTTTGGGAGTGTCAATCGATTATAACTGATAATCAATGATTTTACGCCGACCCGTGTTGTTTGCAGGAAGTGACGCAGAGATTCTGGACCGCTTAATGAGAGGTTGCAGGTGCAAAAAGAGGCAGAGGTTGATGAAGACGGCCAGGGCTGAGGCTCCACGCGGAGTGCACTCACAGATCGACGCGGCGTGAGAACCAGGCCCATGAGCTTTCCACATTTCATGCGGACCTTAAGTCTGTAAGGTATTATAAGTCATATACTTAGAAAAAATCTATTGAAATTGATTGACAGATGTTATCGTCTCTGCCTATACTTCGCCCCGAATCAGAGACCGTAGTTTTTTTGCCCAAGATCGGACTGCAAAACTCTTCGCGTTGAGAATGGCTCGACGATCCACCTGCTTGATGCCGGCGGTTCTCGATGCAGATTCGCAAACCCGAATTTTGCGGGGGTCCCACGCTATTGCTATGAAGCAATTGGAGCGGAAAAACCGGCGGCGCTTGACAGGGCTGGACGTAGGCTCTACATTAGCCGTACCCGAACGACGGCAAGATGAACCTGCCAGCGGCCGGGAAAATTTTTCAGATTTCGAGAGCAATGATTACCGGATTCACTCCCGCGATGTGTATGTGTTGCTGCAGCAGCAGCGCGATGCGGGCGTGTGTTCCGGGCTAGCCACTGAAGCGAATTCAGGATCCCTGCAACCCACCCGCCACGAGGCGAGGTGGGTTTTTGTATTTTTGGGAGATCTGTTGATTTCGCACAAACATGAACAGATTGCGATGGCGGAGTGAAGACGGAGTTGTTTGGGCGATTGCCTGAACGAAGGAAATGGATGATGGCGATGCGGAGTACGAAAGAGCACAAAACGCGCAGGGAGGTTCTTCAGGCATTGGGAATGCTTGCAGCCAGTGGAGCGATCTCCTCGCTGGGATCGGCGCGCCTGTTCGGACAAGGCGGCCGTGTTCCGGCGGGGATCCGGTTCGGAGTGCAGTTGAATGCATTTCCTATCGACCCGAAACGATTCGAGACCTTCGAGGCCACGCTCGCGCAGGTAGAGCAGATCGGCTATCAGGGATTTGAGGCGGGTTTTCGGTATCTGAGCGAGCAGTTCGCCGCGCCGGAGATGGCGCGCCGCAGCATTGAGCAGACGGGCCTGACGTTTTTCGGCATTCACATCTTTTTCCCGGACAATTTCTACGACCAGACGACGCGCATTGCGGCTCCCTCGGTGTACGAGCCCGTGGCGCGCGGCGGTGCGGCGCTGGGCGCCAAGCATCTGATCCTGAGCGGCGCGCCGGCCCAAAATGCGGATCAACTGAAGGCCAAAATCGACGCGCTGAATACCGCCGGGCGGTTTGCGCTCACTACCGGTATTACGGCCGCCTATCACAATCACTGGTGGGAGTTTGAGTCGAAGCTTGGCGAGATCGAAGCGCTCTACACGAAGACCGATCCGGGGCTCGTGCATTTTGTGCTCGATGCCGGTCATGCGTTTCACGGCGGCGCGGATGTTCCCGCATTCATTCGCGCGCATTCTCAGCGCATCATCGGATTCCATCTGCGCGATTTCAAGAACGACCAGTATGTTGAGCTGGGCACGGGCGATTTCCCGCTTCATCAGGTGGCCGCCACCATCGAGCAGATCGGCTGGAAGGGCTGGGTGGAGAACGAAGAGGAACGCGCCGACCATTCGCAGGGTGGCGAGAAAGTGATTGCGCCGGCTTACAAGGCCATGAGGGAGGCGTTTACATCGTGAACCGCCGTACGTTTATTTTGACCGGAGCAGTAGCCGCCACGGCCGCCGCGCGCAGCATGGATGCGCGAGCCTACGCCGCCATTCCCGGCGCCAACGATCGCGTGGGCCTGGGCGTGATCGGTCTGGGTCGCCGCGGAACCATTGTTTGCGGCGGATTTGTGAAGGATCCGAGAGTGCAGATCCGGGCGCTGGCCGACATTTACGACAAGCAGGCAGCGGAATTTCAGTCCCGGTTCAAAGAGCACGCGGCACAGGCCGAGGTTTCAGTCGAATACCAGAAAATGCTGGAGCGCAAAGATGTGGATGCGGTGCTGGTTTCCACGCCGGATCACCTGCATGTCGAGATCGCCAAGGACACGCTGGGAGCGAACAAGCATACGTATCTGGAAAAGCCGACGCTGCACCGCTGGAGTGAGCGCGGGGCGCTGACGAAAGCCGCGGAGGCGAGCAAAGCCATCCTGCAGTGCGGCATGCAGCAGCGCAGCGGCGCGCACTACATGCGCGTGAAGCAGGAGATCTTCGACACGGGCAAGCTGGGTCAGGTGATTTTTGCGCGTGCGGTGTGGAGCAATTTTCCCTGGCAGCGGCGCGTGATTCCCAATGAGCCTAAACCGCCCGGGCTGCGCTGGGACCTGTTCCTCGGGCCGGCGCCGAAGGTTCCCTATGAGTTGTCACGGTACAGTTCGTGGCGCTCCTATCACGATTACGGCAATGGATTGCTCGCCGACATCCTGACGCACTGGGCGGATGTGGCGCAATGGATGCTGAGCGACGACAAGCCCGAGAGCGCGGCCGCGCTGGGAGGCGACTTCCAGCTCCGGGGCGATCTGACCAATCCCGACACCGTGAGCGCGGTGGTGCGTTACAAGAACTGGAACCTCAACTTTGAATCGTCGGTTCTCTCCATCCGCAATCCGCGGCCTTCGGTTTTCTTTGAAGGCACGGAAGGAACTCTCGACCTGAGCCGTGAAGGATACGTGCTCACTCCCAACAGCGGCGCGGCAACCCAGTTTGACGCGACACAGGACCTGGAGCGAGCGCACACCGGAAACTTCATCGATGCCATTGTGAATGGCAGCAAGGTGAACGCGCCGCTCGCAGCCGGACTGGCAGCCAGCGTGCCCGTCATGATGGCGCTCCAATCGTATTGGTCGCGCAAGCTTTCAACCGCAGCAGAACTTTCGTAGAGGCCCCGCATGGCTTTTGGAGTATGCGGAAATGACAACTTTCCAACCAAGACACGGGATTTGATCTTAGCCCGTGCCCGGAAGAAAGGAACCTATCCCCTGGAGATGTTTTTACGGCTTGCGTGAAGTGAAGGCGATGCGGTGAATTGCCGGGAACGTCACGTCAGACACCGGATTGCCGGTTCGCAGCAAAGAGGTCGAAGGCCACATGCGCAGCTGCGAATCTGGCACGATCACAGAAAGCCCGAAAGCACAAACCATAACCGGCATACGAGATGCGCTTTCACAAACGCTTCTCTCATGAAAGGACAGGATGAATAACACACTTCGCAAACTACTCTTCGCCAGCTTCGCAGTCCTGCTCGCGCTGGGCGCTGCCACACGCGTCTCCGCGCAATCCACAGGCAGCATCCGCGGCACGGTGAACGACCCGAGCGGCGCTGCCATTGCAAACGCGGCAGTGACGCTGACGGACACCGGCACCCGCATCAACCGCGATACCGTGACCAACGAAAGCGGCATCTTCGTGTATCCGGATCTGCCGATTGGAACCTACACGCTGAAGATTGCCGCGCCAGGATTCAAGACGGAAAATCGCCCGGACCTTACATTGCTGACGGGCCAGGTGATCGATCTGCCGGTTGCGATGTCGGTAGGTGCGCAGACCCAGCAGATCACCGTCAGTTCGGAATCCCAGCAGATCGAAACCAGTATTTCGACCGTGGAGCAATCGGTCACCCAGCAACAGATGCGCGACTTGCCGCTGAACGGCCGCAACCCGCTGCAACTGACCACGTTGACGGCCGGAACGGTTCTGACCACGGTTGGCACCGAAAGCGGCCAGGAAGACAATACAGGCCTTTCAGTAAACGGCCTGAGAGCGACGGAAAACACGTACATGCTCGACGGCACGATTTACGTGAATCGATTCTTCGACTCCGTGCCGACCATGCCGAACCCCGATGCCTTGCAGGAGTTCACCATCCAGGCTTCGAACTACAGCGCCGATCACGAGGGCGCGGGCGCCCTGGTGCAGCTCTCGACGCGGTCAGGAACGGACCAGTTACACGGCAATGCCTATGAGTACTTCCGCAACACGGTCCTGAATGCGCGCAATTACTTCTGGCCGGCGACGAATCCGGATCCGCCTTTCAAGCTCAATCAATTCGGCGGCACGGTTGGCGGCCCGGTCTTCAAGAGCAAGAAGGCGTTCTTCTTCTTCTCGGCAGACGACTTGCAGCAGCGCTCTTCGCCTTCGCCGATCACTACGGAATATCCCACCTTGGCGGAGCTTAAAGGCAACTTCTCGGCTTTCGTAGCGAAGGGCGTCGCGCTCTATAACCCGGCAACGGGCTGCGGTTTTGGCCAGACGGCAACCTCCAACGGGAGCGGCGGCTTTAACTGCAGCGGCACCATCACCGACGATGTTTCTGTTGCGGACGCAGGCGCAAACGCTATCCCCATCGATACGCTGTCGAATGCGGTGAACACGCAGTATCTGGCCGCTGAGGAAACCGCGCCGTCGGCCACCCTGTCCAGCGACGGAACGTATATGAAGTTCGCATCTTCCACCAACAACAACATCGACAACACGCAATATCTCACCCGGCTTGACTACTCCCTTGGCGAGAAAGATCACATCTTCGGCCGGTATTTCTACAACCAGGACAACTTCCAGAGGCCATTTACGGCGCCCCTGGGCTTTTATGCGGGAAACCTCTTCCGCAACCAGTCGCTGACGCTCAGCGATGCGCACGTCTTCTCGCCGACACTTACCGGCGCGTTGTATTTTGGCTTCTATCGCGGTGCGCGTACCCAGGTTCCCGAGGCTCCGGGACTCAAGACGCTTCAGAATCTTGGACAGAACGCTCCCTACGGGAATCCGAATGAGAGCCTCGTGCCCTTTCCCGGCGTGCGTGTAGGCATCTCCGGATTTGTCAACGCATTTTCGGGTGGTGCGCTCACGCAGGACTCGACCTCGTTCGATCTCCACGGTCAGGTCGTCAAGCTGTGGCACACGCACACGCTCACCGTGGGCGGTGACCTGGAACGCAGCCGCATTGACATGGACGACTACTCCTACACGCCTGGTGACAGCTACTCGTCCCCAGCTGGATTCACAGGTTCACGCACGAAAATCCAGACCGGCACGCTCCCATCCGGATTCACCGCGAGCGGCAGCCCTCTGGCCGACTATTACACCGGCTATGAGGCGGCCTATTTCATGGACAACGGGCGCAAGGCCTATTTGCGCGAGTGGCGTCCGGCCCTGTACCTGCAGGACGACTATAAGGCAACGCACGAGCTGACGCTGAATCTCGGGCTACGCTGGGATCCATGGATGCCTCCGATTGACAGAAATGGCACCCTGGTAGGCTTTAACCTGCAAAACCCCAGCTTCCAGTCGACGATTGCACCCGGCGCGCCGCAAGGCCTCATGTTCGTTGGCGATTCCGGCCTGTCGAATTCGGTCTACAACAACAACTTCAAGGATTTCTCGCCGCGCGTCGGCTTTGCCTATAACGTTTTTGGCAATGGCAAGACCGTGGTTCGTGGAGCGTATGGACTCTTCTATGGGTTCCCGGAAGGATTGCTCTATCAAAGAACAGACGCCATGCAGCCGGTAGACCTCTATCTTCAAATCAACAACCCGCCGGTGTGGGATGCGCCCTTTGCCGGCTACTCGGGCGGCGATCCGTTCCCGCGTGGACACGTCGCGCCATCGCAGTTCAGCACCTACACCTTCCTGAAGCCTCTTGCCGGCGGCGTTCTCAATCCGGCCTCGCACGTGGAGTACACGCAGGCTTATAACTTCACCGTCGAGCAGGATTTGGGCAAGGGCTTCGCGATGAACGTCGGCTACGTGGGCAATCGCGCCGAGCATGTAATGGCCTCCCGTCAGTTCAATCCATACATCCCTGCGACCTCGGCTACGACGATCGAAACGACCCGTACCTACAATGGCCTGGGCGCGGTGGAGTTGGCCGACGCCTACGATTGGGAGAAGACCAACGCATTCGAAGTCAATGTGACCCGGCGCTCGCATAACCTCACGATGCTCGCCAACGCCGTTTGGATGAAGACCATCGACATCGGCTCATCGGGGACCGAAGGGAATGCCGGACCGTCGAACCCCTATAACTTCGACTTTTATAAAGGCGTCGCCGACTTTGACCAGGCGCTGCGCTTCACGGCATCGGCGAACTATCCGTTCCCGAAGTTCCACGTGAACAATGCACTTGGCCAGGTTGTGAATGGGTGGCAGGCAAATGCGATCGTCACTTCACAAAGCGGCCTGCCGATCACCATCACCAGCGGCGTGGACGACTCCAAATCCGGGGTTGGCAATGACTTGGCGGTGTACACAGGCCAACCCATTGCCCGCCAAGCCGGCTATACCAAAATCCAGCAGTGGTTCAATCCTCTGGCGTTTGCGGAGAACCCGCTGCCTTCGGCGGCTAATAACTGGGCGCAGTCGTTCGGCAACGTTCCGCGCAACTCTCTGCGCGGGCCGGCCTACGAGGATACCGACATTTCGCTCTTCAAGGACATCCTGAGCGGAAAGAGGATTCACGGCCAGTTCCAGGCAGAAACCTTTAACGCCTGGAATCACACCAACCTTGCCAACCCCACCTCGGCTGCTAACTCCGGGACATTCGGCCAGATCACGGCCACCAGCAGCAGCACGGGAACCGTGAACGTACCTTCGTCTATTGGCACGCAGCGCGTGTGGCAGTTTGCGGCGAAGATTATTTTCTAAGAAGTAATTTGCCGGAGCCCGGCGGCTGCAAGCCCGAGAACGGATTGCGATCTCACAGTGAGATCGCAATCCGCGGGTCCGCAGCCGGGCTTCGGGAGTTTTTTGTCGATTGATCTTTATAGATGAATCCAGCCGCCGCGGATCAGCGATAGCGACGCCGCAGCCACGATGATCCACAACACAACGCCTTGCAGAAGAGGCCGCACTCCCACCTGGCGGAGGGTCTTGGTGGAAAGCCCGGTGCCAATGAGATAGAGGGTCACGGTAAGGCCGATCACGCCCAGATGCTTGAGCACCGGGTAAGCCGGTTGAAAGGTGTGGATATAGGTATTGCCGACGGCTGCAAGGCAGAAGAAAAGAATGAACCACGGCCATTGCACGCGCGCGCTGCTTTTCCTGGCCATGGCGGTTCCCATGGAGATGGGCACAATCCAGAGTGCGCGCGCCAGTTTCACCGTAGTGCCTACGGCAAGAGCCACGGCGCCAAACTTGGCGGTTGCGCCTACCACCGAGCTTGTGTCGTGTATGGCGAGCGCCGACCACAGGCCGAATTGGATTTGGGACATGTGCAAGAGAGTCCCGATGAGAGGGAAGCTCAGCAGGGCGACCGAGTTGAGGGCAAAGACCGTGCCTAGCGAGATGGCAATCTCTTCTTCGCCGGCATCGGTAATGGGCGCGATGGCGGCGATGGCGCTGCCGCCGCAGATGGCGGTGCCTGCACAAATCAGGAAAGAAGTTCCGCGACTCACTTTGAGAAACTTGCCGAGAGCCCATCCCAGCGACAAGGCAAAAGCAATGCTGATGGCCGTGTAAACAAACCCGGAGCGGCCGACGCGAATGACCTCGTGAAGATCCATGCCGAAGCCAAGACCGATGACGGAGGCTTGCAAAAGAAACTTGGAGAGCCGCTTGGCTCCCAAGTTGTACGGGTGGACGAATGAAAAGCCGAAGACAAGACCGCCGGCGAGCGCGACGGGCGGAGAAATTAGACCTGTGGCCGCGATGAGCAGACCCAGAAAAAAGAGGCTTTTTGGCACATATTCAGTGTGCTGCTCGATGAGCTTGCGCGTCCAAGCAGAACGAATGATGGGGCATTAGCCGCGCTTATCGGATGTGAGCACGCATTGCATGCGGGCTGGATTCTCAGGCCTTGATTGAGGCCCGCTTTGCTCCGGCGCGCGCGGCAAGGAATCTGCGGAACTCATGGGCCAGGCCTTGCGGCCCGGGGCCCTTCGCGGTGACGAGCAGAAAATCGCGGTGGATGCGCAGACCCTTGATTTCAACGATCTTGAAGCTGTGCCCCAGGCGCAGATCCTTGGCAATTGCCCAGCGCGAGACGAACCCGACGCCGAGGCCTGCCTCTACTGCCGATTTAATCGCTTCGGTGGAGTCGAGCTCCATCACAACCTGAAGCGCGCGGCGCTTGATGCCTTGCCGCTCCAGCGCCATCTCTGTAATTCTGCGCGTGCCCGATCCGCGCTCGCGCATCAGAAGAGGGGCTGCAACCAGATCGGCGCACGCGATGGAGGCTCGCTCCGACCACTCGTGCGCGGCAGGTGCAATCAGCAAAATCTCGTCGCGCAGGAAGGGTTCGGTGCGCACGTCCCGGGTGCGCGGCGGTCCTTCAATGAATCCGAGGATAATTTTCTTATCCCTGATGGCGTTCACAATGTGTTCGGTATTGCCGCTCACCAACGTGGGCAAAACCCGGGGATTCTCCGCGCGAAATTCGCCGAGCAGGCGCGGCAGAACGTACTGCGCAATTGTGGTGGAAGCGCCGAGAGTGAGACTGCCGGCATGATCTCCGTTGAGAGCAGCGATTTCAAGCTCCGCCCGCGCCATAATCTGCTGCACGCGACGCGTCGACTTGAGCAGCACCGCGCCCGCAGCCGTCAATCGGGCGCGGGTTCCGGAGCGATCGAAGAGCTGGACGCCGAGTTCCTCTTCAAGAGCCTTGATCTGCAGGCTAACCGCGGGCTGCGTCAGGTAAAGCTCCTCGGCCGCTTTGCGGAAACTTTGCTGTTCCGCAACCGTCCGGAAGACAACCATGCGGAAGTTTTCAAGACTTGCCATCGATCCATTAGAACATTCACGCATCAGATTTGGCGCGGGCGCTTTCGCGATTGGCTCAAGAAAAAACCGATTCGAGCACGTCGGGGGTCCTTCCGTGAAGGGCGAATTTCCGTGCTGCGGTGAGAATGCCCGCAGCCCATTGCGGCGTGGCCGCGGCATGAAGATGAGTGTATGCCGCTAAAACACTCTTTGTGACGAGGCCATCGCGGCCCGGATAGCATCCCGTGCCACGGAGGACGGCGCAAGCGGATGTTACGGCGTCGGATCCACTGACAATGCGCGAATAATGGAACTCGTGTCCGCGCAAAACCGCGCCTTGCGCGAAAAACGGATTCGGCGCGTCGACGCGCAATTCACTGTAGCCGTGACCTTGCGGCGCGCGAAAGGCTTCAACGTCGATGGGAAACACGTTGGCCATGGGAGACCGGACGCCTCGCCAGGTAAGGCTGCGCGCCAGTAGCATCAGGCCGCCGCACTCAGCGTAAACGGGAAGGCCGGCAGCGCATGCCTGGCGAAGCGACTCCAGGAAGCTGGTGTTGGCGGAGAGGGCGCTGATATGCGTTTCCGGGAATCCGCCTCCAATATAGAGAGCGTGCAGGCCGGTTGGGAGAGCGGTCGCATGGAGCGCGGAGATGGGCGCCAACTCGGCGCCCGCACGTTCCAGTTCCTCAAGATTCTCTGGGTAGTAGAAAGTGAATGCCGAATCCCGTAGGCATCCAATCCTGAGACCATGTGCATCCGGTAGAGGCGTGCGTTCGTCTGCACGCGTTGCGAGCGACGGCGCAGTGCGAGCGATGGTCAGCAGGGCATCGAGGTCCACACGATTCTCCATCCATGCGAGAAGATTGCGCTCCACGCTGCTCGTGGTGTGGTGCTCGGCCGGAGGAACGAGGCCCAAGTGCCGTTCAGGAAGGGGATTGTCCTCGAGATGGGGCAGTGCGCCGACGACTGGGATGGCGCAGATCGATTCGATGGCCTCGCGAAGAATATGCTCATGCCGTTGGCCGTTGACCTGATTCAGCACCACGCCTTGAATCGCGGCGCGAGGGGCGAGTTTCTGGCAGCCCAGGACGAGCGCGGCGGCCGTGCGTGTCATCTTGGCGGCGTCGAGCACGAGCACGATGGGCGCGGCAAGAATTTCAGCGAGGTTTGCACTCGAGTAGGTGCCTTCGGCATCGAGTCCATCAAACAGTCCGCGGTTGCCCTCGATCACATTGATGCCGCCGGGAGTGCCGTGGCGCATAAACGAGGCGCAGACTGTTTCGGCGCCCATCAGGAATGCGTCGAGATTACGAGCCGGATGCGCCGAAGCCCATGCGAGCCATGCAGGATCGATATAGTCCGGTCCCTTTTTGAAGGCGCGAACGTCGAGCCCCGCGCGGCGCAGCAACAGCAACAGACCCAGAGTGACAATGGTCTTGCCGGAGCCACCGGAGAGCCCTGCGACGAACAGACGCGGCATGGAAGGTTTGGCGATCACGATCGAAAGCGGCCTGTGCAGGCCTACTCCATTCCTTCCTTGGCCGGAAGCTGGATGTACGAGCCTCCGAGATAGCTGTAAATGCAGCGTCCGGAGTCAATGAGAATCCGGATCGCTTTTTTGCAGTCGTCCTTGCTGCAGGTCGCCACGCTGTGCCGTGCGATCATCTCCCTGGTGAGGTCGCCCGCTTTCAGATTTTTCTTTCCGGCACATTCGGCCACCAGCTGGTACATCTCTTCCGCCAGAGTTTCAATAGGAACTGCGGCCATCTCTGTCATACCTCTACCTCTTTCTGCATTGCATGCAAAGCCACCAATTGCTGCAGCCGCTCGCGAAGGCGAACCGCCTCGCCGACCACGAGCGTTGCAGGCGGCTCAATGTTTTCGCGCCGCACCTCTGCGACGATGTTTTCGAGCGTGCCCGTGACAACGCGTTCACTTTCGCAATAGGCCATCTGGATCATTGCCGCCGGCGTGCAGGAAGCGCGGCCCGCGGCGAGCAAATTGCGCACGATCGACTCAATGTTGTGTACGCCCATGAGAAAGACCGCCGTGTCGATGCGCGCCACGGCCTCCCAGTCTACGCGATCCTCGCGGCCGTCTGCGCTGTGCCCCGTCACAACCACGACCGAGGAGGATGACTCGCGATGCGTCACCGCGATGCCGGCGCTGAGCGGAGCTGAGAGGCAGGACGAAACGCCGGGAACGACCTCGAAGGGGATTCCGTGTTCGGCCAGATACTCCACTTCTTCTCCGCCGCGGCCAAACAGAAACGGGTCGCCGCCCTTGAGACGGACCACGGTCTTGCCTTGCCGCGCCTTTTCGACAAGGAGAGCGTGAATGTCGTCCTGGCGCGCGTGATGGCCAGGCTCCTTGCCCATGTAGATCTTTTCCGCAGAGGGCGTGGCCAAAGCCAGCACTCCGTCATGGATCAGTCGGTCGTAGACGAGGACATCGGCGGCACGAATGCGCTCGACCGCGCGCAACGTGAGAAGGCCGGGATCGCCCGGACCCGCGCCGACCAGAATCACTTTCCCGGGTCGATCTTTGCACGGGTTCGCGGGAGAAGATTCCGGTTTGGTTCCCGACGATTGGTTTGCGAACGTCATGCAACGTTTCTCCACTCAGCCGCAAAGTTGGCTAGCTTTCTACTTCCTCTCGCACCGAGAGTACGACCTTGTAAAACACCGTTATGAGCAACGCACCGACCGACCAGATTCCCGCAACAATGGTCCACTCCGGCAGCGTGGGCGCATAGTGTGCGACCGCACCCAGCGGTGACGGCACAAAGCCGCCGACAATCAGGCCCAGGCCTTTCTCGAGCCAGAGCGAAATGAACACAAGGATGCATGCGAGAGGCAGCTGCGCGCGGCGCAAGGCGGGCGTGAACAGAATGACGAGCGCTGCGACCGCGAATACTGCCGAAATCCACATGCAGGGAGCAAGATTGTGCCCGCTGCCGAGCAGATAGAGATACTCAAAGTGCGCGGTGTGTTCCGGAATTGCGGCGTAAAACACTGTGAACACTTCAACCAGCACGAAAAAGACATTGATTGCCATCGCATAAGTCATGATGATGGCGAGTTTGCGAATGGCGTCTTCGGCCACGCGATAGCCCGCGACCCTACGCAGCACGAGGCAAAGCAGGATGAGCAATGCCGGGCCGGAAGAGAAGGCAGAAGCGAGAAAGCGAGGCGCAAGAATCGCGGTGAGCCAGAAGGAGCGCCCGGCGAGGCCGCTATAAAGAAACGCCGTGACGGTGTGGATGCTAATGGCCCAGGGGATGGAAAGAATCGCCAGCAGCTTGATCCATCCCGGCGCGGGTGTTTCTTCGCTTTCCGCGCGAAGCGTGACGAAGGCAATGATTGCATTCAGCAGCAGGTAGCCGCTCAGAGAGAGCATGTCCCAGAACATAAGCGAGTGCGGAGAGGGGTAAAGAATGATATTGAGCACGCGGGCGGGCTGACCGAGATCGACAAAGATGAAGAGGATGCACATGATCACGGAGGCGATGGCGAGACACTCGCCAAGAATCGTGATGCGCGCGAATTGCCTTTCGCCGTGCAGGTAATAAGGCAGCACCACCATGACGGCCGACGCGGCGACGCCAACAAAGAAAGTGAATTGCGCGATGTAAAGTCCCCAGCTTACGTCGCGACTGAGGCCGGTGATGCCCAGGCCCTGATCGAGTTGTCGCAAGTAAAAGCAGAAGCCGGCAGCGATGATGCAGAGAAGACAGAGCAGCCACGTCCAGTAGCGGCGGCTTCCTTTGAGCGCTTTGTCGAGCATCAACATGGCATCAGACCAGATAAAAAACCGACGGACCGGTTCCGAGTTCAGGTTCGCGCTGCACGGCAAAGCGCTCGCGCAGCAATTGGCGTGGCTCGGAGTCCGGGTCCGCAAGATTGCCGAAGGTGAAAACATGCTGAGGGCAGGCATCGACGCAGGCAGGCTTGAGACCGCGCGCCAAGCGCTCCTCGCAGAAGTTGCACTTTTCTACTACGCCTTTGGTGCGCGTGGGGAAATCGGGATTGATGCCGGCGATGCTGGGCCGCGGATCTTCAAAGTTAAAGCTGCGCGAGCCGTAGGGGCAGGCGGCGATGCAATAGCGGCAGCCGATGCAGCGATGCCAATCCATCATCACAATGCCGTCGTCGCGTTTCCAGGTGGCCTGCGTAGGGCAAACGCGCGTGCAGGGCGGATCGGCGCAGTGGTTGCACAGGAGCGGGACCATCGTTTCCGTGTCGCTCTGGGGGGCGTAGCCGGTTTGCGCTGAAGGAAAGACCGTGGCGTACGGTTCTGTCCAGATCCATTTCACTTCGTGCGCACGGTTGGCGATCTGCGGAATGTTGTGCGCGGTGTTGCAGGCATGGATGCAGGCGCTGCAACCATCCTTCTCGCGGCATTTGCCGAGATCGATCACCATTCCCCAGCGCACAGGTTGCGTGGACGCGGCGCGCGCGCCCGATGCGGGCTGGTTTACAGATCGCACGGCCTGCTTGCATCCGGCCGCAAGGAGCGAAAGACCGGAGAGGCGCAGAAAATCCTTGCGTGTGATCCTCATGGAATGCTCCTCGCGATGGATTGTGGATCGCTATGGCAGTTCCAGCAATACGGAGTGGAGACGCCGCAATACGCATGGCAACGGTCGCAGAATTGTTCCTTGTTGTGGCAACCAAGGCAGGTATGCGTGAGGCTCTTCTCGTAAACTTTGCCGTTGAACGCGACAAAGCGACGGTCACCGCGGCGGACTACATCTTCGCGCCATTGGATGAGCATCTGCATGTGCGCGGCGCGCATGGTGCCGGCGGGCGCAACGCACTCTTTCTGATTTGCGGGCATTTCCAGATTGGGAGGCTGGCTCGATGCATGTTCGTGCGCGAGCGCATACCAGGCGGGACAGGTGAGTGCCGCAACGAAGACGGCCAAACCGGCGAAGATACCCACACGATCAAGCATAGTCGCCCTCACTCGCGCCGATTGCCGCGTGCGTCTCGGATGGGAGCGGCTCGCCGCGCAGATCAACTACGCGTTCCTTTTCACCGGTCATCACCAGCGCGTTGCCCACGAGTTCGTGCACGCCGGCGACCTCCACGCCCGGCACCCAGTATTCGAGCAGAGTGGGCAGCGTGGCCTTGTCGATGGCGCAGATGCAGGTGAGCAGATTGACGCCGTGCTTTTCTTTTACGTATTTCACGGCGTTGGCGCGCGGAAAGCCGCCACGCAGACGCATTTCGAGATTCTCGTCGGTGCCGAGACCTGCGCCCGAGCCGCAGCAGAAGGTTTGTTCGCGGATGGTGTTCTCCGGCATCTCATGAAAGTTGCGGCAGACAGCCCTGAGGATGGCTCGCGGCTCTTCGAGAAGGCCCATGGCGCGCGCCGGGTTGCAGGAGTCGTGATAGGTTGCGATCCAACGATCGTTGCGCCGGGGATCGAGCTTGAGCTTGCCGTGATGGATCAGGTCGGCGGTGAACTCGCAAATGTGCACCATTTTGGTGGAGCGGGCATTCTCGAAGACTGTGCCGGTGATGGACGAAATGGGCACGTCGAGAAAATCAGCCGGGCCGTTCATCGTATCCATATATTGATGCAGCACGCGCCACATGTGGCCGCACTCGCCGCCGAGAATCCATTTGACGCCGAGACGCCTGGCTTCTTCGTAGATCTTGGCGTTCAGGCGCTTCATCATCTCGTGCGAGGAGAAGAGCCCGAAGTTGCCGCCCTCCGAAGCGTAGGCGCTGACCGTGTAGTCGAGGCCGATCTCGCGGAAGAGCATCAGGTAACCGAGCAGCGTGTAATAGTGCGGCGTGCCGAAGTAGTCGGCCGAGGGCATCACGAAGAGCACTTCCGCGCCTTTGCGATTGATCGGAACTTCGAAATCGAGGCCGGTGATCTCTGCTGCCTCGTCGGCGGCAAAGTCGAGACTGTCTTTGAATCCGTGCGGCTGGATGCCGAGGTGATTGCCCACACGAAAGCAATTCGCTGCGGGCTCGATCACCCAGTTGGTGTTGCAGCCGATAAGGTTGAGCAACTCGCGGCCCATCATGGTGATCTCCGCGGTGTCGATGCCATAAGGGCAGAAGACGGAGCAGCGGCGGCACTCGGTGCACTGGTAGAAGTAGTAGAACCACTCCTTGATCACATCCTCAGTGAGCTCGCGCCCGCCGGCCAGCGCGCCAAAGATGCGACCCGTCAGCGTGAAGTAGCGGCGATAAATGGAGCGCATCAGCTCCGCACGCGCCACGGGCATGTTCTTGGGATCGGAGGAGCCGAGATAGAAGTGACATTTATCGGCGCAGGCGCCGCAGCGCACGCAGATGTCCATGAAGAGACGAAACGAGCGGTACTTGTGAAGCCGCTCCTTCATGCCGTCGAGGATGATGCGCTTCCAATCAGGAGGAAGCTTCCAGTCGCTATCGAGCGGTTGCCAGACGCGCGGATTGGGAAGGCCGAGCGCAGTAAGATTCTTGGGCGCGGCGCTGTAGCAGATCGAGCCCTTGCGGAGCTCGACGTGCGGGTCGCGCCAGTCGCCGCGTGGGGGCTTGGTCTCAATTTGTATGAGCGTTACCGTCATCTTCGGCCTTGCCCTCGATTTCGACTGGAATTCCGGCTGCTTGCATCTTGTCGCGAAATTCCTCTTCCCACTCCGCATAGGCGTGCGTTTTTACTGGAGCATTCCACGGATTGATATGCCGCCGGCTGCGGCTGTTATTGGCGAGATTGCGGGTGGGGCTCAAGAACACGCCGCCCATGTGCATCAATTTGCTGAACGGAATATATGCGGCGAGCGCGCAGACCAAGAGCAGATGGCACAGAAAGAGTGTGCTCAGCGCTTGTGGAGCGTTGGGCCGGAACGCGGCCAGGCCGAGCGCAAACTGCTTCACGGTGAGAATGTCGACACGCGTGAAGTAGCGCATAAGAATGCCGGTGGCAGCGATGGCCAGCAGCAGGAAGAGCGCGAAATAGTCGGAGAAAAGCGAAAGGTAGCGCAGGGCGGGATCGCGAAACCGGCGGACAAGCAGCCAGGTCAGCGCGGCAACCAAGATCACGTCGGAGAAATAAAGCGGCGGCGCGCCAATTTGAAAAGAACCGTCAAGACGTTCGAGCGCGTTGACGAATGCCGGCACCGGTTCGAGGAAAAAGCGCAGATGGCGGAGAAGGATCAACAGCAGCGCCCAATGAAAGGCCAACGAGCAGAGCCAGAGAGTCGCGGTCTCGCCAAGAATCAGGCGTCCGCAGGAAAGACGCGCGCGGTTGTTGCGAAAGAGCGAACGGAACAGCAGGATTTCGGCGGCCATGCGAAGTGCGACGCCCCATCGTGTGGAGGGGTTGTCGATGTTCGCGGGACGAATCCAGGCGAGCGATGTTTGCTGGCCGCAGGTGACGGGAATATGGAAGGGCACCGGCGCTGACGCCCAGCGCACCACGCGACAGCAGAAGCCAACGAGAAGTGCGGCGAAGGCTGCGTAGGGAACAATCGTGACAAGAGCAATGCGCCATGGTTCGCTCTGTCCGCACGCAAAGCCGGCCACAACCAGGGCCAGCACCGCGAGCAGCGAATAGAGCGCGTTCATGGTTGGTCCTTTCACTTTGCCGCGTGTTGCATGCGGAAGCGCAACTCTTTCTCGCGCAGACCGGCGATCTGATCACGGCAGGCCATGAACTGGTCGAAGGCCATCAAAGCCAAGCCGTCGATCCGGTTCTCAAGAGCCTGCGGGAGAGAGCCTTTGACTTCCGCGACCACATCGCGCAGGTCGAAGATGAAGCGCAGCGCGCCGGAGGGGCGGAAACCCTGCACGGCGCGCAAGCGGACCACGGCGTCGAGCGCGGGCGCAATCGCTTTCTCATCCATATCGCCGAGCAACTCGCGAGCCAGCGTGGTCAGGCTCTGCCTGATGGCGTGGCCGGCGGGATTGCGGAAAGGATCCTGCTCGCCGCTTAGAAACGGAAGCGTGTCCGCGGGGTAGGACGCGAGAGTCCGCTCGATCCAACGCTGGGCGACATTCTCCGCAATGGCCGCGCGCACGCTCATGGCCACCTACACGCAGCCCGTGGGCTTGGGAAGGCCGGCGAGCTTGCAGGCTCCCTTGGCCGGGCCGGATGGAAAGAGCTGGTAAATTTCGCTCAGCTTGTAGCCGGTTTCTTTACACACCTTGCGAACCATGGGCGCGATGCCGAACTGAAGATAGTAGTTGCGGATGTAGTTGAT
The DNA here is from genome assembly GCA_964569985.1 of uncultured Occallatibacter sp. GTDB lineage: Bacteria > Acidobacteriota > Terriglobia > Terriglobales > Acidobacteriaceae > Telmatobacter. Next base: position 303,617 of record CAZMWL010000001.1, read on the forward strand.
CACCTTCCAATGGCCTTCAGTCAGCGCGTCGATCGACTCGGATTTGGCAAAGTCCTTTGCCACGTCCTCGCTCCAGCTATCGGGTTCCTGGAGGAAGCCATCCTCGTCGACATCGTATTTCTTACCTTCCACTTCAAATACCGGCACAGTTCACCTCTCCATTAGTTCATTACGACGAATCCGCACGGACACGACTCCGCGCATTTGCCGCAGCCGTTGCAGAGATCGAGCTTGATTTTGTAGTGCTCGCCTTTGGGCAGCTTGACGAAGCAGTTTTTGCTGCAGTACATCCAGCAGGTTTCGCAATCCATGCACATGCCGCATGACATGCAACGCGCGGCCTCGGCAAGCGCCTCAGCCTCGGTCATCGCGACGCCGCTGTCGACGCGCGGTGCTGCCGGATACCAATCGAGCTTCAAACTTTCAGAGCGAATGACCGCAGGTGCGGCAGGCTGCGTTGTACTGCGGCCTTCAAGGTGCGCGAAGATGGCTTCGGCAACCGCGCGGCCCTGGGCAATGGCGACGCTTACGGTGTTGAGCACGCGCGGAACGGTTTCCGTGGTTTCTTCAGTCGGAACTTCGGGCGGCTCGGCGGGCAACTCGCCGATGAGCGCCGCGCCGCCATTGCTACCCGTGCGCAGTTCCAATTGCGTGGCTTTTTGCAAACCCATCGCGAAGAATATGGCCTGGTAATTCCGCTGCAGCTCTTCCAGCGAAAGATCCCGGCCCACGACGCAGCCGGCGCGCAACTCGATTCCGAGAGCGAGAATATTTGCGATTTCCGCCTCAAGGATCCGGACGGGAATGACCGAGCGCGGGATGCGAGAGCGCATCATTCCGCCGGGCTGGGACGCTGCGTCGATAACCGTGACCGCGTAACCTTTGCGCGCAAGATGCCAGGCGGCAGAGAGTCCAGCAGGTCCCGCGCCGACCACGGCTACTCGCGACGCTTCGGCGCCGGGCGGAGCCAGTTTCTCGGCGCGTAATCCCTGTGCGATGGCAAAATCGCCGACGAACTGTTCCAGTTTGTTCACGGCGAGCGGTCCATCTTTCGTTTTGCGATTGCAGTTCAGCTCGCAGGGGTGCTGGCAAACGCGGCCGCAGATGGCAGGGAAGGGGTTGTGCTCCAGAATCTTACGCCAGGCGAATTCAAAGGCTTGGGCAGGCGTGCGGCCATACGCTTGATGCTGGGCCAGCGCGACGAGCCAACCGCGCACATCGGTGCCGCTGGGGCAGCTATGGATGCAGGGAGCGGTTTTTGCCACGTAGGCCGGGCGATGAGAAAGGCCACCGGCGCCGTCAGCGACGCTGTGCTTGATCACCGGTTTCTTTACTTCTTTGAATAGCCCCATCAGCAACCTCAACAAGCAATCTGCAATATCCGCGTTAATAGCGGACGTGGGTCGAGCGCGCCAGAGTCATGCCGGCATGCTTGAAGTCGTCGATGTGATAGCGCGTGAACTCGAAGCCGGTCAGCTCGAAGAAGCGCGGCCAGCCGATGCGGTCGATCCATTCGCCTACGCGCTCGTACTTGCGAGCTTCGCCGCGATAGACATCGACAATTTTGACAACCGCCTCGACCACTTCAGGCCAGCGCGGCGGGTGGTTGGGCAGAAACGGGATGGCCAGACGCGAGAAGCGCGGGGCGCTGCGCGCATTGCTCACCTTGCCGCCGACCCAGATGGAAAGCCCGTCGTTTTCCGCATCGGCCATGCGCATGGCCGGGCAAACGCTGAAGCAGTTGCCGCAGTACATGCACTCTTCCTCGAGAACCTCGACGGATTGCTTGCCTCCCACGCCGGGCACGGGGCGAATGGCTCCGGTCGGGCACGAGGCAATGAGGGTCGGAACTTCGCAGGCCTTTGAGAGCAAGTCGCTCTGCACCTTGGGCGGGCGGCGGTGCACGCCGAGGATGGCGATGTCGGAGCAGTGCACCGCGCCGCACATGTTCAGGCAGCAGGCCACGGCGATGCGCAGCTTGGCGGGCAGGTCCTCGTGGGTGAAGTGATCGATGAGAGCATCCATCACGCTCTTCACCAGCCCTGAAGCATCGGTAGCCGCGGCGTGGCAATGCACCCAGCCTTGCGTGTGCACGATATTGCTGATGGCGTTGTTGGTGCCGCCGACGGGAATGCCGAGCGAGGCCAGCTCCTGCTTCAACGGATCGATCAGCGCCGGATCGACAAGGAGAAACTCGACGTTGTTGCGGCTGGTGAAGCGCAGATAACCGCCGCAATACTTGTCGGCGAGATCGGCGAACTTGCGCAGGGTTTGAATGCTGAGCAGGCGAGGCGTGCCCGCACGCACGGTGTAGAGCCGGTCGCCGGATTCGGCGACATGGCACAGGACGCCGGGCGCCAGCGTCTCGTGATACTTCCACGTGCCGTAGTTTTTGAGCACGATCGGCGGCAAATATTTGTCGTAGCGTGGCGGGCCGATGTCGGTAAGCCGTGGCTCGAGCGGTGTGGTCGTCATGCCTCATCCTCCTGCGCGGTCTGGTAGTAGATGTAGGGGTTGTCGCGCGGCGCCGAAATCATTTCCGGCGCGGGATCGAGCCCGATGCCATCGAGAAATGCGGGGAGTCCGACGCGCTGAATGAGTTCGCCAATGCGTTCGCGGTTGGTGCCGTACTCGTCCCAGAAATCCCAGATGCGCTGGATCAGCTCCTTGATCGTGTCGAGCAGTTCATCCGCGGCGACAAAAGGAATCAGGACAGAGGAGAGCAACGCGCCTTGCAAAATTGGCGCCTTGGCGCCGATCAGGATCACCGCGCCCTTCTCTATGCCGGGCCGCAGCGCCTTGGGCATGGCGTTGATGCAATGCATGCAGCGCACGCAGTCGCGGTTGTTGATGCGGAGCTCTTTGCCATCCCAATCCATGCACTTGGTGGGACAGTTGGCGCAGATGTCCTTCTGGATATCGACTCCGGCAGCGGCGTAATTCGCCACTTCGGCATGGTCGATGCGAAGGTCGTCCTTCCACGTGCCGATGACGGAAAGATCGGCGCGGGCGATGGCGGCGACGCAGTCGTTAGGACAGGCCGCGCACTTGATTTTGAATTTGTAGGGCAGCGCCGGCCGGTGCAACTCGTCCTGATAGGCCATGGTGAGGTCGTAGCAGAGCTTCATGGCGTCGAAGCAAGCCCACTCGCAGCGGGCCATGCCCACGCAACAGGAGGGTGTGCGCACGGCCGAGCCCGAGCCGCCGAGATCGAATCCGGCATGGGTGAGCTCCTGGAATGTCGGTTCGAGCTGATCCGTTGTGGTGCCGAGCAGGATGATGTCGCCGGTTGAGCCGTGCATGTTGGTCAGGCCCGAGCCGTGACGCTCCCAAATGTCGCTGATGGTGCGCAGAGCGTCGCTGGTGTAGAACCATCCGGCCGGCTGATTGACGCGCAGGGTGTGAAAATGCGCGACCTTGGGGAACTGCTCGCCCACATCGCTGTAACGGCCGATGACGCCGCCGCCGTAACTCAGCACGCCCACGAGCCCGCCGTGTTTCCAATGGCTCACCTTATCTTCGTAGGAAAGCTCGAGCTGGCCGAGCAGATCTTCGGCGCTCCCGGTAGCTCCTTTTGCCGACTTGATCTCAGTGACGAAGCTGGGCCATGGGCCCTTTTCCAGTTCGTCGAGCAACTTGGTTTCGGGCTTGCCGTTGGCCGGTTTTACGCCCTCGTCAGCATCTGCCATGGCCTTGCTCCTTTCGCCACATAGCGCCGGCTTCTTCAGCCGCGCGCCACATCGAACTCGAGGAACTGCTCGGTCAGCCAAACGGGCCGGAGAGCTGCGGAATGGGGCCGTTTGTGCGCCAGCCAGACTGCACAGTTCTCCTGGCCACGGAGAAAATCAATCATCATAGATTGAACGCGCCGCATGGCAGTCTTTGCCGTGATGAGTGTCACAACGAGCGACGACTGGGTGTGGGAATTTGATTCAAGCTGTCATGAATTGGTGGTGAGATTGACATCCGCAAGTCACAAGGCCGCGTTTTTCCCGATGTTGGTGAACCTGGCGGGGCGGAAGTGCCTCGTGGTGGGAGCGGGAGCGGTTGCGGCCGCGAAGATTGAGGGACTGTTGCTTTGTGGCGCCGATGTTGAGGTCGTCAGCCCGCGTGCGGCGCCGGCGATTCAACGCCTTGCGCGGGCTGGGAGACTGGTCTGGCGGAGAAAAGCCTTCTCACGAAGAGATGTGCAGGGAAAGTTTCTGGCTATTGCCGCCACCAACTCGAGCAAGATCAACGAGGCGGTGTTTCGCGCCTGTGCGGCGCGGGGTGTTTTGTGCAACTCGGTGGACGATCCGGAGCACTGCGACTTTATTTATCCCGCCGTGGCGCGGCGAGGGCCGTTGCAGATTGCGATTTCAACCGGCGGACGGAGTCCCGCGCTTGCCGCCAGACTGCGGCGGGAACTGGAACGGCAATTTGGGCCGGAATGGGGCGCGTGGGTGGAAGATCTTGGGCTGCGCCGCGATGAGCTGCTCAAGGGAAAGATGCCCGAGAAAAGCCGCCGGCGCCGTTTGCAACAAATGGCAAGGCCCAAAGCGCTTCGCGATTTTTTGCGTGGCCATGAACTGGCGCAAACACGGGGAGAACGAGTCTAGAGCGATTCCAAAATAGGTGTAGCCAGTGCTTGCGCCATCTTCCCCGGTCCCCAAAAGCGAGGGACCGGAGGCACCCTCAGTCTTGATTCCATCGCACTACCTTCAAGCGATAGCCGATCCAGATTTCTCGACCTCTTCCTACCTGACCATCGCATTCGACACCAGATTCACCAGCAGCTTGACTTCGATGTCGAGCTTGTAGTGGCGGATCAGATCGGCGAGGGCATCCACGCAGTTATGACAGGCTGTGACTACGACCCTGGCGCCGGTGGCGCGCAGTTGTTCGGCCTTGATGCTGGCAGACTTTAGCCTGCGCGGCGCGTATTCTGACATCGACATGGCTCCTCCGCCGCCCGTGCAGCAGAAATTTTCCGCGCGGTTCGGAACCATCTCGCGAAAATCCAAACACACCGCGCGCAGCAGCTCACGCGGCTCCTCGGTGATGCCGCAGCTTCGGGCCAGGTTGCAGGGGTCGTGGTACGTCACCGGCGCGCTGTTGCGCACGGGGTCCACCTGAATGCGCCCGTCGCGGATGTAATTCAGCATGGTGAAGATCGAGCTTTCCATCGGCACTCCGATGTCCTGCTTTGCCCAGGTCGGGCCCTCGCAGCGCGTCGAGCGGAACCCATGGCCGCACTCGGAAATCACCACTTTCTTCGCGCCCAGCCTGTGCGCCGCGTCGTAAAGCCGGCCGGCGGCACTCGCGCCCAGCTCGTCGTCTCCATTGAACAGGCCGAAATTCGTCATGTCCCAGCCGTCGCTCGACATGGTCCAGTTTTCGCCGGCAAGATGAAAAATTGCGGCTGCTTCAGCGATGGTTCGCGGATCGTACTTCACCTCGCGCGGATTGATGGCGTAGAGCACGTCCGCGCCCGCCTTGTCGACAGGGATGTGAAGGCCGCTGTATTCGGTTTCGAGCTCTTCTTCCATCCAGGAAAGCGTCTCAAGATACTCTTCCTTCAAGACGCCCATCTGGTTGCCCAGCTCCCACTGATCCTTTGCCACCGCCGCGACTCCCGCCGGCATGACACCCACGTGCACGAGAAGTCCGCGCGCCATGCGGTTGAACGACGCCAGATCCACGCCCATCGGACAAACCAGCGAGCAGCGGCGGCAGTTGGTGCACTTTCCAAAAACCGTGTCCATCAGCTCTTCGAGTTCTTTGTCGGTGTAGACGCTTTTCGCGCCCACCCACCACGGCGCTAGCTTGCCGGTCCAATCCATGTGCGCTTTGAACAATCTGCGAAGCTGGTCGCCCTTGCAGGCGGGAGCGTACGATGGATCGCCAGGATTCGCGAGCACGTAATGGCACTGGTCCGTGCACGCGCCGCAATGGACGCATGCTTCCAGCGAGAGCATCGCCTGGCGGTTTACCTTTTCGTGCATCCGCTCGATCAGCTTTTCAGCCTTATGAGAACGTTCAGTGCGCATGATCCCTCACAAGCGGATAGACTCCGCGGCGCCCAAGCGTCCGGCCCAGGTACCAGCGGGCAAAAGGATAGTAGAGATAATGAGAGATCTTGCTGAATGGAACGTAGACAAGGAAAAACGCCGTCAAGAAAAAGTAGATCAACAGCGCCAGCTCGCCGCTTTTGGGATGGTTAGGAGCGGCCATGGCGCTCGAGACCAGCCACAGGATGAGCAAGCAGATGGAGAAATAGTCGTCCGGCGAGCTGATCGCCCGCATGGAACGGTCGGAGATGCGGCGAACCAGCCGGAAAATCCCCGCGAGTGCCGCCAGGCCAAACGCTGCCTGGAGACCCAGCACTACATGCGGCGCACGCATCAAGCGCGGAGCGTAAGGAATGAGAAGCGACATCACTATGGAGAGCAGCACTCCGAGGTGAAAGACGACGAACTGCGCATACCGCAAAGGATGCTGGCGGAAGCTGGCCAGCGTCCACGGCATCGCGATGGCCAGTAGCGAGAACGCGACGCCGCGTTTTGCGTTCGAGGCTCCCGCGGGCGCCTGGCGGTCGCGCCCCGCGGGGAAGCTCAGAATCCAGCGAATTTTCAAGACGTACACCAGCGCCATGAACACGAGGGTTGCAATCTGCAGCTTACCCTCAGCGAATTTGAGCAGCGGAGTCAGTTCGTGCATCGCATCAGATCCCTTCCGCCGAAAGAGCTTCGAGTCTTGGCTGAAACGCCCTGAATTCGCGCATATCCAGCGCGCAAATGATCACTTCAGACACGCTGCTTGCCTTTGCGAGGAACCGGCTGATCTCTTCGAGCATTACTCGGGTGCATAGGTCCAGCGGAACGCCGTAGAAGCCTGCGCCCATCGGCGGAAAGGCGATGCTGGCGAGACCCGCCGAAGCGGCGGCATCGAGGGCAGCCCGCATAGTCTTCCGCAGCTTCGGCTCGCGATCCGGCTCCTGAAATTTTGGTCCGCAAGCGTGGACGATGTTGCGTGCCTGCATGCTTCCAGCGGTAGTCATGACCGCCTCGCCCATTCCAATCCGGCCGATTTTGCTCAACTGTTCCTTGATGGCAGCGCCACCGCGGGCCTGGATGGCCGTGCCGAAACCGGTTCCTAATTCGAGATCTTCGCGCGCATAGAAGACGAGCGCATCCACGGGCAGCGCCGTCAGGTCGCCTTTTTCGAGCCGAATCAGCTTTCCGCCCAGATTCGATACAACTGGCTCTGGGATGAGCGCCAGCGACCCCATATCATTCCCCCTCACTCGCAAAAATGCTGGCGATTGTAGCTCATCCAGCACAGGATTACTGCAGCCGCCGCAGCGCTTGGCCCGCACAGGTTAATCGCGGAGCAGGCAAGCGCCTAAGCACCAGGGATTGTGTTGGGTCGAAAGTATCACAAAATATGACAATCGATCAAACGACAGCACCAAGTGACGGGCTAAAGCAAGGGTCGACAGAACTGGCGTGCTCCAACCTTTCCAGGTTCTTTGCAGAAAGAGTGGGGAGGCAGGGTGAGACGAATTCAGGTCGCGCTCAGGGAGCGGGCGTTGCCGTGGCTAGCTTGAGTTTGCAGAAGATAAAGGGCGCAAAGAACATGCCCGCGACACTGGCCGCCACATAGCGGAGGTAGTCAAATGCGGAGTCAACTATGGGCGCATTGCCTGCAAACGGAACGAAGGCTGCACCGAGCGCCAGCAGGACGGCGAGCATGATGCCGATGGACAAGATGTAGCGAAGAAGCTTGGCTGCAAGCTCTCCGCTGCGCGGGTCAAAGTTCACGATTCGCAATTCCAGCGGACAGGCGATGACGATGCCAGTGAGCCAGCCGCAGTGGATCGTCATCTCCCGCACCTGGCTGTCGATTTGCCAACCATTGAGGGCCCATGCGAGGAGCCAGACCGCCGCGCTGCCGATCACAGCGATGGCGATTTGCAAACCGTGCGGGACTTCGCGCCACAGTTTTGCGAGCTGGCCAGTGTAACGGGATGCAGCGAAACCGAAGAGAAAGCCGACTGCCCAGCCCAGCAAAACATCTTCAACGTAATGCACGCCGAGATAAGGGCGCGAAACGCCGATGAGGACGATGAGAAGCACCAGCCCCAGGCGGATGAAGCGGTTCCGGGTGAAAGCGAGAAGGTAGGAATAGAAGGCGGCGGAGCCCATGGCGTGGCCCGACGGCGTGGAGTATTCAAGGGCCAACGACTTGGCTTCGGCCGGAGAAACTGCCCATTTCTTCTCGTACGTTCCGTCGGCCACGAAGGGCCGGGGATTCTTGATGAGAATCTTCAGCAGATCATTGAAGGTGATGGTGATCAGAAGCACCACAGTAAGGCGTGCGGCGAGACGCTTGTCCCACAACACGTAGAGAAGGATGGTGAAGAAGACATAAAAGCCGGCTGAACCAAAAAAGCTTGCAGCGTGAAAGAAGTGAGTGACGCAAATGTTTCTGTGATCGGCCAGAAACTCGACCAGAGCCAGGTGAAAGTGTGGATGAATCATCGTGCTTTCTTGATTCCCTCCGCGTGCACTGGCTGGTTGCCATTACATTCGTTCGCAACGTCCCAATTGACGTAAACGGGATTGCCGATGAGCCACAATTTCTTGTCGGGCGCCGCGACTTGCGCGCGAAACCAATGGCGGTGTCCGTCACTCGTCCACGACAGAGTTTGCGTGGAGTCCGCAGCGGAAATCGCTGCGCCGTCTGTGAGCGCAACGTCCTGGCCATCCTCAATCCAGTGCATCGTTCCACCTGCAGCAGCGGCCACGTGCGCGGAGAACTCAACTTGATCGCCCGTCGCCGCGCTCAGCAAGTCTCCCGCGCGGGCAATGCGAGCGCCCACATGCGCCGTCACTTCGAGAAGCCGGTCGTGGGTTCCTGCCACATCGATGAAGACGTGGCCGGCGCGGATGCCGTCAAGAATCGCGGGCGTGGAGAGTTCCGCTGCATACACAACGGTGGTCGGGCTGCCGATGGAACCGATTTGATCGAGCGGCTGCATGGGGCGGTGGTTGTCGCTGCCACCGATTCCCGTGAGGCGGCATCCGCGATCGAGTTCCCGGTTCCAGAAGGGAAGGTCGGAGAGGCCGTGCTGCTGGCTGCCGCCGTTGACGGCTTCAACACCCGTCAGCAGATGCATGTCGACCGGCGTGGAAGGCGTCCACCCGCAGCCGAGGCAGATTTCGCCGCTGGGAGAGAGTGGGTGATTGATCGAGGTGATGGCGCCCACGCGCGCGGCGCTTTCGAGCAGGGTGTTCACATCGGGAACGGTGCGGCCGTCAAGTTGGAAATTCACGAAATCGGTGCTGCCGAGAAAGTTGATGTGGCCGTGAAAGGTCGTGATTTCGCGGCCGGGAATCAGGAGCAGCTTGTCGAAGTATGCTTGCAGCTCGCGCATTTCGTCATATTGCGAGCTGGCATTGTGATCGGTAATGGCGATGAAGTCGAGCCCACGGCGGGCGGCGGCATCTACGGTGAAAAAGAGCGGGCAGGGAACTGTTTTTCCGGTCTGGCTGGGGCATTGGCCGTCGCTGTGCGCCGTGTGCATGTGGAGATCGCCGCGAAACCATGCGGGTCCAGCGCGCAACGGCTCACGGAGGACCGGCGGCAGCGCTGCCACTGCGCCGGTGCGCGAGAGATAAACATGAATGGTGTAATGCGATTCGACGCCGGCGCGAATGTTGGGCACGCCGATCAGCACATTCCACGCGCCGGATGGAAGGTCGCCTGGCAAACACGACGGCGTGGCATCCATGAGGCCGACGGTAAGCGTGGGCTTGTTGCCGCCGCTCCAGCAGCGCAGCCCTGCGGGATCGATCAGACCCAGATCGAGGGCGGTGTGCTGCTCCTTTCCGGTGTAGCTAAACGTGATGGTGACGCGCTCCGTGCCAGCGGATACCGTGAAGGGGACTTTCACATAGCTCTGGTTCTGGGAGCCGCGCACGACGCCCTGGAGGACGAAATCAGTGGCGGAAGAATCCGCGACGGAAGGCGCTTGCTGCGCGTAAGCAACGCAGGTGGACAGGTGGCAGGGAGGCAAGGAGAGCAGCGCCAGGGAAAGAGTGATGGCTTCAACTGCAATCAGGGCGCGTTTTCCAGGAACCAGCATATTCCTGCGGCCAACGAAACAGTGCCGAAAAAGTCGGGGCATATGATGGAATTGTCTGCCCTATCAGCTATATTTGCCAAGGAACATCCTCGCGACGGATGAGGCCCCTCTACTGGAATGGGCTGAGGCTGGCGAGCGGCTGAACGGCGCAAGCCGCAAGGCAAAGGGGTAAACCGTGAAACGAACAGTTGGAGTGGTTGCAACTTTGATGGGAATGGCATTGGCATTTTCGGCCATTGCACAGGGAGAGGTGAAGATGTCGATTTTCGGTCATACCGCGGATGGAACCGCCGTGCCTATTTACACGCTAACCGGTGGGCAGATTGAAGTAAGAGTGACGGCGTACGGAGCGCACCTGGTGAGCGTGAGAACCCCGGATCGCACGGGCAAGATGGCGGATGTTGCGTTGGGCTACGACACACTCGATACCTATTTGATCAAACCCAGTCCATATATCGGCGCCGTGGTGGGGCGCTATGGCAATCGAATTGCGCTGGGCAAGTTCACACTGGACGGAAAAACCTACCAGATTCCCATCAATAACGGCGTCAACGCGCTGCACGGCGGTCCGGTTGGATTCGACCAATATGTGTGGCAGGCGAAGGAAGTGCCGGACGGCGTCGAGTTTACGCATGTGAGCCCCGATGGCGACATGGGATTTCCGGGAACGCTCACCGCGACGGTGCGCTATACGCTCAAGGGGAATACGCTGCGCATTGACTATTCGGCCAAAACGGACAAAGACACGGTGTTGAACCTGACCAACCACACGTACTTCAACCTGCACGGCGACGACAAGGGCAATATTCTCGACCTCAAGATTGAAATCAACGCCGACCGCTACACGCCAGTGGATGCGGGGCTGATTCCAACTGGTGAGTTGGCGCCGGTTGCCGGCACGCCGATGGATTTTCGCAAGCCGGAAGTGATTGGCGCGCGGATCGATGCCGACAACGAGCAACTGAAACGCGCCGGCGGATACGATTTCAACTGGGTGCTGAATGGCAAGCCGGGAACGTTGCGCGTGGCGGCGATCGTGACCGATCCCGTGAGCGGACGCAAGCTGACGGTGGAAACAACGGAGCCTGGAGTGCAGTTCTACTCCGGCAATTTCCTGGATGGCAGCTTCACTGGCCGGCACGGCGTGAAATACGAGAAGCACGCCGGATTCTGCCTGGAGACGCAGCATTTCCCGGATTCGCCGAACCATCCGGATTTTCCGAGCACCGAGCTGAAGCCCGGCGAGACCATGCACTCGACCACGACGTTTACATTTGGGGTAGAGAAGTAGTATTTAGCGAATGCTGCGTGCGGGGGTCTGGAGACCCCCGCGACAGCCGGTCTCCCACCCCATCAAGCCAAAAGCAGGCTTGCCGGGGGCCCCGGTCTGGAGACCGGCGCTACATTCTTGAGGCCGGCGCTACGTTATGCGGTCTTCCATTTGCTGAACCAGGCGAGACCCTCTGAAGTTTTCGCCGCAGGAATGTATTCGCAGCCGATCCAGCCTTCGTAGCCGAGCCCATCGATAGCATCGAAGAGATAGCTATAGTTGACTTCGCCCGTGTCGGGCTCGTGGCGCTCGGGCACGCCCGCGATTTGGATGTGACCAACGCGAGTCTTCTTCGGGTCGGCGAGATATTTGCGGATTCTGCTCGCCAGATCGCCCTCCTCCACCTGGCAATGAAAAAGGTCCATGAGGATTTTGAGATTGTTCGCGCCGATTTCCGCAACGATCGCGTGCGCTTCTTCCTGACGATTCAGGAAGAAGCCCGGCATGTTGCGCAAGGCGATGGGCTCGATGAGCAGTTGGATGCCGGCCACGCGCGCCTGATCCGCCGCCCAGGCAAGATTGGCGGTGTAAACGCCAAGAAGGTGAGCGCGGTCCACGCCCGGCGGAGAAATTCCAGCCATGGCGTGCACGCGCGGACATTGCATGACGAGGGCGTACTCCAGGGCCTCAAGAAAACCGTCGCGAAATTCCTTTTCACGGCCGGGCAGCGCCGCGATGCCGCGTTCGCCGGCCTTCCAGTCCCCGGGAGGCGAGTTGAAGAGGACCTGGCGCAGTCCGTGCTCCTTGAGCAGAGCGGCCAGCGTGGCGGCCGGATGCTCGTAGGGAAACAGATACTCGACCGCCGTGAAACCATCGCGCACAGCCGCGGCAAAGCGGTCGAGGAACTTGTGTTCCTGATACATCATGGTCAGGTTGGCGGCGAAACGAGGCATGGCATGGACTCCGTCATCAAAGCGAAAGCTCGGTTGAGACGCCGGAATTATTTTGCGTGCGTGCTGAGCTGGTCGAGCACGCGCTTCAGGTCGTCGAGCTTCTGGCCGGCCTCAGACAGTTTACCCTCCGACGTGAGGCGCTGATAATCGGAGAAGTCTCGACTGGCTTGCGCCACCAGCGAGTTGACATCGGCCGCGGGTTGCGGCGCGGCTGAGTGCGCAGCCGTTGATTGAGGCTGCGGAGCTTCGCCGCCGGTGAGCGAGGGCGTCTGCGATCCGAAGAGCGACGCGAGCGCGGCCTCGAAGGTCGGTCCATAGGCAAGACGATCCTGCAAGGCCAGAACGACAAGCCGCAACTCCGGCATGGGGCTCTGGTTGGCCTGCAAGTAAATCGGCTCGGCATAGAGCAGCGCCTGCCCGCAGGGAATCACCAGCAGGCTGCCGCGGATCACCTTCGAGCCATTCTGATTCCAGAGCGTGAGCTGCCCGGAAAGTTCCGCGTTCTGATCGATGCGCGCTTCGATTTGCTGCGGCCCGTCGACCAGGCGCGATTTTGGGAAGTCGAATACCACGGCAGTTCCGTAGTGCGCGCCGTCGCTGCGCGCCGCGATCCAGCCGATCAGGTTGTTGCGGCTTACGGGCGTGAAGGGCAGGATCTCAACGAACTCCAGCCCGCCCGATTCGCCGGGGAGCGTCATGAGCACGAAATTGGGATGCATTGCCGTCGCGCTCTGGTCGCTGCTCTGGCTCGAGCCATTTTCCGCAGCCACGCTCCACTGATCCGCACGATTGTAAAAGACCTCGGGATCGGTCATGTGATAGAGGCCGTACACATCGGCCTGCAGGCTCAGCAGCGATTCGGGATAACGCACGTGGGCGCGCAGCCACGCGGGCATGGCGGAAGCGTCCTTGAACAGCCCCGGATAGATGCCGCGCCAGGCGGCGAGGATGGGGTCGGAGGCATCGAAGACGTAGAACGTGACCGTGCCGTCGTACGCGTCCACAACCGCCTTCACGCTGTTGCGAACGTAATTGACCGATTGCCCGTTGAGATCGGCGGGCGCGGAGTAAGGATAGGTGGATGAAGAAGTGTAGGCGTCAATGATCCAGGAGAGGCGTCCATCGTCGCCCACCACGATGTAGGGATCGACATCGAAGGTGAGGAAGGGCGCCAGGGCCGCAACGCGCGCGCGCACGTTGCGCTGCATCAGCAGGCGGCTCTCGGCCGTGACATCGTCGCTGAAGGGAACTTTGGTCAGGTCGCCGCGATCGAAGGCCAGCAGCACGCGGCGCAGAAAGCCGCCCATCACAATGCCGCCCGTGCCTTCATAGGTGGAGTGACTGTCAATCTGGCCCTGGGGATAGTTGAATTCCTGCTGGCCGGTTTTGACGTAGACATCGGTGTCGGTCATTTCGCCGAAGTAAATCTCGGGACGCGTGATCTTGAGTCCGGGCACGGTGCTCTGCACGGGCATATTCGAGAGATACAGCGTAGGCAGGCCCTCCGTCGAAAAGCCGTTGACGGGATTCATGGTGATGCCGTAGCCATGCGTGTAGATGAGCTTGTCGCTGACCCAATTGCGACTATTATCGGGCAGCTTGTCCACGTTCAGCTCGCGCACCGCGAGCATCACCTGCCGTAATGTGCCGTTGATCTGGTAGCGGTCGATATCGATGCCGGGGAAGTCGTAGTAGGTGCGAATCTCCTGCACCTGGCGCAGCGTGTCCTGTAAAGCGCTCACATCCCACAGGCGGATGTTTTCAAGCGTCGCCTGGTTGTGTTCCGGATCGGCCGCGGCAACGGTGGTATCGGCCGGGAACTCGCGCTGCGCGAAGCGGTCGAGGCCATAGGCCTGGCGCGTCAGGGCGATGTTGTCGGCAATGTACGGCCGCTCGCGGTCGAGCTGGTTGGGCTTGACGATGAACGTGTTCATATACCATCCGGCCACGCCGGCCACGACAAAACAAACCGCCGCGGGAAGGATGGCCGCGATCAGCCAGCGCGCGCGCGGCTTGAGCAGGCCGCCGGCGAAGGCAATCACCGCGCCGATGGCGAGCGCCACGCTGATAAACAACATTCCGATGAGTGTGATGTGTGCGTCTGTGTACGTGACGCCGGAGAAGATGGTGTGCTGGTCGAAGAGAAGATCGAAGCGGCTGACATACTCGTGAATGGCCAGCGCAAGGAGCAAAAAGCCCGCGGCGATGGAAACGCCGCGCCACATCGATGAAGCGGCGCCGCCGAATTGCCCATCGCGCATACGCCCGCCGCCCGCAGCGATGAGAAAGAGCACCGCGAGAACCGAGATCATGACTGCCAGCGTGAGCAACCATCCGGCGATGAGTTCCCATGCGGGCAAGGTGAAGAGATAAAAGCCGAGCGAACGGCCCAGGATGGGGTCGACGGGATTCGTAGCCGTGGCGGGCGCATACCAATACAGGGCCAGCGTGGGCCACTGCGATTCCATGGCGAAGCCCGTGGCGATGGAAATGACCAGCGCGGCGATGGCGGAAACGGAGCGCAGGAACTTTGCCACCGGCAGCTCGAGGGGGCGGCCGGCAAAGTAGATGGTATGCGTATCAGGCAAATCGTCGCCGTGGCTGTGGCGGAAAGCGAGGAATGCGCCGAAAAGGGCCAGGAAGGTCAGCACTGCAAAGGCCGTGAACGTCCCCCACTCGAGGCCGAAGGTCTTCCAGAAGACGGGAGCGTAGCCGAGCGAGCCATACCAGAGGAGGTCAACCCAATAGGAAATGGCGGCACGGCCGCCAATAATAATAAGGACGACGAGAGCAGCCAGAAGGTAGATTGCAAGTCTCAGGCGCCGCGGCTTTTGATGCATCGGCCAATCGATGGTATCGGGCATTTCTTGCTCCACTCAGGCGATTTGTGCGCACTGAGATACGCAAGAATTGTACAGCGCGAGCGCGACGCAGTTCTGTTCTGGCGGGTGCACAGTGGCTGCGTCGTTCAGAATCGGATGGGCCCTAGATCAGCTCGGAGTGGCCGGTGACGCCGAGTTCCTTCACGATCTTGCCCACATCCTGCGAGTGGCTGCGGTGGGCGATCAGCAACGCGTCTTCGGTGTCGACGACGACCAGGTTCTTGACGCCCACGAGGGCCACAAATTTTTTGGGGCTGAAGATGTAGTTGTCGTTGGCCTCGATGGTCATGTGACCTCCGGTGTCGGCCACATTGCCTTCGGCATCGCCGCGCATGCGCGTCTCCAACTGGTACTCGTAGAGGGAAGCCCATGAGCCGAGGTCGTTCCAGGTAAACTCGGCGGGAATGCAGTAGAGGTTCGAGAGGTGCTCGCCCTTGGCGGAGCGGGGCTCGATGACCGCATAGTCGACGGAGATGTTTTCGCACTTGGGATACGCGTTATGGAAAACCTCGTCGAACTGCGGCGTGCCCCAGGCGGCGGCGATGGATTCGAGCAGCGGAGCGGTTTCAGGCAGGTGCTCGCGCACGGCGTTGGCCAGGGTGCGGGCCGACCACAGGAAGATGCCGGAGTTCCAGTAGTAATTGCCCGCGGCGACAAATTCCTCGGCGCGGTTGCGATTGGGCTTTTCGATGAAACGGCGCACGTGCAGGGCAGAGTCGTCCTTGGTCAGATCGCCGGTTTCGATGTAGCCGTAGCCGGTCTCCGCGCGGGAAGGCTCGATGCCCAGCACGACAATGTTTTCGCCGGCCGCGGCCGCGGCAATGCCCTTTTGCAGGGCCTTGAGGAATCGCGGTTCGTCGCTGATGACGTGGTCCGAGGGAAAAACGCCGAGCACGGCGTCCGGGTTGTCGCGCTCGATGAGGAAGGCGGCGAGGCCGCAGGCAGGCGCGGTGTTGCGGGCCACCGGCTCCTGCACAATTTGCGCAGCGGGCATGCCCGGCAACTGGTCGGCAATTTCGTGGGCCAGATACTCGTTGGTAATGATCCAGGTTTTTTCGAGCGTAGTCAGCGGCTTCAGGCGCTCCACGGTCTGCTGAATCATGGAACGCTCGCCGTCAAGAGCGAGAACCTGCTTGGCGCGAGCGCGCCGGGAACGGGGCCAGAATCGGGTACCACTGCCCCCGGCCAGTATCACAGGACGGAAATCGATAGCGTTCAGCATTGAAGAGCCATAGTACTCGACGAAGATAACGTTTGCACAGGGCGGGGCGAATTATTTTCAGGGCCGGTGACCGCCGACCGGCGCAGCCCGCCTGGAATGCAGATTCCAGAGGACTGCATCAGGCAATCGGCTGCCACCCATGGCGGGAATTCGACGAAGATCGAGAGCCTGCCCTCCGCTATTTCAGGCTGGTCAGGAACTCGCCCATGCGGCGCGTGCCCTCGTCGATGTTCTGCTTGGTTACCGGGTAGGAGATGCGGATGTGCTCGCCGGTCCCAAAGGCCTCGCCGGGCACGGTGACGACGTGGGCCTCGTGGAGCAGGCGCGTGGCCAGCTCTGTCGCTGTCTTGATGCCGCCTTTGCCCAGGTACGCCCCGATGTTGGGGTACACGTAGAACGCCCCCTCCGGCTTGGTGCAGGTGACGCCGGGAATGGCCGTGACTTTGGCCAGCATGTAGTCGCGCAAGTCAATAAACTCGGCGCGAAACTCGGCCACGCACTCCTGCGAGCCGGTCAGGGCTGCGATGGCCCCCTTCTGCACAAAGCTGGTGGCATTCGAGGTGGATTGCGACTGCAATTTGCTCAGGTTGGCGACCACGGGCTTCGAAGCCAGCGCAAAGCCCGCGCGCCAGCCGGTCATCGAATAAGTCTTCGAGAGCGAGCCGAGAATGACCAGGTGCTCTTTGGCCCAGGTGAAGGAACCGCCCGAGACGGGCTTGCCGGCATAGTTGAGGTAGACGTAACACTCGTCCAAGAGCAGGTAAATGCCGCGCTCGTGGGCGAGATGGACGATGCGCTCCAGATCCTCGGCCGTGACCACCGAACCCGCGGGGTTCGACGGCGAGTTGAGGATGATGGCCTTGGTGCGGGGCGTGATGGCGCGCTCGATTGCGTCCGCGGTGATGCGGAAGCTCTCTGCCTCGCTGGTTTCGAGATAAACCACCTTGCCGCCCGCGTACTGAATGATGTCCTTGAAGCTGACCCAGTAGGGAACCGGCAGAATGACCTCGTCCCCGTGGTCGACAAGGATCTGCAGCGTGTTGAACAGCGCCAGCTTGCCGCCGGCCGTGAAAATGGCCTCGTCGATCGAGTAGTCCGAGCCGAAGTCGCAGGCGTGGCGCTCGACAATGGCTTTGCGCACGTCGGGAATGCCCGGAACCACGGTGTAACGGGTGAAATTGGCCTCAATGGCGGCAATGGCGGCGTCCTTGATGTGCCGCGGAGTGGGGAAGTGAGGCTCGCCGGCCCCGAAATCCACCAGGTTGGCGCCCTGAGCGCGCAGTTTAGCCGCCTCGGCGGCCACAGCCATGGTCGCGGATACTTCGATGCGGCCAATGCGATCGGCAAAAACTTTTGCAGGAGCTGTAACGGTCATGACAGTTCTATCTTGACAGATTTCGGGAGGAGCGCAAAATCGGCAGCCGGGCAGACGAATCGGATCAGATGCCGTTGCCGTTCTTGATGCGCGCGCGCAGCCGCTTGAGCACGTTGGGAGGCACCAGGCCGCTCACGTCGCCGCCGAAACTGAAGACTTCCTTGACCATGCGCGAGCTGACAAAGGAGTAGCGGCCTGCCGGTTGCAAAAAGACGGTCTCGACTTCGGGAGCGAGGCGGCGATTCATGAGAGCCATCTGGAATTCGTGCTCGTAGTCGGAGATGGCCCGGATGCCGCGCAGCACCGCCGATGCGCCCTGCTGGCGGGCGAATTCCACCATGAGGCCATCGAAGGTGGCCACGGAGACATTGCCGATAGAGGCCGTGACCTCCTGCAACATTTCCACGCGTTCATCGACCGTAAACAGCGGGTCCTTGCCCGGATTGTTGAGCACGGCGACGGTGAGGTGGTCAAAGAGTTTCGCCCCGCGCTGGATCAGGTCCAAATGACCGTTGGTGGGCGGATCGAAAGTGCCGGGATAGATGGCGTTCACGGGCATGGCGTCTCCAAGGATTCTAGCAGCGTGGGCGCTCGGTCCTGTCCTTACCGCTCCCTTACCGCAGCACGCGATGCAACGCGATCTTCACAGGTCCCGGAGAACGGTACAACGGGCTGCGCGACGGATCGGAACCGTCGGGCGGCGGACCGACTGCCGGGCGCGAGGTGTCGGGCTGAGCGGCAGGCCGCTGCGAACGCGCGCCGAAGTTCGGAGTGCGATCGAGATCGAGGGCGCCTCCGTTGATGTGGCCTGAAAACGTGCTGTTTCCGACTCTGAAACTGACATTGGCGCCATCGACCTTGCCGTCAGCAATCTGGCCTGACGCTCCGCTTAGGCCGTCCACGTTGCCGGTCAACTCCGCCCCTGCCTGCCTGAACTCGAACAGTTGGGTGGCGCCGTCCTGCGCCGGCCTCCACAAGCCGGTAATGCCCGAGCCCCGGGGTGCTTCGCGCTCCCGCGCGTCCACTTGCGGACGCAGCTCGACCTTACCGGCCCAGATGGTTGCCTGCGCCGGAGCCAGACCCGGCGACGTGGCTTCGACGGTGATGCTATCTGCCAATTTCGTGGACTGAACAATGGCCATGCACATGCCACTGAACGCCTTGCGCGATGCGCCCTTGTCGGATTCCTGATCGGTGGGGTCGCCGTTGCCCACGCCGATCAATTTTCCGGCTCCGAGGATCTTGAATGTGACCAGATTGTCGGTGATAGGCACAATGCGGCCCCGGGCATCGCGCACTTCGACAGCGAACATGGCCACATCTTCGCCATCGGCGGCGATCTCCGCACGGTCGGCGTAGATGGCGAGCGCGGCGGGAGCGCCCGTGGTCTCCCTCCGGGCCGTCATCACCAGTTCGCCATCCTTGAAACCGCGCGCTTCGATCACTCCGGGTGCGTAGGCCACATACCAGGCAAGGTGCGAATCCTTCTTCATCTCCTTCGCGCCCAGGCTTTTGCCGTTCAGAAAAAGCTCGACCTTTTCGAGGTTCGAATGCACCCAGACGGCGATCTCCTTGCCTTCCATCCCAGGCCAGTTCCAGTGCGGAAACAGATGAAGCACGGGCTTCTCAGTCCACCACGACTGGTAGTAGTAGAAGGTGTCCTTGGGAAATCCGCAGGTGTCGATGATGCCGTACTGCGAACTGATGTTAGGCCAGCCGTTGGGCGAGGGCTCGCCGCGATAGTCGAAGCCGGTCCACACAAAGCCGCCTGCCAGCCAGGGGCGCGCGTTGCAAAAACTCCACCAGCCCTCGGCCGAGGCGCGACCGGTGGTGGTGTAGGGATCGTAAGAGCCGACGTAGCCTTTGTCGTAGTCGGTGACGTAGATGCCGCGCGTGCCCACGGCGCTCACGGTTTCTGTGCCGATGACGGGCTTGTCGGGATGCGTCTCGTGATAGGCCTCGGCGCCGGGATCCATGTAGTTGTAGCCGATGACGTCGCAGACCGCGAGGCCGCCCGCGCCGATAGCGCCTGTGGGGGCGATGGAAACTGGTCGCGAACCGTCGTGCCGCTTGGCGACTTCCTTCATTGCCGTGAGAATGAGCACGCCACGCTCGGTGTTGGCCACGCCCTCCTCGTTGCCCATCGACCACATGAAGACGCTGGGATGATTGCGATCGCGGCGGACCAGATTTTCAAACTGGCTCAGCCCTTCGGGATTCGACGACATCATGCGCGTCTCATCAAACACCAGCATGCCCAGCTCATCGCAGGCGTCGAGCAGCTCCGGCGTGGGCGGATTGTGCGAGGTCCTCAACCCATTGGACCCCATCTCGATCAGTTTCTTCATGCGGTAGTACTGCACCGCATCGGGCAGCGCCGCTCCCAGCCCCGCGTGGTCCTGGTGATTGCAGGTGCCCTTCACCTTCACCGGCTTGCCGTTGAGGAGCAGGCCTTTCTGCGCGTCAAATTTTATAGACCGAAGGCCGAAGCGCGTTTCCGAGCGATCGACCACGTCGCCGCCCGCACGCACTTCGGTCACCAGTGTGTACAGATTGCGGTCTTCGAGCGACCAGAGGTGCGGCGGGCTGACGGTCATCTTCTGTTCGAAACTCTGCTCGGCTCCCGCGGCAATGACAGCAGGGGCCGTCACCATTTTGCCCACAGCCTTGCCTCTGGGATCGAGGACCGTGGAGACAATTCTCGCGTTGGCTGCGGTTTGACCGTCGTTGTTGATTTCCGTGCGGATGGAAAGCGTGGCGGAGCCCGGCTTGATGTCCGAGCTGACGAACGTCCCCCATTGCTTCACGTGGACGGGTGCGGTTTTCACGAGCCACACGTGGCGATAGATTCCCGCGCCCTCGTAAAACCAGCCGTCGCTCTCGGTTGCATCGACGCGCACCAGCAGAACGTTTCTTCCGCCGGGATTGGCGAAGTCGGTGACATCGAAACGGAAAGGATCGTAGCCGCCGCTGTGCTGGCCGATGTAGAAACCGTTGAAGACCACCATGGTCTCGCGGTATGCGCCGTCGAATTCGAGAGAAATCCGCTTGCCCTTGTCCGAGTCGGGCATCTCGAAGACACGCCGGTACCAGCCGATGCTCGTGGAAGGATAGTTGCGGCCCAGAGGATAGAAACCCTTGCTTTGAAGTGCGGGATCGTTCGTGAAAGGCAACTCGATGGCCCAATCGTGCGGCAGATCGATCGATTTCCAGTCGCTGTCGTCGAAGGCGAGGGAACTGGCAGCGAGAAATCCGCCCGTCTTTTGAAAGTTGCCGGTTCTGCCGCTGCCGAAACCGAAGTCCTTGGCCGCATCGCATGCGTCGCCGAGATGGAAGCGCCATCCGAAGTCGAGCAGCAGGCGCTCACGCGCTACATTGGGCTGCGCGGGTTTTTGCGCAGTACCCGATTTATTTGCAGGAAGGGGTCCGGTCGCTTCTCCCGCAACCTGCATCGCGGCTGCAACGGGGCTCATGCCACTGGCCGCGGCTGCAATGGCCGGCGCCAGCAGGCTTCCTTTGAGCATTTCCCGGCGTGAAAGGGGCTTCATCCCACACTCCTTGGAATCAGAGCTGCGAGAGAATTCTAGTTGATTCCGAGCGGATGCTACCCCTTGCGCCCGCGCACCACTTCCTTGGCCTGGACTTCGCCGCCTGCGGGAACCTCGGGCACGTCGGCCTTGGCGGCGCCGATGCCGAGCCGCTTGCGCAACTCGGCGTCCAGCCTGGCGAAGACTTCCTTGTTTTCTTTGAGGAAGCCGCGGGTGTTTTCGCGGCCCTGTCCGATGCGCTCGCCGGCGTAGCTGTACCAGGCGCCGGACTTCTCCACGATGTTGTGGGTCACGGCCAGGTCGAGCACGTCACCCTCTTTGCTGATGCCCTCGCCGTAGAGAATGTCGAACTCGGCCTCGCGGAAGGGAGCGGCGACCTTGTTTTTCACGATTTTGACTTTGGTGTGCGAACCGACCACGACGTCGCCTTCTTTGACGGCGGCGATGCGGCGGATATCGATGCGCACCGAGGAGTAGAACTTGAGCGCGCGGCCGCCGGTGGTGGTCTCAGGGTTGCCGAACATCACGCCAATTTTCTCGCGGATCTGGTTAATGAAAATGAGTGCGGTGCGGGATTTCGAAACCGTGCCGGTGAGCTTGCGCAGCGCCTGCGACATGAGGCGTGCCTGCAAGCCCATGTGCGAGTCACCCATCTCGCCGTCGAGCTCGGCCTTGGGAACCAGCGCGGCGACGGAATCGACAACCAGCACGTCAATCGCTCCCGACCGGACCAGGGCTTCGGTGATTTCGAGTGCCTGTTCGCCCGAATCGGGCTGCGACACCAGCAGATTGTCCACATCGACGCCCAGCTTCTTGGCGTAGCCGGGATCGAGCGCGTGTTCCGCGTCGACAAACGCCGCAAGGCCGCCCGCTTTTTGCGCTTCGGCGATGATCTGCAGGCAGATGGTGGTCTTGCCCGAGGACTCGGGACCGAAAACCTCTGAAACCCGGCCCCGCGGAACGCCGCCGACGCCCAGCGCCGCGTCAAAACTGATGGAGCCGGTGGAGATCACGGCGATCGGCAAAAGCGCCTCGCGGGAGCCGAGCCGGACAATCGACCCTTTTCCGAACTGCTTCTCAATCTGTGCCAGGGCTAGTTCTACGGCTTTGGCGCGGTCGTCAACGATGGCCATTGGGAGGGCTCCTCAAAAATGCTCGCCCTGCGCATCTCGTGCTTTCTTGGCAGGAAACGGCGAGGGGCATGAATTGGATTTCGAAGGGATTGTAGCAGGATGAGACACGGAAGAATAGGAGAAAGTGGCGAATAAAGAGAGAAACTTTGTGTTTGCTAACTTTGGGGGTGCGAATCGCATCAAAAATTGGTGTGTGCATCAAATTAGTAGTTATGCATCAAAATGATAAAAACGCATCAAATTGAAAAATGATGTAAAATGGACCTATGAGAACCACGATCACACTTGATGACGAAACGCACGAGTTCGCCGCCTATTATGCCCGCGTAAGAGGGCTTACCCTTAGTGCTGCTATCGATGAGCTGATCCGCAAGGCGCAGGCTCCTCCGGCACCTAAGCCCGAGATTCTTATTGGACCAAACGGCTTGCCGATGTTTCCTCCCACCGGAAGAACGATCACGGCCGAAATGGTGAGGAAACTCGAGGAAGAAGAGTATGACCCGAAGAACATTGCTTGATGTGAACGTTTTGATCGCCCTTCTCGAACCAGGGCATGATTTTTTTCAAAAGGCGCAGGAATGGTTCAGGGCTTCTGGCAGGGACAATTGGGGAGTATGTCCACTGACTGAAATTGGATTTGTCCGAATTACAACCAACTCGTCCTTCTATCCGGGGCCACGCACGCACGAAGAAGCGACTTCCGTTCTGGAGCAACTCGCCGGTCGTCCCGGCTATCGTTATTGGCCGCTCGAAGATAGTTGGGCGGCACTAACCTCACCGTTCGCGCCGCGCATCTCAGGTCATCAACAGGTGACAGATGCGTATCTGCTCGGAATGGCCATCAAAGAAGACGGAGTGCTGGTGACGTTCGATCGCGGTCTCAAATACCTGGCCGGACCGCAATTCAGCCGGAATCTGCTGGTGCTCGATTAGCGCCGGTTCGTACAGGTCACGCCGTGTAGGCCCCCACCCGCGTTTCCCGGCCGGTCAAAGCGTCGCACTGGCGGTCCAGAACCTCATATTCGCTGTCGTGGTCCTTGCGGAAGGCGCGAAACGCCTCCTCGCTGCTCCAGCGGTCGATGGTGAGGTAACTGCCTGGAATATAAGCGTCCCGAAGCAATTCAGTGCCCTTATAGTCGGGCGATGTGCGGAAAAGCTGCGCCCAGGCGCCTTCGGGCCCGTAAGCGGCCTCAAAACCGGCCACTTTATCCTCAGCAATCTCAAACTGCCAGACCACCACAAACATGAGGAACCTCAATCTTGTCTTTATGGTACGGCAAAACCTGAGTTGGTGTGTCCTTTTGATATTTTAAGGGCCGCTGCTCCCTGTTGGCCGCATCGACTTCGCCTTCTCGGCTTCGAGGTAAAATGGCTCCGGTTTTGCGACAGCGCAACGGCGGCAAGCCGCGAAAACGCGCGACTTTCCGCGTCCGGACAGCATCGAACTGTCGTACCGAATTATGAAACACCGTCTCTATGCAGGGCGCATACTTAGAATGGCTGCATCAGCGAGGAGTAACCTTCCCCTTAGGTCTCCCGATTGCCGCTCCGGCCGTTCTGCTTGCAATTCTTTGATTAGGGCCTTTGATCGCGCTGCTGATGCACGAGCAGACACGCACAGTACATCTTTCGGCGAGGAAACCGGATACGGAAGAGAGGCAGTTCCCACCTCCGCGCTCCGGCGTACGCAACGATTTCTGAAGACTTCGAAACACGATTCATTGTGAGGGATCTATGAAGGCTGCTCGCTATCCTGGCATTCGCGTTACCGCCAACGGAAATCAATTGGTTTCGTACCACACTGAAACCCGCATTGCCGACGCTGGTGTGTTTTATCCCATCACGCCTTCTACGGAGGGCGGCGAGCTTTTCCAGCAGGCGTTTGCTGAAGGCAAGCTGAACGTGTTCGGCGGCAACACGATTGCGATCGAGACCGAAGGCGAACACGCGGCCCAGGGCGGGGCCATTGCGCACTCGGTGTGCGGCAAGCGCGTGGTCAACTTTACTTCCGGCCAGGGAGTGGTCTACGGCGTGGAGCAGTACTACCACGCGCCGGGCAAGGGATCGACCATGGTGCTGGAGGTGGGTGCGCGCGCGTTGACCAAGCATGCGCTCAATGTGCACTGCGGGCACGACGATATTTATGGAGCCCTCGATACGGGCTGGATCATGCTCTTCGGCAAGGACGCGCAGCAGGCCGCCGACCAGGCGCTGATTTTGCGCAGCGTGACGGAACTTTCGCTCACGCCCGGCATGAACATCATGGACGGGTTCCTGACCACGCACCTCGAGCGCACCTTCTATAAGCACGAGTCTGAGTTGATCCGCGAGTTCCTCGGCGCGCCGGACGACATCATCGACTGCCCTACCGAGGCGCAGCGTGTATTGTTCGGGGCCACGCGCCGCCGCGTGCCCAAGATGATGGACCTGACCAATCCCGTCCTGCTGGGCCCGGTGCAGAACCAGGAACACTACATGCAGGGCATCATTGCGCGGCGCAATAACTTCGCCGAGCCGATTCTCGAATTTCTTGAAGCCGCCTACGAGAAGTTTGCCGAGCTCACGGGCCGGCGCTACGGGCTCATCAGCGAATACAAGACCGCCGATGCCGACACCGTATTCGTTTCGCTAGGCTCGGCCGCGGAAAATATCGAGGCTGCGGTCGATTATCTGCGCCAGACGCGCAACTCGAGTGTGGGATCGATTCACGTGAACGTGATCCGGCCGTTCCCCGAGGCGGCGCTGGTTGCTGCGCTCAAGGGCAAGAAGAACGTCATCATATTGGAGCGCACCGATGAGGCGCTGGCGGGCGACAATCCACTAGGCCGCGACATCCGCACTGCGTTTTCGAAGGCAGTGCAGGGAACGGAGGGTCTGCCCAAGCTTGAGCTGGCTGAAGTGCCGCGGTTCATCGGCGGCAGCTACGGCCTGGGTTCGCGCGACTTCCGTCCCGAGCACATCATCGGCGCATTTGAATACGCGACTGCGG
Source organism: uncultured Occallatibacter sp. (assembly GCA_964569985.1). Taxonomy (GTDB): domain Bacteria; phylum Acidobacteriota; class Terriglobia; order Terriglobales; family Acidobacteriaceae; genus Telmatobacter. The sequence continues at coordinate 329,118 of CAZMWL010000001.1, forward strand.
GGCGCAAGCGCAAGGATGGCAAGCGCGCGGCCGATGGTGCGAACTTCATCGTTCTCGGCATCGACCATCCCTACAGTGTCGTCGCCGACGAAATGCCCTCACTGCTGCCGGAGGGCGCAGTTGCGGTGCGGTTCCACTCCATTGGCGGCTGGGGTGCGATTACCACGGGCAAAAATCTGGGCGCGATTCTCGGCGACTTGAACGATCTGCTCTTCGAACGCGACCACGAAGTGGACGCGCTGGGCAATCCCAAGGAAGTGATTCACGTCAGCGCCAATCCGAAATATGGATCTGAGAAGAAGGGCGCGCCGACCAGTTACTTCATGGTCGCGGCCAAGGATCGTATTCGCGTCAACTGCGATCTGCGCCACGTGACCGTGGTGCTGTGCTGCGATCCCAAGGCCTTTACGCACACCAACCCGCTCGACGGCATGCAGGAGGGCGGTTGCCTGGTGTGGGAGTCGGATGTGGATGGCGAGAAAGCCTGGCAGAATCTGCCGATCTGGGCGCGCAAGCAGATTATCGAAAAGAAGATTCGCGTCTTCACGCTGCCCGGCTTCGAAATCGCGCGCAAGGCCACGGACCGCGCCGATCTGCAGTTGCGCATGCAGGGCAACGCGTTTCTGGGCGCATTTTTTGCGGTCAGCCCCATGTTGCAGGAGTTTGGCATCACGCAGGAGCAGTTCCGCGAGGTGGTTCACAAGCAGTACGTGAAGAAGTTCGGCAAGCTGGGCGACGCCGTGGTGCAGTCGAACATGGAAGTCATGCTCCAGGGGTTCGAGCGCGTGAAGGAGATCGCAATCGGCGCCATTACCGCGACCGATCACTCCAGCCTCCGCGGCCAGGCGCTGCTGCCGATTTTTGAAGATGTCGCGGTTCCGGAATTTGCCGCGGCGGCCTGCACCACCGGCGCCGGCTGCCGTTCGCACGCCCTGCCCGAAGGTCAGGGCCCTCGCACTCCGATCTCCAGCATTACCGAGTTCGATGCGGAGTTCCGCTCGCATTACGGCTATAACCAGCCGGCCACGCCGCTTTCCGCCATGGGCGTGATTGCCGCAGCCACCGGCGACACCGCGTCCAAGTACGTCGCGCGCCGCGAGACTCCGCTCTACATTCCCGAGAATTGCACGCAGTGCATGGAGTGCATTTCAGTGTGCCCGGATACGGCGCTGCCCAACTGCTCGCAGGATTTTGGAACCCTTCTTAGCACGGCGGTGACGCGCTACGTGTCCGATCCTGCCGAGCGCCGCAAGATGCTCTCGAAGCTGCCCGAGATTGAGAAGCTCGCGCGGCAGCGCATGGTGGCCGAGATCAAGCAGGGAACGCCGCTGCCACAGATCGTTCGCGAGGTCACCGAGTCCGTCGACGGATTTTCGGCCCAGGCCAAGGCGCAGTTCTTCAGCATCATTGACAAGGTGCCGATGGCCTACCAGAAGGTGAACGCCATCTTCTCGTCGCCGGAGCGCAAGGCTCCCGGTTCGGGCGGCATTTTCTCGATTTTTGTGAGCGACCTGTGCAAGGGATGCGCGGCTTGCGTCACCGCCTGCGGCGATCACGAGGCGCTGAAGATGGTGCAGGAGACCGAGGAAGTGAATGCCGAACACACCACCGGCACGGCCTTCCTGGATCTGCTGCCCGATACCTCGCAGAAGTATCTGGGCCTCTACAACGGTGCCAATCCCGCGGACTCAAAGACCGCGACCCTGCGCAACATGCTCATGGTGCGCACCAACTACGACGCGCTGGTGGCCGGCGACGGCGCCTGCGCGGGCTGCGGCGAAAAGAGCGTGCTGCGTTCCATTGCCGCGGTCACCGAGGCGTATATGCGCCCGCTCTACCACGCCAAGAGCGACCGTTTTGTGGCCAAGGCAGGCGCCCTGGAGAAATCCGGCGCTGCCAAATTGGCCGCATTGAAAGCGGCCAACCAAGAGGACTACACGCGCCTGCGCCAGGCCATCGCTCATCTCGTAATGGGATTGGGCGGGGAAACCACCACCGACACCAAGTCGCGCATCGCGGCGTACGAGAGCGAGCACGGGGTAATCACCGACGCGCAACTTGTCGAAGCCATTGCCGCGGTCCTGTTGACTGAAGCCTTCAATCACAAGAACCTGCAGCCTATCGATGGACGCCTGGCCAACGGCATGAGCGTAATGGCCATGGCCGCGCACACCGGCTGCAACACGGTGTACGGCTCGACCGCGCCCAACAATCCGCATCCCTATCCTTGGATGAACTCGCTCTTCCAGGACGGCGTCACCGTGGGCTGGCTGATGGGCGAGAGCTTCATGGTGGATCACGGACGCCGCTCGGTTATTCCCGAGCGCTTTGCGGACATCATTCTCACCCGCGAAGGCCAAGGTATCGGCGAGGAAGAGTACTACCACTTCACGCACTTCACCGACGCGCTGATGACCGACGACGAGATCAAGGAACTGCCCAAGGTCTGGGTGGTGGGCGGCGACGGCGGCATGGGCGACATCGGCTACCAGAACATGTCGAAGGTGATCCTGCAGAACCGGCCCAACGTCAAGGCGCTGATGCTCGACACGCAGGTTTATTCCAACACCGGCGGCCAGAACTCCGACTCGACCCCGATGCTGGGCGGCGGCGACATGAACACCTTCGGCGCGGCGACGCAGGGCAAGAACACGGAGAAGAAGACCGTGGCCGAGACCTTCCTTGCCGGACATGGTTCTCCTTTTGTCGCGCAGGTTTCCATGGCCAATGCGCCCAAGCTCTACCGGGCGATTCTCGACGGCCTCGAGTACCGCGGCACCATGTTCCTGCAATGCTTCACCACCTGCCAGCCGGAGCACGGCGTGGCCGACGATATGGCTCTGCATCAGGCGCAGCGCGTGCGCGACTCGCGCGGCGTGCCGGAGTTCGTCTTCAACCCGCGGCTGGGCGAGACCTACCAGGAAGCGCTCGACGTCAAAGGCAATCCGTCGATCGATCTCGACTGGTACGAGACCAAATCGAAGGCGACGGGCGAATCCTATCGCTACACCGTGGCGCACTGGTGCACCACGGAGGCGCGCTTCCGCAACCACCTGAAAAAGATCAAGCCGGAGCAGGCGGAGAAGATGATACCGCTGGACAACATGCTGGTGCGCATCACGCAGCAGGATGTGGTCTACCGCTATTACTTGTTGCCCGAGCATCGCAGTTTCATTCCCGACTTCGGCGTGTACATTCAATTCGATCAAGACGGCAAGACGGTCTACTATGCGCTCAGTCGGCAACTCGTGATGTTCTGCGTGGAGCGGCGCAAGGCGTGGCGCATGCTGCAGTCGAAGGCCGGCATTGTGAACCGCGAGTACCTGGCGCAGAAGGCGATTCTGGCCGATCTCGAAGCGGGCAAGATCACGAAGGATGAGTTCTTTGCGCACGCGCACGAGATGATGGCGGAAAAGCTGGGAAAACCGGTGCTGGCGAAGGCGTAGCTAACTTCGCACCTAGCTTTGTAACAGGGCAAGGCTTCAGCCATGCCGAACCGCAACAACAATTCTCCCGAAGTCCAGAACGCGGACCACAAGGTCCGCGTTCTTGCTCTTGGATCGTTCCCGATTTGTCCCTCTTTGGCGGTAAAATCTGCGCTATGGCCATACCAGGCGAAGAAGTCGGACTTTATCAGGCGTTTATTTTGGATGTCGCAAAAGATCTGGGGGCGATGCAATTTGCGCCCGACACGATGCTTTGGCACTACACGAATGGATCGGCTTTGATTTCAATTCTCGATTCCATGTCCATTTATTCTACGCAGATTTCTTGCCTGAATGATTCCACGGAATTGAGATACGGATCGATGCTCTTTCAGGAAGCCCTGAGGGAACTTCAGGCGTCAACGGGCAACGATGAGATAGCTCAGAGACTTCTGGACGGCGCGGTCTCCTATTTCAAAGAGGACCCGAGCCTTCCCGCCCAGGCGGCTTCTTTTCATTTCGTAACCTGCTTCAGTGAAGAGAAAGACGACCTCAGCCAATGGAGAGCTTACGCCGGCGGGGAGAACGGCTATGCGATTGGATTTCGTGCGGTCGATCTCTTCGGAATTCCGAATAGCATGCTCGTCCGCGTGAATTACGACACAGACCTACATCGGACTTTGGCGAAGAGGGCGGCGCTGGAGATGGTTCGATTCTGCAAGGAGGGCATCCGGAAATATGCGCCTTCAGATTTGAACCAGTTTGGCCAAGAGTTTCTGCAAGCGTGGGAGCAGCAGATCGTCATGATTGCCCCGATGGTCAAGGATCCGGGCTTCTTCAAAGAGAAGGAAGTCCGGATTACGAAAGGTTATGCTGCAGCCGATCTTGAGGATCTCCAATTTATTGCCAAGAAAACGATGATGTCCCGGCACCTACCGCTGCGGCCCCCGGCCCGGGAACGCTCCGAGCCGTATCGCCTTCCAATCACAGAAGTGATGGTTGGACCCTCTCGCCACTTGCCAATCAGTCGCAACAGCGTCGCGACGTTACTCAGCCAAAAAGGCTACCCCACTGGCATTGTTTCCATTTCGAAGATTCCGTTCCAAGCCACATAGGCCGGGCGTCCCACCCTGCGCCGGTTCGCCCTTGACTTCTTATGCCAAATCTGGCATAATTACTTCTGAGATAGCACGTGCAAGCCAGAAAACTGATCTTCGTCGGCGACTCACACCGGGTTTTGTGCGGATTTCCGGAGCCGGTGCAGCGCCACGTCGGGTATGCGATGTATCAGGCGCAGATCGGCAACAGGCACCTGGATGCGAAACCCTTGAGAGGTTTTCCTGGCGGCATCCTGGAAGTTGTCTCCGACCATTTCGGGGACACTTTCCGTACCGTCTACACAGTCCGGCTTCAGAAGGCGGTGTATGTGCTGCACGCTTTTCAGAAGAAGGCAAAGCACGGAATCGCCACGCCGAAGAGCGAAATCGATCTGGTGAAGCAACGATTACGGCGGGCAATCGAAATCGATCAGCAGGAGGAGGTCTAGAAATGCCGAAGCGCGAACGCGACTACGTTGTAAGCAGCGGAAATGTCTTCGCCGATCTTGGGGTACCCAACCCCGAAGAGGCGCTGGCCAAGGCCGAACTGGCGAGCAAGATCGCAGCGCTCCTTCGCGAGCGAAGGCTGACTCAGGCGAAAGCGGCCAAACTGCTGGGAATCGACCAGCCCAAAGTGTCCAATTTGCTGCGCGGAAACCTCACGGGATTTTCACTGGGACGGTTAATGCGTTTCCTTCTGCTCCTTGGCCAGGATATTCGGATCGCGGTCGAAGCTGCCCCACGAGGCCGATCGCAAGCTCGGGTGCTCGTGGCCTAGTGAAATCGAGAATCAACCCCTTGCGGGCGGCTTCCGCAGCTTGCGGCAGCGCACAATCTTCTCGAGATTGTGCGGCAAAATGCGCATCCAGGCCGGGCGCCTCCCCGGCCGTCTCTTCATGCTTCCGCGCCAGCGCGTCACAAACTCGCCGTAATCTCCAATCGCCTTATTTTCCAGGAGCTTGGCTCTCCCGGCTCATGCAAGTGATCCATTCGTAATCCCTGCCGATAAAAACTCTTGGGCGCGAGGAACCATTGCGCCGTTTGCTCCGGACGCTGCCCGATGAAGGCGTTGACGATAGCAGTATCGATTCTTCTCGGCTTTGCGCCGGCTGGCGGTGCGGCGCCGCAGTCTGCGCTCACCACGCTCAAATCCATACATGCTCTCAGCAAGGCTCAAGCCGGTCAGGGACCGTCCGTAGTCTTTTATGCCACGATCGTCTACGTGCAGCCAGGGTCGGGCACATCGTTTGTTCAGGAAGGGAACGAGGGTCTGCAGGTCCGGGAAGATGCGCATCTCAAGTTGTCTCCTGGAGATCGCGTTCTGATCAAGGGAAAAGCGCACGCCAGCTTCCGGCCCGTCGTGATCGCCGACAGCATCACGGTGGTTGGGCATGGCCCCTTGCCCAAGCCTGTGCCGGCCACCTTCGATGCGCTGAACCGTTCGGAGCTGGATTCCATGCGGGTTACGGTCCGCGCCGTGGTGCTGAACGAAGACACGAAATCGTACTACCACAACCCCATCACCCTGCTGCACATGCAGACTGAAGGCGGAACGATCGATGCATGGGTCGATGGCAAAGATCCTGACCCGCAGCAGGACATGTTCGATGACGAGATCGAAGTCACAGGGATCGCGTCAGGGAAGTTAGATGAGAAGCTGCACCATATCGGAGTGAAGCTAAATGTTTCCTCTTTCGCGGATATAGGGGTATTGAGACGCTCCGCATCGCGTCCCTGGAGTCTCCCCGTCACACCCATAGGCAGTCTTTTCGACAGCTATCGTGTAACCAATGAAACCGCGAGAATCCGGGTGCATGGAACCATTACCTTTTACCAGCCGGGTTCGGCGCTGGTGATTCAGACCGGTAACGACAGCCTGTGGATCACAACCAATAGCGAGAAGCCCCTGCGCATCGGAAACCAGGCGGACGTAACGGGCTTCGCCGCCTTGATTAACAATCATCTGGCTCTGAGCAGCGGCGAAGTGCTGCAAAGTCCGGTCTACACTCCGATCGCTCCGCAGCCCATCACCTGGCGCGAACTGCCGAACAGCAAGCATATATTCGATCTTGTCTCCGTCGAAGGTAAAGTGATGATGGAGGTTCGCGAGCAAGCGCTCGATGAGTACTTTCTGGCTTCCAATGGCCAGGTCTTTTCTGCTATTTATGACCACCCGTATGTTGAGGGCTCGCCGACGCCGCCGATGAAGCAGATACCGCTGGGTTCCACGGTGCGAGTCTCCGGCATCTGTTTTCCGCTGCAAAGAGGCATTAGTTTCAGCCGCGATTTACCTGCCGATATCCTGATGCGCGGCCCCAACGATTTAGCCGTCATCGCCGGGCCGTCCTGGTTGAATGTTCGCAACCTGATGCTGATGGTGGGCCTGCTTTTCGCATTGGTGGTAGCTGTCATCGCCTGGGGATGGACCATCGAGCGCAGGGCTCGCAGGCAGACCGCCGCGTTGGCTACCCGTATCGAGACGGAGGCGTCGTTGGAGCGGCGCCGCAGCAGTATTCTCGAAGACATTAACGGCACAAGGCCTCTCGCCGACATCCTCGAGCAGATTGTCGAGATGGTCTCATTCATACTCCATGGGGCTCCCTGCTGGTGCCAGGACGCGGACGGTGTGCGCGTGGGAAACTGCCCTTCGGATCTGCAAGACAGGCGCCTGGTTCGCAGAGAGATGACGGCCCGGTCAGGGCGCGTGCTGGGCACCATCGTGGCTGCGCTCGAGCCGTCCATCAAGCCCTGCGCAGACGAGTCGAACTATCTCTCGATGGCAGTCGAGCTTGCAACCGCTGCTATCGAAACGCGCAGAATGTACTCCGACCTGCTGCATCGCTCCGAGTTCGACTTGCTTACCGATATGCACAATCGTTTTTCCCTGGACAAGCATCTTGAAGCCTGCATTCTCAACGCCGGTCTTCAGGCCGGCATCTTTGGCCTGATTTACGTGGATCTGGATCGATTCAAGCTTGTCAACGACGATTGGGGACATCACGTAGGGGATCTGTACTTGCAGGAAGTTGCGGCGCGCATGAAGCAGCAACTCCGTTCCGTCGATGTACTGGCCCGCGTTGGCGGGGATGAATTTGCCGTACTCGTCCCGGCCATGCATGGCCGCGTGGATATCGAGGAAATAGCGCTACGTCTCGAGCGCTGCTTCGACGACCCGTTTTTTATCAACGAGCACATCCTGCACGGTTCGGCCAGTGTGGGCATTGCCGTGTACCCGGAGGACGCCTTCACCAAAGAGGGCCTTCTCAAAGCTGCCGATGCCGCCATGTACCGAGCAAAGAACGACAAGAAGCAAATCGCAAATCTGCTGGCCGACGGACAGAATCCGCTTCTTGTGCCCAAATATTGAACCCACACCCGCCCTGCTTCCGCGCAGTCCCGCTGACGCGCTCGCCTTTAAGAAAACCTCACAGTTTCATCGCCGCTTCGTGTCTGCGAGATCGTGACGCAAATCGAGCATTTCCCATGCGAGCTCCGGCGACTGGACGCTAGTTATCCGTGCAGAGCACGTCGTAGTAGTAGTTGATCGTCAGCTTCTTGATGGGCGCGGGCAGTTTGGGCAACTGAAAACTCTGGTCGACGGTGTTGGGGCCGCGAGCGACGATCGGGCCCAGGCGGATGATCTTGCCGTCGGTCAACTCCATGTAAAGCGGCACCGCGTTCACGAATTTCGCATCTACACCCGATTGCACCAACTTGAAGTGAACCTTCCATCCGTCGCCGCTGGGCGCAAAGTCGCTTTCAAAGTGATAGGCCGGCAGATCGGTGCCGTAGACGTACTCGCGGAAGAACCAATCCATGGTGTGGTGGCCATCGAGATCCATCTCGGGGCTCATGTGTTTTTCCACGATGGCCTTGAAATCTTCGGTGGTGGCGGCCCGCAACTGGTAGGTGCTCACGAAGTCGTGCATGGTGGCCTTGAAGCGCGCGTCGCCGTCTTTGGGGCTCCACATCATCATGCGGATCATGTGCAGGATGAATGCGCCCTTGGGATAGACGAGATTGTCATAAACGCTATAGCCGGTCTTCGGGGAACTCAGGCGGACTCCCATGGTGACGGGACCGACATCGACGGGCCGGAAGCCGAACTCGTTTTTTTGGGTGAGCAACTGGCGCTGCAACTTCCAGAAGTGGATGAAGTCGTCGGGCTTGGGGCGCGTGAGTTGGAGAAAGATGGAGGCCGAAGCTTGGGCGAAGCCCTCGCTCATCCACTGATCGCGATAGCCGCGGAAGCCGACGGTCTGGCCCCACCACTGGTGCGACACTTCGTGCGGAGTGACCACGTCCCAATAGGTTGCATCGCTAAAATCGCTGAGGCCAAGAAAATGCCGCTGCGTGCTATCGAAGAAACCGCAGATGGGCAGGTACACGAGCATGGGCCAGCTTTGGCCGTAGTTGCATGCCGACTGCTGGGTGAGCGCGATGTGAGGGAAGGGAAGCGGGCCGAAGTAGTCAGTGTAGATTTGCGCGGCTACTTGTCCCTGACTGAGTTCGTTGGCCAGCATGGGCGTGGTGTTGAGCGATCCGAGGGCTGCTTCCGCAGCCGGTCCCGCTTCGGAAAGCTGTTGAACGAACGCAGCGACGAAATCGGGACGCTCCTCATTGGCATAGGCTTCGACCGTCAGTTGCCCGGCAAGTTGAGTACCGATGGTTGTTTCCTTGCTTTTAAACTCGCCCAGGCTGAAACCGACCACAGGCAGCGGCGTCTCAGTCTTCCACTCGGAGGTGGTGAATTTGCCGTCGTTGGTCTGGTTGACCCGGGTTCCGGTAGCGATGAGCTCGATGTCCCTGGGCACATGAAAGACCATGTGGTAGGTGGAGTAGTCGCCAAAGCCCTGGCTGGAGTTGGGATACCAATCTTCGCGCGCCACGGGGTAGTAGTTGCCGCTGCCTTCGTTGAGGACGACGTCTTTGCCGCCATAGGCGATTTTGAAGGTGGTGGTGTCACCCTTCTTGAGCGGAGCGGCGAGGATGACGCCGAAGTTGGGATCCAGGTCCTTGCTTTCCTGCACCCAGTCGAGGGCACCGCCCGCGGCGGAGTCGACCTGGCTGACGCGCAGCGTGGGATAGAGGTCGAGCGGAACTACGGCGACGCCATCCTCTTCGGCGCGCACGTTGACGGTGGCCAGGCTCGAAAGAAATCCGTTCTTCTCGATCGTCACGTCGAGATCCTGATGGAGAATCTTGTACGCCGCGTTGTGCTCGTTGCCGCTGGCCGTGCCATTGGCATACTCCGCCGCGCGGTGGAAGGCGAGAGGGATGGTCTCCGACTCGCTCATCGCGTCCCAGCGGAGGAGCGCGACTTCCTCCGGAGCCACCTGGTCGACGCCGTGCGGGTCGAGGATGAAGTAATGATGGCTGTTCTTGCTGCCGTGCATGGCGGCCAGGAAATAGCCGCCGGGAGCGGGGCTGAGGACGTCCTCGAGCAGGCGCAGATCGAGGTTGCCGTAGAGTTTGCTGAAGTAGAACGTGCCCCCCGAACCCGAAAACGAGCCCTCGGCTCGGTGGCGCAGAAAGCTCTGCAGCTCCTGCGCGGCTTTCGCGAAGGCGTTGTCGGGCTGGCCCGCGCCGGTTGAAGCCTTGCGCAATTCCCCGGCGGTGGAATCGGTGAAGCGCAGCACCACTTCGTCGAAGTCCTCATCGAACTGCTCCGTGTGCGTGAGGATGGAGAGATTGTGCCGCTCCTCGGGCGTGGGTGGGGTGATGTGGATGTGGCCTTCGCCGCGAAACACCGCCCCCGTGACTTTGCCGTTGACCTGGCCGTAGAAGGCGAAGCTGCCGCTGCGGAAAGTGAAGGTGGCGGCGTCGCGCTGGAGCACAAAATCCTTGACGGTGATGACTTCGCCGCCGGGCAGCAAACTGCGCAACTGCTGGTAGTACGCGTTGGCGTTGGGCGCGCGTTGCGCCCAGAGCGGGCTGAGGCAGGCCGCGGAAACCAGAAGAAGAACACAAAAAGAAGGACGAACGCGAAGGTTCATAGAGCGGGCCCCACGTGCGGAAATGAGTTGTGCGACCACTATAGGGCAGAATCGGGCTTTATGCGTAGAGAAGTTCGCTCGGCGGGTCAGGGAATGTAGAGATCGACGTATTCGTTGATGGGCATGGACTCAAGGCGCGCGCGATTGAGCGAGGCATCGAGGATGCGCTGCTGCTGCGGAACGGGGAAGCGGCGGCGAAGGTTGGTTTTGAATTTTTCCACCAGCAGTGGCAAGCCTTCGCTGCGGCGGCGGCGATGGCCGATGGGGTATTCGACTGTCTCCTCGAGGATTTCGCCGCTTTCCAGTTCCACGCGCAGCGCATTGGCGATGGATCGCTTGCCGGGATCGTGGTAGTCGCGCGTGAACTGCGGCTCTTCGACGCATTCAATGCGGGCGCGAAGCTCGTCGATGCGAGGGTCGGCGGCGACAGCATCTTCGTAGTCAGCGGCGGTGAGGCGGCCAAAAAGCAGCGGGATGGCGACCATGTATTGCACGCAATGGTCGCGATCGGCGGGGTTCGCGAGCGGGCCTTTCTTGTCGATGATGCGCAGGCAGGCCTCATGCGTGCGGATGGTTAGTTTCCTGATTTTGGACGAGAGTTTCGCTGGATCGAGCCGTGCGTGTAGCTTCATCGCGGCTTCGACGGCGGTTTGCGCGTGGAACTCGGCCGGGTAGCTGATTTTGAAGAGCACGTTCTCCATGACATACGAACCATAAGGCCGCTGGAATTTGAAGGGCTGGCCGCGGAAGCTGACGTCGTAGAAGCCCCAGGTTCCCGCTGTGAGTGCTGACGGGTAACCCATTTCGCCGGCCTGTGCCATCAAAGCTAATCGCACGGCGCGGCTGGTGGCGTCGCCCGCGGCCCAGCTTTTGCGCGAGCCGGTGTTGGGCGCGTGGCGATAGGTGCGCAGGCTCTGGCCGTCGACCCACGCGTTGGAGATGGCGTTGATGGTCTGTTCACGCGTGAGGCCGAGCAGTTGGCAGACGACGGCAGTGGACGCCACCTTGACCAAGACCACGTGATCGAGGCCGACCTTGTTGAAGGAATTTTCGAGCGCGATGCAACCCTGGATCTCGTGGGCCTTGATCATCGCCGTCAATACATCGCGCATCTTGATGGGAGGGCGGCCTTCGGCAGTCGCAGTTCGCGACAACCAGTCGGCGACCGCCAGGATGGCGCCGAGATTGTCGGAGGGGTGGCCCCATTCGGCGGCGAGCCAGGTGTCGTTGAAGTCGAGCCAGCGGATGATGGCGCCGATGTCGAAGGCAGCCTGCACGGGATCGAGTACGAAATTCGTGCCGGGAACGCGCGCGCCGTTGGGAACCACCGTGCCGGGCACGATGGGCCCGAGAAGCTTGGTGCAGGCGGGATATTCGAGCGCTTCAAGGCCGCAGCCGAGCGTGTCGATGAGGCAGTGCTGCGCGGTGGTGTAAGCCAGATCGCTCGCGACCGTGTAGTTCAGCGCGTAGTCGGCGATGTCGGCGATGACCTGATCGGGCGCGGGGCGTTCATTGCTGATGTGCGAGGACAAACGAACTCCTTGCGTTCTAAGTTCGCGCCTCCATCGGCACAAACTTCAAATTCTCTGGGCCAGTATAGACGGCGGAGGGGCGGATGATTTTGCCGTCCTGGCGCTGCTCGATAATGTGCGCGGCCCAGCCGGCGGTTCGCGCCATCACGAAAATCGGCGTGAAGAGTTCAACGGGAATGCCCATGAGGTGATAGGCCACGGCAGAGAACCAGTCGAGGTTGGGGAACATGCGCTTGGCATCGTGCATGGTACTCTCAATGCGCTCGGCGATGGAGAAGAGACGCCGGCCCTCGTCGTCCACGGCCAACCGACGCGTCTGCGCTTTGATGATGTCGCTGCGCGGATCGCTGATGGTGTAAACGGGATGGCCGAAGCCGATGACGACCTCGCGCTGATCGACACGCCGGCGAATGTCGGCCTCGGCTTCGTCGGCCGTCGCGTAGCGCTGCTGGATGACGAGAGCCACTTCATTGGCGCCGCCGTGCTTGGGCCCCTTGAGCGCGCCGATGGCGCCGCAGATCGAGGAGTAGAGATCGGAGCCGGTGCCCGCGATGACGCGCGCGGTGAACGTGGAGGCGTTAAACTCGTGCTCGGCGTAGAGTATCAACGAGACCTGCATGGCGTGGGTCCACTCTTTGCTGGGCGGCCGGCCGTGCAGCAAATGGAGAAAATGCTCGGCCAGTGGTTCACTGTCGGCGTCCGTCGCGATTCTTTTGCCGTGGCGCGCGTAGTGATGCCAGTAGAGAAGCATCGAAGGCTGCGAGGCGAGCAGCGCATCGGCGATGTCGCGCGCGCCGGCTTCGTTGTGGTCCTCGGCTTCAGGCCGTATGCAGCCCAGAACGGAGACGCCGGTGCGCAACACGTCCATGGGATGCGCGGAGGCGGGGAGTTGCTCGAGAGCATGCTTTACTTCCGCCGGCAAGCTGCGCAGGCCGAGCAAGCGCTTCTTGTACGCGGCCAGTTCCGCGGCGGTGGGCAGCTTGCCGTGGATGAGCAGGTGCGCCACCTCGGCAAATTCGCAGTGCTCCGCCAGGTCGGCAATATCGTAGCCGCGATAGTGCAGGTCGTTGCCGCTTTGGCCGACGGTGCAGACGGCGGTGTTGCCCGCGGGCATGCCCGACAGCGCAACCGACTTTTTGGGCTTGAAGGCGGCGGGCGCATGGCTCGCCTCTTGAATGCTCATTTTGACCCCCGGGAAAGAACCAAATTAATGGATAAAAGCAGGGATTGTCTATTTCGGTTCTGGATCTCGCCCACTCGCCGGCCCGTTTTCTTGCTCCCTCGCTCCCTTGCTCCCTTGCTCCCCACTCTTTGCGAACAGATCGTCGAGCTTCTGCTCGTAGGCGTGGTAATCGAGAACCTTGTAGAGTTCGTCGCGGGTCTGCATCAGCGGCAGCACGCCTTTCTGCGTGCCCTCGGTGCGGATGGTTTCATACACCTTGAGCGCGGCGGCGTTCATGGCGCGATAGGCCGCGCAGCAATACAAAATGATGTCGACGCCCGCTTGGGCGAGCTCTTCGCGCGTGAACAGCGGGGTCTTGCCGAACTCCGTGATGTTGGCGAGGATGGGCACGCCCACGGCTTTGCGAAACTCCGCGTATTGCGCGAGCTCCGTTACGGCTTCGGCAAAGATCATATCGGCGCCTGCGGCCACGTAAGCTTGTGCGCGTTCGATGGCGCGAGCCAGGCCCTCACTGGCGAGAGCGTCGGTGCGGGCCATGATGACGAAATCGGGATCGGTGCGGGCATCCACGCCAGCCTTGATGCGATCGGCCATCTCTTCCGCGGGAACCAGTTCTTTGCCGGGACGGTGGCCGCAGCGCTTGGCGCTCACCTGGTCCTCAATGTGCACGGCGGCTGCACCGGCCTTGATCATCTGGCGAATGGTGCGCGCAATGTTGAAGGCTCCGCCCCAGCCGGTATCGATATCGACGAGCAACGGCAGCGGGCATGCGTCCGTGATGCGGCGGACATCGATGAGAACGTCTTCCATGCTGCTGATGCCGAGGTCGGGGATGCCGAGCGAGTTGGCGGCTACGCCGCCGCCGGAGAGATAAATGGCGCGAAAACCTGCGCCCTGCGCGAGGCGAGCCGCATAGGCGTTGATCGTGCCCGCGATCTGCAGCGGCTTTTCTGCCGCAAGCGCCGCGCGAAAACGCGCGCCGGGGGAATCGTGAATGGGAGTGTCCGCCATCGCCTTTCCTTGGCGCATGATAACAGGGCGGCCGCAACGGCCGCTTTCGCAAATGGGCCGCGGGATGCGACAATCATCGCGTCGGGGCCTTCCCTCTCGATCCGGCCTGTCAACGGCGCATTTCCGCCCACCCTTTTGCGCAGAAAATGCGGAATAAGGATGGGGCACGAACGCAGTATTTCGCACGGTCGCAGAAATTCGATGCCGGATCATTGCAAAAAGGCTCTGCCCGGAGGAGAAACATCGCATGAAACGCGTTTTGATGTGTACGGGTTTACTCTTTGCCGCAACCGCACTTTTGGCCCAACAAGCCCCGCCCAAGAAACCGCCGCTCAGCCCGCCGGCCACGGCAGCGGCGACGATCGGCGGCAAGACCATCAGCATCGCCTATAGCTCGCCGCGGGTACGGGGCCGCGAGGGTGCAATCTTCACCAAGGACGGCCTCATCAGCAAGGATCCGCATTATCCCGTGTGGCGCGCGGGCGCGAACTCAGCCACGACGCTCAAAACCGACGGCGACATCATGCTCGGCAAGCTGCATGTTCCCGCAGGGACGCACACATTGTTTGTCGACATCTCCGACCCGGCGCATTGGGTGCTGATTGTGAGCAACGCGACCGGCGAATGGGGACTGGCCTACGATCCCACCAAGGACCTGGGCAAGACGCCCATGATGACGTCAAAGCCGCCGGCGATGGTGGAAGATTTGACCTACACCTTGACCGATGATGGCGGCGGCAAGGGCACACTGACGCTGGCGTGGGAAGACGTGAGCGCGTCGGTGCACATCATGGTGCATTGAGGACCGGAGTCTCCCGCATCCAAAGAGAAGGCGGCTGTCGCTGAAAAGTCGCCGCCTTCTCGGTAGAATGGAAAGCAGCGGGAGATTCCTGCCGAAGAGGTAAAGAGCTTGCCCCTATACCCGTATCGCTGCAAGGAATGCGGCCATCGATTTGAAAAAATCCAGAAATTCAGCGCCAAGCCGGAAAAGGTGTGCCCCAAATGCGGCGGTGCACTGGAGCGCACGCTGACGGCGCCGGGCCTCAACTTCAAGGGCGCGGGGTGGTACGTGAACGACTACGCGTCCAAGGGCAGTTCCTCGCGGGGTGGCAGCTCTACTTCAGATTCCTCATCCGCGGAAAAGAAGGCGGGCGCCGATACCAAGACTGATTCCGGGGCCAAAACCGAATCGAAGACGGAATCGAAGACGGCGAGCGGCGGCGAGTCTGGTTCGTCCAGTTCCACGACAAATTCTTCTGCCGCTGCCTCCAAGACAGCGGCTAAATGACGCGCGGCCGCGCCGCCATAGGATAATGGAGACCTTGCAGGGCAAGGCTCCGAGATGAATTCCAAACTTCCGCAAGAAACTGCAACGGCTCCCGGCAACGCCGGGCAGGCGCGCGCCTTTCCATCGGCGCTGCGTGCGCTCACCGTTGCTGCCCTGGTGTTGTTTGCGGCGGGCGTAGTGGCCGGCTCGCGTTACGTCCGTGCGGACGTTGGCGTCGTTTTGCGCTGGGCGGGCGTGGCGCTTTTCGTCCCCGTTGCCGTACATCGGCGCTCGCTGCTGGTGTGGACCTTCTTCGCCATGGTTGCCGGAGCCGCACTCGGTGCGGACGCGCCGCATTTCGCCGTCGAAACCCGATTCCTGAGCGACATCTTCCTGCGCCTCATCCGCATGATCGTGGCTCCGCTCATCTTTGGCGGGCTGGTAACGGGAATTGCCGGCCACGGCGAACTACGCGGAGTGGGCCGCGTGGCCGTCAAGGCGCTGATCTTTTTTGAAGTGGTGACGACGCTCGGGATTTTTCTTGGCGCCATTGCCATCAATCTTTCCGGAGCGGGATGGGGTGTTGTGCTGCCCACGGCGGCACAGGTTGCTGCGGCGCCCGCGCATGCGCCGGGATGGCAGGACGTGGTGCTTAATGTATTTCCCGAGAACATTGCGCAGGCCGTGGCACAGAACCAGGTGTTGCAGGTAGCGGTATTCGCACTGTTGTTTGGCGTGGCGCTGGCCATGCTGCCTGAGCCGCGCCGCACACCGCTGGTCACGGTGCTGCAGTCGCTCACCGACGTCATGTTTCGCATTACGAAGATCGTGATGCTGATGGCGCCGGTGGCCGCTGGGGCGGCGCTGGCCTACGCGGTGGGCAGCATGGGATTGCTGACGCTGGTGCCGCTGGCGAAGCTGGTGGGAACGTACTACGCGGCGCTGGGATTATTCGTGCTCCTGGTGCTCGTGCCGATCGTTTTTCTGGCGCGCATTCCTGTGGGCCGTTTCTGCGCCGCAGTGGGCGAGCCGGCGGCCATTGGATTTGCCACCACCACCTCAGAGGCCGCATTGCCGCTGGCCATGGAGCGCATGGAAGAGTTCGGCGTGCCGCGGTGGATTGTTTCCTTCGTGATCCCGACCGGCTACAGCTTCAACATGACTGGATCGAGCCTGTATCTCTCCATGGCTGCGATTTTTGCCGCACAGGCAGCGGGCATGCACCTGAGCGTGGGCGAGCAGCTCATCATGGTGTTCACGCTGATGCTCACCAGCAAAGGCGTGGCCGGCGTGCCGCGCTCGGTGCTGGTGATCCTGATGGGCACCGCGGCTTCGTTCCACATTCCCACGGCGGCGATCCTGCTGCTTCTCGGCGTGGACACATTGCTCGACATGGGCCGCACCGCGATGAATGTCATCGGCAATTGCATGGCCGCGGCCGTTGTCGCGAAATGGGAGAAGGTGTAGCGATGCCGGAACACATCGGGCCGGACCACATCGGACCAAGACACATCGGAATTGCCGCGTGCTCTGCGGAGGGCGCGGCGCTCTGCTACCGCACGATTTGCGCGGAAGGCGCGGAGATCCTCGGCGCGCACGCGCACCCTGAGATCACCATGCACACGCCGTCGTTCGCCGGCACCATGGAACGCATCGAGCGCGGCGACTGGCAGGGCGTGGGCGAGATCATGCTCGCGTCGACGCGGATATTGGCGGGGGCCGGCGCCGATTTTCTTATCTGTCCCGACAACACGATCCACCGGGCTTTGCCGTTCATCGAGCAGCGGTCGCCGCTGCCGTGGCTGCACATTGCGGAGGTGGTTGCCGTGACGGCGGCCGAGCGCGGATACCGGCGGCTGGCGGTTACGGGAACGCGCTGGCTGGTCGAGAGCGAGGTCTACCCGGAGAAACTTGCGGCGCGCGGCATCGAAGCTGTGCGTCCGAACCCCGAAGAGCGCGAAGAGATCAACCGCATCATTATGGAGGAGCTGACGTACGGCATTGTGAAGCCTGAGGCGGTTGCAGTGTTCCAGCGCATCATCGGGCGGATGAAGGCGGAGGGATGCGATGCCGTGGTTCTGGGCTGCACGGAGATTCCGCTGCTGATGAACGACAACAATTCGCCGCTGCCCACGCTCGACTCCACGCGCCTGCTGGCGCGCGCGGCGCTGCGCAGGGCCACGCAGGGCGCGGCTGCGCAAACTGCGCGGTGAACACATCACAACAGCCCGAAACGCTACCATAGTTCGTGAAGATGCTTCTCGATCCCATTCCGTCTCCAGTCGAACACGCCGATGATGCCGCTCTCGAGTGGGAGCCGCTGCTCGCGCTGGTTGCGGGGTATGCCGCGTCGCCGGTAGGCCGTGAGGCGATTCTTGTCTTGCAACCGTCGACCGATGAGGAGTGGATCGGCCGTCAGCATCGGCTGGTGAGCGAGGTGCGGCTGCTGCTCGAGGAGCAGGTTTCGATTCCGCTCGGCGGCCTGCTCGATCCAACACAATTGGCCGCGAAGGCACAGATTGCCGGCGCGGCGCTGGAGGCGGCGGAACTGCAAAGTGTGGCGCGGCTCGCCAACGACGTGGCCTCGTGGCAGGCGCTGCTGCGCGAGCCGCCCATGCGGCTGGTGGGCAAGCTGCCGGGACTTTCGGAGTTGTCGTCGGAGCTGACGACGAGCCTGCGGCCGCTCGCGGAATCGATCGAGCGCACGATTCAACCCGACGGATCGCTCGCCGACGATGCTTCGCCGGAACTGCACCGCATCCGCCGCGAGCAGGAGCGCCAGCAGAGGGTGATTGAGGCAAGCCTGCGATCGGCGCTGCGCAAACTGACCGGCGAGGGTTCGACGCAGGAAGATCTGATTACGATCCGCGGCGAGCGCTTCGTGATTCCCGTGCGTGCGGAGCTGAAGCGGCGCGTCACGGGCGTGATTCACGGGGCCAGCTCCTCGGGGCAGACCGTGTATGTGGAACCGCTCGAGACCATCGAGCAGAACAACGAACTGGTGCGGCTTATCGAAGAGGAACAGGAGGAGATTCACCGCATTTTTGTGGCGCTGACGCGGCAGGTGGCCGGCTACGCGCACAGCCTTGTGGAGGGCGCGCGCGTGCTGGCGTTGGTGGATAGCTTGCTGGCGCGGGCGCGCTTTGCGCGCGCCTTTGGCTGCGCCACGCCGACTTTTGGAGCAGATTCGTTATTGATCGAAGGCGGCCGTCACCCGCTGCTCGAAAAACGATTGCGCACAACGGGAGGAAGCATTGTTCCGCTGGACCTGGAACTGACGGCGGAAGAGCGGCAACTGATTATCAGCGGGCCGAACACCGGCGGAAAAACGGTGGCGCTGAAGACCACGGCGCTGCTGGCGATGATGGCGCAGGCGGGAATTCCGGTGCCAGCCACGGCCGCGAATTTTCCGGTGTTCACAGCGTTCCTGGCCGACATCGGCGATGCGCAGTCCATCGAGGCCGCGCTCTCGACATTTTCTGCGCACATCGTGAATCTGGACCGGCTTTCGCGGCTGGCCGGCGCGCGCTCGATGGTGTTGCTGGATGAATTGGGCTCGGCCACCGATCCCGAAGAGGGCGCGGCGCTGGCTGTAGCTGTCGCCGCGTATTTTCTCGCGGCCGGTGCGTGGACGCTGATCTCCACGCATCACACTTCGCTCAAGGTCTACGCGGCGAACACGCCGGGCGTGCGCAATGCCGCGGCGGGCGTGGACGAAAAGACGCTGGTTCCGAATTACCAGTTTCATCTGGGCGTGCCGGGCGCGTCGGCGGGCATCCAGACGGCGGAACGGCTGGGGTTGAATGCGGCCATCATTGCGGCGGCGCGAGAGCGCCTGGGCTCGCAACAGGCCGACATTGCGCGCTTCCTCGACAAGCTGCACAACGAATTGGCCGCGCTCGACGTGGAGCGCAAGGCGGCGAGGGAACAGCAATACGCCCTCAATGTGGAACGGAAAAAGCTGGAGCGCGAAGGCGACGTGGAGATGCGCAATCGCGTGCGCGAGCTCGAGGGCAAGTTAGAGTCGCTGATGAAGGAGTTCGAGTACCAGATGCGCGAGAATGTGCGCGCGGTTGAGGACCGCGTGGCTCAGCAGAAGCTATCCAAAGAAGCGGAACGGCGCATCCAGCGGCTACGGCGCGAGTTCCAGGAGAGCTTCAATCAAACCGTCGTCGCGCATCGCACCGGTGCGGATCAGGGCGACCAGAATGCGCAGCCGCACGTGCTGCGGCACATCGCGCCCGGCGATCGCGTGCTGATCAAGTCGATGGGCAAAATCGGAATTGTGCAGCGCGAAGTGGAGAAAGATCTGTTTGAAGTAGCTCTCGGCCCGATCAAGATGCGGGTCAAGCGAGATGAGCTCGCAGAAGCGTCAGGCGCGGCCGCGGCGAAGGCCGATCCGCTGGCTGCAGCGCGGCGGCAGAAGGGCGTGCATGTTTCTGTGACCAGCGCCAACACGGATGCAATGCGGATTGAGATCAATCTGATCGGGCGCACGGTGGACGAGGCGACCGACGAGCTCGAAAAATATCTCGACCGCGCGTTTCTCGCGGGGTTGCCGAAGGTGCGCGTGATTCATGGCCACGGAGCGGGGATATTGCGGCGCGGCGTGCGCGAGTTCCTGAAGAATCATCCGCATGTGGCGGGAATTGAAGAGGCTCCGCAGAATGAAGGCGGGCAGGGAGCGACGCTGGTGGAGCTGAGGCAGTAGCGGAGCGGCGCTGAGCGTGATTGGCTATGCGAAATGCTTCGCCCAGGCCAGGACCCACTCAGTGGTAAGCGTCTTCCACGGTGGCCAGAAATAAAGAAGAGCGACGACACACTCAGCGGCGAGCAGCGCTGTTGCTCCGATCACGAACGACCGCATGATCCGGCCGCGCCACCAGTCCCAGGCCGCCATGAGAGCAATCATCAGCACATTCCCGTAGAAGACATAGAAGAACCATAGAACTACCGATTGCGGCTCATTGGGCCAGAGCCAGCCGACAAGTCGATTGAAGCCCGGATCGGCAATGGAGACGGTAGCCAGCATCATCAACCGTTTGTGGGCGGCCGGGTTTTTCCTGAGCGCGATGCCGCAGGCGAGGAGAATGAGAAAGCCGCCGAGATCCACGATATTGACGGCGAGGAAGGGCGGATCGTACTCCGGTCCGTGCAGGTCTACTGCTTGCGATGCCATCGCAGCCCATGGGCCCAGGACGGCCATGAGGCAAGCCCAGCCAGCCAATACCCAACCCAGATTGCGATGCCATGCCACGCGATCGCGCAGAACAAGGAGCACCTGCGCCGTGAGCAGGAACAGCCACGTGCTGAAGACCACCGCGTGCAACGTGACCACGGTGGGCGCTGGAGGAGTTTCATGCAGGAAGCGGGAAAAATCGACGCCGAAGCCGGCGATGATCCCTATCCAGAAGATGCCGAGCCAGACGGCGGAGGGCACGCGATCGTCGCGCGCGCTCCAATTGCCGCGAACGTACCACACACCTCTGCCTTTTTGCACTGCGGACGCAGTTGCCAAGGGAACCTCCGGGGGGGAATGCTTTGATGGCAGAGTTGCAGACAGATGCGCGATGGTCAAGAAGATTTTTTGCCGGAGCGTGCGCGTTGCCCGGAAAGAACAACCGCAGATCCTTCGACTCCTCGCTGCGATCGTCGCTCAGTGATGACAAGCCGTTATTAGATCGTGAACAAAGAACAGGCTCCGCGTTTGCGGAGCCTGTTTGGTTTTGCGCTGGCTTTCTGACTCGCTGGCCTGCCGACCTGCCGCCTCACGCCATGGCTTCGCGGCCCATCGGCTCGAACTTCAGCTGATTCGACTTACGGTCGACGTCGATTTTGACGTGCGCGCCGTGCAGAATTTCGCCGTCGAGGATCTTGATGGCCATCGGGTCCTGGACCATGCGTTGCAGAGCACGCTTGAGCGGCCGCGCACCGTAAGCCGTGTCGGAGCCCGCGGCGAGGATCAACTGCCGCGCGGGTTCGGTGAGCTCGAACGAGATGGCCCGGTCTTCGAGCAGCTTGCGCACTTCGTTCAGGCGCAGGTCGAGAATCTTGCTCAACTGCGCGTTGCCCAGCTGGCGGAAGATCACGATATCGTCCACGCGGTTCAGGAACTCGGGCCGGAAGTGCTCGCGCAGGACGCGCAGCGCGCTTTCGCGCGCCATGTCAAAATCCTTCTCGGTCTTGAGCGCCTCGCCGGCAAGCATGGCCGCGCCCAGGTTCGAGGTCATGATGAGCACCGTGTTCTTGAAATCAACGGTCCGGCCCTTGGCATCGGTCAGCCGCCCGTCGTCCATCACCTGCAGCAGCACGTTGAAGACATCGGGGTGCGCCTTTTCGATTTCGTCGAAGAGGATGACCGCATAAGGCCGGCGATGGATGGCCTCGGTCAACTGGCCGCCTTCGTCGTAGCCCACGTAGCCGGGCGGCGCGCCGATCAGGCGAGCCACGGCATGTTTTTCCATGTACTCGCTCATGTCGATGCGCACCATGGCCTGCTCGTCGTCAAAGAGGAACTCGGCGAGAGCGCGAGCGGTTTCGGTTTTGCCCACGCCGGTCGGTCCCAAAAATATAAAAGAGCCGATGGGGCGCTTCGGATCGCTCAAGCCGGCGCGCGAACGGCGAATGGCGTTAGCGACCACGCTGAGCGCGGCATCCTGGCCGATCACGCGTTCGCGCAGACGATCTTCCATCTGGACGAGCTTTTTCACCTCGCCCTCCAACATGCGGCTGACGGGAATGCCCGTCCATTTAGAAACGATTTTGGCGATGTCCTCCTCGTCGACCTCCTCTTTCAACATGCGCGGGGCTCCGCCCTTTCCGTCTTGGACGGCATCCAGGCGCTTCAGCTCGGCTTCGAGTTTGGGCAGTTCGCCGTACTGGATCTGCGCAGCACGATCGAGCTGGCCCTTGCGGGTCTGCTCCTCCATTTCAAAGCGCAGCGCCTCGATTTTCTTTTTCAATTCGCCGACGCGATTGATGGCCTCGCGCTCCTTGGTCCAACGCGCGCGCAGTGCGGTGGTTTGTTCGCGCAGGTTGCCGATCTCATGTTCAACAGCCTCGAGCCGCTCCTTGCTGTTGGAGTCGGTTTCGCGTTTGAGCGCGGCACGCTCGATTTCGAGCGAAGTGGCCTGGCGCTCGAGCTGATCGATCTCGGTGGGAACGGAGCCGATCTGGATGGCGAGCGATGCGGCGGCCTCGTCAACCAGATCAATCGCCTTGTCGGGCAGGAAGCGGTCGGAGATGTAGCGGTGCGAGAGCGTGGCCGCGGCCACAATCGCCGCATCCTTGATGCGCACGTTGTGGTGCTGCTCGTAACGGTCTTTCAGGCCGCGCAGGATGGCGATGGTGTCCTCGACGTTGGGTTCACCCACGTAGACGATCTGGAAACGGCGCTCGAGAGCCGCGTCCTTCTCAATGTATTTGCGGTATTCATTGAGAGTCGTCGCGCCGATGGCGCGCAGTTCGCCCCTCGCCAGAGCCGGCTTGAGCATGTTCGAGGCATCAATGGCGCCTTCGGCTGCGCCCGCGCCCACCAGCGTGTGCAGCTCGTCGATGAAGAGGATAATTTGCCCGTTCGATTCCTCGATTTCCTTGAGCACAGCCTTGAGCCGGTCCTCAAACTCGCCGCGGTACTTTGCGCCGGCAAGCATCGATCCCAAATCGAGCGAGATCACGCGCTTGTCGCGCAAACTCTCGGGCACGTCGCCGGAGACGATGCGGCGGGCGAGGCCCTCGACAATGGCGGTTTTGCCCACGCCAGGCTCGCCGATGAGCACAGGGTTATTTTTGGTGCGGCGGCTCAGCACCTGGATCACGCGGCGAATCTCCTCGTCGCGGCCGATCACGGGATCGAGCTTGCCGCGGCGCGCAAGATCGTTGAGGTCCTTGGCGTATTTTTCCAGTGCCTGGAACTTGGCTTCTGGATTCTGATCGGTGACGCGCTGCGAGCCGCGCACGGCGGTGAGCGCTTTCAGAATGGCGTCCCTGGTGGCGCCAAGTGCGGCCAGGGCATCGCGCGCGGGATCGCTTTTGAGGCCCGCGATGCCTAGCAATATATGTTCCGTCGAAACGTACTCGTCCTTGAAATTGGTGGCTTCCTTGAAGGCCTGCTCCAGCGCCTTGTTGAGCGACTGGCTCATGCCTGGCTGCGCGGCCGCTCCGGCCACGCGAGGCAACTTTTCCTCGTCTTGGAGCAGGTCGTGCTTCAGGTGCTCCGTGGGCACACCAATTTTTTCAAGCACGGCGGGGATCACGCCCTCGCGGTCCTCAACGAGCGCCAGCAGCAGGTGCACGGGCTGCAACTCGGGATTGCCCAGTTCGGCGGCGCGCGCCTGCGCCTGCTGGATCGCCTGCTGCGCTTTCACGGTGAATTTGTCCCAACGAATGGCCATAAAACAGCTCCTGGCTGCTAGCTCCTAGCTTGATCCTCCCAGGAGCCAGCGTCTAGTTGCGCCTTAAGATTCTGATTCTTGTACTTTGTTGCAAAGAAAACAAACGCGCCGAGCGGGAAAGGCACTTCTCGCCCACCCGGCGCGTTCAAATTACGGCTGGTCGCCTGCAGCAGGCCGAGCTAGCGGCTAGAAGCTAGCAGCTGGAAGCTCGTTGCTGCCGTTAGGCGGCAATGTTCACCTTGATCTGCTTGGGCTGGGCTTCGGGCTTCTTCTTCAGTTCCAGCTTGAGCACGCCGGCTTCGTACTTGGCGGCGATATTCTCTGTGTCCACGGTCGAGGGCAGAGAGAAGGCGCGATAGAAGCTGCCGTAGCGGCGCTCAATGCGATGGAAGTTCTCTTCCTTCTCTTCCTTCTCAAACTTGCGCTCGCCCTTGACGGTGAGGGTGTGGTTTTCCACGCTCACGTCCAGGTCCTTCTCCTCGATGCCCGGAACTTCGAGCTTGAGGACGACTTTCTTTTCGTCCTCGTAGACGTCGACCGCGGGCACGAAGCTGGCCGTAGTCAGCGGGTTCTCGGTTTCATTGTTCAGATTGCCGAACAGGGAGTTCATGCGGTTCTGCAGGGCAACGACTTCGCGGAAGGGGTCCCAACGGGTGATAGCCATGATGATTTCCTCCAGGTGAGTCAAAATTTGTAGGCGGGCGGGAGCTGGGCTCACCACCGTTCAACCTATCTGATGAAACTATAGCACAAATGATTCATAAAATATGAGCGCATTACGCTAATATTCTGTAAATAACATGACTAGCATTGATTTTAAAAGACTTATACGCAAGATGCGAATGCCGAACCGGGGAATTGGGGAAGGCGACCCGGCGGGGCAACCGGAAGGATGGGCGAGTCACCCGGGCACTCTACAATAAAAACCTCATGTCCGATCTTCCTGGCATCTTGGCAACCATCAACTGGCACTGGGTGTGGCTGGTGGTAGCCGCATTTCTGGCAGGCGTGCTGAACGCCGTGGCCGGCGGCGGGTCGTTTCTGTCGTTCCCGGCAATGCTGGGCATGAATGTGCTGCCCGTGCAGGCCAACGCCACCAATACAGTGGCCATCTGGCCCGGGCAGTTGACGTCCGTTGCCGCGTACTGGCCGGACGTGCGAAAAAACATGCGCGCCGCTTTCCTGATGGCTCTGGCAGGACTCGTGGGCGGAACGGCTGGAGCGGTGGTGCTGCTGAGCACGCCACAGAAGACGTTCATGCACCTGGTGCCGTGGCTGCTGCTGTTTGCCGCGTCCACCTTTGCCGTGAGCGGGCCGGTGACGCGAGCCCTCGAGAGGCGGAAATTCAAACGTCACGCAGGCGCCGGGAGCGGCGAGGCCCACGCGCCGCGCCGTTTGCCGCTCTTCGTGGCTACGGTTGTGGTGAGCTTTTATGTGGGTTACTTTGGCGCCGGAGCGGGCTTTCTCTTCATGACGCTGCTGGCGCTCTTCGGCTACGAGGACATTCACGCCATCAACGCGCTCAAGGTGGTGGCCAATCTGCTGGCCAACGGCATCGCCTTTGCTATCTTCATCGTCGACGGGCAGGTGGTGTGGCGTTTCTGCCTGGCGGCGATGGTGGCGGCGGCGATCGGCGGATACGCTTCGGCGAGCCTGGCGCGGCGGGTTCCGCAACCGGTGCTGCGCGGGCTCGTGGTGGCGATCGGGCTGTCGATGGCGGCGTGGTTCTTTATAAGGCAGTGATCAGTTTTCAGTTGTCAGTTGTCAGACGCCGGCGCGCAGGGCATCGGACTGACAATTGATCACTGACAACTGTAAGCTGTATTCATGACCCACGAAGGCATTCGCTTCGCGAGCAAAGAGGAACAGGCACGCCAGGACGGAGAACACCAGCCGCTGCCGAAGATCGCCATCACGCCCGAGAAGGTGCGCGTGTTGATGACCGAGGGCAAGGGCCTTGAGATCGACTGGGCCGACGGCCACAGGAGCGCGTGGGGTTTTGCGTGGCTGCGCGAGGCCTGCCCGTGCGCCACCTGCGTAGACGAGCGCGCCCAGGAGGGCCGCAAGGCGGGCCAGCCTAAGCCGAAGCCTGCCGCTTTGTTGCCCATGTACGCGCCTCCGCCCAAACCGGCGAGCGTGCATCCAGTGGGCCGGTATGCCATCCAGTTCAACTGGCTCGACGGCCACTCCGGCGGCATCTATTCGTGGGATTATTTGCGCCGCGCGTGCCAGTGCCGCGAGTGCACGTTTGCGGCGGAAGAGACCACGGGCACTCCCAACTAGCGTGTTGGGCCAATCGCTCCGCAAAGACCAGCAGCCACAGTTCACATTCCACTTCCCACGGTCCTTTACAATCTGCTCATGAAGATTGGCTTTCTGGGTCTGGGCAAAATGGGGACGCCGATGGCGATGCATTTGCTCGCCGCCGGGCACGAACTGCGGGTGTGGAACCGCACCGAAGGCAAGACGGAGCCGCTGATCCGCGAGGGCGCGATTGCCGCGGGCACGCCGGCCGAGGCCGAACTGGGTGCGGACGCCGTGTTCACCATGCTGTTTGACGATGCGGCCAACGAGGAAGTGCTGTTTGGCCCCAACGGCTTGATGGACGCGTTGAGCCCGGGCGGGCTGCACATCTCGTCGAGCACCATCAGCGTGGCGCTGAGCGAACGGCTGACCGAGGAGCACGCTCGGCGCGGGCAGGAGTTCGTCGCGGCGCCGGTGTTTGGACGGCCCAACGTGGCCGAAGAGGGACGCCTGTGGGTCGTGGTGGCCGGGGCGGAGAACGCAGTCGCCAAAGCCCGGCCGCTGCTGGAGACGTTTTCGCGCGGCATCACCGTGGTGGGAACCCAGCCGCGGCAGGCGTACGCCGTCAAGCTGGGCGGCAACTTCCTCATTACCATGATGGTGCAGGCGCTGAGCGAGTCGTTTGTCTACGCGGAGAAGCAGGGTGTCGATCCGGCGACCTTCTTCGAGGCTGTGAACAGCGCGCTCTTCCAGTCGCCGTTTTACGCGGCGTACAGCAAGGTGATGTTGCACCCGCCCGAGCGGCCCGGCGCGACGATGGAGCTGGGCGAGAAGGATTTGCGGCTGCTGCGCGAGGCCGCCGCCGGCCGCGACACGCGTTTGAGCCTGGCCGATTTGATGGCCGAGGTCTTTCGCGAGGCGCGCGCTGCGGGACTGGCCCAGGAAGATTGGGCTGCGGGCCAATACAAAATGGCCCGAAAAAGAAGCCTGCCTGTAAGATAAAAGTCAGGATGCGACTGCAAGGAAAGATTGCCTTCATTACGGGGGCCAGCGCCGGCATTGGCGCGGCCACAGCCATGGCCTTTGCGGGCGAGGGAGCCCGCCTGCTGCTGGCCGCCCGCCGCGCCGGAAAACTGGCGCAAATTGCCTCGCGCGCCCTCGACCGCGGCGCCGCTGCCGTGCACTCCATTGATTTGGATGTGAGGAACCGTCACGCCGTGCAGCGCGCCATTGACGAGCTGCCGCCGGAGTGGGCGGAGATCGACATTCTGGTGAATAATGCCGGCCTGAGCCGCGGCATGGAGAAGCTCTACACGGGGCGGATTGAAGACTGGGAAGAAATGATCGACACCAACATCAAGGGGCTGCTGTACGTGGCGCGCGCCGTGGTTCCCGGAATGGTGGTGCGCAGGCGCGGCCACGTGGTGAACCTGGGATCGATGGCCGGCGAGATCGTTTACCCCAATGGCGCGGTCTATTGCGGCACCAAGGCCGCGGCGCGGGCCATCAACGATGGGCTGCGCGAGGATTTGCTGGGTACCCCAGTGCGCGTCACCAGCGTCGACCCCGGGCTGGTGGAGACCGAGTTCAGCATGGTCCGCTTTCACGGGGATAAGGGAAAGGCCGCGAAGGTCTACAAGGGGATTACGCCGCTGACCGGCGAAGATATTGCGGATGTGATTCTTTGGGCCGTGACCCGGCCGGAGCATGTAAATATCGCGCGCGTGTCACTGACTTCAGTCAACCAGGCCAATACGCTGCTGATTCACCGCGAGCCGTAAGCCTTGTGTTCCGGAAATATTACCCAAGGGACTGAATCTGGGCTTCGATTTGCCGCAATGCGGATTCCAGCGCCGCGCGGCGGCCGGGATTCGACGTCCTCTGCGACAGGATATTTTCGCGTTGCAGGTTGAGTGCCTGCCTTTGCCGTTCGTGCGCCGCGCGTTGATGTTCCGCGGCACGCCGGTCCTCTTCACTGACCATTTTTTCGCTCGGATCAGCCACCGGACTTTCCAAGGCATTTGCCATCTGTTCCTCCACCGATTTACTTTCCCATCCACGAGCCATATCTTCATTCTACGGGGGACTAAAGCGATTGCGTCCCGCAGAATGATGGAGAGGGAACCAGGAAAGGAGCAGGGTACCCATGCGCGCTTGGCAAGTTTCGGCCTTTGGCATTGATTCTCTGGACTTTGTGGAGGGGCCCACGCCTGAGCCGGGCCCCGGTGAAGTTTTGCTGGCGGTTCGCGCGGTTTCGTTGAACCGCCGCGATCTGATGGTGGTGAAGGGACTGTATAACCCCAAAATGAAGCTGCCGCGCATCCCCTGTTCCGACGCGGCCGGCGAGGTGGTGGCCGTGGGCGCAGGCGTTTCGGCATGGAAGCCGGGCGACCGCGCTGCCGGCATCTTTATGCAGAACTGGCTGGAAGGGCCTCTGACCCCAGCCAAAGCCCGCGGCGCCCTGGGCGGCGACATCGACGGCGTGCTGGCCGATCACGTGGTCCTCAAAGAGCAGGGGTTGGTGGGGATTCCCGCCCACCTGAGCTTTCAGGAAGCCGCGACCCTTCCCTGCGCCGCGGTGACGGCGTGGAACGCCCTCAACACGGTCGAGATAAAGCCGGGATCGACGGTGCTGATTCTGGGCACCGGCGGCGTGTCGATTTTTGCGTTGCAGTTTGCGCGGCTCAAGGGGGCGCGGGTGCTGGGCATCAGTTCCAGCTACGAGAAACTGGAGCGGGCCCGCGCGCTGGGCCTGGATGCGGGACTGAACTACAGCGATAACTCCGACTGGGACCGCTGGGCGCACGACCAGACCGGAGGTGACGGCGTGGACCTGGTGGTGGAAGTGGGTGGCATGGGAACGCTCACACGCTCCCTCCGGGCCATTCGCATGGGCGGAACCGTGGCGCAAATCGGCGTGCTTGCCCCCGGAACTGACGCCATTCCCCTGGGCCTCATTCTCCACAAATGGTCGCGCATCCACGGCATTTACGTGGGCTCGCGACGGGACTTCCAAGAGATGAACCGGGCTATTTCTCTTGCCGAACTGCGGCCTGTGGGCGAGGAGTTCGACTGGAGCCAGGCGCGCGAGGTGTTCGAACGCATGGAAGAAAGCAGCCACTTCGGCAAAATGGTGCTCACGGTGAATTAAGACAGGGGGTCAGCAAGTCGGCGAGTCAGCGAGCCGGCCCGCGCCTCGCGCTGGCGACGCCCTTGATTTGATCCTTACGCTGGATGCGCCGACTCGCTGACTTGCTGACTCGCTAACCCCGCTGCGTTAGAGTAATGCTGTGGATCTCTACGAGAAAATGCTCGCCGTGGCTTTTGAAGAGGCCCGGCATGGACTTGTCGAGGGCGGCATTCCCATTGGCGCGGCAATCTTCACGCGCACGGGCGAGCTGGTGAGCCGAGGCCACAATCGCCGCGTGCAGCAGGGCGATCCCAGCATGCACGCGGAGACGGATGCCTTCCGCCGCGCCGGCCGCCAGCGCAGCTATCGCAACCTGATTATGGTGACCACGCTGGCTCCCTGCTGGTATTGCAGCGGCCTGGTGCGGCAATTCCGCATCGGCACGCTGGTGGTGGGCGAGAGCCGGAATTTTGCCGGAGGCCTCGACTGGCTGCGCGAAAACGGCGTGGAAGTGATCGATCTCGACAGCCGCGAATGCAGGGAGCTGCTCGCGGGTTACATCGCCGCGCACCCTGAGGTTTGGAACGAGGATATTGGCGAAGACAGCCTCTAGCTTCTAGCTCCTGGCTTCCAGCTCCTGGCTCCTTGTGCACTGCGTCGTTGGTCCCATTGATTACGTTTGGCCCGGGTTTGAAAGCCCGCGAAGCGGGCGGAATACGGTAGCCCCAGGCGCAAGCCTGGGGGAAGAGGACAAACTCCGCAACCGAGCCCCCGCAGGGGGCGTAAGAATCCGGGGCGGTTCTGAAGCATCTTCTAGCTCGGCACAATGCAGCTAGCAGCTAGAAGCTAAAGGCTAGAAGCTATTGAAGGGATGGCGCAGGTGCACACTGACTTGAGTTTGCAGGGTTGCTCGATTGTGAACGGTGAATCCGGGCCGGGAAGCGGGGCCGCGTTTTACGGCTTCGATCCCGCGACGGGTTTGCGGCTCGAGCCTGTCTATCATTGCGCGTCGAGCGAAGATTTGAACTTCGCCGCCGATCTGGCTGAGGAAGCGTTTGCGACCTTCGGCAGATTGCCGGGCCGTGAAAAGGCCCGCTTTCTGCGCCACATTGCGGACGGCATCGAGGCCATGGTTCCCGAGCTTGTGGAGCGCGCGCACCGCGAGACGGCGCTGCCGGAAGCGCGTCTGAAGGGCGAGTCGGCGCGCACCATCCACCAGCTTCGGCTTTTCGCGCAGGTGGTTGAGGAGGGTTCGTGGGTAAACGCGCGCATCGATCCCGCGCAACCCGAGCGCAAGCCCCTGCCGCGTTCCGACATTCGCTCCATGTTGCGGCCGCTAGGTCCAGTTGCGGTTTTCGGCGCCAGCAACTTTCCCCTGGCATTTTCCGTGGCAGGAGGCGACACAGCAGCCGCGTTTGCCGCGGGCAATCCCGTGATCGTGAAGGCGCACCACGCGCATCCCGGCACCAGCGAACTTGTCGGCCAGGTGATTGCGCGCAGCGTGAAGGCGTGCGGCCTGCCGGCGGGTGTGTTTGCGTTGCTCTTCGGAGCAGGCGCGGAGATTGGCGCCGCGCTCGTCGATCATCCCAAAATCAAGGCGGTTGGATTTACCGGCTCGCTTGCGGCGGGCAAGGCGCTGATGCAAAGGGCGGCGGCGCGGCCCGAGCCCATCCCATGCTTTATGGAGATGAGCAGCGTGAATCCGTTCTTTGTGCTGCCTGATGCGCTCTACTCGCGCGGCCAGGAGATTGCACGCGGGCTGTTTGGCTCGTTCACGCTCGGCGTAGGCCAGTTCTGCACCAAGCCGGGACTGATTTTTCTGCCGCGCGATGTGACCGGGAATATCTTCGTCGACGAACTAAAAGCCCAGGTGGAAAAGGCCGGCGCGGCAGCGATGCTCACCGAAGGAATCGCAAAGAGCTATCGGTCCGGTGTGGCGGGGCGGCAATCCAGCGTGGAAACCGTAGCGCAGGCGCCGGCGGACGGAGCCGGCTCGACCTATGCAGCGCCGGCGGTCATGCAGATCGACGCCAAGGACCTGCTGCGCGACCCGGAACTCGCGACGGAGATTTTCGGCCCGAGCGCATTGGTGATTCGTTACGACGGCCGCGAAGAGTTGCTGGAAATGGCGCGCTCGCTGGAGGGTCAACTGACCGCTACGCTGCACGCATCGGAGCGCGATCTGGCCGCGTTTGCCGATCTGGTTGCAATTCTGGAGCGCAAGGCGGGAAGGCTCATCGTCAATGGCTTTCCCACGGGCGTGGAAGTTTGCCACGCGATGGTGCATGGCGGACCGTACCCGGCCACGAGCGACAGCCGCGCGACGTCGGTGGGCACGTATTCGATTTACCGTTTCGTACGCCCCGTCTGCTATCAGGATTTTCCGCAAGAGGCGCTGCCTGAGGCGCTGAAGAACCTGAATCCGCTCGGCATCTGGCGGTTGGTTGATGGCAAGTTCACGCGGGACGCGGTGAGCGGCGGGTCGAAGGCAGGCACAGCGTAATCGCACCGGCAACGATCAGCGCCATCGACATGCAAAGAAATCCGGCGCGCGCGCTTCCCGTGAGCGCCTGCAGCCAGCCCACGAGCCAGGTGCCGGCAAATCCACCCAAAGCGCCGAAAGAGTTCACCAGCGCCATTACCTTGCCCGCTACGGTGCTGGGCAGCATCTCCGGCACGATGGCGAAGAACGGCCCGTAGGGCGCATACATGGCGCCGCCCGCAACGATCAAAGAAACATAGGCGAGCCAGAAGTGGCTGCCGGCGGCGGCAAAT
The DNA here is from genome assembly GCA_964569985.1 of uncultured Occallatibacter sp. Lineage (GTDB taxonomy): Bacteria > Acidobacteriota > Terriglobia > Terriglobales > Acidobacteriaceae > Telmatobacter. The sequence continues at coordinate 361,171 of CAZMWL010000001.1, forward strand.
GAGCCAAACAGGGCTGCGCCCGAGATCATGAGGAATGGCCACACGAACAACTTGCGATGCTGCGAACGATCGGAGAACCAGGCGACCGCGAGCATGAGCACCACGCCAAGAAGAAATGGCGCGGCGCTCAACATCCCCACCTGCTCGATGCCGCGCGCCGATCCGGAGCGAATCATGGCCGGAATCCAGAGCACAAGGCCGTACACGCCGAAGCTCCAGCAGAAATACTGGAAGCAAAGAAGGAGTACGCCAGGCACGCGCAATGCCGAGCGTAGATCGGTGGTTGCGGGCAGGGAAGCCTGCTCGCGTGCGAGCGCGCCGGCGAGTTGGCTGCTGCTCTCTTCCGGCAGCCAGCGCACCTGGCGGGGATGGTCGCGCGCCACGAGAATCCAGACCAAGGCCCACAGCACCGACGGAATGCCTTCGATCACAAACGTCATTTGCCAGCCGACGGCGTGGATCAGGAGCCCCGTAACGGCGGCCATCCATGTGACGGTGACGGGATTGCCGAGAATCAGAATGGAGTTGGCCCGCGAGCGCTCAGCGCGCGTGAACCAGTGGGTCAGAAGAATCAGCATCGCGGGGAAGATGAGACTCTCCGCGACGCCCAGCAGCAGCCGATCCGCGACCAGCAGCCAGTAATTGCGGATGATTCCGGTGAGTCCGGAGAGGATTCCCCAGCTGATGAGCGCAAAAAAGACCAGCCGGGTGGCGCTGCGGCGCACCGCATACGTGGCTGCCGGAACCTGGAAGAGAAAGTAGCCGAGAAAGAAGACCGAGCCGAGAAAGGCCGCGCGGGACTCGGTGATATGCAGCGATTGCGCCAGGCCTGCTGCCGCGCCAAAGCCGAAGTTGGAGCGGCCCAGGTAGGCAAGGCTGTAGGTGACGAAAACCACCGGCATCAGGTAAAACCAGCGGCGGCGCAGGTCCGCCTGAATTCGCGCTGCATTCTCTGATGGGTTGTCAGCCACATGAGCTTTATAGCATCCCGCTCTGCGGCGGTTCGAACCGAATCACGGTCGCGCCCACTATACTGGTCTGCGGAAAGGGCCTTCTCATCGCAAACATTTCTCTCAGTTCGGTGTTGGAGAGCGACGACTCTCAACTGCGCAGCGTGAACACGCATGCGGCCGGTCCTGCGGGAGCGTTGCCGCTCTCGCCGGAGATGCTGCTTACGGAGCCCTCGGGAAACCTCTTCGGCCTGACGCAAAACGCCGGCATGGGGTGGGAGCCTTCGCGGCTGCTCGATCCGGAATTCCTGATTCTGAGCACGCATGGCGGCTTGCGTGCGGAAAACGGCGAAGCCATCGCGCTCGGCTTTCACTCCGGCCACTGGGAAGTGGGTCTGTTGGTCGCTGAAGCCGCGCGGGCGCTGAAATCGCTGCGCGCCACGCCTTTCGCAGGAGCGTGCACCGATCCCTGCGACGGCCGTACGCAAGGCACCACGGGCATGATGGACTCGCTGCCGTATCGCAATGATGCCGCAACAGTGCTGCGCCGGCTGATGCGCTCGCTGCCCACGGGCAAAGGTGTGATGGGCGTGGCCACTTGCGACAAGGGACTGCCCGCAATGATGATGGCGCTGGCGTCGCTGGGGACAAAGCCCGCGGTGCTGGTTCCCGGCGGTGTTACGCTGCTGCCCGAGCAAGGCGAAGACGCGGCCAAGGTACAGACCATTGGCGCGCGTTTCGCGCAGCAACAAATCACGCTGGAATATGCCGCCGAAGTGGGCTGCCGCGCCTGTGCATCGCCGGGCGGAGGCTGCCAGTTTCTGGGCACTGCGGCGACGGCGCAGGTAGTCGGCGAGGCGCTGGGGCTTTCGCTGCCGCATACCGCGCTTGCGCCCTCGGGCCAGCCGCTGTGGCTCGATGCCGCACGCCGCTCGGCCCGCGCCCTGCTGCGCCTGCATCAACTGGGATGGGGCGCGCGCGATGTCGTCACACCAGCGGCGGTGCGCAATGCCATGGTGCTGCACGCTGCGTTTGGCGGATCGACGAATCTGCTCATCCATCTGCCTGCCATTGCCTACGCGGCGGGATTGCCGCGGCCCACGGTCGACGATTGGGCCGAAGTCAATCGCCAGGTGCCGCGCCTTGTGGATGCGCTGCCCAACGGCCCGCGCAATTT
>CAZMWL010000002.1:0-305417 GCA_964569985.1 uncultured Occallatibacter sp.
GCATGGCCGGCAATGCGAACGCCAGCAAAAAGGCGAGACGGCGAAAAGATTGCATTGGTATCGAGATTCCTCCACGGGAGTACGAGAGCGCAGCCAAACATCCGGCACACTCCCCCCAATTGGTATTAAACCATCTTGGGGGGAGCCTTGTGCCGGGGCTGGCGCGCTGGCTGCACTGTTTTGACGCGCAGAGAGGCTAATGGACACCGTGGAGCACTTGCCAGCAGGGCTCCACGGTGTCGGGATTTCAATTTTCCCGGCCCCTTACTTGATGGCGCCGAGGTCGGCCAGCAACTGGGCCTGATCGAAGCCGCTGGGCGAGCCTTTGGCAGCCAGCCAGTCCTGGCTGAGCAGGGTGTGCGCCTCGTCGCAGTACTCGTTCCAGAAGGCCAGAGTCATGGTTTTCGGTTGTCCCCAGGTGATGCAGGTGAATCCGTTCTGATCGTACTTGGGCACGTAGACGCAGTGTCCTCCCCAACTGCCGGGCTTGGCATTGGCGCCACCATTCGGCACCACGTCCCACACGTCCTGCGTTTGCGCCGTTAACGGCAGCGACAGGCCAATATAGACGCCGCCAAAGAGGGCAATCGACTGGCGCACCTGGGTGAGGCTGGAGGGCTTGGGGTCTGCGAACGCCGTGAGTTTGTGACCGGCGAAGCCCTGCTTCTTCCAATCGTTGAGCACGTCAAGCTCGATGCCGCCGTTGTCGGTTGAGGGATCGCCGGGCTTGTAGCCGTCCCACTTCTCGTAGAACTGTTCGATGGTTGCGTCGGGGAGGGTCACTTCGCTGCTGACATTCGCGGTCCACACCTGGACGGCGTGCCCGCAGCCGGCGATGGTGCAGTCGCCCAGGGTATCGTTCAGCATCATGCCCCATGCGGTAATGCCCTTGGTCCAGTCGGCCGAGGGCGGTGGTGGCGGCAGGCTGGGCGTCAGGTAGTCGCCCAGCATCAGCGTACGGCTGTCAGTCTTGATGGCCTTGCGGCCGAGTTTCATTTTGGAGTGATCTGCCATGGGAGAGGTCCTTTCCTGCGCATGAAAATGCCGGAGAACTGAAGGATGAAAGGTGATCGGGAAGCGATACGCCCCTCAGTCTAGCTCCATTTTCGATTGCGCACCTGTTATTGTTGCGTAAACTGCCGAAATGATCTGCAAAACTCTGCAAGATAAAATCAGGCACGGAAAGGGAGAAAAACCATGGGCCGCATCGTTTTCGGAATGATATTGGCGCTGATTCTGGCGCCATTGGCGCTTTTGGTGTGGCTCCAATGGGGGCACGTGCCGGTGGCCGTGGCCGATCCGCCGCTGCCGATGGAGAAGCAGATTACGCATGTGGCGCTTGACGCGCGCATGGCCCGCGAGACGCCGGGAAACCCGCCGATTCAGGCCGACGAGATCAACTTCACGGCCGGGGCCGAGGTCTACCGCGATCAGTGCGCCTCCTGCCACGGATTTTATGGCAAGCCCTCGAGCATTGGTTCGCACATGTATCCCAGCGCTCCGGCGTTGTGGCGGAAGCACCAGAACAGCGACGTGGTGGGCGTAAGCGACGATCCGCCGGGCGAGACCTGGTGGAAGGTCACGAACGGCATCCAGCTCACGGGCATGCCGGCTTTCAAAGAGACGCTCACAGAGATGCAGGTCTGGCAGGTGAGCCTTCTTCTGGCCAGTGCCGATAAGCCGCTGCCTCCGGCGGTGCTTGCCATCGTGCGCGGCGAGCAACCGGCAGCGGCGGCGCCGGTCGCCGCTGTGCCGCCCGCGTCGAAACACTGATGCGCGCGGCCATCGGTCTTGAAATGCCGCACCAGAACGAAAGGGAAGTGGAACCATGAGCGTTTTCGATTTGCTGAAAAAGGGCTTTGGATTCGTTTTGCTCAGCATGGGGGTTTCGCGGCCCGCGCCCAAGCCCAAAGCCGAGACGAAGGCCGCACCGAAGGCATCATCCGGCGCAGGGCCGCCTTAATGCGGCCTGAAGCCGCCGGCACGCCGCTGCCCTACAAACGTGTTGACAGTCTTATCGCTCGGCGATACTCTCACCCTCGCAAATCACCAGGGGGAGCGCATGTTTCGAGGACGAATCTGGATGTTGGCTTTCCTGCTGCCGCTGTCGTGCTTGAGCGCTTGCACACGCTCGCGGCCGGTCTCGATACGAGTCACCCTGCAGACTTTTCCTGAAGTGCCTTTTGAGATCTACTACGAGGGCAGAAAGGTGGACGTGGCCGTGTCGGGCGAACCCGGAAACCAGAGCGGGAGCTTCCCCGCCGAGGCAACGCTGCGCGGCGATCAATTCCAGCTTCCGGCCGTCACCATACGTCTCCACTACCCATGCGGGTGGAGAGAAGAGCCCCTGACTTTGGATTCAAACTGGGCCCCTGAGTACGTCCGCAAGTCCGCAGAGGAGCACCAGACCCTGGCAATCAACGCCGATTCGCCGTACCAGGCGGACCCTCCGATGTCCATCGACGTCGATAACCGTGGCGGCGAGGTTCACTCGCTGGAAGTGGGAGAGCTGTCCTACGCTGTCGAGGGAGGAAAGCTCCCGCGTGTGGACACCTTTCAACCTGAATGCGGGAACGCAAGCCTGGGAATCAACGGCAAGGCGGTCGGCAGTCTTCCCGCAGCCACCAAGCCGGCGGATCCCGACGCCTATCGCAAAGGGGTCTACGTATTTGTTGATCCAACAGCGAAGCGCTGCTACCAACTGCGGTCAATCGTCTATAGCACCGATTACTTTAGCCCTGGGCCTGGGCCAAGAATCGTCAAGACCCTCAGAGGCCGGCAGTTCTACGTGCTTGAAGACGCGCCAAACTACGTGCTCACTTCGGCGCCCGACTCAATCATGTCGCAGGCTCCAGAGGAGGCGCAGTACGAGCTGACCGAAAAGAACTGCCGGTGATCGCCCGGGCCGGCTTGGGTGTACGGTAAATGCCGCATTCCTCGTACAATGGAAGAGGAAGTTGAACCCACCCGGCCGATGGCGGAAACAGAAGACAACAAAATCAAATCCGATTCCAAATCCGGGGCAAAACCCGGCTCCGGCGATCCCCGCCGCAAGCACGACGAGGCTCCGGTGGGCAAAGTGTACGACGCCTATCTGATGCGGCGCCTGAGCCGCTTTGTGCGTCCCTACTGGCTACAGGCCGGCATCGCCTCGCTCGCGGTTTCGCTCAAATCGCTGTGCGACGTGGCCGGGCCCATCCTCGTGATGGTGGCCGTTGACCGCTATCTCGCTCCCGACCTGGCCGCACAGGATCCCTCGAACGCCGTAGCGCACTGGGTGGCGAATGCGAGCCCCCTCGCCCGCCTGCTTCCTGTCGGAGCTGTGCAGGGCATCACGCGCCTCGCCGCCATCTACCTCGTGATGCTGGTTTCGGCCTATCTCCTCCAGTTCGTCCAGGTCTACCTGATGCAGTGGACCGGCCAGAAAATCATGTTCGATCTGCGCCGCGATATTTTTCGGCACATGCAGCGCATGGACATCGGCTTCTTCGACGTGAATCCTGTGGGACGGCTGGTGACGCGCCTGACGTCGGATGTGGATGCCATCAACGACATGTTCACCGACGGCGTGCTGGCCATTGTCAACGACTTCTTCATGCTCACCATCATGGCCGCCGTCATGCTCGCGATCAGCTGGTGGCTGGCGCTGCTGGCCTTTGCGGTGCTGCCGCTGATCCTGATCGTCACGCGCATCTTCCGCGACCACGTGCGCGAAAGCTACCGCCGCGTACGCACCGCCATCGCGCGCATCAACAGCTTCACGCAGGAACACATCTCAGGCATGAGCGTGGTCCAGCTCTTCAACCGCGAAGAGCGCGCCTACAGGGACTTTGAAGCCGTGAACATGCAGCACATGATCGCCTTCAAGGACACGATTTTTGCCTACGCGCTCTACTACCCGGCCGTGGATTTCCTGTCTTCCGTCGCGATTGCCCTCGTTGTCTGGCGCGGCGGCATTGGCGTTCTGCACCTGCCGCCTACGGTGACCATCGGCGTGCTCATCATGTTCACGCAATTCTCGCTGCGGTTCTGGCGTCCTATTCAGGATCTGAGCGACAAGTACAACATCCTGCAAGCCGCTATGGCCGCCTGCGAGCGCATCTTCAAGCTCATGGATTCTGCGCCGGAGATTGTGAACCCCGGGCATCCCCTGGCCGGCGACGGGTCGAATCGGATCGTATTCGATCACGTCTGGTTCACTTATCAAAAACTGACGGATGCGCAGAAAGCCGCGGTGGCCGCTGCTTCCCAGGAATCCAATACGACACACAAGACCGCGGAGCTGCTGGCCGCTCTCGACGGCATTGAGTGGATTCTCAAAGATGTTTCCTTCACCATCGAACCGGGGCAGACGATCGCGATTGTCGGTCACACGGGCGCGGGCAAAACCACGCTCACCAGCCTGATGATGCGCTTCTACGAGGTGACTGCGGGCCGCATTCTGATTGACGGCATCGACCTGCGCGAACACGATTTGACGGCGCTGCGCCGGCACTTTGCGGTGGTGTTGCAGGATCCGTTTCTCTTCTCGGGCACTATCGGCGAAAACATCCGCCTCGGCAATGCAGAGATCACCGACGCGACCATGCGCCGCGCGGCGAGGGATGTCAACGTGCTCGACTTCATCGAGTCGCTTCCTAACGGCTTCGACGAGCCGGTACGCGAGCGCGGCAACTCGCTTTCCACGGGCCAGAAGCAGCTGATCAATTTTGCACGCGCGCTGGCCTACAACCCGCGCATTCTCATCCTCGACGAGGCCACGTCGAGCGTCGACACCGACACTGAGCTGCGCATTCGCGGGGCGCTCGAACGCATGGTGGAAGGGCGCACGAGTGTTCTGATTGCGCACCGGTTGTCAACGGTGCAAAGGGCGGAAACGATTCTGGTGATGCACAAGGGCCAGTTGCGCGAGATGGGCTCGCACCAGGAGTTGCTGGCGCAGCGGGGTCTCTACTGGAAGCTCTACCAGTTGCAGTACAAGGATCAGGAGAACGGCGCTCTCGTGCCGTCTTCGCACGAACCCTCGGCCGCTTCGGCGGTGTGAAAAGGGCAGGGAACAGGGAACGGAGCGCAGAGAGCAGGGAACAGGGAACAGGAATCGGGACGGCGCCCATTCCGGGCTATTGCTTCCCATGGTTCCTCTTCGCCATGTGCTTGCCTCGGACGTTGTAGTGCCCGAAATCTTCAGCCACGATATGATGGTAAAGTGAGGATTTTCTCGCCCAACGGCTGAAACGCCTGTGGGGACATGATCGATTGCAGGAAGAGATGACGGAAAAGACCATCAGAAAGGTCGAGATCTTCGACACCAGTCTCCGCGACGGCATGCAGCAGCCGAATCTGGAGATCTCTGTGCCCAATGCCGTGCTCCTGCTGGAGCGCATGGCGGCCTTCGGCGTGCACTACGCCGAGATCGGATTCGCCGGCGCGAATCATTTTGTCAGCGACCTCACCAGCGCCCTCGCCAATATCGATACAGGGGCTATGAAGCTGGCCCTCTTCGGGCGTACGCGCGGCCGCGACGCCAAGGTTGAGGATTGGCCCGATGTGCATTTTATTCTGCGCCACAAGCGGCGCGTTCCCGTTGCGGTGATCGTGGTCAAGTCGCGGCTCCTCGACGTCGAGCGCTCGCTGGGCGTCAGCCCGGAAGAAAATCTGCGCATGACGTGGGAGACCATCGACTGCCTGCAATCGCATGGCCTGGAGGTGATCGTCGACCTGGAACACGCCATGGATGCGCAATGCGGCCGCTGTGAACACGGCAATCCCTGCAACGGCGATTTTGCGCGGCGCACATTCGACCACTTTCACCAGCTCACCGAACAGTGCGTTCGCCAGAACGTGAGCCGCATCGTGGTGTGCGACACCAACGGCGGCGCCAGCCCTGAAGAAGTGGCGCACGTTTTCGAGCAACTACAGCGTAATTTTCCCGGCATGGGCTTCGGATTCCATGGCCACACCGATCGCGGCCTGGGCGAGGCCAACACGCGGGCTGCCGTTCTGGCGGGCGCAGTGCAGGTGCAGGGAACACTCATCGGGACCGGCGAGCGCTGCGGCAATGTGAATTTGACGACGACGGTCGGCGCCATGCAGCTTCGCGGAGAAGCCGAATTTGTAACGTCCGAGGCGCTCACAGGATTGACCAGCCTAGCGCATTCGGCCTACTCAGCCTTTGCTCTCGATCCGCCGCACGGCGCGCCCATCGTAGGTCCCGGCGCGTTCGGCACCTGGGCCGGGATGCATGGCTCCAGCGAGCGCAAAAATCCCGGCGCGTACCTGTGGTGCGATCCCGCGCGGGTGGGCGCCAATCCGGTGATCGGCGTCAACGCGCAGTCGGGCAAGGCCAACATCATGCTGCTGGCGGACTCGACAGGTGTGCCGCTCAACTCCGTGCAGGCGCAGGCATTCATGGAAGCGAGTTCGGCCATGATCGAGGGCGGGGGTTTTACGGCCAGCGAAGTTTCGTTCCGCCTGGCCTGCATGAGAATCCTGGGAACCCTGCGCAACTGGTTTGCCGTCAAGAGCTGGCGCGTGCTCGACGAGTCCGACGAAATTGGCGGCCGCTTTGTGCAGGCTTTCATGACGCTCACGATCGGCGACTCCATGCTGGCCACCACGCGCGCCGAGGGCGCCGGCCCAGTGGACGCGCTCACCAAGGCGATGCGCCGCGAGCTCGAAAAGACGTATCCCGCGCTCAAGCACATGCGTTTGGGCACATTCACGGTGGCGGCGCTCGATGTATCGGCGCACGATTCCGCCGCGCATGTGCGTGTGACGGTAAGCTTTAACGCCGAGGGCTACGAGCCGTGGACGACCGCGGGCGTGAGCAGCGATCTGAACCAGGCCGCGCTGATGGCCATTGTGGATGGCTTCCACTACTGGCTCCTGATGCAGCCCGGCGAGTCAAGTGAGACGCACGGTGTGACGCCTGCGCCCATCTCCACGGAAGTGGCCTGAGCCCGCATAACATTGATACGCGCGAAAAGTTGTTTCCTCCCGTACGCTCGACGCTGGAGGGAAGCGCTTTAGCGTAAAGGGAATGCCTCTTTCGGAACTCCGTCCCAACATCGAGTGATTTAGCGCACAGCGCACTGCCGCCCCTGCCTCCACACTAGGGCCATTCCAGCCGAAGAATGGGGCAACGGGCCGGTGCTCTCGAGGCTGTAGCTTTCCGGCTGATCGCTCAGATCGACCCCGCGGAAAACCGCGGAGGGAGGACTGTCGTGTCCACGGAATTGCTTCATGCTCCGCTTCATGCCTCGCTGATGGGCCCTGCTTCGCGTTATATGAAGGAAACCCGCGAGGCGATGCTCGATTACGAAACCGAAGAGCTGGCCGCCCTGCGCTTCTCCATCATCCTCACGGCAAGATGGGAAGCTTGTGACGACCAGGATCAACAGCAACGCGCTGAACTGCGCGCCGACCTCTCGCTGCTTCGCCGCCACTACAGCGACAAGATCGACGAGCTCGCCATGACCTTTGGTGTGTCGGAGGCCATGAAAGCCAAGGACAAGGTGGAGCGAACCGTCGTGGTGCCGCGCGACATGAAGCCGCAGTCCATCAGCCGCGAAGAGGGAGTCAGCAGCGAAGAGAGCGGCGATACCAGCTTCGGGCTCTGATGGAGCCGCAGGCCAAGGCCTGAGAAGCTGAGCGCGCAAGAAAAATGCGCCACCCGCAATCGCGGCGTGGCGCATTCATCTTGAGGCGTGTTGCTGGAGCTACTTGGCAACAATGGAGGGGCGCGTGTCGAGCTTGCCGCTCCTGTATCCATCTGCCATGACACTGATCGGAATCGGCGTGTAATCGCCGGCGTGTCCGGCCTGGCCGAACTCGGTCATGCGCTCGGAGACAACCTTGGCCATGGCCTCGCGCGCCGGCTTCATGTAGTCGCGCGGATCGAACTTCTCCGGCTGCGTCCACAGCACCTTGCGGATGGCGCCAGTCATGGCGAGGCGGTTGTCGGTGTCCACGTTGACTTTGCGCACGCCGTTGCGGATGCCGAGTTGAATCTCTTCGACGGGCACGCCCCAGGTGGGCTTCAGACTGCCACCGTATTCGTTCACGATGTCCTGCAGCTCCTTGGGCACCGACGAGCTGCCGTGCATCACGAGATGCGTTTGCGGCAACCGCTTGTGAATCGCGATGAGCACGTCCATCTTGAGCACGCTGCCATCCGGCTTCTTGTTGAACTTGTAAGCGCCGTGGCTGGTGCCGATGGCGATGGCCAGCGCGTCCACGCCGGTGCGCTCGGCAAACTCGACAGCCTGGTCGGGATCGGTGATGTGCTCAAGGCCCGTACCACCCGCGCCATGACCATCTTCCACGCCGCCCAGCACGCCGATCTCGCCTTCCACGGTGACGCCGCGCTCGTGGGCGTAATCGACCACACGGCGCGTCACGTCGACGTTTTCATCGAACGTCGAAGGCGTCTTGCCGTCTTCCTTGAGCGAGCCGTCCATCATCACGGAGGTGTAACCCAGTGCGATGGCGCTCTTGCAGGTTTCAAAACTATTGCCGTGGTCCTGGTGCATGGCGATGGGAATGTCGGGATTGAGCTCCGCCGCGGCCTGGATCAGCTTGAAAAGGTAGAGGTCCTCAGCAAACGCGCGCGCACCGCGGCTGGCCTGGACAATCACCGGCGACTTGGTCTGCCGGGCGGCCATCATAATGGCCTGAATCTGCTCCATATCGTTGACGTTGAACGCGCCGACGCCGTAACCGCCCTTGGCAGCCTCGTCGAGGAGCTGCCGCATGGAAACTAGAGGCATAAAAATTCTCCTTTGAGTGGCTCTCGCAGCCTTTGCGCTCAACTCTCAATCTGTCGGGAATTCAGCCTGGCGCCGGGAACCGCAATCATGTTTATGGTAGCAGAGACGTGCAAGGAAAATTTGCACGCGTGAACCTGAGTTGCCGTGGGTGTCCCGATTCAGCGCTGTTATTCAATTTGGCGCGTGCGGAGGCGCACTACGTATAGGTGACCTGTCCAAGGATCATGGCGCGCTTTGCACCCGTCGCACTGGGCACGTTGCCCGGGAGGCGATGCCAGGTTTGCCACGCGAGCAGCGCAAATGCCGCCGCTTCCTTGGCTTCGGCGGGGAGTCCGAAAGCGTCGCTGTCGCGCAGTGTGCATCGCAGCGGTTCGAGCCGCGCGGCCAGCATCTTCATCAATGTCCGGTTGCGCGCGCCGCCGCCGGAGACGATGACATCGACGGCATGGCCTTTCATGCGCGGCTCCACGTCGCGCGCGTAACTTCGTGCAATGCTTTCTGCGGTCAGGGCTGTCGCGGTCGCAAGCGCATCGTTGAGACTTCTGGATTGTGCAAGACACTTGCCCAAAAAATCCGCGGCGTAGGCGCGGCCGAACTGCTCGCGACCTGCTGTTTTCGGCGGACGCATTTTGAAGTAGGGATGCCGCAGCGCTTCTTTCAGCACTGGCTCGACCACGGCTCCACGCGCTGCCAGCGCTCCGTTGCGATCGAAAGGCTTGTCGAAAAGCTTTTGCGCCAGCCAGTCGATGACCATGTTTCCCGGCCCGGTATCGAATGCCACCACTTCGTGGCGTAGGCTCTTGGATGGGAGCACAGTCATGTTTGCAATGCCGCCGATGTTCTGCAAAACCCGTCCGCGCTTTGCATCGGCGAAGAGGACATAGTCCAGAAGCGGGACGAGCGGAGCTCCCTGACCGCCGGCCAGCATGTCGGCAGGGCGGAAGTTCGATACCACCGGAACGCCGAGTTCCGCGGCGATGGCCTGCGCCTCGCCCGCCTGCCACGTGCACGCAAACTTTCGGCCGGCATACTGGGCTGCTCGGGCCTGATGGTAGAGAGTCTGGCCGTGGCAGCCGACGAGATCGAGCCGCAACTTGTACTTTTTTCTGGTTTCGTTGACGGCTTCGGCGTACGCGAGACCCAGCCGCCAGTTGAGCCGCGCCAGTTCGGCTGTCGAAGTGGATTCGGCGTTCATGGCCGCGAGAACGGACCGTCGCAGAGCAGCAGGATAGGCAAAGTGCTGATGCGCCAGCAGCGTAAGCGTGGGGCGCAGCTTGCCCGGAGCGATGCGGACCGCGGCCACATCGATCCCATCGGCAGATGTTCCGCTCATCACACCGGCAACCGTCATGGCATGCGTCTTCATGCCGTCTCCTGAGCGGGGGCCATCGCTACCGTCTCACTGAAGCGCACGATCCGCGCGCGCAGCGCCTCAAATTGTTTTGGGTTGAGCGCCGCAGGCATCTTTGCCGGGAAGGCCTTGACCCGTTTCCGCGCCGACTCTCTCGCGCGCGCGAGCAAAATCTTGTGGAACGCCGCCGACCGCTCGCCTTCGTGAATGAGAGCTTCGAACGTCTGCAAAATTGGTTCGGGGTGATGGCAGATTAAGGCCAGGTCGGCGCCCATGCGCACGGTGGCAATGGCGGCGTCGGCAATGGGCATGAATTTGGTTACGCCGCCCATCTCGAGATCGTCGGAAACCACGATGCCGCGATAGCCGATGCGCTTGCGCAGCACGGTTTGCATCCAGAACTTCGACACGGTGGCTGGGCGTTTCGGGTCCGCAGTCAGAGGATATGCCGCGTGGTTCACCATCACCATCGGCATTGCGTCGCGCAATGCGCGGTAAGGTTCGAGATCCTCCTGCCACAACTGCTGCCACGTGCGCATGATCTTCGGAGTCTCCAGGTGCGAATCGAGTGTGCCTCCGCCGAGGCCGGGAAAATGCTTGCCGCATCCCGCCACACCCTGCGCGGCCAACCCCGCGAAAAACTCCCGCGCGTAGGCCGCAACGCCGGCACCGGTTTCGGCAGCGCAGCGCGTCTCCATCACCTTGCGCGACTCGGGCAGCGCCAGATCGAGCACCGGCGCCAGCGAGGAATTGAACCCGAAGGCCTTGACGGCCCGCGCAATCAGCTCGCCGTGTTCGCGCTGGAGCGCGGCGCGGCCCGTGGCGCGCGCGGCTTGCGCCACGGCCTGCACTGAGGGAATCGGCGCCAGCACATCGCGCAGTCGGTCGACCGTTCCGCCTTCCACGTCGACGAAAGCTCCGCAGTGCGGCGGGCAAAAGCTGGTTGCCTCCGCGAGCAGCGCACGGGTTTGCGCGCGGTCGACAATATTTCGCTTGAAGAGAATGATTCCCGCGGGGCGGATCAGCTTGAGCCACTCGCGTTCCATCGCGGCGAGCTCTTTGTCGCCCAGCCCCACTACCAGCAAGCTTCCCGCAGCCTGACGCAAACTTTCTTTCATCCCCGACCCTCAGGGGCTAAAGCCCCTTGTTTTACGACCGTTTTTCGGCACGACTGAACAGCTTGCAGAAAAAGTGCGAATAAGAAGCGAATTCAGCCAAGGATCATTTGGCAGGGGCTGAAGCCCAACTCATTCTGCTGACTTTATCGGCCCGGCTAAAGCCGTGCCCTTGTTACAAGGCCCCTTTGGTTGAGTTTTTCAGCAAGCTGTGAAGTCGTGCCCTGATACAAAACTTCTTGCCGAGTGAGTTTTCTCGCAGCAAATAAAACCGCGCCCTTTCAATGCGGCACCGTCCCTGCGGGACTCGATCTGGTTCTTGCATCCTTCCCCACGCTGAAGCGCGGGGCTAAAGAACGCCGCGCCTACGGCGCAATTACCCCGTTCTCTTTGAAATCATTCACCCCTTCTACTTCTTCAGCTCTTGCTGGAGCTCTTCCAGCAGGTTCAGCGCCTGCAGCGGTGTCAACGCGTTCACATCGGTGGCCTCAATGCGGTCCACAATCCGCTGGGAGAGCGGCGTGAAGATTGTCATCTGCATCGGGTCCGGCTCGGTTTCGACCTGTACGCTTTGCAGCTCCTGTTTTTCGTGCTGGCGCAGCACATGCTTGGCGCGCTCGATCACCGCTGCTGGGAGCCCGGCCAGTCGCGCCACTTCAATGCCGTAGCTCTTGCTGGCCGCGCCGGGCTCAATGTTGTGTAGAAACACGATGCCGCTTGCCGACTCCTTGACGCCGACGCGCAAATTGCGCACGCGCGGCAGCTTCTCTGCCAGCATGGTCAGCTCGTGATAGTGCGTGGCAAACAGCGTGCGCGCACCCACCTCGGCGTGCAGAAACTCCACGGTCGCCCACGCCAGCGAGAGCCCGTCGAAGGTTGCGGTTCCGCGGCCCATCTCGTCGAGCAGAATCAGCGAGCGGCTGGTCGCCGTGTTCAGGATGGTCGCCGTCTCCGTCATTTCGACCATGAAGGTCGAGCGTCCGCGCGCCACATTGTCACTGGCGCCGATGCGCGTGTAAATGCGGTCGACGAGGCCGAAGCGCATCGAGTCGGCGGGAACAAAGCTGCCCATCTGCGCCATCAGCACCAGCATCGCGGCCTGACGCAGATAGGTGCTCTTGCCGCCCATGTTGGGCCCGGTCACGAGCAGCAGCGCTGGCGGTGGTGCTCCCGCACCCTCTCCTTTTGGAGACGCTTGCGCGCTTTTATCTTTTGGAGAAGATTCGTGATGAGCGCACAGATAGAGATCGTTGGCAATGAAGCGTCCTTCACGCGTCTCTTCCATCCATTGTTCGATCACAGGATGGCGCGCTGCCACAGCCTCCAGCACTGGCTCCTCGACCAACTGGGGGCGAACGTAGCGCCGCGCTGCGGCCAGATGCGCGAAACAGGCCAGCAAATCGGCCTCGGCCACGGCGGCGGAGCTGCGGCGGATACGGCCCGCGCTTTCAAGAACGAAGTTTCTCAGCTCGGCAAAGATGCGCTTCTCGATTTCAATGCATCGGTCGTGTGCGGTGAGAATCTTGCGCTCGTAGTCCTTCAACTCCGGCGTGGTGAAACGCTCGGCATTCACCAGCGTCTGCTTGCGCTCGTAATCGTCTGGCGCCAGGGCCAGGTTCGCCTTGGTGATTTCGATGTAATAGCCGAAGACCGAGTTGTAGCGCACCTTCAGCGAGCCAATGCCGGTGCGACGCCGTTCCCGGTCCTCGATGGCCGCGATGGCCTGACGGCCCGAGGTCGAAACCGAGCGCAACTCATCGAGCTCGGCGTCAATGCTGGGAGCGATGGCGCCGCCATCGACGAGCGTGAGCGGCGGCTCAGACACTAAGGTGCGGACAATGCGTGTCGTCACGTCGTCGAGCGTGTCAAGATGCGCGGAAATTGCGCGCCATCGCGGTGCTGTCGTGGCTTCAAGCGCCACTTTCAGCCCCGGCAGCCGCGCCAGGCTTGCCGCCAGGCCGCGCACATCGCGCGGCCCGGCGGAATCGAGCGAAATCCGCGCCAGCAGGCGTTCCAGGTCCAGAATGCCGCCGAATGCCCGCCGTATTTCTTCGCGTTTCAGCAGATCGCCGTGCGCCTCGCTGACCGCTTCGTAGCGCGCGGCGATTTCCGTAACTTGATTGAGCGGCCGCAGAACGGTTGCGCGCAGCAGCCGTTTGCCCATCGGCGTCAGGCAGGCATCGAGGGTGCGAAACAAAGTGACGCGATCGTCCTGGCCGGAAAATAACGGTTCCACTAATTCAAGATTCCGCACCGTCACCTGGTCTAGCTCGAGAGCCGTCGAATGCTCCTCGAATTTCAACGAGTCAATGTGCAGCGCATCATTCTTTTGCGTGGTGCGCACGTAGTGCAGCACGGCTCCGGCCGCAATGGCCGCCGGCTCGTGGCCGCTCAGCCCGAATCCCTCGAGCGAACGCACATTCAGTTGCCGTTCGACAAGCGGGACAGCAAAGTCAGGCGTCCACACCCAGTCCTCAACCCGCGTATGCGCCGGAATCCTCTCCAGTTGTGCCGGAAGCTCCGCGCTCGCAGGCACGAGCACCTCGCTGGGCACGGCCAGCAGCAGCGCATCGATGGCTTGCGCACGGGCATCGCGCCCAAGAAATTCCGCAGTGCGAAACTCGCCCGTCGACACATCGAGCAGCGCCAGGGCGCACACCGATTCAGCGGGTCGTGCGCCCTTGGGTGTTGCTTCGTAAAGCGCCGCGAGAAAGTTGTTCTGCTCCTGTCCCAGCCCGGCATCCAGCGCCGTTCCCGGCGTGAGGACGCGCGTTACCTCGCGCCGGACAATTTTTTTCGTGAGCTTGGGGTCTTCCATCTGGTCGCAGAGAGCGATGCGGTAGCCCCGGCGCAGAAGACGCATCAGGTATTGCTCCACAGCATGATAGGGAACGCCGCACATGGGAATGCTGCGCTCCCGGTCGCGCGCCGTCAGCGTCAGTTGCAATTCGCGGCTGGCCACCGCCGCATCGTCATAGAACAGCTCGTAAAAGTCACCCATGCGAAAGAACAGCAGCGCATCGGGGTTCTGCTTCTTCGCCGCGGTCCACTGGCGCATGAAGGGTGTCAATTCCGTGGAGTTTTTCTCCGCTAGCCGCTTTTCCGCGGGCAGGGAAGTGAGCACAAGCTCTTCAGGTGTGGATCCCTCGTCAGGCATAGCCGCGCCCGTGCCGCCATCGTCTTGCAAAAGAGACGGCTGCGGAACACTGCCTGGTTTGATGTCGTCCCGAATCACACTGCCTTTCAGATTACCGCGAGGAGCCTCGCTCATCGCCCGCTCATTTTTCTTGACTCCCGTTCGGCCCAATCCCTAAATTGAATCGACTCGCCTTGGTTTCCCCTATTGATTGAAAAGGAGTCTCATGAACTTTCTGCGCATCGTTCTCGCAGCGCTGGGCGCGTTCGTCGGCTACATGGCGCTTGGCTTCGCAGTGTTCGGTCTCTTCCCCTCGCTCAAGACTGAATTTCGCAAATATCCGGCCGTATACCGCGACGAGAAGGGCCAGATGAGCCACATGCCCATTGCCATGGCCGAAATCTTAGTTTCGATGTTTGTGCTGGCCGCGCTCTATGCCCTCGCCTACCAGGGAGGGTCGGGCCTCGTCGAAGGCGCCCGCTTCGGAGCGCTCATTGGCGTTTTCGCGATTTGCGCCTTTGTCCTGCACAACTACGCCAACCTCAACATTGGACTCAAGCTGACCCTGCAGCAATCGGCGGCGTACTTCGCCGAATGGCTCGCCGTCGGCATCGTCATGGGCCTCATCTACCGGCCGGTTTTGTCCCACTGAAACGTTGCAGCAGCAGGAAGGGTTGTGACAGATTTTCGCCTGTGCGCAGAACGCAGGCCAGCCCGACGCCGGCACGATGAGTGATATAGATCACATCGGATGCCGGCATCAATCGGCACACTGGACCCCTCGCACTTCCAGTCAAAAGGGGCCCCCGCTGTGATGAATCAAACCATACTCTTACAGAAACTGATTGCCATTGAACGCGCGATCGGCGTGGCAAGCAACAACACCGTCCGTGACCTGGTTTACGAGGCAGAAGGCTATCTTCTTCAGATGCAGCGGGAAGAAGTCGAAGCGCTGGCGGCCCGACCGGAGCGCGCGACGGGGCAGCGCTTTCAGTTCCTGCGTGAGGTTGCTGAAGGCGGATTGTCCGAACTACGATTCTGAAGTTCCCGGGGCAGCGCAAACCTGACCCGTTGGCTGCGCTCGATGTTCATGCGATTGCCCCGCCGTTCCGGCATGCGATTCCATAAGGTGATTTGCATCACAGTATACTGATTGGTAACGCCTTTAAGGTAAGAGCTGCCATGTACCTGCTTTGGCTACGAGTTGCGGCCATTTTGTACGCCGGTGGATGCGTCTCCATCTTCCCCGCCGTGCTTTCGAAATCCCTGCCCTGGCGCAAGACCTGCGTCCACCTGGGCGGAATGGCCTTTTTCTTCCATTTTGTCTCGGTGGTCGAGATGCTGGTGCAGGCGCATCGGGTGATGCCGGTGGGCGTGCGCGAGATCGAGTCGCTGCTGGGCTTTGCCGTGGCCGGGCTGTTCTTCCTGGTGTGGTGGCTGTATGACGCCATTTCCCTTGGAATCTTCGCCCTGCCGGCGACGTTCTTCCTAGTATTCATCCCCTCGCTGGGCGCGGATCGCTACCGCTTTCCTTCGCAGCGTGTCTGGGTCAGCTGGCTGGTGGCGCACATCATCGCCCTGTTGCTGGCCTATGCGGCTCTCAGCTTCAGCCTGCTGTCTTCCATTATGTACCTGGTGCAGGAACGGCGCATCAAGGCCAAGCACAAGCTGGGAGAAAAGTCCCGCTGGGCACCGCTGGACTGGCTGCCACCGCTGGATACGCTGGAGCGTCTGGCTCTGGCCACCCTCGAATTTGGATTTCCCTGCATGACCGTGGGGCTGCTGATCGGCTCCGTCCTGGTGCAGGAAACGTCGCTGGGCGCAGCCTACTTTCTCGATCCCAATATCCTTGCCTCGTTCGTGATGTGGTTTGTCTACGCGACGCTGCTGCTGCTCCGCCGCGGCATGGGAATGCGCGGGCGCAGGGCTGCCTACGTCTCCGGCGGGGCATTGGTGGTGATGATGGCGGTTTGGGCCGTCAATTTCTTCAGCCAGGCGCACAGGTTCGGTCCCCAATGACACTCGCACTCATTGGCGTGAACCATAAAACGGCGCCCATCGCGCTGCGGGAGAGGATCGCCATCGGTCGTGACGTGCTGGCCGAGACCACCCGCGCGCTGGCCTCGACGCCGGGAGTCGTTGAGTGCATGATCGTCTCCACCTGCAACCGCGTGGAGCTGCTGGCCGCCGTGGAGACCCCCGATATCCCGGTCGCGGGCTTCCTGTCGAGCTACTTCGGCATCGAGGCCCAAGTGCTTGCGCCGCACCTGTATGAGTACCACGACAAAGAAGCCGTGAGCCACCTGTTCCGCATGGCTGCCAGCCTTGACTCCATGGTGGTGGGCGAGCCGCAGATTCTGGGCCAGGTGAAAGAAGCTTTCGCTGTGGCGCGCGCCGCGGGAACCGTCTCCGGCCAGTTGGAACATCTGTTGCAAAGCGCGTTTGCGGCAGCGAAAAGGGCACGCAGCGAGACCGGAATCGGCTCGAATTCGGTTTCCATCGCATCGGTGGCCGTCGATTTGGCGCGCAAAATTTTCGGCTCGCTCGAAGGGCGCACGGTTTTCCTGGTGGGGGCGGGGAAAATGAGCGAGATCGCCGCGCGGCATCTCGTGCAGCAGGGCGCAGGCGCCATCCTGGTCAGCAATCGCACGGCCGAGCGCGCGCGCCGCATGGCCGAGGAGTTTTCCGGCGCGGTGGTGCCCGAGGTCATCGACTTTGGGCAGCTTTACGAAGCGGCTAGCCGCGCCGACATCGTCATCAGCTCCACGGGCGCGCCGCATCCCATCTTCCGGCGCGAGCACGGGCAGGCTTTCCTGCACAAGCGGCGCAACCGGCCGATGTTCTTTATCGATATTGCCGTGCCGCGCGACGTCGATCCGGAGATGAACAATCTTGACGGCATTTTTGTCTACGACATCGACGACCTGCAGCAGGTAGCTGTGGCGCACATGGAAGAGCGCAGCCGCCAGGCGGTTGATGCGGAGGCGCTGATTGCCGCGGAGGTGGAGCGCTTCCACCTGCGCCAGCGCACGGTGAATGTTGCGCCGGCCATTGTTGCATTGCAAAAGAGGGCGGAGGAGATTCGCGTCGCGGAGATTCAACGGATTCATAATCGGCTCGGGACGCTTTCGGTCGAGCAGTTGGCCGCGGTGGAGGCGCTCACGCGCGGACTGGTGAACAAGTTTCTGCATCCGCCCATGCAGGCGCTAAAGCAGGCGGCGCGCGATGGCGACGAGTCGCGCCTCGGGGCGGTCTGCGACGAGTGGTCGGTGTCGCCCGCGGCGTCGGCTGATGCGCTGCCCGCGAACGAGTCCGCGGCGAAAGCCGAACCGGAGAGCTCGGATGCCGGGAGTTCCGAGAGCCAGCGCGTCGTCAACATCCGAGTCTTTAAGGGCGGGATGGGGGCGCGCAAATGAAGCTGCGCATCGGGAGCCGTGGATCGCAACTCGCACTCTGGCAGGCCAATCACATCGCCGGATTGCTGCGCATGCAGGGCCATGACGTCGAAATCTTAATCATTAAAACCACCGGCGACCGCTTGCAGGAAGTGACTTTTGCGCAGGTTGGTTCCAAGGGCATGTTCACCAAAGAAATTGAAGAAGCGCTGGCCGAGGGACGCGTCGATCTGGCCGTGCATTCGCTCAAAGACCTGCCCACCGAGCTTCCGGAGCCCTTCGCGCTCGCGGCCACTCCGGTGCGCGTGGATCCGCGCGACGTATTCGTTTCCGTCAAGCATGCCAATCTGGCGGCGCTGCCGCTGGGCGCGCGCGTGGGCACCAGCAGCCAGCGCCGCCGCGCGCAGTTGAAGGCGTTGCGGCCTGACCTCGATCTGGTCGAGTTTAGAGGCAACGTGGACACGCGGCTGCGCAAGCTGGCCGAGGGGCAGGTGGAGGCGATTCTGCTGGCCGCCGCCGGGCTCGACCGCCTGGGGCGCACCGATTGGGTGCGTGAGCGCCTCGACCCGAAAGATTTTTGTCCCGCCGCAGGTCAAGGCGCGCTCGGCATTGAGACGCGCAAGGACGATGCCGCGACCATCGAGGGGGTGAGCTTTCTCGACCATGCCGATACGCGGTTCGCGGTCACCGTGGAGCGCGCGGCGTTGGCTGCCTTGGGCGGCGGCTGCCAGGTTCCCATCGGAATCCACTGCCGCCTGAAACCGATTGAGCCTTGGGAGGGAGCTGGCGAAACAGAACCGCGCGTTGAGATCTTTGGCTTGGTTGCCAGCCCAAATAGCGGCGCAACCGTGAGGGTTTGTCTTATGGGCCTGCGTGAGAAGAACGATCCTGCGACGCTGGGCCGTCAAACTGCCGCAATGCTGATGGAAGCAGGCGCGGGCCCGCTGCTTGCGGCCGACAGCGATGCGGCTGGGGGAGCTGCCTGATGACGGCGCTGCCGCTGGCTGGCCGCCGCGTGCTGGTCACACGCGCCGCGCACCAGGCGGGCAAACTGAGCGAGGGGCTGCGTGCGCTGGGCGCCGAGGCGGTGGAAGTTCCGGTGTTAGAGATGCAGCCTCCGACGGATCCCGCGCCGCTCGATCGCGCGCTGCGTTCTCTCGATACTTACGATTGGCTGATTCTGACCAGCGCCAACACGGTGCGCGCGCTTCAGGCCCGATCCCAAGCGCTTGGGTTATCGCTTGCGTTGGGAGCGGACTTGCGGGCGGCTGCTGTAGGTGAGGCCACGGCAGCGGCCGCGCGCCAAGCGGGTTTGGCGGTAACTCTGGTTCCGGAGACTTATGTCGCCGAAGCTTTGGTTGAAAGCATGGCCGATCAAGTGGCCGGAAAGAAAATACTGCTGGCCCGCGCCGAAACCGCGCGGGACGTGATTCCCGACGCGCTGCGGGCTGCGGGAGCGCAAGTCGATGTCGTCGGTGCCTACAGAAATGTCATGCCTTCCGCTGCACCGGAGTTGTTGCGCGCGGCGTTGGAGAAAGGAATTGATGCGGCAACCTTCACCAGTTCGTCAAGCGTGACGCATCTTGCCGATGCGGCCCGAGCGGCGGGGATTGAGTTTCCGTTTGCCGATATGCGCGCCATCTCTATTGGTCTGATCACGAGCCAAACTTTACGCGAACTCGGCTGGGAGCCGGCGGCGGAAGCGACCGTTTCGGACATTCCCGGACTGATTGCTGCTGTGGTTCAGTCGCTTAGCCGTTGAATTTCTGCTGCGGCAACGCGGAAGCTCGCTGAAAAGCAACCGCGGATCCTTCGACTCCGTTTGCCGCAATAAGCGCGGCAAACTTCGCTCAGGATGACAGGTCATTTTCCTCAATGAACCTGTGATTCAAGATACCTGTCTCGTCAGCGCCGCTGACTCACTGGCTTGCTGACTTGCCGATTCGCTCAGCTCGACCACGTTTTGTCCTTTGAGCGGCAGAGAGGCTCGAGGTTGCACACGTTGCACTTCGGATTGCGGGCTTGGCACACCTGGCGGCCGTGATGGATGATCTGGTGCGAGAAGCCGATCCAGCGTTTTTGGGGAATCACCTGCATCAGCTCCTGCTCCACTTTCTCCGGCGCGTTGCTCTTGGCGAGTTCGAGGCGCCGCGTAATGCGGAAGACATGCGTGTCGACCACCACGCCTTCAGCTTTTCCAAAGCAAACGCCAAGCACTACGTTGGCTGTCTTGCGCGCCGCGCCGGGAATGGTGATGAGCTCGGCCAGCGTTTGCGGAACCTGGCCGTTGAAATCGGCAATGATCTTGCGCGCTGCTCCCTGGATGGATTTGGCCTTGTTGCGGAAGAAGCCCGTGGTCTTGATCAGCCCCTCAAGCTCAGGGAGGCTCGCCTTCGCCATCGCCTCCGGAGTGGGGAAGCGCCGGAACAACTCCGGCGTCACCATGTTCACGCGCACATCGGTGCACTGCGCGGACAGAATGGTCGCGACCAGCAACTCCCATGGTGTGCGATGCGTCAGCGCGCACTCGGCGTTGGGATAGGCCTCATCAAGGCCTTTCAGGATGGCGGCGACGCGTTCAGGGGCTAACGGACCGCGGGTTGGCTTCGTAGCTTTCTCGCTCTTCGTCATCAGTGAATCCAGTTTCGATCAAAAGACTGAACAATTTCGGTTTCGGGAAGATCTTCGGCGGCAACATCCACAAGATGGTTTTCGCAGATAATTTTGAAATGAATCAGAGGCCGAGAGTGCGCACCGGTGTCCCGCGCTAGATGGTCGAGAAAGTGTGATCTGGAATATCTGCGAAGCCGATCTCCCTCAAAAACCTCATCGGCGTAATCGCCGCAGCTCCCGACGCATTCCTCGGTCACCAAATAGGCAGCATAACGCTTCCAATAGAGCCGAAAGGCCAGACAGCCGTCAGTCGATTCGATTGGGGCTGAAGATTCGCGCAAGAATGAGAGGGATTCAGGTAGAGCGGAGGGCTCCATTTTGCCGCGTTTTGCTTCATTGACTACCGCTTCTTCGATGACAAGGTGGAGTTGGTTGATGCCGGATTCGGTCAAAGAACGCAGAAATAGGTGCTTCGCGGAGTTTATTCGCGCGGAAAGGTCGCTCGTGATCTCCATCCTTAGCCCCTCCTGAAGCTCAAGCCTCAATTCAAGCTACCTACCCAACTTTCCCACCGGTAGCCTCACGCCAAGATAGAACTGCCCGAACAGTGCGTACTCCGCGCTCACTTCATCGCTTACCCGCCCAAGCATCTTCGGTGGCTTTCTTGATTTGAGCGATGGTGAACTTTGGCCCACCCTCCTGAGCCAAGCAGCCAAAGAAATCTTCAATCGACCCGGTCTTGCGCCGATAAATGCCGGACTTTATCAGCGGCCATGCCACTCGATAAGGCATCAGTTGCTCGTGTCTTGCGCGCCAATGCGCGTCGATGCCGTCAAATCCATTACCGCGAAACTGATGACCGCACTCGGGGCACACATTCTGAGGCTTCAATTCCTTCATCATCGCAGTTGATCTCGCCTTCCGTCAGGATTCTACAGTTTCCCCTCCAGCCACCCGCCCAACTTCTCCACCGGCAGCCTCACTCCAAGGTAGAACTGCCCGAACAGCGCATACACTGCGCTCACTTCGTCGAAGCGCATCTCGTAAATCAGTTTCTTGAAGACCACAGGATCGTCGGCGAAGAGATCGACGCCCCACTCCCAATCGTCCATCCCGATCGAACCGGAGATGATCTGCTTTACCTGCTCGGCATATCTGCGGCCGATCATGCCGTGCTCGTGCATCATGCGCTGGCGCTCGGCAAAGGGCACCGTGTACCAGTTCACCTGCTCGCCGCGCTTGCGGTCCATGGGATAGAAGCACAGGTACTTTGCGTCGGGTACGGAAGGGAAGAGGCGTGGCTTCATGGCGTCGGCTCCGCGCGCGAGCGAGTTCGCGATCTCCGCATTCCACTCCGGAGTGTGTGCCTCGAATCCTTTTGCCGAGGCGGCCTCATAGGTTTTGCGGCTGGACTCGTAAAGGCCCAGCTCAACCACCGAAACATAAGAGTGGACCGGCGTGAGGAAGTCATAGAACGCGGTCTGCGCCAGGTCCAACTCCACCTGGTTCAGCGCCTCGAACGATTCGCGAAAGTGCACGAAGATGAGGTCGGCCTTGTGACCGAGTTGCGAGAAAAGCGCAGTGCGCACCGGCGCATCTGCGCTCGCACGCTCCATTGAGAGCAACGATGCCGTGGCATCCGCAACCATCTTCTTGCGATCGCCGTCCTCGCCGCCTTTACGTTCGCGCGACGCGAAGCCGCGCCAGGATTTCCAGTCGAAGCGGAAGAACTGGTGGAGCACGCAGGAGCCTTCCAAAGTTAGCGGTACGGGTGGGAAATCGGGCAACGGAACCTCCAAAGAGCAGCTATTAGCTTTTAGCTTCTAACTTCTAGCTTATCGTGCCGGAGGTTCCGGCATGATTGACCGGAAAGAGAGGCATCAAGTTCGGCATTTATCGCACCTCGTCCTAACAAATGAGAAATGCAGACGTGTGCATGATTCTTTTCTCGGCACACTGGAGCGCGCACGCTGCTTGAGCGTGCAAGTGGCTTATATACTGAGTACGCTCATGAGCGAAAAGTTCGTCGCACTCGTATTTCAGTTTGTCATTCATGTCATCAACGCAGGTGGGTACGCTGGCATCGTCGGGCTCATCACGCTGAACTCGTGCGGCATCCCCATTCCCTCTGAAGCCATCATGCCGTTCTCCGGTTACCTCGCCTACCTTGGCCGCTTCAACTTGTTTTTTGTGGCCATTGCCGGAGCGGTGGGTTGCAATATCGGCTCGGCAATCGCGTATTGGATCGGCGCCAAAGGCGGGCGGCCGCTGGTGGCGCGATACGGCAAATGGGTGCTGATGAACGCGCATGATCTCGACCTGATGACAAAGTTTTTTGAGAAGTACGGGTCGATTGCGATTTTAGTCGGACGCATGTTGCCGATGGTGCAGACCTATGTCGCCTTTCCAGCGGGAATCGGCAAAATGCCGCGGCTGCGTTTTCATATTTACACCACGCTGGGTTCGCTGATCTGGTACTTCTGCCTGGCATGGGTGGGAATGAAGCTGGGCCAAAGCTGGAATACCGATCCGCGGCTGCAGGAAGCGTTTCATCATTTTCATCTGGCCGTGGAGCTCGCAGTGGCCGCGTTGCTTGCGTGGTTCCTGTGGGTGCATATCAAGCGGTGGAATAACCGGGAAGAGGAAGCAGGGACCAGGGCGTAGGGTTTCACGTCGCCGGTGCACGAAGAGCATTGGAAATCATTTTCAAAACAGAAGAACAGGAGAAGCAATGGCAACGAAGAAGAAAGGCGGCAAGAAGGCCGTAGTTCGCGCGGGCAAAGCGTCCACGAGCAAGAAGACCGCCGCAACAAAAGTTGAGCCCGCCAAGGGCAAATTGGGAGTGATGGTGGTGGGCCTGGGCGCCGTCGCCACCACCATGATCGCCGGCGTGGAAGCGGTTCGCCGCGGATTGGCCAAGCCGATCGGCTCGCTCACGCAGATGGGCACCATCCGGCTGGGCAAGCGCACCGACAACACGTCGCCGCTCATCAAGGACTTTGTTCCGCTGGCCGATCTCAACGATATCGTCTTTACCGGCTGGGACATTTTTGAAGACAACGTGTACGAGGCGGCCGCGCACGCAGCCGTGCTCAAGCCCGAGATGCTGAAGAAGCTCAAGCCGGTTCTCCAGAAGATCAAGCCCATGCCCGCGGTTTTCGATCAGTATTACGTCAAGCGGCTCGACGGCAAGCACGTGAAAAAGGGCAAGAACAAGCGCGATCTTGCCGAGCAGGTGCGCGCGGATATTCGTGACTTTAGAAAGAAAGTCGACCGGGTGGTCATGATCTGGGCCGCCTCGACTGAGATTTTTCTCACGCCGAAGCCCGTGCATCGGTCGATTGAGGCTTTTGAAGCCGGATTAGCGAACAACGACCGCGCCATCGCTCCCTCGCAGATTTACGCCTACGCGGCGCTGAAAGAAGGCGTGCCCTTCGCCAACGGCGCACCGAATCTTACCGTCGACCTTCCCGTCATGATCGAGCTGTCGAAAAAGAATGCGGCGCCCATCTGCGGGAAGGATTTCAAGACGGGCCAGACTTTCATGAAGACGGTGCTGGCGCCGGCCTTCAAAGCGCGCATGATCGGCGTGAGTGGATGGTTCTCGACCAACATCCTCGGCAACCGCGACGGCGAAGTGCTGGACGAGCCGCAATCGTTCAAGACCAAGGAGGAGTCGAAGCTCGGCTCGCTCGAGTACATCTTCCAACCCGAGCTGTATCCGGATCTCTACAGCGACATCTATCACAAAATTCGCATCAACTACTATCCGCCGCGGGGGGACGAAAAAGAGGCGTGGGACAACATTGACATCTTCGGCTGGCTGGGCTATCCCATGCAGTTGAAGGTAAATTTTCTGTGCCGCGACTCGATCCTGGCCGCGCCCATCGCGCTTGACCTGGTGCTGTTCCTCGATCTCGCCAAGCGCACGCCGGAACTGCGCTCCATCGGCATTCAGGAGTGGCTCAGCTTTTACCTCAAATCGCCGCAGAGCGCGCCCGGGCTCTATCCTGAGCACGATTTGTTTATCCAGTCGATGAAGCTCAAAAACACGCTACGGCACATCATGGGGGCGGACCTCGTCACGCACCTGGGGCTTGATTATTACGACTGAGGGAAGGCAACAGGTCAGCAAGTCAGCAAGTTAGCGCGCGGGGCCGCTCCGGCGGCCCTGCGGCGTTATGCGCAGTCCATTGGCGTAATCTGAAAGGACCATGAAAGATTCAGCAGTTCTATTGATCGATTGCCCCGATCGCAAGGGGTTGGTGGCGCGGGTGTCGGGACTGCTGTTCGAGCGGGGCGCCAACATTCTGCACGCCGACCAACACATCGACCGCGAACTCGGCCTCTTCTTCATGCGCGTGGAATTCGAAGTGAATGGTTTTGACCTGGAGGGCTTTCGCGCCGCCTTTGCCCCGCTTGCTTCCGAACTCAACATGACATGGAACCTGACCTCGAGCGCGCGCAAGCCGCGGGTGGCGCTCTTCTGCTCGCAGTACCTGCACTGCATGGCCGATCTGCTGCACCGCTGGCGCACGGGCGAGCTGGTCTGCGAAATTCCCCTGATTGTTTCGAACCATCGCGAGGTCGCGAACCTGGCGGCTTTTTACGGCGTGCCGTTTGAGCATGTCCCGGTCACAGCAGAAACCCGCGCCGCAGCCGAAGCGCGGCAGCTCAATCTGCTTGCACAAAACGAAATCGAGCTCATCATCCTGGCGCGCTACATGCAGATCGTTTCGCCCGCCTTTGTGGCACAGTACCCGGCCGGGATCATCAACGTGCACCACTCGTTCTTGCCGGCGTTTACCGGCGCGCGGCCGTATCACGCGGCCCATGCCCGCGGCGTGAAGCTCATCGGGGCCACCAGTCACTACGTCACCGAAGTTCTGGATGACGGCCCGATCATCGAGCAGGACGTGGCGCGCATCTCGCACCGCGACCAGGTGGAAGATTTGGTGGCGCGCGGGCGGGATCTGGAGCGCATGGTGCTCTCCCGGGCTGTGCGCTGGCACCTCGACCGGCGCATCCTGTGCTACGGGAATAAGACGGTGGTCTTCGATTAGGCCCAGGAGCGGAGTGAAAAGACGGTCGCGCAACTCTTTATATATTAATGAGATAGAGAATACCAACCACGTGAGGGCGCGAAATTGGTTGCCAAAGGGATCGAGTTTAGGTTAATTTACTAACCAGTTAGTTAATTAAGATGAAGCCGCTAAACCCAACTGAATCTCAAGCCGACCGTTCGGCCGAAACCCGCAGCCGGATCCTTGAAGCCGCCTTGACGGAATTTGCCGCCTCCGGCCTGGCCGGGGCGCGGACCGAGTCGATTGCCGCCGCGGCCGGCGTCAACAAGGCTCTGATCTATTACTACTTCGAGAGCAAGGAAAAGCTCTACGCCGCGACGCTCGAAATGGTCTCGGCGCGGGTGCGCGACCAGTCCATGGCGGTGTTTCTTCTCGAAGCCAGCCCCGGCGAGCGTCTTCTGCGTGCGGCCTTGAACCACTTTGACCGGATCCTGACGCAGCGCGAGTTCCAAAGCCTGATGCAGCAGGAAATGATCCGCTTGCACAAGGGCGAGGAAGGCGAGTTGCCCATTCTGGCTAAACGAATCTTCGGGCCGCTTCATGCCGTGTTTCAGTCGATGGTGCGCGAAGGCATCGCATCCCGCGAGCTGATCGAAATTGAATGGCTGCAGATTGTGCTTTCGGCGTTGGGCGGCAACGTCTTCTATTTCCTCAGCGCGCCTATTTGGCGGCTGATCATGCCCTTTGAGCCCTTTGACCCCGAGGTACTGCGGGCGCGAAGGGTGTCAACGGTAGAGTTTCTTGGCCAGGCAATTTTTCAGGATCGGAAGCGGGGTGCGGAGCTGGCCGCAAAGGTGCTGGCCGATATGCCGATGCCGGAGACCGCGAAATTCAAGCAGAAATCGATCATTTGAGGTGACGGGCAGTGAGCGCGCGAAATCGAGTTTTTATCATTCTGGGAGTGCTGCTGGTGGGATCGTTGATCTGGTATCTGACCACTACGCGACGTTCGACAGATTTGCAACTGATCGGGACCGTGGATGCGAACGAAGTGATCGTGAGTTCCAAGATTCCGGGGCGCATCCAGACGCTGACCGTGGAAGAGGGCCAGGATGTGACCCAAGGCGAGCTGATCGCCGTCATTGAGAGCCAGGACCTGCAGGCGGCGATGAAGGCTGCCGAGGCCACTGCCGCGAGCGAGAGCTGGAAGGTGAACAGCACCGAGGACACGGAGCGGCAGAACCGCGGTGAAACCTCGAGCGCAACACTCAGCGCTGAAGCGCAGGTGCAATCGGCCCAGGCTGCTCTGGCCCAGGCTCAGGCGCAGTATGAGCACCAACAGGCCGATACCAGCCGCGCCGTGGCTTTGGCGCAGCAGGGAATCGACAGCACGCAGACGCGCGATGAGATGGTGACTGCCCTGCAGGCGGCGAAAGCCGCAGTGGATGCGGCGCGCCAGAATCTTGCGGCAGCGCAGGCCAATCTGCGCCAGGCGCGGGCTCATGAGCTTTTGACCGAGGCCTCCGCGCGCACGGTAGACCAAACGCGCGCCGACGCGGCCAATGCCCGCGCGCTGGCGCAAGAGGCAAGCGTCGAGGCGGGATATGCACAGGTTGTTTCGCCCATCAACGGCAAGGTGGATGTGTGGGCGGCGCGGCAGGGCGAAGTGGTGACGGAGGGAGAGCCGATTGTCACCATCATGGACCTGACGCAAACCTGGGTCTACGCGCCGCTGCCGGAGACGCAGGCTGACGCCGTGCAACTGCACGACAGTTTGCGCGTGGTGATGCCCAGCGGCGTCACCCTTTGGGGCTACGTGATTGCCAAATCCGCCGAGGGCGATTTTGCCACGCAGCGCGACGTGAGCAGCATGAAGCGCGACATCAAGACGATTCAGTTGAAGCTGCTGATCCCCAATCCCGGCGAGAAATATGTGCCCGGCATGACGGCGGAGGTCTACATTCCGAAGGCGAAGTTGGTGAAGCAGTGAGCGCTCCCCCTAACGGCTTGCCCGCAAACGACACCGGTGCGCCGCGGCCCGTGGCCATTGCGGTGGAGCACATCTGGAAACGCTACGGCGACTTTGAAGCCGTCAAGGATGTGAACTTCAGCGTGACCGCGGGCGAGATCTTCGGTTTGCTGGGACCGAACGGCGCCGGCAAGAGCACGCTCATCCGCATGATGACCACGCTGATCCCCGTCACCGCGGGCAAAGCCATGGTGGCCGGGTACGACGTGAGCAAAGATCCGGACGACGTGCGACAGGCGATCGGTGTGATCCCACAGGCGCTCACCAGCGACCAGGACCTGACGGTTGAAGAGAATCTGTCAATCTACGCGAAACTTTACGGAGTGCCGCGCGGAACTCGCGAGAAGAACATCGCCGACGTGTTGGAAGCCGTCGACTTGACCGAGTGGCGCGATGCGCAGACCAAGACGCTCTCCGGCGGCATGCGGCGCAGGCTGGAGATTGCGCGGGGGCTGGTGCACAATCCGCGCATCTTTTTTCTCGATGAGCCGACGACAGGACTCGATCCGGTCTCGCGCATCGCGGTATGGGAGATGCTGAATAAGCTCAAGAGCACGCGCAACCTCACCATGCTCCTTACGACGCACTACATGGATGAGGCCGACAAGCTCTGCGACCGCATCGCCATTGTGGATCATGGCAAGCTGGTGGCGCTGGGCACTCCCGTGGAGCTGAAGAACAGCGTGGCCGGCGCGAATGTGGTGGAAGTGCACTTTGACCGCGACGACGAAGCGTGGCCGGGGCGCCTGGAGGCTATGGAGGGCGTGACCAGCGTGCAACCCGAAGGCGCGGGATTCTACCGCGTGATCACCAAGTCGGGATCGAAGACCACCATGCAGATTGTGGAGCTGGCGGCGAGCCTGGGCGAAACGCTCACCTCGCTGAGCGTGCAAAACACCACGCTTGACGACGTATTTATCCACTACACGGGGCGGCAACTGCGCGACGAGCAGGTGAAGCCGGTATTTTCCATGCCCCCGCGGCCGGGAGCGCGCCCATGAACCGGATGTTGGCCATCATCGAGCGCGAAATGCGCAAGTTCTTCCGTTCGCCCACGCTCATGATCATGTCGCTCATGATGCCGATTCTGCAATTGGTCATCATCGGAAACGCGTTCGGGGGCAAGATCGTGGGCACGCACGTGGCCGTGGTGGACTACGACCACGGACCGCAGGCGGTGAAGGTGCGCGAGGCCTTCGACGCTGTGGCCGCTAACATCAAGACCTTCTCCACCATCGAATACCAGAGCGAAGTGCAGGCGCGCGAGGACGTGCGCACCGGCAAAATCGACGCCGCGGTTATTATCCCCGCGCAGTATTCGCGCCGCGTTTACGAGCAGGACGCGCCCAAGCTCGGATTCGTCGTCGACAACTCCGATCTGTTTACTTCATCGGCCCTCGAAGCCGAGATGCAGTCGCTCGTGGACGCCATGAACGCGCCGCGGGTTCAGGGCCGGTTGGTAAAAACCATTGCGCTCGAAGTCGTCGAGCTTTACCCATACGTGAATTATCTGAAGTACCTTCTGCCGATGACGGTGGCGCTGGCGATGTACATCTCGGTGATGATCGGCGGCGGCATGCTCTACATCGACGACAAGGCGCGCGGCGTGCATGAGGGCTACCTGGTGACGCCGATTACGAAACTGGAACTGGTCTTCGGGCTGAATATCGCCGGTGCCATTAAAGCGACGCTGAGCGGAATATCGATTGTGGTCATCGGGTCGCTCATCGCGGGGCTGGGAATTGTCTTTCATCCAGTAATCATGTTGCAGACTTTGTGTCTCATCATCGCCGGCTCCATCGCCTTCAATGGCATGATGTTTCTGCTCATGGTGCGCGTCGACGATCCGCTGGTGCCGCGTGCCATGTTTGGAATACTCAATGTCCTCCTGTTGTATCCCTCGGGCGCCATGTATCCTACGTCGTCCTTCCCAAAGTGGATGCAGGCCATTGGCGTGATCGATCCCTTCACCTATGTAATCCACGGTTTCAAGGAGGTTCTGCTTAAAGACGGCGGCTGGATCGCTATCAAAGGCGACCTCCTGTTCCTGGTGGTGTTCGGAATCGCCACGCTGCTGATTGCTACGCCACTGTTCAAGCGCACGCTGTAGAAGACAGGTTTCAGGTGTCAGGGATCAGGGAGTGGGGAACAGAAAAGCCGAGCGGCGGTGGCGCGCTAGTATGGTGGGTGCTCCTGTTTGAGAAGAATGCCATGCTCCTCGAAGTCGTCACGGTGCGCGATCACTCGTTTCTTTCCGGTCCTCTCTGTGCGGAGTCGCTGGTCCTCGATCTAGGCGCGAATCGGGGCGAGTTTTCCGCCGGCATGATCGCGCACTTCGGCTGTCGCGTGGCGGCGGCAGAGCCTCTGGAAGAGCTGATTGCGCAAATTCCCGAACATAGGCTGCTGACGGTGTTGCCGGTTGCGGTTGGCGGCAGCAACGGTTCGATCGCCATCAGCGTCTTTCCGGATCGCTGCGCCAGCGTCTGCGGCCCGGTTGCCGCGCAAGAGTTGTGCACGGTGCGCGAGATTCCGATGGTGACGCTGAAGGAATTCCGCAGCCGGGTGCATGCCTCACAGGTCGATTTGATGAAGCTCGACATCGAAGGCGCCGAGATTGCGCTCTTCAATGGCTCCACGGACGGCGAATTGCTGGAAATCGGCCAGATCACAGCGGAATTCCACGACTTTCTCTACCGCGCGCAGCGGGAACCCGCGCGAGAGATTCTTGCGCGCATGCAATCGCTCGGGTTCAGGATCGTTCGCTTCTCCTTCGACAACACGAATGTGCTGTTTGTGAATCCGCGTATCCAGCTTACCGGGGTGCAACTGGCCTGGCTGCGCCTCCAGGGTTTGTGGTCTGCCGTGGGGCGCGGTTCTCAGCGGACCTGGAAGCGCACAAAGCGCGGCCTCAAGCGCGTGCTGAAAGCGGCGCGCCTGATGCGACCGGACCGGTAGTGGGCCGCGGCGTCACTGGGCCGGCGGTAACCACTGCTTCAGCTTGTCGGCGGTTTTCTGGAATGCATCCGCGTCGGCCTCGACGTTATAGTGCGCGCCGTCCCGCACAAAGTCGTGTTCGGCCTTGTCGTAGGTAAACAGTTCGAACGGCTTGCCCGCGGCTACGGCGGCGTCGCGGAGGCCGCGCGCACCGTTCGCCGTGCAGCAATTGTCGCGGTAGTGGTCTTTTTCGCCGGCAAACATGAGCACCGGCACCTGCAGCCGCGCGGCAAAGCCGGGCACATTCTTGATGAACGAATTGGCCGGGAACCACACGATGATGCCCAGCACAAGATCCGGCCATTGCGAGGCGTAGTACATCCCTTCGCCGCCGCCGGCCGAGAAGCCCACGAGCACCACCTTGCCGGGGAGCGCGTGGGGCATTTGCTGGGCCTGCAAGATGGCCGCATGCACCGCCTGGCCCTGCGTGTGCTCCATGGCTTCGCCGTCAAACAGCACTACATCGTAGCCGAGGGCGGCGATGTCGCGTGACACTTTGACGTAATGCGACACGCCGGAGAGGCCGCTGGCCACCACCACCACGGGGCCCTTGCCTTGCGGCGGCGGAAACTCCTGCTGTGCGAAAACAACGGTGGACGCAGCCATAAAGGCTGCTGCGGCGAGCACGGGGAAAAGCCGGCGAGACAGCATCATCGAATCGACCTCCAGTTCAAGCAGAATATGCCAAGCCGAGGCGTGGTTGACAAGAAGTTTTTTTGTGAAATCTTCCAGGCCGGCGGGCCCTACGCAGTTTTCCGCCCGCCTTCTCCCGCGAGCACCTGCTCGTAGAAGCGCACGTACTGCGGAACCACAAGATTTGCGCAGAAGCGCTTTTGCGCGGTCTGGCGGGCGGCTTCGCGCATGGCCTTCAGTCGCGGCGGATCGTTCAGCAGGCTGAGAGCGCCCGCAGCCATACCCTCCACGTCGCCGACCGGGTAGAGCAAGCCGGTTACGCCATCGTCGATCAGCTCCGGAACGCCGCCGACGCGTGTGGCGATGGTGGGGACCTTGCAGGCCATGGCTTCGAGCGCGGCCAGGCCAAACGACTCCAGCTCGCTCGGCATCAGGAACAGGTCGGCCAGCGCCAGCAGCTCGCTGACGCGCTCCTGCTTGCCCAGGAAATGTACGCGGCTCTGAATGCCGAGGTCGTGCGCGAGCCATTCCGCGGAAGATCGGTCCGGCCCGTCGCCCACCAGCACCAGCTGCGCCGGGCGCTCCTGCGCCACGCGCGCAAAAACCTTCACCACATCGCCCACGCGCTTCACGGGACGGAAGTTCGAAAGGTGCATCAGGATCGGCTCACCGGGCGCCCCGAAGTGATGGCGGCGTTCACACGCATTTTCCTTTTGGACTTGGTCCGAGGCAGGCGTATACACATCGCAATTCACGAAATTCGTGATGGTCTCAATGGGGCGCGTAATGTCGAAGTCCTCGATGGTCCTTTCGCGCAGGTAGTTGGAGATGCTGGTGACGCCGTCGCTTTCCTGGATGGCGTAGCGCACGATCGGCAGATAGCTGCGATCGAGTCCGACCAGCGTGATGTCGGTCCCGTGCAGGGTGGTCACGAAGGGCAGATGGCGGCCGCGTGCGGCGAGCATCTGGCGCGCCAGCAATGCCGAAACCGAGTGCGGAATCGCATAGTGCACGTGCAGCAGATCGAGCGCGTAATACTCCGCCACTTCGGTCATGCGCGAAGCCAGCGCCAGATCGTACGGCGGAAACTCGAAGAGCGGGTAACTGGATACGGGAACCTCGTGATAGAAGATACCGTCGTCGCGCCCGTTCAGGCGGAATGGCTGCGAGTAGGAGATGAAGTGGACCTCGTGGCCGAGCGCGGCCAGCTCAATGCCCAGCTCCGTGGCAACAACGCCGGAGCCTCCGTAGGTGGGATAACACGTGATCCCGATGCGCATGATGCCTTCTTGAAAATCAGTCTTCTACTACATTAAGGACGCGCGCGGGGCAGCGCAGGATGCAAGGAAACAGCAAGTCAGCGAGTTAGCGAGTCAGCAAGTCAGCCGCCGACGGCGCCGTGGGGGCAAGATCTGCAAATGAAATAAGCTCGATGCCGGGAATTTCAGGGATTGCGGCCAGGGCCAGGCGCTCGATGTCGCGCGAAGCCCGCAGACGCGTGCGCACCCGCGCCAGATCCGCGTCGTTGTAGCCGGGATGCGTCACCAGCTCCCAAGTGCCGGCAGGAAGCTGCCCGAGCAGGGAACGCAGGGCTGCCGCATCGAGTGTGCCCGTGCCAGCCACGGCAATGGTGCCATCGGTTGTTGTAAATCCTGCCTGCGCAATGATTTGCCGCGAGCGCGGGGCAAGCGGGTGCAGCGCCGCAATCTGCACCACGCGCGCCAGCGGAGCGCCAATCGCGGCGCGGACGGCCCATTCCGGCTCAAAGGGATTGCGCACTGCGCGAATCCCGGCCGCGCGGGCGGCGCGTAGCAGGGGGCGGAGCACTGCGGAGAACACGTGCGCGTGCTTGTGCGTGTCGATGTGCGTCAGCCGCACTCCGCGCTGCCGCAAATGCGCGATTTGCGCCGCGGCCTCAGCTTCGATTTCTTCCGCGCGGATGCGGCCCGTAAAAAGCCGCAGCAGAAATGCCGTGAGCGAGTCCCGGAAACGCCCGGTCCGAGCATCAATGAGGCTGGGGATCTTTTCCGGCGGCAGCACTGGCTCGCCATCGACCAGAACCACGTGACATCCGACGCCCAGCGACGGCGTCGCGCGAGCCAGTTCGACCGCCTCATCTGTCGCTCCGGCACGCGCCATCAGGGAGGTGCTTGTGACCAGGCCCGCTCGGTGCAACTCGATGATGGCTCGGTTCACGCCCGGGGTCAGTCCAAAATCATCGGCATTGACGATGAGACGGCTCACCCGCTGAGTTTATCAACTTGCGCCGAGGCGCTTTCCGCATGATGCACACTGCTATCATGAATGAAGGCGCAATCCGCGTGCCGGAGTGGGCGGTTAGCTCAGTTGGTTAGAGCGCGTGCCTTACAAGCACGAAGTCGGGGGTTCGAGTCCCTCACTGCCCACCATGCATTGCATGCAGCAGCGGCTCGCTATTCGCTCGCGCCAGGTTTCTGCCCCCGGGCAGCGCTTCCCGGGCATCTCAATAGTGCGCCTTTTAATGCCCCTCAGTCGGCTCTGCGCATCGCTATGCGACCCCTAAGCCAATGCCATACTGAATTTGCCGAAGAAGGTGCTGTAGGTGCCGGTCACCATGGTTAGAGTTCCCGCCACGATGTTCAGCTCCAGATCGGACTTGCGCGTGATGGGCATGTTGAGAGTCGCGGCGCTGTGGTACACCTGCACGAGCTCGAGCATGTGCCTCCCAGCCGGGACCACCAAATCGACCGTTTCGTTCATTTGAATGGTTCGCACAGCATTGCCGTCAATGAGGATCGTGATGGTGATTTGACCGAAGAAAAAGCCAATTTCACCGAGTGCGAGCCTGACATAGGCCGATGTTGCCGGCGCCTGAGAGGCAACGGGGTAGGAGGTTGGCGCTGAAGGAGAAACACCGGCTCCATCATCGGGAGGAACCTGGTGTACGGCTGCGCCGCATTGCCCACAAAACGCCGCGCCCTCTTGAATAAGTTCGCCGCATTGGGGACAGCTCCTGACAGGGGCTCCGCACTGCCCGCAAAACTGCGCGCCCTCTTTAAGCGGCTGGCCGCATTTTGTACAGTTTGGCATGCACACTCCTCGAATCAAAAGGTTGTCCGATTGTAGAGAGGATCATAAGTGCGCGCACCGGAAACGTCAACCAACTTCGCACCGGTTTGGCTGCGCACACCCAACCTCTTCAGCGATGATAGAAGAAGCGTCGGAATGGGTGAGACGGTGAGCGATTTGCGCCCGGGGCTGGGGAAAACGGCAATCGTAGTCGGCGGAGGCGTCGCGGGCATGAGCGCGGCCTGTTCGCTGGCGGAGGCCGGGCTGCGCGTCCAGCTTGTCGAGCGGCGCGGCTATCTCGGCGGCCGGGCCAGCTCCTATCGCCATCCCGGCGTGGATGAGGTCATGGACAACTGCCAGCACGTGCTCTTCGGCTGCTGCACGAACCTCATTGGCTTCTACACGCGCATTGGGGTCGAGAAAAAGATTCATTGGACGCGCACCATGACCATGATCGAGCCCGGCGGGCAGCGCTCCGTGCTCGGGCCCAGTTGGCTGCCGGCTCCGCTGCATGGTCTGCCCAGTCTGCTCACGGCCAAAGCCTTCACGCGCGCCGACAAGAAAGCCTTGATGCGGGCCTTCTCCGCCATCCTCAGAATCGATCCAAAGGGCTGCTCGACGCAGTCGCTGGGCACATGGCTGCGGCAGAACGGCCAGACCGAGGGCGCGATCAATCGCTTCTGGCGGCTGGTAATTGCCAGCGCCCTCAATGCCGACATGGACGAGATTGCGCTGCCCTACGCGGCCAAAGTGATCCGCGAATTGTTCTTGAACTCGGCCGAGGCGGGCGCGATGGGCATGAGCTCCGTTCCGCTGAGCGAGCTCTACGCCGGAGCGGAGCAGTTCCTGCGCGAACGCGGCGGCGAAATCGTCTTCCACTGCGGCGTGGAGCGTGCGGAGTGGGATGAAGAGACCTCGCTGTGGACGCTGCCCACGCGCGCGGGCGTGCTGGCCGCGGATTACATGGTGCTGGCCCTTCCTTTCGAGGCCACAGCGAAGCTGCTGCCGCAGATGCCTCCGGCCGACGGCGTCGAAGCCCTCGCCGAACAAATCGAGCTTCACGAGCACGGGCCCATCTGCAGCGTGCATCTTTGGTTTGACCGCGGAATTACGGAACTCGAACACGCCGTTTTGCTCGACCGCACGATTCACTGGATGTACAACAAGAACCTCTTGCAACCGGGCCGCGAGGCGAAGGGCAGCTATCTGGAACTTGTCATCAGCGCGTCGCATGAGTTTGCCGCGCTCAGCCGTGAAGAGGCAATCGACCTGGCGCTGGGTGAGCTCAAAGAGTTCTTTCCTGCTGTGGCCGCAGCGAAGCTCGAAAAGGCCGCGTTGGTCAAGGAGGTCCGCGCCACTTTCACCGTGCCGCCGGGGATCGATGCGGCAAGGCCCGGTTCCGTGTCCCCGTGGCCGAATTGCGTTCTGGCCGGCGACTGGATCGCGACCGGCTGGCCCTCGACCATGGAAAGCGCCGCTCGCAGCGGCCATCTGGCGGCCGAAGCGGTGTGCACGGCGCTGGGCGACCGGCGAAAATTTCTCGTCGCAGACCTGAAGCCACGTGGATTGATGCGATTTCTGCGAAGCTGAACCTAGGGCCCGGCCTGGACTCCTAAAGCCTTCAATTCATCGAGTGATTCCGCGACCCGCCGTCTCAGTTCCGGTTCTTCGATCGTGTGTTCGAGGCGAACCTCAGGATCGTAATCATCTGCATCATGATATGCGAGCCCGATGATCGAAAATTCGTCGTCGGTCATGGCACAACGTCGATTCATCGCGTCGAACATTCTTCGTTGGTATTCACGCGCGGGAATAGCGCCGGCGAGAAAGTCGGTCATCAGGCGTGCAAAGTGTGAAGCGCTAATTTCAGACAGGTCCGTCATTGGCTACCCACAATCAAGAAGATCGCTCAATGGGCGAGCAGATATACCCCGACGCAAACGAGAACCGCAGCCGCCCATCTGCGCCGGTCGACATTCTCCTTGAGGAAGATTTTGCCGGCGACGGCATTGGTGACCAGCGTAAGCGAGGCCGAAGCGGGGGCGACGAGGCTGAGGTTCAGGTGATTCAACGCAAAGAGCAGCGAGAAAAAGGCCAGAGCCAGAAAGAAAACTCCGGCGAAAAACAAAGGGCTGGTGAGCACGGCGCGGATGGCGCCTTTCAGTCCCGAATGCGCGCGAATCGCGTCCAGGTCGCCGATCGATTTCATAGCCGCTGCGGTCAGCACCTCGCCGGTCGTCGAGGCCAGCACGACCGCGGCAATCATTGTTGCCGCAAACCACGGATTGATGGTTGCGGGCAGAGGCACGGCGGGGAGAGAAATCGTCATCGCGTTTCGACCTTTGGTTCTACCAGCTCATGGTCTGCGGATTCCTCCGGCTCGGGTGCAGGGTGCTGGGTGAGGGAAGGCCCTTGCGCAACGAATCCCACGCCGAGCGTGACCAGCACAATGCCCGCCCAGCGCTCTGGCGAGATGGCTTCATGCAGCCAGAAGCGCGCCAGCAGCGCAATGATCACGTAGCCGAAGGCCGTTGCCGGGAGAACGAAGGTGAGATCGGCCCAGGAAAGCGCCGTTAGATAACTGGCGAAGAAGCCGATGAGGAGCGCAATCCCGAGGGCGATCCAGGGCGTGAAGACTGCGGCGATGAGAGTGCCTGGGTGCTCCAGGGTGATCGGCGGCATGGAGGCCATACCGCGCGAAAGGCAACTGTCACCCAGCGGGGCGGAAACGGCGACCAAACCCAGAATCAGGTATTGGCGCGGCGTCAGTGAGTGGTGCACCATGAACGTTCAGTTTATCCGTTGCGGCATAAAGAAAGAGAGGGTAGGCGTCACGTTTTTGACGGCCTGATTTTGCGCGATGCCGGGGCGGCTCAGTTTTCGTCCGCCATGGCGGATGAAAACTGAGATACCGGGAAGACGGCGTCCGAATTGGCGCGGCCATCGGTGGATGGCTGCGACGGTTTACGCGCCCGCGCCGGCGGCTGCGGGAGGCTGCGCCTGCTGCTTGCGCGTTTCCTTTACCTGGCGGTTGCGTTGCGCGCGCAGCTTCAGGAAGGACTTGGCCTCCACGTAGAGCCGCGGCAGGTCGCGATTGACGATGGCCTTCCACACTACGCGGAACGCCGCCTTGGGGCGGAAGTAGTACTCGTCGTAGAAGCGGTGCACCATCTCCATCACGTAGTCGGTGGGCAGGCCGGGATACTCGATGTGCGCCATCTGGTGGCCGCCGCCGTCCTCCATCTTCTCATTGGTGATGAAGCCGTTCTTCGCGGCGTACTCGTAGAACTCTGTGCCGGGATACGCGTGTGCGACCGACACCTGGATGGTCTCGCAATCCAGCGTCTTGGCAAAGTTGATGGTGTTGCGGATGGACTGCTTGGTTTCGCCGGGCAGGCCGAGAATGAAATCGGCGTGAATCGTCAAGCCAAGAGAATGGCAGTCGCGTGCGAAGTCGCGCGCCCGCTCCACGGTCGCGCCCTTCTTGACGTTCTTGAGAATCTGCGGATCGCCCGACTCGAAGCCGACGATCAGCAGCCGGCAACCGGCCTCGCGCATGGCCTTCAGGGTTTCGTAATCCGTAGTCACGCGCGACGTGCAGCTCCAGGTGATGCCCAGCGGCTTCAGCTTCTCGCACAGCTCGATGGTTCGCGCTTTCTGGATATTGAACGTGTCGTCGTCAAAGAAGAATTCCTTGACTTCGGGGAAATTCTCTTTGGCCCACTTCATCTCTGCCGCTACGTCATCTGAAGAGCGCTTGCGCCAGGCGTGGCCCGAGAGCGTTTGCGGCCACAGGCAGAAGGTGCACTGCGCCGGGCAGCCGCGCGTGGAGTAGAGCGCGATGTAGGGATGCAGCAGGAAGGGCACGTTGTACCGTGTCACATCCATGTCGCGTTTGTAGATCTTGGTCGCCCACGGCATGGCGTCCAGGTCTTCAATCTGCGGACGGTCGGGGTTGTGCACCACCTTGCCGTCTTTCTTGTAGCTGATGCCGAGAATCTCGTTGAGCGGTTTGCCGTTGGCGTATTCGACGACGGAATAATCAAATTCGCGCCGGCAGATGAAGTCCAGCACCGAGCACTCATTCAGCGCGCGGTCGGGATCGGTGGTCACCGGCGGTCCCACAAACGCAATGCGGATCGACGGGTTGGCCGCCTTGATGGCCTCGGCCAGCCGCTGGTCGCCCTCCCATCCCACCGTGGAAGTGAAGAGCACAAGAAACTCGTAGTCCTTGCAGATGTTGATAGTCTCTTCGGCGGAGACGTGGTGGGGCGGCGCGTCGAGCACCCGCGAGCCCTCAAGCAAGCCGGCCGGATAGGTGAGCCAGACAGGGTACCAGTAGGACTCAATTTCGCGCGTCGCCGGCCAACGAGAGCTGGCGCCGCCGTCGAAGTTCTTAAAGGAGGGAGGGTTGAGGAAGATGGTTTTCAAGGGCATGGGCATCAGTTCTAATTCTACCATTCGCGATCATTTTTCAGACGGATTCGCGGCCGATAGGGTGACTATCCTCGCGGCGAAGGCGCGGGCTATTGCAAGGCATAACCCCTACAGAATCAATGCGTCTTTCGTCAGGTTTGCACTTGTGGCACCCGGGCAGCGAAACCCGGCAGCTTTTATGGTTTGGGATGCAGCTCGTCCAGCCAGTCCTGCATGTGGCCTAGGGCTCGCAGCAGGTTCAGGCGCGCCTTGCTCAGGTCGAATCCGGCGTCGAGCGCATCGATCGACTTCTGCCGCTCGTCGATGCGGGCCTGCTGTTCGGCGGTGGGCGAAAGCTGCGGCTGTGCGCCCGGGCCGTTGCCGGAACCGTTGCCCAGTTCCATTTGTGCTGCCACGCTCTTCAGTTGCTCGTCGGCAATCTGCTGCTTCAGGCTGGCAATCTCGGCCTCTGCATCCAGCTCGCGCAGGCTCGCGCTCAATTGCACAATCTGAAGATCGTTCTGCTGCTGCGCCTGTTCGGCCTCAACACGCGCGCGCAGCGCATCGGCCGCCGATGCGCGCAGCTTGGCGTGAAGGCCAGGGTCAAAGATCGGAACCTTGATGGAGAAGCCGGTGCTGAAGTTGTTCGCGGGGAAGGGTTTCAGCGGGTTAAAGTAACTCTCAATATCGTTCAGCAGCGTCGTATTGCGGTTGTAAAGAAGGCCGAAGCCGATTTCCGGCAGCAACCACAGGTGTTCTTTATCGCCTTGCGTCTGGCGTTGTCTTGAGAGCGCCAACTGCTGCGCCGACTCAACTCCGGGCGTCAGCATCGGCTTCCGGTCGTCTGTGATCGCCGGGACCTCGGGAATGCTCGCGCGGTCGGGAGTGATCGCGCCCACGGGCAATCCCGTGAGTGTGGCCAGTTGCTTGGCCAATGTCGCCGCGCGGGTTTCCAGATGCAGCCGGCCCAGCTTGAGTTGCGCCGCCGTCAGTTGCGTCTGCAAGAGCGCGCTGAGCGTATCGACGCCCGCCTCTGCGCGTTGCTGCTCGATCTCGACCAGCCGCGCCGCATCCTGCTCCTGTGTGCGCGCAGCTTCGAGTTCCCGATTTACCGTGTCCAGCTCGATGTAAGCCGTTGAAGCATCCAGAGCTGCCTGTTCTTGTGCATCCTTCAATGCCAATTGGGCGGCCTGCACCCCGGCGCGCGCCGCATGGATGTACTGAATCTGCGGCATGCTGAAGACCAGCGACTGGACGGTGCTGTCCCAGATGGAGGGCAGGTTGCCGGTGAAACCAACCTCGGGAAAGGCCGGAAGGCCCGAACCGAACGTCAGCGACGGAATGAACGCGTCGTGGGTTTGCGCCAGTTGTGCGGTTGCCTTTTGCACATCGGCCTGCGCCAGCTGCACCGTCACGCTGTTTTTCTGGGCCAGCTCCACTACGGTCGTCAGCGACACCTGCGCCGGCGTTGCAACTGCAGCGGCGGCAAGAACCGCGCCGGCTATTGCAGGCAGCCATGCGCGGCGCGATTTGTGTGCGGTTCTTACCTTCGATGCTGGCATCAATGTTTTAAATCCTGTGCCGGATTATATTCGCGCGCCATGGCGGCTGCCGCGGCAAACTCGCGCTGTGCGCCGGCTCCATCGCCGAGTGCCCTTTTCAGCCGACCCAGGCGAATGTGCGCGACGAATGCGGGAGCCTCTTCGCTTTTCGACGAGCCCGAAAGATAATCTTCAAGCATTCTTGCCGCCAGTGCCGGATCGCGGTTGGTTTCGATCAAAATGCCTGCGCCGTCGTAAAGCCCCACGCCGGAATGCTTGTCCCGCGCGGCCGCGCTCGCGCAACTTTGAATTGCGCTCTCCATGTCATTCCATCGCTCCTGGCTGCGGTAAAACCCTGCCAGAATCGTCCACTGTTCCGCGGGATGCTGGCTGACCGCAATGGCCTGTTTGAAGTCGCGCTCGGCGGTCACGTAGTCCTTGCGCGCGGAGGCAATCCGGCCGCGCAACTCCAAAGCACGCACGGGATCCACCTTGTCCAGCCGCGTGGCAATGGCCTCAGCCTTATCCAGTCCTCCGCCCACAACCCCGGGCGCCTCTTTGTAGAACTGCCCTAAATCAGAAAGCGCGTCGGCATTTTGCGGACCGAGTTGCACCGCGAGCTCAAATTCGCTGCGCACGCGCTTGCCCAGCGAATACGCGGTCAAAAACGAAACGTGGTCGGCTTTCAGGCCGAGCGCGCGGCCCAGCCACATGTGATCGTTGGAGTTGTCGGGGTCCAGGCGTACGGCTTGTTCGCAAGCCTTGACTGCCGGGTCCCACTGCTGCATGGAGAACCACACGCGGCAGAGCAGATTTTGCGCGTCGGCTGCCCCCGGTCCTTGAACTGGCAGGGGCATCAGCAGGCTCAGCGCCCGGTCTGCCTCGCCCGCTTCGAGAGCGTTGTCTGCTTGCCGCAGTGTCGCTGAGGGAATTTGCGAAAACCCGGCGACAGACGCGGCGACCGCGAGGCACGCGACAGGAAACGCGACGGCTCGGGCAAAGCGCCTCACCGGACTTCCTTGATCGGTGCGCCCTCCAGCAAGGGCTGCCCGTTGGTGGTGCCGGTGGCGACGATGTCGCCCTCCTGAAGGCCCGAGAGAATCGGCACCTGGGTCGTGTTCGGAACTCCAATGGTGACAGAGACACGCTGCAAGGCATTGTCCACGACCTTGTAGACAAAGTATTTTCCGTTCTGTTCGTGCAGCGCCTCGCGCGGCATGCTGAGCGCATCCGGTTCGCTTGAAATGGTTACGGTCACGGTCACGTTGGTGTCGGGCAGCAGATCGTCTTCCGGGCCGTCCAGATCCACCAGCACCTCGCCCACGTTGCGCGTGTTGTACGCCACCACGGTCACCGGAAGCCGCGCGATGTGCCCAAGCCATTCTCGGCCCGGCTTCGCATCCCAGCGGATCGACACCTGCTGTCCGGTTGCCAAGCGGCCCAGGTCGGGCTCGTCAAAATAGGCGCGCACGCGCTCTTTGTGCAGGTCCGCCATCTCCACCAGCAACTTGCCGGCTTCGGCGTACTCTGAGGGCGCGGCGTCCATGGTATAGATGGTGCCGGTTACCGGCGCGTAGATCGCCATCTGCGCTTCCACGTGCCGTGCTGCCGCCAGTGCTGCCTCGGCGTCGTTCAGCGCCGCCTGGGCACGGGCAATCTCCTCGGACGAGTAACGATGTTGCGCGCTCTGTTCCGCGGCATGGAGGCTGGCCTGCGCGGATTCCAGTCGCTCCCGAGCGGCGGCCACTTCGCTGGGCGCGGCGGCTCCTGTTGCGGCCAGCTTCGTCAGCGCGTCCAGGTCGTGTTGCGCCTGGTCGCGCGCCAGCCGATCCTGCTCCACCTCCGCGGCGGATGTCTGCTGCTCGGCTTGCGTGCCGTTGTGAAGGTTGGCATCCAGCGCGGCTTGCGCCGTCCGTACCGCGCTCTCGGCGCTCGCCACCTGGGCGCGCGCCGCCACGTCATCCAGCGTCAGAATCAGTTTGCCGCTGCGCACCAGGTCGCCCTCTTGCGCATACACGGCCTTCACCGTGGTGGCCAGCGGACTGTAGAACTGGTATGGCGCAACCGGCTCGACGCGCCCGTTGTCGCTCACGGTGTTCTGTAGCATCTGGTGCTCCACCCGCGCCACGCGCACCGGCAAGCGGTCGCGGAGAAAGTATCGCACCGCGAGAAACACGACAATCAGGACGACTGCCGCACCGATCCAAAGCCATTTGCGGCTTGTTTGCGTTCTTGCTTCAGCCATGCCTTTAACCAAAGTCAGTATATAAGACTCGAAACGTTGAGGTTACGATTCAGACAAAACGGCCGCTATTCCAGCTCTCTTGCCGAGGCAAGGCAGCCGCGCCGCGTGCGCTCTGAGTCCCGGTGCGAGGCCACCAAACTCGTTTTTGCGCTCAGCAAGATCGGCAGTACAATGGCTGCAACTTTCAGCGTCCAGATTCAGGTTGCCGCGGGAATCCCGTTTCCCGGCGGGTCAGCCAGCGAAAGAAGGTATTATGCCTGAGCCAGCGGTGCCACAGGAGCTTACCTACTCACAACAGCGCGCGATTGACGATGCGTACGAGGAGGGCCGCCGCAAGCTTTGGCTGGCCTACCTCTGGGCGCTTTTGCCTGTCGCCCTATTTTCGCTGGGGTTGGTTCTTCGGTCGTTCATCCTCTTCTTCGGCCTCCTGGGAATCCATC
Organism: uncultured Occallatibacter sp.; assembly: GCA_964569985.1. Taxonomy (GTDB): domain Bacteria; phylum Acidobacteriota; class Terriglobia; order Terriglobales; family Acidobacteriaceae; genus Telmatobacter. Next base: position 42,749 of record CAZMWL010000002.1, read on the forward strand.
GTTTCTATCTGGGCCGCAACCTGACGGCGGTTCTGATGCTGGTCCTTTGGCAGGCAGGGTTTCTGTCGCTGTCCTTCGGCCCGATTTTTCTCGATTCGGATACGGCCCTCATGGCCAGAACCCTGGTGTCGGCGCCGTTCATGTTCGGCGCATTCATCTGGTTTCTCGTGGATCTGGCTCTGATGCCGAGAATGGTGCGGCGCTACAACGAAAGACTGGCCGAGAATCTCCGCAAGGACTACGCGAGCGAGGGGGCAGCTTAGGCGGAGCTCTCGCGGGCGCAACGAGGCGGCGCCATCACCGCTAACTCCGCTGATCCCGCTAAAATAGAGCCATGACCACCGCTCCCCGCTACACCGATGAGCATGCAAAAGCCGGCCTCGACTTCAACTTTCCTCCCATCGAGACCTGGCAAAACCAGTTTCCCGGATACGAGATTCAAATCGACGATCCCGAGCTCACCTCCGTTTGCCCCAAGACCGGTTTGCCCGACTTTGGCGTGCTGACCATTCGCTACATGCCCAAAGAGCGATGTCTCGAACTGAAATCGCTCAAGGAGTATCTATTCAGCTATCGCAATCTGGGAATCTTTCAGGAAAACATTGTCAACCAGGTTCTGGAAGATGTTGTGAAGGCCTGCGATCCGGTATGGGCCGTGGTGAAAGGCGAATTTCGCCCGCGCGGAGGCATCGGCACTACGGTTGAGGCGCGTTGGCCGCGGCCGTGAACGTAAATTGTTGCGAGATTCGGTGGGCGCACCGGACCCGGCTGTGATATTCCTTGGACTTCGCGACGCTTTCCACTGGACCGTGGCCTCTTGCCAAAATTCTTAAGAAAGCAGCGTCCCCGCATCAACCCTGCACTGGGCACGGTGCTGCTGCTGCTCGCGCTGAACCTGCTCAATTACCTCGACCGCTACATTCTGCCCGGCGCACAGCCTCTTATCCAGAAGGATTTCCACGCGACCGACCAGCAGATGGGCGCGCTGACCACGGCGCTGTTCCTCTTCTACATGTTTGCGGCGCCGGCCAGCGGCTGGCTAGGCGACTGGTTTCGCCGCAAGCCGCTCATCATCACGGGCGCCATTCTCTGGAGCCTGGCCACGCTCGGCACCGCCTTTGTGCATACCTATTGGAGCCTCTACACCCGCCGCGCTCTGGTGGGCGTGGGCGAGGCCACTTTCGGTATCTATGGCCCGGCCGTGCTTGCCGACTTCTACCCGGAGCGCGACCGCAACCGCATCCTCTCCATCTTCTATCTCGCCATTCCCGTGGGCGCGGCGCTCGGCTACCTGGCGGGCGGGGAACTGGGCAGCCTGTGGGGCTGGCGCCGGCCGTTTCTCCTCTGCGCCATTCCCGGCCTGATCGTCGCCGGGCTCTACGGCGTGTGGGGCCGCGAGCCGGAGCGTGGCGCTAAGGACCGTTACCGGGCTGCGCCACCGCGGATCGACTCCTGGGCTGCGCTCGAGCGCGTCTTCAAGCAGCGGATGCGTCTCTCGAAGATGGGCACGTTTCTGACCGCGTTCGGTGTGGCAGCGATCACCTTCACGTTTGGCAGCATCCGTTTCCTGCGGCCGCGCCTGAGCATCTTCAAGAACCCCGCGTTCCTCACCTCGACCTTTGGCCTGGCGGCCATCACCTTTGCGCTGGGCGGAATCTCGGCCTGGATGCCCACCTTCCTGCACCGCGTCAACGGCCTTTCCGTGGCCAATGCCGGCCTTGTGGTCGGCGCCATCACCATCGTCGACGGCATCGGCGGCACCATCACTGGCGGCTGGATCGCGCACCGCTGGCAACGCACCGACCATCGCGCCCTTTACTTGATTTCGTTCTGGAGCGTCGTCTTCACCATCCCCTTCGGCTTTCTGGTGTTTTTCGGACCGCACGTCACCACCATTCCCGCACTCTTCTTCGCGGAGTTCTTCATTTTTGTCAATACCGGCCCGCTCAACGCCGCCATCGTGAATTCCGTCCACGGAGCCGTGCGCGCCACGGCCATCTCCATCAACCTCTTCTGCATTCACGCCTTCGGCGACACCTTTTCGCCGCAGATCATCGGCGCCATCAGCGACCACTCAAACTTGAGCATCGGTCTCGGCGCGACCCTGGTTTCGCTGTTCATCGCCTGCTGGATCCTCTGGTATGGCGCGCGTTTCGCCCCGCCATACGACAAGGCGCAACTGGCGTAGCACGGATGTTGGCGAGGGTTTCAACCCAGCGGTGGCACCAAAATGGAGTCACTTCCCAATGGGCGACGATCCAACCGGAACGCGAAACCTTCCTGGCGCGGAGATCGATGAAAGCGTTGGCTTGCCGTCGACCCGCAAGATTGCCCCAGCTCAGAAGGGTACGGAACACACGGCTCGGCCCAGAGAGATCGACGGCGAGTTGAAGCATCCGCACTTATTGCACGGTGAGTGTCACTTGCCCGGTAGCCGTGGTAGTCCCGGATGTGCCGGTTACCGTGATGATGTAAGTGCCCGCCGGCGTGGGCGGAGTGATTGCATTGCAGGTCGCGCTCGGACGCACAGCATTGCCATTGCAGGCCAAAACGCCGCTGCCGAGGCATACGAGCAAAAGCATCAAGCCGAGCCAAGCCCGCCAGCGGCGCCTCGAAGGCACGAAGAACAGCACCAGCGCCGCCAGAGCCGCGCCGCTCGGCACGTACCACGGCGCGTTTTGCGGGCGCTCGTTGAAGGCGACGCATCCGCCCCCGGCGCTGGTGGCGATCGTCAGAGTTGCCGTTCCTGTAGCGCTGCCGGTAATGCTCACCGGCGCTGTTGAACCGAAGCTAAACGTGGGCGGGTTCACTGCGCCCGCAGGGCCGGAGGTGACGGTGGCCGTCAGCACCACGCTGCCGGTAAAACCTCCTGTGGGCGTGAGGGTGATGGTGGAGGTGTTTCCAGTAATTGCGCCGGGAACGACCGTGACCGACGTGCCGCTGATGGTGAGGTTGGGAGCCGCTGTCACGGTGACATCGACGACGGCTGTCTCGACGATGCTGCCCAAAGTGGCCGTGATTTCAACCACGTAATCGCCGACGGTTGTCGCCAACGTGCTGTTTACCGTGAGCGTCGGACTTGTTGCGTCGGGGTTCATGATCCACGACGACGGGATGCTGCACGTTACCGGACTCGTTGGATTGGAAGGCGTCGCGATGACTGCGCAGGCCAGAGTCACGGTTCCTCCGTTTAAATTCGCATTCTCGGAAGAAATCGCAATCCCAGAGACGTTCCCCGTCGTTGCGCCTGCTGCCATGTTGATCGGCGACGTATCGATCCAGAAGATCTGATCGCTTCCCAGCGGCGTCACGGTGATCAAAGCGCTACCGGCTTGGGCATAGTAGTTGCTGTCGCCGGTGTAGTCGGCAAACGCTTGGTTGTAACCCTCCTGGAGCGTTCCCGCTGGAATAGAGATTGTCGCCTGTCCGCCCGTCAAGGTCGCCGGGGCGGAGACGTAGCTTCCGGCTGTGAGAATGACCGTGCCGCCCGGTGTAGGAAGGCCGCTTACGGAGCTGACGGTAACCAATGCCGGCAGAGCTTGCGACTGAGCCTGCGCTGCCGTCAGTGAGGCCGCGGAGGGCGCCAGCTTAACGCATGCTCCGACCACGTACACGTTTCCTATTGCCGAGGCATAGTTGTAAGTGGAGGAGCTTGCGGAGTCCGGCAAATAGTTTGCCGTAAGCGAAGTTGGCAGCGGCACAGCAGAACATGGGAGTCCCCTCAGCATTCCGGCGGGAATATCGAAGGTCGCGCTTCCTCCGCTGAGAGTGGCTGTTATGGGATTGGCGCCGCCGAACAATGTCACGGTGCCGGTCGGCATCGGACCGCCGCTTGCACCGCTAACGGAGACCGTCACCGTGAATGGCAACGCCGAAGGGATGGTCGAGGGAGTGGGCGTCACGGTGACTGTGGGCGTGGTTGCAGCAGACGAGACGCTAGTGTCGAGCTTGGTTACAAACGCACTTGCGAAGGGAGATCCGGAGAGTGTGACTACGAATTCTGAGTGGCTATTGAACGTGGTCTGAAATGCTCCGCTGGTCACCGGAAAATTCGTTGACTCGGCGCTGCCCGCAACGTACACACCGCTTCCGTCCAGCGCAATGCCATACGCCGCATCGCCGACGCCGTGTTGGTAGTCGCCGTTGCAATTACCGCCCAGGTAGGTGGAGTACACCAACGCGCTGGCGACAGGGTTCAGCTCTGCGATATACCCATTCACGCAGCCGCTCTGGCCATCGCCGTTGGCCGGCTGCATCGCTCCCGTTGTCACCGGAAAATTGCTCGATGCGGTCTGGCCCACGACATACGCGTCGCCAGCACTGTCTACCGCCAGACCCGTCGCTGTATCTCCAATCGGAGCGATTAAGTCGGTAAACATCGGGTTGTCCGACCCTCCGCTGCCACCGAGATAGGTGGAGTACAGCAGCGTGGTCGCCGAAGGATTCAGCTTAGCCACAAACCCGTCCCATGGTCCAGGCAGCGTGGTCTCGAGGGCTCCTGCGGTCACCGGAAAGTCCGCCGACGAGGCTTCTCCGGCAACGTATATGTTTCCGGTGGCATCCACAGCAATCGCATGGCCCGTGTCTCCGTTGCTGCCGCCCAGGTAGGTCGAGCTCAGCACCGCCGTGCCGCCCGGATTCAGCTTGGTCACAAACGCGTTCCCGCCCCCTTTGTTATTTTTCGTGGGCTGATAGGCTCCCTGCGTCACCGGAAAGTTTGTCGAGTCCGTGGAGCCCGTCACATACGCGTTGCCTGCGGCATCAACGGCAATTGCCAGGCTCGTGTCTCCATATCCGATGCCGCCGTTTCCGCCCAGATATGTCGAGTACGCCAGCGCCGTGCCCGTCGCGTTCAGCTTGGCAACGAACCCATCCGGAGTCCCGGCCTGGCTTTCGGTGTATACGGTCTGCAGCGCCCCCTGGGTCACAGGAAAATTAGTCGAGAAGGTCGTACCGGCTATGTACGCGTTCCCGCTCGCATCCACAGCGATCCCGTTGCCCGCATCGCCCGCTTCGTAGCCCGGCGACCCGCTCGCCCCCAGGTAGGTTGAATAAATCAACCCGCCCCCTGTGGAATTCAGCTTGGTCACAAACGCATTGCTGCCGCCATTCGCCGCTGCCGGTTGCGTCATTTGCAGGGCCCCCTGCGTCACCGGAAAATCTACCGACCATGTGTATCCGGTCACATAAGCATTGCCCTCGGTGTCCACGGCAATCGCGTTGCCGCCGTCACCCAGCTCGGAGCTCCCCGATGATGGGTTGCCGCTTCCGCCCAGGTAGGTGGCGTAAATCAGCGCCGTGCCGCTTGCGTTCAGCTTGGCCACGAACGCATTGCCGTCGAGGGTGGGCTGAACCGCCTTGTCCGCGCTCTGCAGCGCCCCAGCCGTTACTGGAAATCCGGTTTCCGCGACCCCGGTCACATAAGCGTCGCCGCTCGCATCGACAGCGATCGCGTTGGCAACCCCGCCTCCACTCCCTCCCAAAAACGTCGAGTACTCCAGCGCTGGATCGATCGTCAGCGGTCTGCTGCGATCGTAACGCCCCAACCGGAACCCCACCGTGCCGTCCGTGGCGAGCACAAAGCCGCCTGTAACCGGCACTCTCCGCCCCCCGGCCATCTGGTAAATCTCCGGCCTGCGGAACCGCGCCTCGCCCCGTTTCGCTCGCACTACGAGGTCGCCATTGGCCGCTAGCCGCACTTGCGTAGCGCCGCCAGGCCGCAGACGGATGGTCTTTGCATCGGCTCCGGGGGCCACGACGAAGTCGTATTCCAGTTCGCGATGGTTGCCGTAGTAGACAAGATCGATGCCGGGATAAATGCTCTGGTAGCGCACTTTAGCGTAGGTGGGAATGCCCGTGCGCCACTTAGACGGATCGCTGCCGATGAAGTAGTTCACCGCACCCGGCAGTTGCTCTTCGCCTACAGGTGTTGCCGCGCTGTTCGCGCTTTCCAGTTGCATCCGGACCGCGGAGCAAGCTGCCGAGTTCCGCGAACGTCCCTCCGCTGGCCCGGCATTGCGCCCAACTTCCCCTTGCGAGGCGTGGCACAGGGCCAGCACTACCCCATCCCGGGCAAGATAAAGCGAGTAGCCGCTGCCATGCGCGAGGAACTTCGCACTTGCAATCGCCTGCCCCCGATTCGCCTCGAAACCGAGGGGAAGCTCCGCATAGTGCCGAACGACTTGTCCTGATTGTGTGAGTAAAGATGCAGCAGGAGGCTCCGCTGTGCCTGCCATGATTCCGGTAAAGGAAGTTGCCGCAATGAGTCCTGCCACCAGCAGGGCTCGCATCCATGATGAACGGATGCGCATAAGCCCTCCTCAGTCTGACGCGGTGTAACTGAGAATTCCTTGTCTTGGCCTGCTGACATCATACGCTTTGCTTGGTGCAAAGTTTACCGCGGCGCGATGGCTGACCGTGCTTTGCGAACGCCGCCGCTGAGTGGAGCGGCGTGCAACCCTGGCCGGGATCCCCCTCTTGATGCCTACATGCCAGTTGGCATTCGTTGTCGCGGTCAAAGGATGGATCAATTGCTATGACCTGTGAATTGCCGCCGATTCTCTTTGCGGTGTGAGATCGGAAGTTAATAGGCCCCTTTCCACAACTGGCAACCGCCGCAGGATCCAGGAACGGGGCTTGTGCCTGGATTGTCGCCGGTCCCGACGCTGATTACTTGCCTCCCACCACTGTCGAACTGCGTTTCGACTCCTGGAAAACTACCCTGAGAGAGAAGAAAAAGAGAGAGAATTCAATCCCACCGTACCGGGGTAGAGTAGTGTCCCAACTCTCTTGGAAGCAATAAGCGCAAAACTGTGGGGCCGAGATCTATCACGAGAATCAACAACTTACAAGACAGAATGTCACAGTCGCACGGTTCCTGTGACTCTGTGAAGTTGCGACGCGGTTTGGTACCGTTCAAAGACCAAGCATTTCTATTTGCGCGGCAGCGTCTCCTGATCCCTGGTGTTCATGAACGCGCGATGCGTGCCTTGCGCGCGCAGGTTGGGATCGTTCACCGGCGGCCTTTCCTGCTCCGCGTTGAAGCCGCGCGCCAGCAGCGGGTTCGGCTTGAACTTTGGGGGACCGCCGTAGAACTGCCTGGCGTGGCTCAGGATCATGCCCGCTCGGCCGTGCATGGGCTGCACGATGCCGCGAATCTGCACGTCCATGTCGCGGTACTTCTTCAGTTCGCCGACCACGTCGCGATCTTCGCTGTAGCTGACGACGGTGAAGCGGCATTGTTCGTCGGTGGTCGTCGGGGAGCACACGTCGAGGAAGCGCGTGCCGTCGGGAAGTTGCACCACGTCATAAATATGCGCAGAAACACAGATGTCTTTGTTGAGCATTTGCGCGGCCTGGTCGGCAGGAAAACAGGGCTTTGTTTTTCCGGCAAACGCCAGCGCCGGCACGCAGACGGCAATCACCGCCAGCAAGCGGGGCAGGTTGAACCGCATCGCAGAACTCCGCTGAGAATTGCAATCAGCGTAGCGCGATTTTGAAGCAAAGGGAAGCGCTGATCGCTGAAGCCTGCCTCTAACGCGTCCCCACCAGTTCGCCGCTTTTCGCGGCTTGGCCGTAGTGGCTCTCGACGTAGTTGTCCAGGATCTGCTTGAACTCGGCGACGATGGTGTCGCCGCGCAGCGTGGTCGAGAGCTTGCCGTCCACGTAGACAGGTGCAACGGGATCCTCGAAGGTGCCGGGCAAGCTGATGCCGAGGTTGGCGTGTTTCGATTCGCCGGGGCCGTTGACCACGCAGCCCATTACGGCAAGCTTCAGTTCCTCGACGCCGGGATACTTCTTGCGCCACTCGGGCATGGAGGTGCGCAGGTAGCTCTGAATCTGCTCGGCCAGCTCCTGGAAATAGGTGCTGGTCGTACGGCCGCAGCCGGGGCAGCTCGTCACCTGGGGCATGAAGCTGCGAATAGAGAGCGATTGCAGGATCTGTTGCGCGGCCAGGACTTCTTCCGTGCGGTCGCCGTTGGGCTTGGGCGTCAGGCTGACGCGGATGGTGTCGCCGATACCGCTGAGCAGCAGCGGCGCGAGGCCTGCGGTGGAGGCGATGAGCCCCTTCGCGCCCATGCCGGCTTCGGTCAGGCCGAGGTGGAGCGGGTAATCGCAGCGCGCGGCCAGTTTGGTGTAGACATCGAGCAGGTCGCGTACGCCGCTGACCTTGGCCGAGAGAATGATCATGTCGTGGCCGAGGCCGTAGTGCTCCGCAGCGACGGCCGACTCGAGGGCGCTGGCGATCATGGCTTCGATCATAACTTCGCGCGCGGGCAAAGGCTCGGCTTTTTTGCTGTTCTCGTCCATCATGCGGGTGAGCAGCGACTGATCGAGCGAACCCCAGTTGACGCCGATGCGCACGGGCTTGTGATTTTCGACCGCGCACTCCACCATGATGCGGAAGTTGTCGTCGTCCCTGCGTCCGATGGAGACATTGCCGGGGTTGATGCGGTACTTGGCGAGGGCGCGGGCCGTGGCGGGATATTTCTTGAGCAGGATGTGGCCGTTGTAGTGAAAATCGCCGACGATGGGCACACGCAGGCCGCGCTTTTCGAGACCCTCCACAATGCGCGGCACGGCGGCGGCCGCGTCCTCGTTGTTGACCGTGACGCGCACGATCTCAGAGCCGGCAAGCGCCAGGGCTGCAACCTGCTCAATGGTGGATTTGACATCGGCCGTGTCGGTGTTGGTCATCGACTGCACGACCACCGGGACTTCCCAGCCGGCACGCACGTGGCCAATTTTTACGGTGGGGGTTTTTCTGCGTTGAATCTCCGCCATGGTTCTAGTGTACCCGGAACCGAGGCGAGCGGGCCTTTGTGGTCTCCCACCCTTCGCGCAAAAGGACGCGCGAAGGATGGGGCACGGGCAGTGTTGTGGACGCTTGAATCACGGTCGCTTTGAAGCGCGCAAGAGTTTGAAAACAAAGAACATTTGCCGGTAGATTTGCCAGACCGGCGGCCGCATGAATCAGACGTGGGCCACTTCTTCAAAGGCTGGGTTCATGCGGATCTGCTCGCAGAGGCGGCCGATTTCCGTGGGCCTGCCGAAGTGCCATCCCTGGGCATAACGAACCCCGCGTTTAACTAGATACTGCGCCTGGGGTTCCGTTTCGACGCCCTCGGCAACCATCTCCAGACGCAGCGAGTGAGCCATTTCGATGATGTGCAGCACCACCTGGCTCGTGACGCCGTCGGTATTGATGGTTTCTACGAAGGCACGGTCGATTTTGAGCGTGTCGAGCGAGAGAGACTGCAGGCACGAAAGGCTCGAGTAGCCGGTGCCGAAGTCGTCGATGGCCACACTGAACCCCTTGGCACGCAGTGCATCGATGAGTTCCGCGGTATCGGGGCCTTGCAGGAAGGCGCGCTCCGTGGCTTCGATCTCGACGTTTTCCGGGCGCGCTCCGGAGATGCGAAGAAACTCATCCATGGCATCGATCATGCGGTTGTCGCAGAGGTCTACCGCGGAGAAATTTACGGCCACGCGGAACTTGGGATCCATCTTGAGGAACTGCGGCAGATCGCGCGCGACCATGCCGAGGACTTCCTTGGTGATGAGTTGGATCATGCCGCATTGTTCCGCCTGGGGGATGAAGTAATCGGGCCGCATGTCGGCGTGGCTGCTTCTCCAGCGGACCAGGGCTTCGGCGCCGATGACGCGCCGTGTCTCCAACTCCACAACCGGCTGATAGAGGACGTACAGATTCCCGTCCTTGAGGGCGCGGCGGAGCATGGTGGGGAAGGAAGAGTGAATGCGCGTAAGAAGACTGACCGACAGGGAAAGGATGGCGCCAAAGAGGGCGCCGATGGGGAGAAGGAATACGGCGAAGTGCGCAATGCGCTGAAAAATGTATCTCTGTGGCGTTGCGGCCACAACAGCGAGATCCCATCGTGCCGAGCGAACGCGGGTGACCAGGTAACCATTGTTGAGGAAGGTCGACTGAGCTCCTTGATCAACGGGCTCGAACCAGTCGGAAGGGAAGTCCTGGCCTTGGGCGGCAATTCGATCGCGATGACCGGCAGATGGAACGAATACGGCGAGCTCGACGTCCGGGCCTTCGGTGGAAACATCGACGGCCAGCTTTGGATCAACGATCATCGCGAATTCGCCGACCGCGAAGACATTCAGCGGATAGGAAGGCTGACCCGCAAGATTCCTGTTGAAATACTCCGAGACATCGTGGTCGGCGACCAAATCCGGTTTACCCAGGGAAATGGGATTGGCCATTCCCTGCGAGGTGCAGAGCAGGGTGTCGTGGGTGACGCGGCCAACCGCCTTCAGATAACTGGATCCAAGATCGACCTGCCGCATGAGCTTAATGTCCTGCGGCGAGCAGGGAGGCAGGTTGGCTTGCTCCAGTCTCTGCGCGCCTTCCCTGAACTGGCTTGAGGTCTCGTCAATGCGACGCAAAACGTCCTGCGCGTTGTTGAGACTGAGCGTTTTTTCCGTCGCGTAACTCTCCCACCAAGCGAGGTAAGCAGAGGCCAAAACGGGCACAAGAAAGGCTAGAAGTGCGATGAGCAGTGTCATGCCGGCGCGTGGTTTATTCGGCATTCCTTAGCCTCTTCCCGATTGCGGACGGAAGTTACCTTGGTTTCGGATCATAACCGAATCCAAAGGGTCATACCATCACCCGTAGGATGCAGAAGGAGGGTTCAGAATCAACTTTAGGTCTTGTTTATCTCTATGAATGCGCGCCGATTAGGGGTTGTTCCTGCGCCCGGTGCGTCGGGAGCAACGTAGTATCCCCGCTGGATTTTGGCCGGGTGTTCCATCCAGTCGCGCAGCCATGGGATGTATTCAAGCAGGCTGCAGGCGGGATGCGCGAAGCACAAGTGCTGATGCACCTGCGCCATGTCGCCCACGTGCGGGGTCACCGGCAGGTTGACGGCGTGGGCCATATCGGCGACCTCGAGAAACTCCGTAATGCCTGCCAGGCGGACTACGTCCGGCTGCACGTAATGCACCGCGCCCGCGTGCATGAACTCGCGGAAATGCGCCGCGGTGTAGATCTGCTCGCCGAGCGCAATGGGCGTGCGAATGGCCTCGGCCAGGCGACGGTGACCTTGGACATCGTCAAAATAGATCGGCTCTTCGATCCATGCCACGTCAAAATCCGCCAACCGTCCTGCGGTCTGGATGGCTTGCGGCAGCGTCCAACGGCCATTGGCGTCGGTCATGATGCGAATCTCCGGGCCCAGCGCCTTGCGCACCGCTTCCACGCGACGCAAATCTTCGTCTGGGTTCGCACTGCCCACTTTGAGCTTGACGGCGCGATAGCCTTCTTCTTCCACCAGCCGTTTGCAATCGGAGACGACCGTCTCCAGCGGCCAGTTCAGCCAGCCGCCGTCGGTGTTATAGGCTTGCACCTTTTTCGCCGCTGAGCCGCCCAGAAGTTTCCACAGCGGCACGCCAGCGTCTTTGGCCTTCAGGTCCCAGAGAGCGATGTCAATGGCGCCGAGGGCCAGATGCGTAATGCCGGCGCGACCTACCCAGTAGATCGGAGGATACTTGTGCAGCTTCTGCCAGAGAGCGACGACTTCGCGCGGGGCAATACCGATTTCCTGGCCTATGAGCAACGGGCCATAACTGTGCACGATGCAGTCGGTGATGAGCCGGTCCGTGGCGAGGTGCGCGTGCGTACCGGAGAAGCCGTAGCCGGTGAGGCCCACGTCGGTGTGAATGGCCACACCGGGCGCGCCCCAGTGCGTAAGCGCGTGCGTGCTGTCGGCGATTCCGCCGCGGGTGACAGGCGCATGCAGGATGAAAGGTTCGAGCCGGGTGATCTTCATGGGTAGATCCGGAGCTGAGGGTTACCGCAGTTCATCATAGCGTTCGCGGAGTGTTGTACGCGACAGAGTGACGGCTCAGGCCCCGAGGGTAGCGATAAGTTGTGAAGGACATTGGGCCGGGGTATTCGGTATATTGTTGGCATTCCCCGAATCCGGGAGCAGAGCAGGTCCCCAACTCCGGATTCACGTGGTTCCCCAAAATCTGAAATGCAAATGAAATGAAAGAGGAGGTTACTTTGGGCGAGCACCCGACACCGGAACACATCATGCAAATTGGCTTTGGATTCTGGGCCTCGAAGACGTTGTTGAGCGCGGTGGAAATGGGTGTGTTTACCGAGCTGGCAAAGCGTCCTGAGGGCCTGGATGAGCTGACAGGGCGGTTGGGATTGCATCCGCGGTCGGCGCGCGATTTTCTGGACGCGCTGGTGGCGCTGGGATTTCTGGAGCGGCATGACGGAAAGTACTCCAACACGCGGGACACGGATATTTTTCTGGATAAGCGCAAGCTGTCGTATATTGGCGGGATTCTGGAGATGTGCAACCACAGGTCGTATGGGCATTGGAACCATCTGACGGAGGGACTGCGCACGGGGTTGCCGCAGAGTGAATTGAGAGGTGGAGGTGCGCCTGCGTTTGAAACCCTCTACGCCGATCCGGCGCGGCTCAAGGAGTTTCTGAAGGCGATGACGGGCGTGAGCCGTGGCGCGAACCTGACCATCGCGGCGAAGTTTCCCTGGGCGCAGTACAAGACGGTGGCCGATACCGGGCCGGCGCAGGGCGATTTGCTGACGCAAGTGCTCTTGAAGAACCAGCACCTAACCGGCGTGGGGTTCGATTTGCCGGAGGTGGGTCCGATCTTCGAGGAGTATGTTGAAGCTCACGGACTGGCATCGCGGCTGCGGTTCCAGGCGGGCAGCTTCTTTACCGATGCGCTGCCGAAGGCGGATGTGATCATGATGGGACACATTCTGCACGACTGGGATCTTGAGCAAAAGCGGATGCTGATCGGAAAGGCATACGAGGCTCTTCCCGAGGGCGGCGCGCTGCTGGTGTACGACGCAATCATTGACGACGACCGCTCGAAGAACGCTTTTGGCCTGATGATGAGCCTGCACATGATGATTGAAACCTATGGCGGGTTCGACTACAGCGGTGCGGATTGCCAGGGATGGATGCGCGCGGCAGGATTCAAGGAGACGCGCGTGGAGCACCTGATAGGTCCGGACTCGATGGTGGTGGGGATCAAGTAACTGCGAATCGGCGCATCTGCACATGGTTCAAGCGAAACTCCAACGACGCGCCCGGTCATTGCCGCTGCGGGACGAAGGTCGGATTGGCGTAATATCCGTCGCGGGTGCGAGCGATCAGATCGCTCTGATCGAGTTTGATCTCGATATGGTGGTACTCGTTTGGCTTTTCAGAAAGCGGACGATCGAAGGTGATTTCGTACCATGAGCTGGTATCGGCGAGGCACTTGCGAATCATGCCGGTTAGGTCGTTGCTGGACTCGATGACGAGGCCGCCGCTCTGTACGGCGAGCACTTGCACGCCAAGTCTTCCGGGCTGGACATCGCCTGGGTTGGTGACGCCCTTGAGGAAGCTCTGGTAGAAGTCCGTGCGCTCGAGCGATTCGACCACGCCCACGGGATTGATGTTGTAAAGGGTCACATCGTTATCGCGAAGACGCGTGGAGAAGGACACGATGGTCGAGAAGAGCTCCTGTTCCTGCTTTGTGGTGAAGTAGAACCCTGGCCCCGAGATCAGAGGCCAGCCCGGCGAGATCCAGAGGACAATTTTGCGGCCGGGGAGGGTAGCGGTGAAATCGATGAGCTGGTTGAAGGCCGTGAGACTGATCTGAAATCGCTCCTCGCCGCTCCACTCCGAGGCGCGGGTGATTTCCCGCAGAGAGATGCGATGGCGATCGAGGTCCTCGCTTAAGGCGACGCCATTGGTCGAAAACTGGCTTTCAATTTGCGTGCCCTGGTCGGTAAGGACGGCAATCGTAGTGGGAAGCGCGAGTGTGCCGCCGTTGCCTTTGAGGAAGGCATCAATTTCCTGGCGCATCTGGGCTACCAGGTCGTAGCGCGTGTTGACGGCATCAAGAAGCAGGATGACGCGCAACGGCTCCTGTGCCGGGGTTACGACGCGAAAAGACCGAATGGGCTGAGGAGTCTTGTTGTCGAGGACCGTAAAGTCCAGCTGGCGGAGATTGGGAACAGGCTGACCGGATCTGGTGTCGACGACGACATCGAGCCGAAGAGATTGGGAGGCAGGAGGAACGACGGGCTTCGGCGGCTGGGCGGTTGCCGTGAGCGGAAAGGGTAGCAGCCATACGGAGAAGAGGAGGAGGAATTTATGGATGTTCACTGATGGCCTCCGACGGCTACGGCACGCAAAGGAGGGCGAAGAACTCTTCACGGCAGGGTCATCATACAGCACGGCGTGAGCGGAAGGCACAGGTTCGCGTCATGAGGGTCCTCGAGCTGGCCCCGGTAAAATGAATCCAATATGGAATTAGGAAATCAGGGCTCGATCGTGCCCGAAACGATCCTTGACGGTAGCCGATTCGTTCGCGCATGCCTGCGCAAGCCGGTGGATCGGACACCGGTGTGGTTTTTGCGGCAGGCCGGCCGCTACATGCAGGAATACCGCGACATTCGCAAGCACCACACGCTGGTGGAGATCTGCAAAAAGCCTGAGCTGGCGGCAGAGGTGACCATCACTGCCGCGGAGAAGTTGGGCGTGGACGCGGCGATTATCTTTGCCGATCTGCTGCTGCCGCTGGAACCGATGGGGCTGGACTTCGAATTTCAGGCAGGCGAGGGTCCGGTGGTGCATCGCCCTTTGCGCACGGTTGAAGACGTGCGCGCCTTGCGCACCGATCGCGCAAGCGAACTTGGCTATGTGGCAGAGGCCATTGAGAAGGTTGCCACGCATTTCCGGGGCCGGCTGGGCATCATTGGTTTTTGTGGAGCGCCCTACACGCTGGCCAGCTACATGATTGAGGGCGGCGGCTCGCGGAACTACATTGAGACCAAGAAGATGATGTACGGCAACTCCCTTGCGTGGGGCGGGCTTTTGGACAAGCTCGTTGCTGTACTCACAGAGTACTGCCGCATGCAGGTGCAGGCGGGCGCCGAGGTCATTCAGATCTTCGATAGTTGGGTGGGCTCACTTTCGCTCAGCGACTATCGCGCATATGCCTTCGAGGCCTCGAAACGGCTGGTGCGCGCGGTGCAGGCGATGGGCGTGCCGGTGATTTACTTTGGCGTGGAAACCGCCGGCTTGCTCGAGCAGATGGCGCAGACCGGAGCCGATGTGATTGGCCTGGACTGGCGGCAGCCGCTCGACGAGGGCTGGCGAGCCGTGGGCAACGGGCATGCGGTGCAGGGAAACCTGGACCCGATTACGCTCTTTGCGCCGTTGGAGGTTCTGGAGCGACGCGTGAAGGAGATTCTGCGCGCGGCCAACGGACGCGCGGGACACATCTTCAATCTGGGTCACGGGATTGTGCCGCAGACGCCTGTCGAGAACGTGCAGGCCGTGGTGCGGATGGTGCGCGAGTTCCGGCAAGAACAGGGACTAAGGCACTGAGGGACTAAGGGACTTAGGAACCGGCGACAGTTCGCACAGCGAGATATTAAGAATGGCAAAACAGGCAGTAATTTTACTGGCACACGGGACTCCGGAAACGGTGGACCAGATTCCCGAATATCTGCGCAACGTGGTGAGCGGGCGGCCGTTGCCGCAGAGGGTTGTGGAAGAGATCCAGCATCGCTATGCGCAGATTGGTCATAGCCCGCTGACCGAGATCACGTTTGCCCAGGCGCGGCTGGTTGAGGCTGAGCTGGCCGCTACGGGCCAGGCGGCGCCCGTGTATGTGGGCATGAGAAACTGGCGGCCCTATATTCCGGAGGTCGTGCGGCAGATGCGCGCGGACGGCATCGAAGAGGCTGCCGTGATCTGCATGGCGCCGCAAAACTCACGCACCAGCGTGGGCCTGTACCGGCGGGCGGTGGAGGCTGAAGCAGGAGACTTGCGGATCGACTTTACGTCCGGATGGGCACAGCACCCACTGCTGGCCGAAGCGTTCGCGGAAAGACTGCGGCGGGCGCTGGCCAAACTGACGAAGGAAACCGGCGTTCCGGCGCCGGTCCTGTTTACGGCGCATAGCGTGCCCACGCGCACGGTGGAAGCCCCTGCGGCTGATGCCGAAGCCGGCAAACGCCTGTGGCCCGGGCAGGGCGCCGATCCGTACGCGGAAGAGGCACGCCATACGGCTGAACTGGTGGCCGCTCGAGTGCCGGAGATTTCCCGGTGGTGGTTTGCCTTCCAGAGCCAGGGTGCAAGCGGTGGACCGTGGCTGGGGCCGAGCGTGGAGGAGACACTCCAGCAGATTGCGGCCGAAGGCGTGAAGGCACTGGTTCTGCAGCCCATCGGGTTTCTCTGCGACCATGTGGAGATTTTGTTCGATGTGGACATCCTTTTTCGCGAGTACGCCATCAAACTGGGTGTTCAACTAGAGCGCCCGGAATCGCTGAATGCTTCCGTCACGCTGGCGAAGGCAGTTGCGGACTTGGCGCGCGGTGGATTGGGGCGGCTGGGCGCGTCTCAGTGAGTCGAATATGAAGACGTAACGGTTGGGAATTTTAAATTACTGGCGTTATTTGTTTATGAGTTACCTGAGTGGCATTATTCGATCCGTCTTCGTTTTGTAGGTTCGCTTTGGGGGATAAGATCAAAATCGACTTTTAGGGGCGGGCAGGTCCCCGATGATCTTCCTTGTATGGGTGAGCAGAAAGCCTTCGCTGCAACGTCAGCGGTGGGCGGGTTGACGTTTGCATTGCCAACAAGGCGAGTCGATTTTCAGGAGAAGATGCGTGTCGGAAGGAATGGCGCGGGGAACCCAGGCTGGAAACATTGCCGAGATGGGTTCCGCAAAAGAACGGGTTCATTGCCGGGAGTGCGGCGGCGATAAGGTTTATCGCGTTTTTCGCAAGGGTTATTTTCAGGAGAAGGTTTATCCCTTGTTCGGCTATTATCCCTGGCGGTGCATGCGGTGCGGGGTGCGTGTGATGCTGCGCAAGCGCGACAGGGTGAAGACGCGGGATGATCGGGAATAAATTAAAACTGGCGGAAACTCAGGAGCGGAAGAAGTTTCGAGCCAGGAAGAGTACGTTGGCCGGGCGTTCAGCCAGGCGGCGCATAAAGTAGGGATACCACTCCGTTCCAAAAGGAACATAAACGCGCACCTTGTAGCCCTCGCGCACCAAATTTCGCTGCAGATCGCGGCGCACCCCGTACAGCATCTGAAACTCGAAGTGATCGCGGTCGATGCCGCGCGACGCGACGTAAGTTTTTGCCGCATTCACGATGGTTTCGTCGTGGGTTGCCAGGCCGTGGTAAATAGGACTATCAAGGAGCATCTGGCTCAGCTTAAGAAAGTTTGCGTCCACGTCCGCTTTGCGCGGGTAAGCAACTTCGGGCGGTTCTTTGTAGGCGCCTTTGCAAAGGCGAATACGGATGCCATCGGCAAGCAACTGCTCCACGTCGGCCTGGGAACGATAAAGGTAAGACTGGATGACGACGCCGACAGCGCCGCGGGTCGCGGGGCGTGCATGAATGCGGCGCACGATGTCGAGCGTAATTTGCGTGAGGCGCGAATCTTCCATGTCAATGCGCACGAAGTTCCCCGTGGCGCGGGCGTGTTCGACGAGGTTTCCGGCGATGGACTCGGCCAGGTCCGCCGATTGCTCAAGGCCCATCTGCGTGAGCTTGACGCTAATGTTCGCCTGGATGCCGCGGGCGGCGATGGCATCAAGCAATTGGTGGTAGACATCGGCAGCCAGATGCGCCGCGCTGTCGGAGGTGACGCTCTCACCCAGCGAGTCGAGAGTGACGGCGATGCCCTGGCGGTTGACCTCTTCGGCCACGCGCAACGCGTCGCCGGGCGCCATGCCCGCGATAAAGCGCGAATTGAGGCGAGAACCCAGCCGGGAGTGTTCGCAGAAATGACGCAAAGGGCGGTTATGAGAGAGTGCGATGAAAGCAGAACGAAGAATTGGCATGACTTGTCCCTGCAAGAGAGCGCGCCGGCGAGGGCTCACTCCACAAACAAATTAGTTTCGCACATCAGGCTGGGATCGGCACGGGTACCAAAGGCACGTACTGTGCGGTTCGGAGAGTTCCCGATCAGAATGCCGATCGCTGCGCGCGTTTCGGGGTCAGCGCACCTCGAACAAAGCGCTGCCGTGCGGCGGCAAGGTGACGCTTATGTCTTTGGACTCTTTGGTGGTCGAATCGTCCCAGACATTCTGGGCGGAATGCTTTGCGTTATCGAGACCGAGGGCCATCCATGTGGTGCGCACCGTGGCCGGGCTGGCGCCGAGATTGAAGAAAGCAAAGAACTCGGCGTAACCCCGTGCGCCGGGTTCGTTGATGGTGGCACGCCAGACGCGGATATTCTCAAACCCCGCGCCCAGCGTCGAGACATCGACGGGACGACTGTAACTGGCGTTCTGATCCACGAAAAGAACGGCCTGGTTGGTGATGAGCGAACGCGTGAAGTCGTCGAGCCGAGTCAAATTGCCGCCAAGGATGAGGGGCGAACGCGTCACGGCCCAAAGAGTGAATTCGGTGCGCTGTTCGTCCTGCGTCTCGCGCGACTGCCGTGCTTCGCCCCATCCGGGATTTGGGCCAAGCCAGCCTTCAGGGAGCATGTCGGCATCGGGCCAATTCCCCGGGCCGGTGTAAGGGAACCACTTCGCCAGGCGATCGAAGGCGCCTATGATGCCGAAGGGCCATTCGTTATCCGGCTTGGCGGGGAAACTCCAGCCGTCCCAGTGATCGTCGGAAATGCGCCACATCTGCGCATATTTGGCAACCTCTGCGGCGTGCTTCAGGTCGGTGGGGCCGGGCGAGAGGCTCAAAACGATGGGCCGGCCGGTCTTGCGGATGGCTTCAGCGATCTGGCGAATCTCCGTGGGCCGATAAGGATTGTTGGAGATGCAGTCGACCTTGAGAAAATCCACGCCCCAGTACGCATAAAGCTTCAGCATGGAATCGTAATAGGCCTGGCCCGCGGCATTGTCCTTTATGCCCCAATTACCTTCGTCCCAGGGGCACGGAGATGAGGTGTCAGCGGCGTCGGCGGCATGGAATTGGGTAGCTGCGATGGGTAAATTGGCTGCAACGACCTGTCGGGGAATGCCGCGCACGATGTGAATGCCGAACCGGAGTCCCTGTGCGTGCAACCAGTCGGCAAGAGGCCTGAATCCGGCGCCGTCCGCGGCAGACGGGTAGCGAGCCGGAATGGGAACTAACAGGCCATTGCTATTCCAAAGGTATTGTTTCTGCTCGAGACTCTTGCCCGCGGGGTTGGCCATGTACCAGCCCTCGTCGATGACGGCATACTTCCACCCGAACTGCTGCAGCGAGGCGAGAACGCTCGCATTGTCGCGGAATTGCTGCTCGTCAATGGTGAACCCGTAGGCGTCCCAACTATTCCACCCCAACGGAGGGGTGGGTGCGAGCGTTTGCGCGGGGGCGCAGCGAGAAATAAGGCAGACAACTGCAAGAGCAGCGACAGGAAGAATCCCCAGCTTGGTCATGAGGAAACGTATAGCATATTTCGGGCCAGGCGCGGGATTCACGCCAGAGAAACAGTCTGGACCAGGTGTCCGGGTTATCCTACGAAAATCCGAACGATAGAGTGCTGTTCAAGCAGAGGAGCTGTCATGAAAAGCGTGGGTAAGGCCGGAAGATTATGCGTTTATGCCTCGGCCTGTGTTCTCGGCCTGTCGGCATTTGCCGTGCGCATTGTGGCGCAACCGGCCGGGCAGGGGAACGCGAAGTCGATCCGGGCTCTCTTCGTGAGCGACATTCACTTTGAGCCGTTTCGCGATCCCGGGAAGGCTGCGCAACTGGCAGCCGCGCCGGTTGAGGACTGGAGCGCTATTCTCGCGGCTCCGGCGACCGCCGATGCCGAGGCGCAGTGGACGAAACTCGAGCAGACCTGCCACGCGCGCGGCGAGGACACTGCCTATGCTCTGTTTCAGTCGAGTTTGCGCGCCATCCACGCCCAGGCGAGTGGGGCAAAGTTTGTCATCATGAGCGGCGACCTGATTGCGCATTCCTTCTCCTGCAAATTTGCGGCGCTGTTTCCAAAAGCCGCGCCGGGCGAATACAAGTCCTTTGTGGAGAAGACCACTTCCTATGTGATGGGCGGACTGCGCACTGCGCTTCCCGGCGTTCCCGTCTACGCCGCGTTGGGCAATAACGATTCCGACTGCGGCGATTATCAACTCGACGCGAATAGCACATTCCTGAAAGAGAGCGGAGAGCTTTTCGCCGCCGATCTTCACGGAGCGGAGCGTTCGCGGGCGTTGCAAACATTTGCGGCCGGCGGCTATTACAGCGCAGACTTGCCTGCTCCCATGGAGCGTGCACGGCTGTTGGTGCTGGACGATCTTTTCATGTCGGAGCGATACCGGACCTGCGGCGGCAATGCGGATGCGGCGCCCGCAGCAGAACAAATTGCATGGCTCAGGCAACAGTTGAACGAGGCGCGCGACAAAAAGGAGAAAGTTTGGGTGATGACGCACATTCCGCCGGGAGTGAATACGTACTCGACGGCGGCGAAGGGAAAAGACATTTGCGTCAAAGGCAAGCCGACGATGTTTCTTTCTTCAGAGACATTGCCCGAATTGCTGGCCGGCTACGGGGATGTGATCCAGTTGGCGATCTTTGCGCACACGCACATGGATGAAGTGCGATTGCTGACGTCGAAACATGTGGACGCTGCGCACGGGCCCGTCGCCGTGAAGATCGTTGCCTCGATTTCGCCGATAGACGGGAACAATCCGTCGTTCACCGTCGCGACGGTCGATCCGGCGCACGCGATTCTCGAGGACTATCGCGTGATTGCGGCTTCAAACCAGACGGGAATCGGCACGACCTGGACAGAAGAATACGATTTTGCACAGATCTATGATGAGCCGGTGTTTTCGTCAGCCACAGTGAAAAGTTTGATTGCCGGATTCAAGACCGATCCGGCGGCGCAGACGAGCGCGAGCAAGAGTTATCTGCGGTACTACATGACGGGCGACGATACGCGGATGCTCGCGCTGATTTGGCAGCCATATGTGTGCTCGCTGACGAACGATGCCGCCGATGCGTACAGAGAGTGTGTGTGCAGCAGTGTGAGGTGAGGCGGCGGGGTCGGATGGGGTTCGCCTGCAGATTTTGTCTACGGCCTGAGACAATCTTCTTGATGGTGGGGGTCTGGAGACCCCCGCTACAGCCGGTCCGGAGACCGGCGGTACTTGCTTGCGCGCTTGCGGCGTTAGCGGGAACTGACGGCGGCGGAGTAGCGAACGCGTGCTAGTGGTTCGTCTTTGGGCGCGAGGTATTCGTTGACGGCGGCGGCGGCTTTACGGCCCTCGGCAATGGCCCAGACCACGAGCGATTGGCCACGGCGCATGTCGCCGGCGGCGAAGATGCCATCGACGGAACTCATGTAGTTTGTGGTTGCGATATTGCCGCGCGGGTCAAGCGCCAGGCCTAGCTGCTCGATCATGCCGCTGCGGACGGGGCCAAGGAAGCCCATGGCGAGCAAAACCAGATCGGCGTCGAGCGTGAACTCGCTGCCGGCAATGGGTTCGAACTTTGGCGGAGGACCCACACGGATGGCGTGAAGCCGCTGGACGTTTCCGTTGGCGTCTCCGGTAAATTTCAGGGTGCCAATGCTCCAGTCGCGATTTCCGCCCTCTTCATGCGAACTTTCGGTGCGCAGTTGCAGCGGCCATAGCGGCCACGGCGTGGTGCTGGCGCGCTTTTCGGGCGGCTTGGGCATGATCTCAAACTGGTGTACGCTCTTCGCGCCCTGACGATGGCTGGTACCGAGGCAGTCTGCGCCGGTGTCGCCGCCGCCGATGATGATGACGTGCTTTCCGGTAGCGAGAATGGGAGCCGCGGCATTCATGGATTTGAGAAGCGCCTCTTCTGAATCGCCTTCGTTGCGGCGATTTTGCTGGGGCAGAAATTCCATGGCGAAGTGAATGCCCTTGAGCTCACGGCCAGGAACGGTCAGATCGCGGGGCTGCTCGGAACCGCCGCAAAGCAGAATGGCGTCGAAGCCGTCGGTCAGTGACTCGACGGAGACATTGACGCCGACGTGCGCGCTGGTTTGGAAGATCACGCCTTCGGCCTTCATCTGCTGAATGCGGCGATCGACGATATGTTTTTCGAGCTTGAAATTCGGGATGCCGTAGCGGAGCAGGCCGCCGATGCGATCATTCTTTTCAAAAACCGTGACGGAGTGGCCGGCGCGGCGCAGTTGCTGCGCGGCTGCCAGGCCTGCGGGACCGCTGCCGACGACAGCCACGCGCTTGCCCGTGGCTTGCTCGGGCGGCTCAGGATGAATCCAGCCCTCGTCCCAGGCGCGCTCCACAATGGAACGCTCGATGAGCTTGATGGAAACCGGCGGCTGGTTGATGCCGAGCACGCACGCGGCTTCGCATGGTGCGGGGCAAATGCGGCCCGTGAACTCTGGAAAGTTGTTGGTGGAATGGAGGCGGCGAATGGCGGCCTCCCAGCGGTTGCCGTAGACGAGGTCGTTCCAATCTGGAATCAGGTTGTTGACCGGACAGCCGGTGTGACAGAAGGGCACACCGCAATCCATGCAGCGAGCGCCCTGCTCGCGCTGCTTTTCCTCGGGGAACGGCTCGTAGATTTCGAACCAATCCTTGATGCGCTCGTCAGGCTTGCGCCGCATGGGCTGTGCCCGTTCAATCTCTAGAAAGCCTGTGACCTTACCCATGCTGCACCTCTGCGGCGGCCGCCACGAGAGGCGACGGAATAGTGGGTGGTGCATAAACGGCGTCGACGCGCGCAACGCCAAGCACGCGCTTGTATTCATGCGGGAAGACCTTGATGAACTTGGGCTGCGCATCGGCCCAGTGTTCGAGGATCCACGCGGCGCGCGGGCTGCCCGTGACGTCACGATGACGCGCCAGTAAGGTGCGGATATCTTCAATGTCTTCGGAGTGAATCAGGGGCTCTAAATCAACGCTGGCCCGGTTGCAGCGGCGAATGGAAAAGTCGCCCTGGTCGTCGTAGACGTAGGCAATGCCGCCGCTCATGCCGGCGGCGAAGTTGCGGCCGGTGGAACCGAGAACAATAACAAGGCCGTTGGTCATGTATTCGCAGCCGTGGTCGCCCACACCCTCCACAACCGCAGTGGCTCCGGAGTTGCGGACGGCGAAACGCTCGCCGGCGATGCCGTTCAGGAAGACTTCGCCGGCAGTGGCGCCGTAGAGGATCACGTTGCCGGCGAGGATGCTTTCCTCGGGCAGGAAGCTGGAGGTCTTGGAGGGGTAGGAGATGATGCGTCCTCCAGAGAGCCCCTTGCCGAGATAGTCGTTGGCGTCGCCTTCGAGTTCAAGCGTTACGCCGCTGGGGACGAAAGCGCCGAAGCTCTGTCCAGCCGAGCCACGGAACTTGAAGTGGATGGTTTCGTCGGGCAAGCCGGTCGATCCGTAGCGGCGGGCGATTTCTCCACCCAGCATGGCGCCGACGGTGCGGTGCACATTGCGAATGGCGAAGCTGCCTTCGGTCTTGGACTGAGATTCGAGGGCTGGCCGCGCTTTCGCGATGAGGGCGTGATCGAGCGCGGGCCCGAGGCCGTGGTCCTGGCAGGAGGTGCGGCGGCGCGCCACGCGCGAGGGCAGCGTAGGTACATAAAGAATCGAAGAGAGATCGATGCCCTTGGCCTTCCAGTGCGCGTCGTCGATGTGCGCATCGATTTTCTCTACGCGGCCCACCATCTCGTCAACGGTCTTGAAGCCGAGCTTGGCCATGTGCTGGCGCATCTGCTCCGCGATGAAGAAGAAGAAATTGATGACGTGCTCGGGGGTGCCGGTAAAGCGCGCGCGCAGCACTGGGTCCTGGGTGGCGATGCCGACGGCGCAGGTGTTCAGATGGCATTTGCGCATCATGATGCAGCCCATGGAGATGAGCGGCATGGTTGCGAAACCGAATTCCTCAGCGCCGAGCAGGGCAGCGATGACTACGTCGCGGCCCGTCTGCAGTTTGCCGTCGGTCTGGACGCGGATGCGCGAGCGCAGGTCGTTGAGCAGCAGGACTTGTTGTGCCTCTGCGAGGCCGAGCTCCCAGGGCAAGCCGGCGTGCTTGATGGAGCTGAGCGGCGAAGCGCCGGTGCCGCCGGAGTCGCCGGAGATGAGCACGACATCGGCATGCGCCTTGGAGACGCCCGCGGCGACGGTGCCGACACCGACCTCAGAAACCAGCTTGACCGCAATGCGCGCCTGCGGATTGACGTTCTTGAGGTCGTAGATGAGCTGCGCCAGATCCTCGATGGAGTAGATGTCGTGATGCGGCGGAGGCGAGATGAGTCCGACGCCGGCGATGGAGTGACGGATGCGCGCGATTTCGCTATCGACCTTGTGGCCGGGTAACTGGCCGCCCTCGCCTGGCTTTGCGCCCTGCGCCATCTTGATTTGCAGCTCGGTGGCGTTGACGAGATAGTTGGTGGTGACGCCGAAGCGGCCACTGGCCACCTGCTTGACGGCGCTGCGGCGCGAATCGCCGTTGGCGTCTGGCTTGAAGCGTGCTTCATCTTCGCCGCCCTCGCCGGTGTTCGACATGCCACCGAGGCGATTCATGGCGATGGCGAGGGTCTCGTGCGCCTCTTTGCTGATGGACCCAAAGCTCATGGCGCCGGTGGTGAAGCGCTTGACGATCTCTTTGGCCGGCTCGACCTCCTCGATAGGAAGGGGTTTCTCGGCGTACTTGAGTTTCAGAAGTCCGCGCAGCGTGCACAGGTTGCGGTTCTGATTGTCGATGAGCTCGGTATATTCCTCGAACGTGGCGAAGCTGTTCTGCCGCACCGCATGTTGCACTTTCGCGATGGTGAGGGGATTGAGTAGGTGATACTCACCGCCCTCGCGATATTGATACTGGCCGCCGACGACCAATTCGGTTTCGGAATCCGTGAGCGGCTGGAAGGCATAGGCATGCTTCATCTGCGCTTCGCGGGCGAGCACGCCGAGGCCGACGCCCTCGATACGCGATGCGGTGCCAGGGAAGTAGGCATCGATGAGCGACTTGTTCAGGCCCACCGCTTCAAAAACCTGCGCCCCACGATAGCTTTGCAGGGTGCTGATGCCCATCTTCGAGAAGGTCTTCAACAATCCCTTGTTGATGGCCTTGATGAAGTTTTTCTCGGCATACTCCGCCGTCACTTTGTCCGGCAGTAATCCGCGGCGCTTGAGATCGTGAATGGTCTCAATGGCGAGATAGGGGTTGATGGCGCTGGCGCCGTAGCCGATGAGCAAGGCAAAGTGCATGACCTCGCGCGGCTCGCCGCTTTCAATAATCAGCGCGACCTGGGTGCGGGTCTTCTCCTGAACCAGCCGGTTGTGGACGGCGGCCATGGCCAGCAGACTGGGAACGGGCGCGTAAGTGGGATCGACGCCGCGGTCGGAGAGGATGAGAAGCGTGTAGCCGGAATTGACGGCGTGCGAAGCGCGGGTGCTCAAGTCATCGAGCGCCTGCTTCAGGCCTTTTTCGCCATCCTCGGCGCGGAAGAGCGCGGGCAGTGTGGTGGCCAACAGGTCGCCGGATGAAACACGGCGCAGCTTTTCGAGGTCGCGGTTGGTCAGGATGGGATGCGGCAGCTTGAGCGTGTGGCAGTTCTCCGGCGCCTCATCGAGAATGTTGCGCTCGGTGCCGATGTAGCTGATGAGCGACATGACCAGCTCTTCGCGGATGGGGTCGATGGGCGGATTCGTGACCTGGGCGAAGAGCTGCTTGAAGTAATTGAAGAGCGGCTGCGGGCGATCGGAGAGACAGGCCAGGGGCACATCCGTGCCCATGGAGCCGACCGGCTCCGCGCCTTCGGCGGCCATGGGCGCGAGCAGGATGCGCAGGTCCTCTTCGCTGTAACCGCAGGCGCGCTGGCGGCGCAGCAGCGTTTCGGGAATCGAGGCAATGGTGCGGGCCGGTTCGGGCAGCGCCTCAATGGTCACTTGCTGCTGCTTCAGCCACTCGCCATAGGGCTTGCGGCCGGCGAGACCCTTCTTGATTTCGCCGTCGGAGACAATGCGCTGTTGCACGGTATCGACGAGGAACATGCGTCCGGGCTGGAGACGGCCTTTTTTGAGGATGTCCTCGGCGGGAACTTCAATGACGCCGGCCTCGGAGGCAAGCACGACCAGATCGTCCTTGGTCACGATGTAGCGGCCGGGACGAAGGCCATTGCGATCGAGCGTAGCGCCGATGACCTTGCCGTCGGTGAAGGCGATGGCAGCGGGACCGTCCCAGGGTTCCATGAGGGAGGCGTGGTACTCGTAAAAAGCGCGCTTGTCCTCGTCCATATCGGGATTGCCCGACCAGGCCTCGGGGATGAGCATGGCCATGACGTGGGGCAGGGAACGGCCGGACTGGTAGAGGAATTCGACCGCGTTGTCGAGCGAAGCCGAGTCGCTGCCGCCGGGCATGATGACCGGATACAGGTCGTTGATTCTGTCGCCGTGGAGCGGACTGGAGAGCACGGACTGGCGAGCATTCATCCAGCTGATATTGCCGCGGATGGTATTGATTTCGCCGTTGTGCGCAACGTAGCGATAGGGGTGGGCCAACTTCCAGCTGGGAAACGTGTTGGTAGAAAAGCGCTGGTGGATGAGGGCCAAGGCGCTGGTGACGAGAGGATTGGCTAGCTCGAAGTAAAACTTTTCGATCTGCGGGGCCAGCATCAGGCCCTTGTAAATGATGGTGCGACAGGAGCACGAGGGAACGTAGAAGGTTTCCTTGTCCTCGATCTCCGAGGCTGCAATCTCGTTTTCTGTGCGCCGGCGTACGTGGTAGAGGAGGCGCTCGAAAGCTTCTTCGTCGAGTCCCTGCGGGCGGCCGAGGAAAAGTTGCTCGATGTACGGCTGGGAGCTGCGAGCTTCACGGCCGATGGCATCGCCGTTGACCGGTGTGTCACGCCAGCCGAGGAGTTGACAGCCCTCTTCCTGAGCGATGCGCTCAAAGACGCCCTCGCATTGCAGGCGGTTATGTTTTTCCACCGGCAAAAAACACATGGCAACGCCATAAGCGCCCGGCTCAGGGAGGGTCATCCCCAGCTCTGCGCATTCGCGCACAAAGAAGGCGTGCGGAACTTGAATCAGGATGCCTGCGCCGTCGCCCGTCTCCGGGTCGCAACCCGCCGCGCCGCGATGGGTGAGGTTGATGAGAACCTCGAGGCCCTTGCGGATGATCTCGTGGCTCTTTTCGCCGCGAATATTTGCGACCAGGCCCATGCCGCAGGCATCGTGTTCATCCCGTGGATGATAGAGGCCTTGCGGTTGCGGAGTGCGGAGACGGTAGTCTGAGGGTTCCATGGCAGCCTTTGCTTGCAGAATTTTCGATACGAGGTGCTTTCAAGTTCCGAATACACAACCGCTCTGCGATTTCAGCTGTGAAAATCGCCCTGGCGCCGGATCGAGAGCTTTGCATGAGCAGTTCCGGCCGCATCCGGGAACTGCGCTGATTTAAATATAACGAAAAACCGCCAAAAACGCAGAACTTCATTTTCAGCATAGGGGACGGGCGCGGATGGCTGAGATGGTTCACGCGACGCATGTAGTGTGTTTTGTACCGTATACTCGGTTCGAATGAGTACTATGAGCGACACAATTCTGGTGACGGGCGGGGCGGGGTTCATTGGCTCGAACTTCGTGCTTTCCTGGATGAAGACGAGCAGCGCGGGGGTGGTGAATCTCGACCTGCTGACCTATGCAGGGAATGCCGCCAACCTCGCGTCCGTCGAGGCCGATCCGCGGCACACATTTGTGCACGGAGACATTTGCGATGCGGAGTTGGTGGGATCGCTCTTGCGCAAGCATCGACCGCGGGCGATTGTGCATTTTGCCGCGGAGAGTCACGTGGACCGCTCCATTGTGTCGCCGGAAGCATTTGTGCGGACCAATGTGATGGGGACATTTACGCTGCTGGAGCAGGCGCGCGCGTATCGCGCAGAGCTGGACGAAGGCGCCCGGGCGGCATTTCGTTTCCTGCACGTGTCAACGGATGAAGTGTATGGGACGCTGGGCCCGAACGATCCGGCATTCAGCGAAACCACGCCTTACGCGCCGAACAGCCCCTATGCGGCGTCGAAGGCGGGGTCGGATCATCTGGCCAGAGCGTACTTTCATACCTTCGGTCTTCCCGTGCTGACCACGAATTGCTCGAACAACTACGGGCCGTATCAGTTTCCCGAGAAATTGATCCCGCTGATGATTCTGAACGCGCTCGAGGGTAAGCCGTTGCCGGTTTACGGAGACGGGAAGAATGTGCGTGATTGGTTGTTTGTCGAGGATCATTGCGCGGCCGTTCGCACGGTTTTGCGCAACGGGACCCCCGGGGAAACCTATAACGTGGGCGGAAACAGCGAGCGCGCGAATATCGACGTGGTGACGACCATCTGCGACCTGGTGGATGAGATGCGGCCGCAGGCAGGAGCGGCGCCGAGGCGCGGGCTGATTACCTATGTCCAGGATCGGCCGGGGCACGACCGGAGATACGCCATTGATGCCAGCAAAATCACCCGCGAGCTAAATTGGAAGCCGGCAGAGCAGTTTGAAAGCGGGCTACGCAAGACGGTGCGCTGGTATTTGGACCATAGCGAGTGGGTGAACAGTGTGCGGACCGGCGCGTACCGCGAATGGCTCACGAAGAATTACGGGGATCGGACGGAAATGTAGGGACGCGGGGCTGAGGTGGTGAATAGGCTCCCGTCAGGGGCTAAAGCCCGCGGTTTTATGCGGCTTTTGCGGCAGGACTGAAGTCGTGCCCTGACACTTCGTGCGACCCTTGAGGGGTTTTTCCGCAGGCAATTAAAGACTGAGGTTCGAGCGATGAAGGGAATTATTCTTGCGGGCGGGTCGGGTACGCGGCTCTATCCCGTGACGCATGTGGTGTCGAAGCAGCTTCTGCCCGTCTACAACAAGCCGATGATCTATTACCCGCTGAGCACGCTCATGCTCGCGGGGCTGAGAGAGATTCTCATTATCTCGACGCCGCAGGACACGGAGCGCTTCAGGGAACTGCTCGGCGACGGGCGGCGATGGGGCATCGAAATCAGCTACGCCGTGCAACCAAGCCCGGATGGGCTGGCCCAGGCATTCCTCATTGGGCGCGATTTTATTGGCGGCGAACCCAGTGCGCTGGTGCTGGGCGACAATATTTTCTACGGGCAGGGATTTTCGAAGCAGTTGCAGGCGGCTGCGCAACTGGAAGACGGCGCGACCGTGTTTGCGTACCCGGTGGAAGACCCGGAGCGCTACGGTGTGGTGGAGTTCGACCAAGCGGGCCGCGCAGTGAGTCTGGAGGAGAAGCCGAAGGCGCCCAAGTCGCGCTACGCCGTGACGGGTCTGTATTTTTACGATCGCGAAGTGGTGCGCATTGCCGAAACGCTCAAACCTTCGGTGCGCGGCGAACTCGAGATTACCGACCTGAACCGGCGCTATCTGGAAGCAGGAAAGCTGAATGTGGAGATCATGAGCCGCGGCATGGCCTGGCTCGACACCGGCACGCACGATTCGCTTCTCGAAGCCGCTTTGTTTGTGCACACCATCGAGCGGAGGCAGGGGCTGAACGTCGCCTGCCCGGAAGAGATCGCCTACCGGCAGGGATTCATCAACGCCGCGCAGCTTGAGGCGCTGGCGGCACCGATCGCGAAGAGCGGCTACGGTCAATATCTGATGAAACTGCTGCGCGAGCCGTATTTTGCAGCGGGGATCGAATAGTCATGAAGATCGAAGCCACTACCTTGCCCGGCGTGCTCGTGCTGACCCCGGCCGTTTACCGAGATGAAAGAGGCGCGTTTTCCGAAACCTTCAATCTGCGGCAGATGGTGGAGGCCGGCCTGCCCGCGAACTGGGTGCAGGACAATTTTTCGATATCGAAAAAGAACGTGCTGCGCGGCATTCACTACCAGATTGTGCAACCGCAGGGAAAGCTGGTGCGTGTGACGCACGGGGCGGTGCTGGATGTGGCCGTGGACCTGCGCCGGGGTTCGTCGGCGTTCGGCCGGCACGTGGCTGTGGAACTGAGCGGGGAAAACGGCAGGATGCTCTGGATTCCCGAAGGCTTCGGGCATGCATTTCTGGTGCTGAGCGAAGTGGCCGGATTCGCCTACAAGGTGACCGATTATTACGCTCCAAAGGGCGACCGGACGATTTTGTGGAACGATCCGGATCTTGCCATCCCCTGGCCGGCCGCGGAGAGCGAGCTCATCGTTTCGGATAAGGATCGAAAAGGCGCGATACTGCGGGATGCCGAGGTTTTTCTGTAAGGCCAGTGGACCCTGCGGAAGAAATGCCGTTGCGTCGTCCCTACGGGACTCTGGAGGCAATCTGGGGGATCTGCATTCCCCGCGCTAAAGCGCGGGGCTAAGAAACGCTGCGCCTCCGGCGCGGCTTTCCAGGCATTCCCAATGCAGTGGTCAAATAGCGCGACCGAATTTAGCCGGAACCCGTGGTGCTTACGAGAGGTTCCTGCGGCCAGGGGGCCTTCGGACGACGTGTCTCGCCCGTTGTCGTGAATGGTATACTCACTTGTCGGGTGTCTAAAGAACACCGTTATTTTCATCGGTTTGAGGTATCTATGTCTGGCCATTCGAAATGGGCCACCATCAAGCACAAGAAGGGCGCGCTGGATGCCAAGCGCGGCAAGATTTTCACTCGCCTTCTGAAGGAAATTGCTGTCGCCGCAAAGGGCGGTGGCAATCCTGACACGAACGCGCGGCTGCGCACCGCGGTAGCCGCCGCCAAGGCCGAGAATATGCCCCAGGACAACATCAAGCGGGCGATTCAGCGCGGCACGGGCGAACTGGAAGGCGTGAGCTATGACGAAATCTCGTTCGAGGGCTACGGCCCGGGTGGGGTTGCGATCATTGTGGACGTCCTCACGGACAACCGCAACCGGGCAGTGAGCGAGATTCGTCATGCGTTCTCAAAGAATGGCGGGAATCTTGGCGAGTCGGGCTCGGTCCGGTTCATGTTTGCCAAGAAGGGCCTGATTGCCGTCGAGAAGTCCGCGGCCACGGAAGAAAAGCTGATGGACATCGTGCTGGAGCACGGCGGCGAGGACCTGAAGGACGAAGGCGATACCTGGGAGATCATTACCGATCCGGGAGCTTATGAAGCGGTTGCCAGCGCAGTGAAGGCTGCGGGCATTCCCACGGTGATGAGCGAGGTGACCATGCTCGCCTCGACCTATACGAAGTTGGAAGGAAATGCCGTAGGCCAGATGGTACGGCTGCTGGAGACCCTGGAAGATCTCGACGATGTGCAAAGTGTCCACTCGAACTTCGATATGGATGCCGAGCAGATGGAGCACGCGGCGAGTTGACCGAGTGCCCGGCAGCAAGAAACGAGGCCGCCCGGTTGTGGCGGTCTTTTTTTGGAAAAGACGAATAGACAGGGACTGAGGGACTAGGGACTAAGGGACTGAGGAAGCAGAAAGCAGTTTTTGGGGGGGAAGATTGAAAGCATTCGGTCGAATCGTTTGGTTGGTGTTGCTGGTGATGATGGCAGGGATGGGAGTGACGACTGCGGCTGCGCAGACGCCAGCCAGTTCTACGGCAAACAATGAGGATGCAAATAATCCGGTGGCCCAGGTGCGGAATCAGCGGAGCTGGGAGTACGGCCCCTTTGTGAACTATGGCAATGGGTTCGGAAACCGCGACCAATTCAAGTTCTTCTCGGCGGGATTCCAACTGGGCAAGGTGCTGTCGCCCGTGGTGCACGCCGGAATGTTCAGCGGGCAATTCGAATTCGCGGGCAATATTATGCCTTTGTGGCAGGCGTACACACCGGCTCCGCACAGTCAGGTGCAAACTTGCGTGAATCCTGTCACCAACCTGACCTATTCGTGCACATTGCAGTACGGTGGCGGAACCTACTATGGAGTCAGCCTTACCCCGGTGATCCTCCGTTGGAATTTTGCTACCAGCTCGCACCGGATTCAACCCTGGTTCCAGGCGGCAGGCGGGTTGATTTACACCACGCACAAGTTCCCACCGAATATCCTGAGCAACCCGGCGCTCGGCCTCGACGGCGGAACGTCGGTCTGGAACTTTTCGCCGCAAGGCGGTGGTGGAGTTCATTATTTCTTGCGCCCGGGACGGTCCATCGATCTGGGTGTGAACGGAGTGCATATCTCCTCAGCCTCACTGGGCGATCGCAACCCGGGCGTGAATGCCAGCATCCAGGTACAGGTGGGCTACACGTTCTGGAGATGATGGAAGCCGCGCGGCTGGTTATCGCGGCCGGCATTCCGAGGGGTGAATCGAACATGAGTGAACCGCTCATCGAGTGTGTTCCCAACTTTTCAGAGGGGACCGACGCCGCGTGTGTGGAGGCCATTGTGGCTGCCATGCAGGTGGATGGGGTGCATCTGCTCGATTGGTCGATGGACGCGGATCATAACCGCTCGGTCGTGACCATTGCCGGAGAACCGGCGGCGGTTGTGGAAGCGGCGGTGCGCGGCGCGGGCAGGGCAGCGGAGACCATCGACCTGACTCGCCAGCAGGGCGTCCACCCGCGCATCGGCGCGGCGGACGTGATTCCGTTCGTGCCTGTGAAAGGGATCAAGCTGGAACAATGCGTGCTGTTGGCGCGGCAGGCCGGCCTCGAAATCTGGCGGCGTTTCGGAGTGCCCGTGTTCTTCTACGAGGCGGCTGCAATGCGGCCCGATCGGGTGAACCTGGAAGACGTGCGCCGGGGGCAGTTCGAGGAGCTCAGAGACGCCGTGGAAAAGGATCCTTCGCGACGGCCCGATCAGGGAGGGCCGGGTCTGCATCCCACCGCGGGCGCCTGCGCGGTAGGGGCGCGCAAGTTCCTGGTGGCATACAACATTTACTTCGATTCGGCGAACGTGGCGATTGCGCGCGCCATTGCGCGAGAGATCCGGGCGGCTGGCGGAGGCTTGAGGGGCGTGAAGGCGCTGGGCGTCATGGCCCATGGACGCGCCCAGCTTTCCATGAATATCACCGATTTTGAGGCGACACCGATCTCGAAGGTGCACCAGAAGGTATCGAGCCTGGCTGCCCGGCACAAGGTCGGCCTTGCCGAGGGCGAGGTGATCGGCCTGATTCCCGAAGCGGCTTGTGAGCGGGAAAGCGAGTGGATGCGTCAATTAGGTGGGTTCGACGAGGAGACGAAGATTCTGGAGCGTCGCCTGAGATGCCCACTGGCGTGGCCGGCAAACGATGGACGAGTCCGCTTGGTTTAAGTGGTTCCGAGGACGATTTTGCCGGTAAAATGGTGGTAAGGCGCTGGGAATCCTCAAGATCTGGATGAGGCGCAAGCCTTTAGGTAGCCCAACTAGCGGGCAATGACTAGTGATTATTTTTGTGGTTGGAGGAAGAGAATGTTCAAGTGTTTGATGAAGTGTTCGATGGCGTTCGTGCTGGTAGCGGCAGGCAGCGTGGCGTTTGCGGCGCAGTTGACTACGGATACGCGCGGAGCCATTCCCCACGATGTTCAGCAACTGGTGGTGATCGACTATCACGCCATGCAGAACTCGCCTGCGGCCATGGATCTGCGCAATCGCGTGATGCCGCCGGAACTCAAGCAGTTCGACGAAGCGTTGAGCCACTCGGGTCTGAATGAGAATCACGACGTGGATGAACTCGCCTTTGCGTACTTTCGCATGTCGTCGGACAGCGATTCGCTGCACGCTGTCGGCATCGCACAGGGGCAGTTCGATACGCAGACCATTCTGGCCAATTTCCGCCAAAAGAAGGTCAAGGCGACCATGGTGCGGACGAACAGCGTGTACCCGATGGCCAAGACCAGTATGGTGCTTTGCTTTGTCGATCCTTCGACCATGATCTTCGGCGATAGGGACTCGGTAACCAGGGCGCTGGATGCACGCGATGGGATGGCGGCGAGCCTGCTCACCAACAGCTCGATGATGAATGCCATGCAGAGTGTCGATTCCTCTCCGCTGTGGAGCATTCTGGACAACAAGGGCACCCAGACGATGATGAAACAGCTTATGGGCGAGGCCGGGTCGGTGACGGACTACGACAGCGTCCGCCAACGGCTGGATGCTTCCTGGTATTCCATGGACTTTCAGCACGGGGTGCGGTTCGATTTGACGATCGCAACCGGGGACACGTTCGCGGCGGCAACCATTTCGTCGCTCCTGTCGGCGGCAGTAATGGTGCGCAAGATGAGCGCAACCGATGCCGAGAAGCAGGCGCTGAACAATACCGATATCGGATCCAGTGCAGGAAACCTGACCATCCACTTTGCGACGACAAACGGAGATTTCGACAACCTCCTGCAATCGCCGCTGTTCAAGAGCATGGTGCACTGAGTCTGGTGTCATCTTTAAGCCCGTGCAGCGTAGAGCCTCGGCCCTTCGCTGCACGGGCTTTTCTCTTGCACGAGATTGTGGGGGTCAGCTCGAACGATACCGGTTGCCGAGCCCGTCAGGCGGAATGGATCGCGACCCGATCGTGGCTGTTCATATCGACGCTTTCGCCGTTGACGCCGGACCGGTGCGCGCAGGCGCGGTTACGTCCGTTGCGCTTGGCCTGATAGAGTGCCTGGTCGGCGCAGTCAATGAGGGCCACGGCGGGCTGTCCCAATTGCGGAACCAGGGTTGCGGAACCGGCCGAAATGGTAACCACGCCGATGGGACTGGCCGAGTGGGGAAGCTGGCGGCTGCACATGACGGCGCAGATATCCTGCGCCAACTGGAAGGCGCCGGGCGCGGCAGTATTCGGCAGGATGGCGGCGAACTCCTCGCCCCCGAAGCGAGCGACGAGATCTCCGGGTCTTGAGACCACGTCCTGGATCGCCTCGGCAATCTGCTTGAGACAATTGTCGCCGCGGAGATGGCCGTAGGTGTCGTTGTATGCCTTGAAGAGATCGGCGTCGATGAGGAGAATTGAAAGCGGTTTGCGCTCGCGCATACCGCGGCGCCATTCGACGGTGAGGCACTGATCGAAGCGGCGGCGGTTGGCGAGACCCGTGAGGGCGTCGGTAATGGCCATGGTCTCGACGGCATGGTAGGCCTCGGCGAGTTGCTGCTCGGCGAGCTTGCGCTCGGAGATATCGCGCACATTGTTCAGGATTCCGGTGGGAACATGGGTGACGGGGTCGCGGATGGTGCGCAAACTGGCTTCAACCCAGACGTAATGGCCATCGCGCGCTCTGACGCGGCACTCGGCCAGGGCATCATCCTTGCCGGAACGCAGCTCGCGAACCGTCTCTGCCAACTTTCGCCGGTCCTCGGGATGAACCAGGGCGAGGCTGTGCAGATCGAGCATCTCTTCACCGCTCCATCCGCCCCAATTGGCGCCGGCCGCCGAGACGAAGCTTCTACGGCCTTCAAAGTCGGAGATGATGATGACGTCGCGGGAATTTTCTGTCACGAGTTTGTGCAGGGAAGCGATTTGCTGCAATCTGCGCTCGGTGGAACGCAGATTTTCAATGACGACGGACACGCTATAGAGCGTGAACATGGCAGAGGCGACAAAGAGCTGGAGAAGGACAGCGGGCTCGAGGCGCGAGAGCGATAAGGAGCCCGCGAAAGGCCCTTCACCGTGGACCGTATACCAACTTCCTACCGCAGCCACAAAGAGTGTGGCGGTTGCCGCCCATCCGAGGCCAAGCCGAAGCAGAATCAGAACGAGGAACGGATAGAGCACAAAGGGCAGCGGCACCCTTGCCTGGGAAAGAACTGCAATGGTGATCGCCGCAATGGGAATGAGGTAGGTCCAATTTTTGCCGGCGCAAAGGGAACGGTGGGTTCTGGTGCGGAAGATGGCGACGCAAGCGGGAGCAACGACGCACGCGCCCAGGCTGTCGGTCGCTACCCATTGGAATAACGACTTCGGGAAGGCCGCATGTTGCCACAGCATCGCGATGAATCCATGGATCAGTCCCGTGATCAGCGGAGCGGCCAGGACCGCGAAGACGAAAAAGCGGAGGAGATACTTGCCTTGCGTGAAACACGGAAGCTGCGCAGAGCGGCGGCGCAGAAGAAGCGCGCCGAGGAAGGCCTCAAACACGTCGAGCGGCGTATCCACCAGGTTGACCTGCCAAGGGGCATGAACGGTGGCAGTTCCGATGGCGTGGCCCAGCAGGCCTGCGCAGAGATAAGCAGGCCAGAGACGGCGCGGGGCCAGGAGCAGATAGGCGAGGAGGACGCCGTTGGCGACCCAAATCAGGTTGCCTTCGGCCATGGCGCCTGCCAGGCCTGTCGCCAGCGACACGCAGAGCATGCAACATGCGAGCCGGAGCGCGAGGGCATGTGGCCGTAGCCATCGGACCACGGGGCGCCTGTAACGAGTTGCAGAAATCGAGCGCAACTCACCCTCCCTATCTCTTATCGGAGGGTTCTTTGACAAGATCAGGCAGGCATGAAGGATTTGTTGCTGATTTTCAGGGCTTTGGTAACGGTTAGAGGCAATTTGAGGCCCGGCCGATCAAGCCGGCGGGGTCAGTTGAGGGTGGAATTCGGCTTTGCCGCCAGGCTCAAGTACGATCTCGAGCGTGCCTTGCTGCCGCTCTGCGAGCGTCGGGCCGGAGATCTGGACCGTGTGGCCGTTAGCTGCGGTATACAACACCTTGAGCTGGCCAGTGCCGCGGATCTGAAACCGGTATTGGAAGTTAGCAGATGGGGCCAACGAGTTGATGCCGAAGCTGGCGCTGGGATAGTCCACCTCAAGTAGCTGGATGGGAGTGCCGGTGCGGTTTTCGATGGTGGCATCGATGTGGTAGGAGTGGCAGGCGGAAAAGAAGAAAGCAGAGAGGACAGTTGCGGCATAGAGACCGGAACGCAATGCGGCGCGGCGGCTCATTTGCCGGTCTCCTCATCGGGCGGCGCAGCGTCTGATGGGCCGAGTTGATTCGCCACCGCCTTCTCTACGCGGTCGAGGCGCTTGAGCAGCTCCGGCAAGCGCTGAAAGATGGTGACGGCGCGAAGCCAGATGCGGTTGTCGAAGCCGGGCGATCCCGAGATCACTTTCCCGGGTGGCACATCGTGGGAGACGGCCGATTGCGCGGTCAGGATGACGCCGTCGCCGACGGTGCAATGGCCGGCAATGCCCACCTGGCCGGCAAGAATCACGTTGTTGCCGATGATGGAGGAGCCGGCGAGGCCAGTCTGGGCGCAGATCAGCGAATCGTTGCCGACGCGCGAGCCGTGGCCCACCTGGACGAGATTATCGACTTTGGTGCCGTCGCCGATCTCGGTCGCGCCTACGGTCGCGCGATCGATGGTCGCGTTTGCCTGCACGTCCACACGGCTGCCGATGCGGACGGGGCCGGATTGCGGGATCTTCTCCCATTGGCCAGCGTCATTCTTTGAGAAGCCGAATCCATCCGCGCCGATGATGGCGCCGTTTTCGAGCGTAACGTGGTCGCCGAGAACGCAGTTTTCGCGGACCACGGCATGTGCGTGCGCGAAAAAGTAGTCGCCGACCTGAACGCCGCGATAAAGCACCACGTGGGGCAGGAGCGTGGCGTGGGTTCCGATGCGGACGTTGGGGCCGACGACGGCGTAGGCGCCGATGTGCGCATCCGAACCGATCTCTGCCGTGGGGTCGATGACGGCGGTGGGGTGAATGCCCGGAGCGTAAGAGGGCGGCTGGTAGAAGAGGCCCAGCGCGCGCGAAAAGGCGTGATAAGGATTCTTGATGCGAATGGTGGCTGCGGCGATCTCCTGGAACTCCGGCTCGACAATGATCGCCGCGGCGCGGGTGGTCCGGGCGAGAGCAGTGTAGCGGGGATTCGCGACGAAGGTGATCTCGGAAGGGCCGGCATCTTCAATGCCCTTGACGCCCGTGATTTCGAGGTTGGGATCGCCGCGCAGTCCAGCGCCCAGACGGCTTGCTAATTCACCTAGCTTCATTTAGGAAATTGTAGCGGAATGCTGGGGACTACGCCCGGTTGTGGAGGAGCTTGCAGGGTGTGCGCGGCCGACTGGGCTGCATGGAGAATTGTGCCGGGAACGATGCCGAGAACGAGTGTGACGGCAACGGCCAGCAGTAAAGCTGCTCCGACGGCGACGCCGACCACCGGCTTGGGCGGTGCGGTTTGGTCTGCGGATGGGCGCTGCGCGCAGACGAGGGCCAGACGCAGGTAATAAGCCGCGGCTAATCCCGAGTTGAGCAGGCCGATGATGGCCAGAGCGATGGCGCCTCCGTCGACTGCGGCCGAGAAGGAGTAAAACTTGCCGAAGAAGCCGCCGGTGAAGGGAATGCCGATGAGCGAGATGAGGAAGAAGATGAGCAGGCTCGAGAGGAAGGGCGAGCGGTACATGAGTCCGCGGAAGTCGTCAATGAGCGAAAGATGCTCGTCGTATCCGCCGACCAGCGTGATGACGGCGAAGATGCCGACGTTCATGGCGGCGTAGGCGGCGATATAGAAACTGGCGGCGGCGATGCCGATGGAGCCGATGCCGGCGAAGGCCGCGAGCAGATAGCCGGCGTGGGCGATGGCCGAGTAGGCCAGCATGCGCTTAACGTTTTGCTGGCGGAGCGCGGCGAGATTGCCGACCGTCATGGAGAGCACGGCGACGATCCAGAGCAACGGCGCCCAGACGGAACGGAGGTTGGGGAACATCTCATAGACCACGCGGAGGAGCAGAGCAAAGGCGGCGGCTTTGGGCGCGGTAGAGAGCAGAGCGACAACCGGCGAGGGCGCGCCTTCGTAGACATCGGGCGTCCAAATGTGGAAAGGCGCCGCGGATACCTTGAAGAGAATGCCGACCATCATGAGCGCCATGGCGGCGAAAACAAGTGCCTGATTCTGCGCGACGGGCGCGAGTTGCGCGATTTGATAGATCTGCGTAGTGCCGGTGGCGCCGAAGACGAGGGCAATGCCGTAAAGCAAAAACGCGGTAGCAAAAGAGCCGAGGAGGAAGTATTTGATGGCGGCTTCAGGACCACGGCCGGTCTGCTTCCGGTAGCCGGCGAGGATGTAGGTGGAGATGGAGGAAATTTCAAGGGCGATGAAGACCACGAGCAGTTCGACCGCGCCGGTGAGCAGGCACATGCCGACTGCGCCGAAGACGACGAGCGCGTAAAACTCGCCCTGGTGGTGGCTGTGCTCGGGCAGCGTGTCGAGCGAGAGCAAGATGCACACGAGAACGATGCCGCAGATGAGGACGTGGAAGAAGACAGTAAAGGCGGTGGTTTCGACGGTACCGAAAAAGCCGGTTCCTTCAGGCAGTGAAAGCTGCCAGAGGCTGGCCCAGAGAGCGATGGTGGTGCCGATGGCGGCTACCCAGCCCAACGGGCGGCGCGGCCAGGAAGGCGGAGTCGAGGCGTCGAGCACCATGATGGCTGCGCCGGTGAGCGTGAGGATCAACTCGGGGAGGATGCGGTAGATGTCGGGAACGGGATTCACCGCTGGGCCTCCTGAAGCGATTCGCATTTCCTAATGAAATCAGGTGTAGCAACAAGGTCAGGAGCTTCATATGACGCCGCTGCACAAGCTCCTTGCAGGATGACGGGGTGTTGTGTCGCCAGTGCTTGTCGCGGTGGCGGAGGATGTACGCCGGTCTGGATGGTGTTGAGCCAGAGCGACGGCGCGAGGCCCATGACGAGCATGAGGACTGCCAGCGGCGCTAGGACAGCGAGTTCGCCGATGCCGAGATCGTTGGCGGGTTTGGAAGTGACGAGTGTGCTTTCGGGGCCGTAGAAGATACGCTGCACCAGCGAGAGCATGTAGACCGCGCCGAGGATCACACCCAAGGCAGCCAGGACCGCCGCAGTGCGGCTGACTGCGCCGAAGGTGTTCGAGAGAATGACAAACTCGCCGATGAAGCCACTCAGCATGGGCAGGCCAATCATGGCCAGCGTGGCGATGACAAAGAAGGTTGCGGTGCGGGGCAGTTTTGCTGCGAGGCCGCCGTAAGAGGCAATAGTGCTGGTGGCGTAACGGATTTCGAGCGCGCCGAGCAGCAGGAAGAGTGCGCCATCGACCACGCCATGCGAGAGGATCTGATAGACCGCGCCGGACCATCCCGTGAGCGTGAGGCCGTAGATGGCAAGCACGATCAGGCTGAGGTGGCTGAGCGCGGCAAAGGCCATCAGACGCCAATAATCGCGCTGGACAAGGGCTAGGCAAGCCCCATAAAGGATTCCAATGACGGCGAGAACGATGAGCAGCGGAGCCATGGCGCGCGCCTGGACAGGGAAGAGCCCGACGTGGAAACGCAGCATGGAGTAGAGGCCAAGCTTGCCGGCAACCACCATGGCGAGAGCGACGGGCGCTTCGTTGTAGGTGTCGGCGAGCCAACCGTGCAAGGGAAAGACAGGAACCTTGACCGCGAAGGCGAACAAGAACGCCAGCGCGACCCAGAAAAGTGCTCCGGCGGGAAGCACTCCGCTGGCAGTTTGATACTGCAATTCGCTGAAGTTGAACGTGTGCGCGCGCGAGTAGAGCCACAAAATGGCGACCAGCAGCGGTGCGGAGGGAATGAAGGTGAAGAGGAAGAATTTAAGCGCGGCCTTCGGACCGTCCTTGCGGCCGTACATGGCGATGAGGATGGCCATGGGCACGAGGGAAAGTTCCCAGAAGCCGTAGTAGAGCATGAGGTCGAGCGCGACGAAGACGCCAAACATGGCGGTCTGCTGAACCAGGAAAAGCGAGTAGAAGATTTTGCGGCGAGTGTGGATGGCGTTCCAACTGGCGATGACGCCGATGGGAGCGAGAAGCCCAACCAGCACGATCAGCCAGAGGCTGAGGCTGTCGACGCCAACGTGGTAGCAGATGGCGGGGCTTTCGATCCAGGGGATGTTGACTTCAAATTGAAAGCCTGGCTGGCCGGAAATAAAGTGCGCGGGGAGATGGAGCGTGAGGACGAAAGTGACGAGCGTGGTACCGAGCGCGATCCAATTGGGCAGTTTAGCGCGATCGGGTACGAGCGCGACGAGAACCGCGCCCGCCAGCGGTACCAGCAGGATGAGGGTGAGAATGATGGGATCGATTGCTTTCATGGTCAGTGTCCCATCCAGTGCAGATTCAGTTGCAGACCAATGCCATGGGCACCCAGGTAGGTTCCGATTGAACCGTAGAAGACGAACAAGAGAAGCACCGCGGCTGCGGCCGTGAGCCAGGCCGCATACGAGCGCAAGTTGCCCGATTGCCAGCGCTGCAGAATCATTCCCGAAAGGTTGGCGGTCCCGGCAAGCAGCCAAGCCGCGCCGCCCAGAATTCCTGTATCAATGACCCAGCCCAACACGTATTGCGAAGCGGCAAATAGCGGCTTGACCAGGATCACGTTGTAGATCTCGTCAACGTAATACTTGTTGGCGAGGAACTTGTAGCCGGCGGGCATTGCCGCAGCCAGTTGCGCCGGCCGTTCCGTCTTGCGCCGGTAATACTTGTCCGCGATCAGCCAGCCTTCAAGCGCCACGAGAACGGCAACGATGGTGAGGATGAGCTCGAGATGCGGCGTGCCGGAAACTGCGGGGTGAAGGCCGACGGAAGGCGCCAGGAAAGCGCTGAAACGCTCGATGCCGATCCAGCCGCCGCAAACGGAAAGCAGCGCGAGAATGATGAGCGGCGCGCGCATGGACCAAGGGCTCTCGTGGGGATGGGCATCGGCTGTTCGCGACTCGCCGAAGAAGGTCATGTACCAGAGGCGGAACATGTAGAGCGCGGTCAGCATGGCCGTGAGGATGCCGACGAACCAGAGAATTTTGCCCTGGGTTCCCTGGGCGAACGCGGCGTAGAGGATCGCGTCTTTCGAAAAGAACGCGGCCAGGGGTGGGAAACCGGCAATGGTGAAGACGGCTACCGTCATGGTCCAGAAGGTGACGGGAAGTTTCTTGCGCAGGCCGCCCATCTTGCGCATGTCCTGCTCACCGCCCATGGCGTGAATGACGGAGCCGGCGGCGAGGAACAGCAGCGCCTTGAAGAATGCGTGCGTAACGAGGTGAAAGATGGCCGCCGAATACGCGGCAACGCCACAGGCCAGAAACATGTAGCCCAATTGCGAGATGGTGGAGTAGGCGAGCACGCGCTTGATGTCGTTCTGGGCGAGGGCGATGGTGGCCGCGAAAATGGCTGTGGCCGCGCCGACGATGGCCACTGTGGCTAGAGCGATGGGCGCGCGGTCGAAGAGGAAATGTGTACGCGCGATCAAATAGACGCCCGCAGTGACCATGGTGGCCGCGTGAATAAGCGCGGAGACCGGGGTGGGGCCTTCCATGGCGTCGGGCAGCCAGACATAGAGCGGCAGTTGCGCGCTCTTGCCGGCAGCGCCCATCAGCAGGCAGAGGCAGATCACGGTGAGGACGCCGCCCGTCCAGACCGGATTCGCGGCGAGCTTGGTGGAGATTTCACTGAACGTGAGCGTGCCGAAGTTGGCGAGGAGAAGAAAAATTCCGATGAGGAAGCCGAAGTCGCCGATGCGGTTGACGATGAAGGCTTTTTTGCCGGCTGCGGCGGCGGATTGCTTCTGGAACCAGAAGCCGATGAGGAGATAGGATGCGAGGCCGACCCCCTCCCAGCCGACGAACATGAG
Organism: uncultured Occallatibacter sp.; assembly: GCA_964569985.1. Lineage (GTDB taxonomy): Bacteria > Acidobacteriota > Terriglobia > Terriglobales > Acidobacteriaceae > Telmatobacter. Next base: position 85,111 of record CAZMWL010000002.1, read on the forward strand.
GAGCACATTGCCGGCGAGGACGAGGGTGGTCATGAAAAAGAGGAACAGGTTCAGGTAGCTGAAGTAGCGCGCGTAGCCGGGGTCATCGCGCATGTAGCCGACGGAGTAGACGTGGATAAGGAAGCCGACGCCGGTGACGACGAGCAGCATGACGAGGGAGAGCTGGTCGAGGACGAAACTGAAATCGACGTGCAGCGAAGCGATGGCGAGCCAGGGATGTGGGCAGGTTTCGACGATCGGAAGTGGCGACGGCATCGGCATATCGCCGAAGAATCCGAATGAATTTCCGAGCACCGCCAGAAACGATCCGAGCGGAGCCAATAGAGCAATCGTCGTCACGAGCCACTTTGGCAGGCGTCCACCCAGGAGTCCATTGATCAGGAATCCTGCGAACGGCAGAGCCGGAATGTACCAAAGATGGAAAAGGTATCCGTTCATAGTTTCATCAGGTCGATACGGTCGACGGCCAAGGTGGCGCGTACGCGGAAGACAGCAATAATGATGGCTAGGCCGACGGCGGCTTCGGCGGCGGCGACCATCATGACGAAAAAGACGAAGATCTGCCCTTTCACCTCGTGCCATTGATAGGCGAAGGCGACGAAGGAGAGATTGACGGCGTTGAGCATGAGCTCAATGGACATGAAAACGGTAATGAGATTGCGCTTGATGAGGAATCCGACGACGCCGAGCGAGAAGAGGACAGCGCTCAGGAGCAGATACCAGGTGAGGGGCACATCGTGCGCAAGAAGACTCATTTTTCGGCCGTCCTTTCCGAGCCTTCGCGTCTGGCGATGGCCACTGCGCCAAGGATGGCGATGAGAATGAGCACTGAAGTCAATTCAAAGGGCAGAAGCAGTTCGTGGAAGAGGACCTGGCTGAGGACGACGAGATTGGAACTGTCTTTTGCATTGGTGAGTCCCACGCCCAGATGCGCTGCGACGAGACCCTGAGCACGAAGAATGATGGTGGCAAGAATGGCGAGGAGAACGACAACGGCGGGAAAACCGACACGTGCCGCGGCGCGGCTGCCAAGCGTATGCTCTTCACGACCAGCATTGAGCAGCATGACCACGAAAGTGAACAGCACCATGACGGCGCCGGCATACACGATGATTTGCGCGATGGCGAGAAATTCAGCGCCGAGCAGCAGGTAGAGGACCGCGAGCGAGGTCATGACCACGATCAGCGCAAGAGCGCTGTTGATGGGATGGGTCTGCCACAGGAGATTGATGGCTCCCGCGAGACAGAATCCGGCAAAAAGGAAAAACAAAGTCAGGTGCATTGTTGCCTGGCGTACTGATCAATGCCGGGTCGACCGTTTGGCCGGCAGGTTGAGGGGAAGATAAGCGGAGCCTGGAAGATGTTGCTCCGGAATTGCCCTCCCGATTGTAAATGAGTGCGTTTCAACAAAAATGCTGAATCGCGCTCAACGATACGCAAGCCAGAGGCTTGTTCCCACAATGTTCAGCATGGCCAATGGAAGCAAAAACTTCCAGCCAAAGCTCATCAGTTGGTCATAGCGGAAGCGCGGCAAAGTGCCCCGCACCCAGACATAAAGACAAAGAAAGCAGAAAACCTTGGATACAAACCATAAGAGCGGGAGCAGTGCGTTGATCCAGGTGCTTTGGAATGGCCCCATCAGGTCGCCGAGCGGGCTGGTCCATCCACCGAGAAACAGCAGCGTGGCCACGCAACCCACGTTAATCATGTTGCCGTATTCGGCCATGAAAAACATGGCGAACTTCATCGAACTATATTCGGTGTGATAGCCGCCGGTAAGCTCGCTCTCCGCTTCAGGCAGATCGAAGGGCGAGCGGTTGGTTTCGGCGAAGGCGGCCATCAAGTAGATAAAGAAGGCAATGAACTGCATTCCTCCAAAGATGTTCCAGGTTGCGATGCCGAGCCGGGCCTGCTGCTCGACGATGACGCGAAGGTTAAGCGAGCCGGCGCGAATCACCACGCCGACGAGCGAGAGGCCGAGAGCCAGTTCGTAGCTGATGAGTTGTGCCGAGGAGCGCAGCGCGCCAAGCAGCGAGTACTTGTTGTTCGACGACCAGCCAGCAAGGGCAATGCCGTACACGCCCACGGAAGTGACGCCGAGAATCACGAGCAGGCCGACGTTGATATTTGAAATCTCGAAGAAATCGAAGCCGTGCGGACCCATACCAGGCGCGCCAAAAGGAATGACGGAGATGGCAATGAGCGCGCAGCCAAGAGAGATGATGGGCGCCAGCAAATAGAGCGGGCGGTAGACGGCGGTGGGAATCAGATCCTCTTTGAGGAACGACTTGGCGCCATCCACAAGCGGCTGCAAGAGGCCGAAGGGGCCAACACGGCTGGGTCCCCAGCGGTTCTGGATGCGGCCCACCAATTTTCGCTCAAGGAGCACGGTGTAGGCGATGCCCATGAGCATCACCACCGTGACCACGGCGACTTTGAGCAGGTTCCAGAGAAAGAATGCGAGGATCGTCACGTGCGTTCGGCCTTCTTTGGACAGCGAGTCAGCAAGTTAGCAAGTCAGCGGCGACTGGTACATTTCTTAGTCGGCCGCGGTTTCCGCCAGTTCCTTTGTTTGGTGTTGCGTCAGCTGCTTGAGCGCAGGGCTGTAATTGCCCAGCGTTCCCGAGGTGAAGAGCGTGTCGTGCGCAGGAACAACCAAGCCGGGGCTTGTGAGAGCTTTTAGCGGCACAAATCCGGGCGTGGCCTCGAGTTCCGTATGCACATCGTTGCCTGCGAAAAGGTTGATCCGGTCGAGCTTGTATCCGGGGACGAGGCGTTCAATTTCATCCAGGAGCGCGAGCGGATCGAAAGGGCTCAGTTTGGGTTCGAGACCGTTGGCCTCAAGCCAGACGGCGTGGCGATCGGCTTCGCCGGCCTGTGCGCCGCGTGACTGGCCGAGATCGCCCGTAATGCCACGCTTGCCGAAGGGAACCAGGGTGCTGACGTCGATTCCCATGCTTCCGGCGAGGCGGACGAGGATTTCGAAATCCGGTTTGACTCCGGCGCGGTCGGCGGCCTTGCGCGCCATTTGGATGTCGCCATAGGTGTTGGTCACGGTGCCGGACTTTTCATAGAGGCTGGCGGCGGGAAGAACCACATCGGCCAGTGCGGCGGTTTCGGTGAGGAAAAGATCCTGCACGATGACAAAGGTATCCTTGAGGGCCGCGGGATCGAGCTTGGCGCGAGAAGCCGGATTGGCGCCGACGATCAGGAGTGCGCCGAGTTCGCCGTTTGCGGCGGCTTCGAGCATTTGCGGCAGCGTTTTGCCGGGTGCGGCGGGAAGGTTGGGATACTCGGCGAAGGCGCCGGGCGCTGTGATCGGAACGTATCCGGGCAGCAGATCGGGGAACAGGCCCATATCGGCTGCGCCGCGCGAGTTCGCGTGGTCGCCTAGATAAGCGAAGCGAACAGAATCGGGATTGGGGCCGCGCTTGAGACCCCAGGCAACGAGATTCTCGGCCTCCTCACCGCGAAACTCCTCGCCAAAGACAACGATGAGTGAATCCTCGGCAAGAAGCGCCTTGCTGAAGTCGGATGTGCCGTGATCGAGAAAGGCGGCGAGATCCTTATAGCCGCCGGGTGGAAGCTCCTGCGTGGCTTTGGCTTGACGGTCCAACTTAATGGGCTTGGCGTTGGCAATGTACAAGCGCGCGCGGTTCAGGCGCACATTGGTGCGCAGCAACCAGGCGAGCAGCGGATGCTCCTCCGTGGGATTGCCGCCAACGAGAAGAATGGCGCAGGCCGAAGCGATGTCGCGCAGACTCGCGGTCTTTCCGCGACTTCCGGCGAGAGCGTGGGCAAAGGCTGCGTAATCGGTGCTGCGCTTGTGGTCGATGTTGTTGGTCCCGAGCACCGTCCGCGCGAACTTCTGCAGCAGGTAATTCTCTTCATTGGTGGTGCGGTTGGAACCGATGACGCCGATGGCCGCGCCCCCTCGCGCATCGCGAATCTCCTTCAGTTTGCCGGCGGCAATGCGAAGCGCGTGCTCCCACGTGGCAGGTTCGAGCTTGCCGGCCGCATTGCGAACCAGCGGTTGCGTCAAACGGTCGGGGCTCTCGACAAAGTCGAAACCGAAGCGACCCTTGGCGCATAGGTAGTCGTTATTGATGCCGCTCTTGTCGCGATTGTCGGCGCGCACGATTTCGGCACCGTCGTTGGTGGAGCGGACGCCGAGGGTGACCTTGCAGCCGTCGGCACAGTGCGTGCAGACGGTGGAGACGTGGCTCATCTCCCAGGGCCGCGTCTTGTAGCGATAGCTGCCGCTGGTGAGCGCGCCCACGGGGCACACGTCAATGCACATGCCGCATTGTTCGCAGTCGAGTTGATGATTGTCGTTGGGTGCGATCACGGAGTTTGCGCCGCGATTCTGGATACCGAGCGCCCAAACGTCCATGCCTTCGCCGCACATGCGGATGCAGCGGTAACAGAGGATGCAGCGCGGGCGATCGTAGAAGACGGCCGGCGACCATTGTTGCTCGTCGCGATGATGCTTGACCTCGACGTACTGGCTTTCGCCTGCGCCGTACTTGAAGGTCATGTCCTGGAGTTCACACTCGCCACCCGCGTCGCACACAGGGCAATCGAGCGGGTGATTGCCGAGAAGCAATTCGATGGTGGCCTTGCGCGCCTGCGCGATTTCGGGCGAGTCAGTGATGAAAACCTGGCCCTCGGCCACGGTAGTGGTGCAGGCGGTTTGCAGCTTGGGCACTTTTTCCTGGCGCACGACGCACATCCGACAGGCGGCCTGGAGGCTCAGGCCAGGGTAATAGCAGAAGGCTGGAATTTCGATGCCGGCTTTGCGGCAAGCGTCAATGAGGAGCGTCCCCGCTGGAGCGGTGAGCTTTTTGCCATCGACTGTGAATGTGACATCAGGCATTCTTCGTTTGCGGTCCCTCAGGGGCTAAAGCCCCGATCATTTCTTTCTGTCATCGGCACGAGCCAACTCGTGCCCTTTCACGAAATCGGCATCGCCCCTACGGGGCTTCACATCAGTTTCACTCCCGTACCCCACGCTGAAGCGCGGGGCTAACAACCGTTGCGCCTACGGCGCGCGCGGCACGGCTAAAGCCGTGCCCTTTCAACACTTCTCCGGGCCTGAAGGCCACGGTTTAATTCAACCTCGATTCAGAGGCCTAAAGGCCTCTGCTCCCTCCGCTAGATGCTTACGGTCCCTGTTCCTTTCGTCATACCCCTGATGGTCCCTGCTCCCTCCGTCCTACCTAAAGGCCCCGGATCTTCCGTCACACCACCGTTAACTGCGGTACGCCTTCCCTCGCGAAGGGACACGGCTTTCCGTTCAGGTGATCTTCAAACTCCTTGCGAAACTTCTTGACGAACGCGATGGTCGGCATGGCCGCGGCATCGCCCAGCGGGCAGAAGGTGCGGCCCAGCATGTTCTCGGCCAGGTATCGCATATTGTCGATGTCGCTCTCGCTTCCGAAGCCGGCGTGGAAGCGTGTAAGCGATTTTTTGAGCCAGTCGGTGCCTTCGCGGCAGGGAATGCACCATCCGCAGCTCTCGTGCGCATAGAAGCTGATGGTGCGGAGCGCGAACTCGACGATGCAGGTCTGGTCGTCGATCACGACCACTCCGCCGGAACCAAGCATGGAGCCGGCTTTACCGACTTGATCGAAGTCCATGCCGATATCGATCTCTTCAGGCAGCAGAACCGGAGTGGACGAGCCGCCTGGAACGACAGCCTTGAGTTTGCGCCCGCCGCGCATGCCGCCAGCCACTTCGTAAATCATCTTCTTGAGGTTGTAGCCCATCGGCAATTCGTAAACGCCGGGGCGCTCCACGTGGCCGCTGATGCCGAACAGGCGTGTGCCGCCATTGCGCGGAGTGCCAATCCCCGCGTAAGCCGCTGCGCCCATCGTGATCACGTGGGGCACGGTCGCGATGGTCTCGGCATTATTAATGACCGTAGGACCGCCGTAGAGGCCGACCACGGCAGGGAAGGGCGGCTTGATGCGCGGTACGCCGCGTTTGCCTTCAAGCGACTCCATGAGCGCGGACTCTTCGCCCACCTCGTAGGCGCCTGCGCCGGTCTGCGTGATGATCTGAAACTCGATGCCGGAACCGAAGATATCTTTGCCGAGAAATCCGCGCTCGTAGGCGTCGGCGACGGCGCGCTCCATGATTTCGAGAAGATAGCGATACTCGCCGCGCAGGTAGATAAAGCCCATGCGCGCGCCCACTGCAAGGCCGGCGATGATGGTGCCCTCAATTACGGCATGCGGATCGTGCAGAAAGATCAGATGATCCTTGCAGGTACCCGGCTCGCTTTCGTCGCCGTTCACAAGAATGTACTTGGGCTTGGCGGATTGTTTGGGGACGAAGGACCACTTCATGCCCGCCGAGAAACCCGCGCCGCCACGTCCGCGCAGGCCGCTGGCTTTCATCTCGTCGATGATCCACTCTGGGGTCTGGGCAAGGCATTTTTTCACGGCCTGATATCCGCCCAGCTCGAGATAGCGATCGATCTTTGCCGCACCCATGCCGAAACGCCGAGAGACGACCTTCACTTCATCGGGATGAGAGACGAGCCTAGGCATCTTTTCCCTTGTTTTGGACGTGCTTTCCAGGTGGGTTGAGATTGGCGGGCATTTCGGCCTTTGCTTGCCCGCGATAGCCGCTGAGAATGCCGGGGACGAGATCGGGCTTGATCTCATCGTGATAGTCGTAGTTGACTTGAATGGCCGGCGCCCAACAGCAGGCGCCGATGCACTCCACTTCTTCGACGGAGAAGAGGCCGTCGGACGTCACGCCTTTGGGGCCGACGCCGAGTTCTTCCTGGAAGCGCTCGTAGACGTCGTAAGCGCCGCGCAACATGCAACTGATATTGGTGCAGACCTGAATGTTGAATTTGCCTGCGGGCTTGAAGCGGAGCATCGAATAATAGGTGGCGACGTTGCGGACTTCGAGCTCTGTAATGCCGATGCGCCGCGCGATCTCGGCGACGACCGCATCCGAAAGATAGCCGACTTCATCCTGCGCGTAGAGCAGCATGGGGATAAGCGCCGAACGCTTCACGGGGTACTTCTCGACCAACGCATCGAAGCGCTTGGCCAGCTTGGGCGAGAAGATCGACATGGTTTCGCTTTTCGGGCTCATTGCATCAACTCCCGTGCCCAGGCTTCGGCCGCCAAGTCCATGGCTTCCTCGGTCGATTCACTGCGCACGTTGCCGGATTCGGTCAATTCCAGGGTTCCGGTGATTCTATTTTCTCGCGTCCAGGCGATGAATGCACCGCTGCGGGTGAGGCGGAGCCATTTTCCCTCGTGGCGCACCGTAATTTCTTCCTCGCCGGCTTCGACAGTGGCGTGGCGATTGTTGTGAAATCCGTGCGCCGCGGTGTAGCTGCGGAGCAGGGAGGCGAGGGAGGTCCAGAGCTCGATGTAGATATGCTCGTCGCGAATCGTCACGGTCTGGCCCAAGCAAACTTCCCTCAGGGGCTAAAGCCCCAACTTTGTCTCGCACGCTATTCGGCACGACTGAAGCCGTGCCCTTTCAATACATTCATCCGATTACCGCTACAATCAACCGGTTACCGCCACATTCAACCAATTACTGGTACATTCAACCGATTACCGGTCGATTTCTCCGAGCACAATGTCGATGGAGCCGATGACAGCCACGAGGTCGGCGATCAGGCCGCCCTTGCACATGGTTTCGATGGCCTGCAGCGTGGCAAACGAGGGATAGCGCATGTGCACGCGGTAGGGCTTAGCGGTGCCGTCGGAGACGACGTAATATCCCATCTGCCCGTGGCCGCATTCGACGCCCTGATAGACTTCGCCGGCGGGGACGGCGAATCCCTCGGTGACGATCTTGAAGTGATGGATGAGCGCCTCCATCTGCGTTTTCATTTTTTCGCGGTCAGGCAGAACAATTTTGGGCGCGTCGGCTTTGACTGGTCCGCCGGGCATGCCGTCGAGCGCCTGCTGAATGATTTTGGTGCTCTCGCGCATCTCGATCAGGCGCACTTCGTATCGCGCCCAGGTGTCGCCCACCGTGGAAATCGGGACTTTGAATTGGAACTTCTCGTAGCCGGAGTAGGGCATGTCGCGGCGGAGATCGATATCGACACCGGAGGCGCGCAGGGGTGGGCCGGTTACGCCGAGCGCAATGGCATCGGCTGCAGAGAGATAGCCCACACCCTTCAAGCGATTCATGAAGATGGGATTGCCCGTCAGAAGGTTCGAATATTCGTCGATCTTCTCAGGAAATCCGTGAATGAATGCAGCGACGCGATCGAGCCAGCCGAGCGGCGGCTCCATGGAGAGGCCGCCGATGCGGAAGTAGCTGGTCATCATGCGCTGGCCGGCCACAGCCTCGAACAATCTCAGAATTTCCTCACGTTCGCGGAAGGTGTAAAGAAACACCGTGAGGGCGCCAATATCCATGGCGTGGGTGCCGAGCCAGATGAGATGTGAATTCAGCCGACTCAGCTCGGTGAGCAGGACGCGAATCCATTGCGCGCGCTCGGGGATTTCGAGGTTGAGGAGCTTTTCGACGGCCAGGCAATAGCAGAGATTGTTGGAGAGCGGATCGAGATAATTAACGCGGTCGGTGAGGGGAACGACCTGCTGATAGAACTTGGCCTCGCATGTCTTCTCGATGCCGGTGTGCAGATAGCCGATCTCAGGGCGGACGCTGACAATGACTTCACCGTCGAGTTCGACGACCAGGCGCAGGACACCATGGGTCGCAGGGTGCTGCGGGCCCATGTTGAGGACCATACGCCGTTCGCCGGTGCTTTCGGAGGCGGGCAATTCGAGGACGGGCGCGCCAGGGTTCTCGCTCATTAGCGATATCCCTCCACGGGGTAATCCTTGCGCAGGGGATGACCTTTCCAGTCGTCCGGCAGCATGATGCGGCGCAGGTCGGGATGCTCGGCAAAGTGGATGCCGAAGAGATCGAAGACCTCGCGCTCGTAATAGTTGGCACCCGCCCAGACCGGCGTGATGGAGTCGACGCTGGGCTCGGCTTCATCGAGCAGTACGCGCAGCCGAATGCGTTCCTTCAGCGCGTGCGAGAGGATGTGGTAGCTCAACTGGAAACGCGGCGCAAGGGGATACCAATCGACGGCCGTCATATCCTCAAAGAAGTTGTAGCCAGCGGCCTGCACGGCGGCGCAGGCGGCGCGAATCTCAGTGGACGCGACGGTGAGGGTCAATTCGCCGAAATCGAATTTGGCATCGGTGAAGGCGTCAGGCTTCCATGCCAGAAGCGCCTTGATCGCAGGATGGTCAGACATCTCCGCAAGGACAGCTTGCTTGCCCGATAAAGTGAGGGTTTGACTCGCCATCCTAAAGATCCGCCTTGTCGTGGCTCCAGTTCAGGACGCCTTTGCGCACGATGTAGTAGAGGCCGACACCGACAAAGCCGAGGTAGACGAGCATCTCCCAGAAGCCGAAGAGGCGCGAACAGCCGGTGAGCGCAGGCAGGCGACGATAGATGACCGCCCAGGGCATCATGAAGACTGCTTCCACGTCGAAGAGGATGAACAGAACCGCGACCAGATAAAAGCGCACGCTGAAACGGCCGCGCGCGTCGCCGGTGGCCTCGATGCCACATTCGTAGGCATCGAGCTTGACGACAGTATTGCGATGGCGGCCCACAAACCATGAGGCTGTAACCATCCCCACGCCGAGCAAGAACGCGGCAAGAATCTGCATCAAAAGCGGGAGATATTGCCAGTCATAGGGAACCATTGCCGCCCAATCCCAAGGAAATCGATAAAACTGCGCCCCTTGCGCCAAGAAAGAGCTCTGGACACGCAGGATTCTAGTTTGAGATTAGGTTTTTAGGCTGATCCCGTCAAGGCAACGAGCCGATAAGTAGTGACAAAGTGCTTTATCGTGCAGGAGGCAGGGCGTTTCAGTGGAAAAGGGGGTGTTTGGGGTGATTCCTGACCCAAGTGATGTGAGCTGGGTCACTGGACTTCCCATTTTGGAGGGTGCATAAAGTAACGTGTACCGAATTGAAATAGTACTTTGGTTATCTGTTTGACGGATGACCTAGCGCCGATCATAGAGGCGAGGATAAGAAGCATGACGGCAACTTCAGCAGCGTGTGGGTTCCCGATCAGGACAGCGGCGCCGGCGGCAGTAACGGGCCGTGGCGTGGTGCGTCGCCGCAGGATCTCACCCGAGGCAGGTCACGCGCTGGAGATTCTCGGGCACGCGATCGAGTATCTGACGGACGAGTTTGTTTATGCGGGCGGGTCCTTCTCTGCGCACGATGCGCAGGTGGAAGCCGTGCAGTTGCTCATGGGCCTCAATCGAGAGGTCTACTTCGACTGCCCTGAAGTTCCGACCTTCGCCGATCGCTTCCGCACGTTTGTGCGTCTACGCACGGCGTAAACAACCCACAGCCGACGGTTCGCAGCTTCTGGCCGGCTTCTGTTTGTCTGTTGCGCCTACTGTCCCAGCAGCAAAACCCCAAATAACACCAGCCAGGCAAAACCCATGGTGTGCCAGAACCATGCTGTTGAGTCCACGGCAATCTGGCGGGACTCCACGCGTTTGAGGCGCGCAAGGGCGCAGAGGCAGAAGAGCAATGCCAGCACGCCGAGAATCAGGTGCGCGGCGTGCAGTCCGGTGATGATGTAGAAGAAATAACTTGCCGGCGTGGCCCAGCGATCGAAGGCAAATCCCTGCACGGTTAATTGTTTCCATGCCAGGGCCTGGCCGCCGAGAAACAAAAGCCCAAGAGCGAGAGTGACCGCAATCCAGGGCAGGGTGCGGCGCAGTGCCGGACGGCCCAGTCCGAGCCACTCTTCCAGAACGTCAAATTCGCGAAAGATGTGCCGGCGCGCCAGCTCCATGCTGAGGCTGCTCAACAGCAGGGCCGCGGTATTCAGAAAAAGGATGGGTGGGAGCAGAACCGGATGCCAGTCGCCGATCTGGCGCAGAGTCCGCGGATCCATGTGGGTGCCGGTCTGGCGCGCATAAAACAAGACCACCAGCACCACGAAGAACATCATGTCGCCGGCCAGCGCGCAAAAGACAAAGGCGCGGGTGCGGTGCAGACTCTCTCGAGGGCCACGCCGCGGTTTTCTCCAGTCGTCGTCGCCTCCACCGCCCCCGCCACCGGTAGGGCGGCGGTCCACGGGTGGTTTGCCCCCGGTTCCGGGCGCCTTCCGTTCGATTTCCGTCGGAATGGGCGAAAAGATGGACGGCATCGAGCCCTCCGTGAGGATGAGGTTACTCTTACTCTTTCTTGGACGCACTCAAAAACGAAGAATATTCTTGCGTCTCGCAAGATGGCACGCCATCGCACCCTAGATGGCGCGATCATCTCTTCGGATTTCTTTTGCAACCACAGGTGCACGTTGCAATGCCTGCAAAAAAGGGAAGTCGAGCAGCGCGCAAGGCCGCAAAGTTTCCTGGCTTCGTTCAACCGCACCGGGCGGCGATGCTTACCAGCCGCGCGTCTGCAGCAACTGCGATTCTTCCAGGCCCGCAGCGGCCAGGCCCTTCATGGTTCCGGTCACCTGTTCGCTCACCTCGGCCAGAATCTTGGGATCGTTGGCATGCGTAGTGGCCATCACGATGGCCTTGGCGCGCGAGGTGGCTTCTTCGCGCTCCTTGGGGTCGTTCTCCACGTCGAGCGGGGTCGCGCGCTCCTTCATGAAGATGCCCGAGCCGACAAAGATGGCTTCGGCGCCGAGCTGCATCATCAGCGCGGCGTCGGCGGGCGTGGCGATGCCGCCGGCAGAGAAGTTGGGCACGGGCAGTTTGCCGGTTTGGGCAACCATGCGGACCAGTTCGTAGGGGGCCTGGTGTTCCTTGGCTGCGGCGTAGAGCTCCTGGTCGGTGAGCACTGTAAGCACGCGCATTTCGCGAGTGATCTGGCGCATGTGCTGGACGGCGTGGACGACGTCGCCGGTCCCTGCTTCTCCTTTTGTGCGGATCATGGCCGCGCCTTCTGCAATGCGCCGGAGCGCCTCTCCGAGGTTTCGCGCACCACACACAAAGGGTGTAGTAAAAGCGTGCTTGTCGATATGGTGGGCCTCATCCGCGGGGGTCAGCACTTCGCTTTCGTCGATGAAATCCACGCCCAGTTCCTGGAGAATTTGCGCTTCGGCAAAGTGGCCTATGCGGGCCTTGGCCATGACAGGAATGGAAACGGCCTGAATAATCTGCTTGATCAAGGCGGGCCGGGCCATGCGGGCCACGCCGCCCTCGGCACGGATCATGGCCGGCACGCGCTCCAGAGCCATGACGGCGACAGCACCGGCCTCTTCGGCGATGCGCGCCTGTTCGACGCTCATCACGTCCATGATGACGCCGCCCTTGAGCATCTCTGCCAGGCCCACTTTCAGGCGCAGGCTGGTTCCCGTCAGACTCGTGTTTTCAGTTGGTTCCGGCATATTCTTCGACCTCGCAAAGCAGCTCTTTCGCATCCCCAGGGAATGAAAAAGCCGAACGATCTTCCACTTTTTAGTGTAGCAGCGATGCGGTTTGCCTGCTGCGTGGATCGGAATGGGACCATGCGCCGGCGCAATTCTTAAACCAAACCAATCCTCTCCATCGTCCTCTGGTCCTCTTTCTGCTGCTGTCTCTTCCGGAATGGCGACAGCACATCCACTGCCGGCACCTGCGGGGGCGCCACATCCCGCGGGGGCACCAAATCCGAGGCCAGCGCCTACGCCGCGCGCAGCCGCGGCAGAGGCGGTCCAGGCCCTGGTTCCGGCGCCGCAGCCGCCGCAGAGCGAAACCGGGCCGGCATTCAGCGCACCGATTCCGCAATTGCCCGTGGAACTGGGCGTGACCATCCCCGTGCGCGAGTTTCGCATGCGCCAGTTGCTGACCCTGGCTCCGGGGCAGGTGATCGAGACGCAATGGAACCACGGGGACGATCTTCCCCTGGCCGCAGGCGACGTGCAGTTGGCGTGGAGCGAGTTTGAAGTGGTGGAAACCCGGTTGGCGGTGCGCGTGACGCGGCTGGCGTAAGAGCGCAATGAGGAGAGGCAGCTGAATGGCAGGCGGAGCAGAGGAAAAGACGGGGAGTCCCGGTGGATGGGCGGGGTGGCTGCTGGCAAAGTGGCATGGCCGGCAGCGCGCGGAGCCGCGCCTTGCGCTGGTGGAGCGCATCACGCTCGCGCCGCGCCAGTCTCTGGCGCTGATTGAAGCCGAAGGGCGCAGGATTCTGGTTGCAACCTCGGCCGAAGGCGGTCCGGCGTTCTATCCGCTGGACGAAAACGCGCACGCGAGGACCTACGCGGGTGCGAACGACGGATTGCGCGGCCGGCCGAGGGTCTCATGGTAGGCGCCTGGCTCCTACAGATGGCGGCGGCTCCGGCAGCAGTGCCACTTTTGCCCGATCTGAACACGAAACTGCGGCCCTCGGACGCAACGCCGTGGACGATTTTGCTGGTTCTGACGCTGATCACGCTGCTGCCCGCGATCCTGATGGCGATGACGCCCATGGTGCGCCTGCTGATCGTCTTTCACTTCCTGCGCCAGGCGCTGGGCACGCAGACCGCGCCCTCGAATCCCACGCTCATGGGGCTGGCGCTGATGATGGCGTGGTTCCTGATGACGCCGGTGCTGAACCAGGTGGATCAGCAGGCCGTCGAGCCCTATCGCAGCGGCCAGATTACCGGCATGGAGGCCATCGACCGCGGCGCCGAACCCGTCAAGCACTTTCTGCTCAAGTACGCACGCGAGAAGGACCTGGCGCTGTTTACGGCCGCAGGCCAGATTCCGCGGCCCAACACGCCCGACGACTTGCCCATGCGCGTAGTGATTCCCGCCTACATCCTCTCCGAGCTCAAGGCGGGATTCGCGATCGGCGCAGTGCTGTTTCTGCCCTTTCTGCTGATCGATATGGTGACAGCTTCGATCACGACCTCGATCGGCATGTTCCAGTTGCCGCCGGTGGTGGTCTCGACGCCGCTCAAGATTCTGCTCTTCGTGATGGTGGACGGCTGGAACCTGCTGGCGAACTCGTTGCTGCGGAGCTTTTAGATGACACCGGACCTGGTAGCCGAGTTGATGCGCCAACTGATGCGCGAGGCCATGATCGTGGCCGCGCCGCTGCTGATCGCCGCGGCGGCGCTGAGTTTTGTGCTCAGCCTGATCCAGACCCTGACCAGCCTGCAGGAGCAGTCGCTGACCTCGGTGCCGCGCCTGACCGCGATCGCGCTGATCCTGCTGGCGGGCATGCCGTGGTTTCTCGAAAGGCTGGCCAACTACACCCAGCTGCTGCTGGGCGACTTTCGCCGCTACCTGGGGTGAGAGAGCAGTCTCTAGCTGCTAGCTCGGGAGTGCCGCTGCGAAATGCACCGGATATCGGGGCTGGGCCGGAGAGGGGCAAGAAGGACATTGAATGCGCTGGACGCAGCATAACGCCGTAAAGACGGAGCTAGCGGCTGGAAGCTAGGAGCTTCATTGACCGATTGGCCGACATTCTTGAGTGCAATGGCGCTGACCGTGGTGCGAGTCAGCGGCATGGTGGCCTTCGCTCCCTTTTTCTCGTCGACGGCCCTTCCCATGCGCGTGAAAGCGGTCTTTTGCGCTGCGGTTGCGTTTCTGCTTGCGCCGCTGGTGGCCGAGCTCCCCCGCGCGCAGACATCTCTCAGCTTCCCGGCGATCCTCGGCGAGCTCGCGATCGGCCTGGTCTATGGCCTTTCGCTGGCGCTGCTGAACGAGATGATGCTTTTCGCCGGCCAGATCGTGGGCCTGCAGTTCAGCTTCTCTCTCGTCAACCTGATGGACCCGGCCTCGGCCATCCAGACACCGCTCCTGGGCGACCTTTTCCAGCTCATGGGCACGCTGGTTCTGATCACCGCCGGCCTCGACCGCATCCTGTTGGCATCGATGGTGCGCAGCTTCCATGCCGTGCCGCTGGGAACCTTCGCGCTCGCACCCCCGACAGCACTGGCCATTGTGCGTGCGGCGAGTGGCGTCTTTCTGGCCGCGGTGGAGCTGGCCGCGCCCGTGCTGGCAGCGACCCTGCTGGTCGAAATCGCGGTAGCTCTGCTGGGCAAATTGAGCCCGCAACTGCCGGTGATGATGCTGACCGTACCGCTCAAGACGTTGACGGGTTTTGCGATTCTCGCCGGTTCTCTGGCGCTCTGGCCGCGGTTTATCGAGGCGCGTTTTAGCGGGCTGCTCGATATGGCCGAGCGGCTGATCCGAACTTCGACTGCCGCGCCCGGCTGGGGAGGCTGATCCATGCCCGGAGAGCGCACCGAACAGGCCACACAGCACCGCCGCGAAAAGGCGCGCAGGGAAGGCGACATCCTGCACAGCCGCGAATTGTCGGCCGCTGCGGGAACTCTGGCCGGAGCGATGGCTCTGGGCGTGCTCGGCCCCCGCACCATGGAGGCCTGGCGCGGCGCCTTTGCCGGATTTCTGGCGCTGGGCGCGAGCGCGCATTGGGAGCCTGCCGCTCTGCAGCCGACGCTCGCGGCCACGCGCCGCCTGATGCTCGAAGTGCTGACGCCGCCGGCGATCGTAATGGCGCTGGTCGTCATGGCGGCTCTGGGAGCGGGCATCGCCCAGACCGGCGGCGTCTCCGTACACGCGAGCGCCCTGGCATGGAAGCCGGAGCGCGTTAATCCTGTGGCGAATCTCAAAAACCTCTTCTCGCTGCGCGCCGCGGCCCGGCTCGCGAAGTCGCTCATCCCGGCCGTTTTTCTGGCGGTGTTCGCCGTCGAACGCATCGCCCGGCAACTCTCGATTCCACCCTTTTCGACCGAGCGGCTCGAACTTCTCGGCGAAGACGTTTACGGATTGCTCGTGGCCGCGGCCTGGCTGCTCTTCGGCTGGTCGGCCATCGACTACGTGGTCGAGTGGCAGAGCCGCGAGTCGCGGCTCAAGATGAGCCGCCAGGACCTGCGCGATGAGTACAAGGAGACCGAAGGCAGTCCGCAGATTCGCGGCCGCATCCGCAGCCTGCAGCGCCAGATGCGCCGCCGCCGCGTGAAGGCCGATGTCGCCAAGGCGGCCGTGGTCCTGACCAATCCCACCCATTACGCCGTGGCTCTTAGCTTTGACTTCGTGACCATGGAGGCGCCCAAGGTGCTGGCCAAGGGGCGCAACCTTCTGGCCGAGGAGATCAAGGCCGAGGCGCGTTGGGCGGGCGTGCCCATTGTGGAGAATCCACCCCTGGCGCAGTCGCTCTATCGCACGGTCGAAGTGGGCCAGTCGATCCCTGTGGAGCTTTATGCCGCGGTGGCCGCGATTCTGGCCTATCTCTACCGCCAGCGTGTGGAGGCCGAGCTCAGGGATCGCCAGGTGCGGGAGGCTGCTGCGCGGCGCTCCGCGCCTTGGGGTCCTGGAGGTGCTTCGCGCTCATGAGTTTTGGGTGCTCCACGCTCGTGAGCTTTGGAGGAGGGTGTCAATGAGTACAGCGACGTTGCCCGCGGGAACGCTTCCGGCACGGACTCCGATCTGGCACCGGCTGCGCGACTACCTGTTGCCCATGGCGGCCATCAGCGTGGTGTTTGTCATGCTGGTGCCGGTGCCGGCCGCGGGCCTGGACCTTCTGCTGGCGCTCTCGATGGCGGCCTCGGTCGTCGTCTTCCTCTCCGCCGTACAGATTCGCCGCGCCGTCGAACTGTCCGTGTTTCCCACCCTGCTTTTGCTGCTCACCCTCTTCCGCCTCTCGCTCAACATCGCTTCAAGCCGGCGCATTCTCCTGCACGGCCAGGAGGGAACCGCCGCGGCGGGCAAGGTGATCGAGGCCTTCGGACAATTCGTGGTGGGCGGCAATTACGTGGTCGGCTTCGTGCTCTTTCTGGCGTTGATCGCGATCCAGTTTCTCGTGGTTTCGCACGGCGCCGTGCGCACCGCCGAGGTTACGGCGCGGTTCACGCTGGATGCTCTTCCCGGCAAACAGATGGCCATCGACGCCGACATGAACGCGGGGCTTATTGACGAGGCCGAGGCGCGCCGCCGGCGCCAGGCCATTGCGCGCGAGGCCGAGTTCTACGGCGCCATGGACGGCGCGGCGCGCTTCAACCAGCGCGACTCTCTGGCCACGATCCTGATCACGGCCATCAACATCGTCGCCGGCCTCTTGATCGGGACCCTGCAACAGGGCGTCGAGCTAGGCGAGGCCGCGCGCACCTACACCGTGCTCACCGTGGGCGATGGCCTGGTGACCATCATTCCCTCGCTGTTGGTCTCCGTGGCCGGCGGCATCACGCTGACGCGCGCCAACTCGGCCGGCATGCTGGGCACGGAAATCCGGCAGCAGCTACTGGGCCGTCCCGCGACGCTCTACATGGCGAGCGCGGTCTCGGCCTGCATGTGCCTGATTCCGGGCTTGCCGAAGATTGCCTTTCTGGCCGTGGCCGGAGGGCTGTATGTGGGCGGCAGGCGGCTTCGGGCGCTGTCTCCGGCCGCCGTGGCGGAGCCTGCGGCGATCGAAAAAAAGAAACTCGAAGGCGCGCAGATTTCCGAGCTCTCTTCGCTGCTCCGCCTCGAGGACCTGACGCTCGAGATCGGCTTCCAGTTGATTCCGCTGGTCGACGAGAAGCAGGGCGGGCATTTGCTCGCAAGGGTACGCGCCCTGCGCCGTCACCTTTCCTCCGAGATGGGCTTCCTGGTTCCCCCCGTGCACATCTCCGACAACCTGCGCCTCAAGCCGCGCGAGTATGTAATCTCGCTGCGCGGTATCGAGGTAGGCCGCTGGCAGACGGAGGGTCCGCATCTCTTGGCCGTCTCGGGAGAGCCCGGCCGCAGGCCGCTGACCGGCAAAGAGACCAGAGAGCCGGCCTTTGGCGTCCCCGCGGTCTGGATCGCTCCCGCGCTCGAAGAACAAGCGATTGCCGCCGGCTACTCGGTGGTGGACGCGGTCACGGTGATGACGACACACCTCGGCGAACTGATCCGCCAGCATGCCGGAGAGCTGCTGGGACGTGCCGAGATCAAGCGCTTGCTCGACGCTCTCAACGACTCCCACCCCAAGCTGCTTGAAGAGTTGGTGCCTAAGCTGCTCACCCTGGGCGAAGTGGCGCGGGTTCTGGAGCAGTTGCTGCGCGAACGGGTTTCCATTCGCGATATGGGCGCGATTCTGGAGGCACTGCTCGAAGCCGCACCCCTGAACAAGAGCCTGGTAGCTCTGGTCGAAGCCTCCCGCCAGGCGCTGGGGCGCAGGCTGGTGCGCCCGCTCCTCGATAGCGAGGGCCAGTTGCCGGTTCTTCTCCTCGATCCCGCGCTGGAAGAGGAGATTCTTTCCGCCGTCGCGCCGGAGTCGGGCCAGCGGCTGCTCGCGGCCTCCGCACCCCAGGGAACCCCGATCGTCCGACGCCTCGCCGATTCTGTGAGATCCCTTATCGGCTCAGCATCCTCTGCGGCACCGCCCGTGCTCCTCTGTCCCAGTCCGGCGCGCTTTCACGTCAAGCGCTGGCTGGAACCGGTGTTGCCGCGTCTGGCCGTCGTGGCCGCCAGCGAGATTCCGCCGGAGATCCGGCTGCGCCCGGTGGGCGCCGTGCGCTGACGTCGGCAGTTTGAGCGCAGTGACTGAGTTCGAGTAAGGGGGAAGGCAATGGGAGTCGACGGGACGGCTGCAATGAGAGACCCCAAACCCGCGCGCCGCTCGACGGCAGCGGGCGGCTATCCTCCGGCCGGCATGCCGCCGGCATTGACCGGCGAGCAGGAGCGCGTGCTGCTTGAGCACCTGCCGATTGTGCGCTTTCTCGCGCGCCGCATCCACGAGCGGCTGCCGCAGCACGTCGACATTGAGGATCTGGTCTCGGCGGGCGTGGTGGGGTTGATGGACGCCTTCGCCAAATTCGATCCTGAAAAAAAGGTGCAGTTCCGCAGCTACGCGCAGTTTCGCATCCGAGGCGCGATTCTCGACAGTTTGCGCACCCTCGACTGGAGTCCGCGTGAACTGCGCCGCAAGGGCCGCGCGGTCGAGGAAGCCATTCGCGTGCTGACGGCCCGTCTGGGCCGCGCCCCCGGCGAGGCCGAGGTTGCCGCCACGATGGGCATCGGTCTCGAGGACTACCAGCAACTGCTCGGCGATCTCAAGGGGCTCGAGATCGGCACCCTGCATATCGAGCGCAGCGAGAACTCCGGCGAGGAGGAGCTGGCCTATGTGCCGGGCCGCCCCGAGGAGGATCCGCTCTTCCGCTGCCTGAGGGGCGAGCTCGAAGAGCGGCTGGGGGAGGCGATCGCCAATCTGCCGGACCGCGAGCGGCTAGTGATGACCCTCTACTACTACGAAGAGATGACCATGCGCGAGATCGGCCTGGCGCTGGGCGTGGTCGAGTCGCGGGTCTCGCAGGTGCACGCTTCTGCGGTGGTGCACCTGCGCGCCGCCTTGCGCGACCTGGCGACGCATGGCGCCGGAGACCGGCTGCCTCCGCGCAAACCGCTGCACAAAGCCTGATGGGGCAGCATGAATGAAAAAGCGTAGTCAAGGAGCGAGGATTGACGGAAAAGACCCTCAAGCAGGATGAGATTGATGCTCTCTTCGAGGCCGCGCGCAGAACCTCGCCTGAGTCGTCGCGCCCCGAGGTGCGGGCGCGTGTGACGCCGTACAACTTCTCCTCCGCAGGACAGATCTCGACCGACCAGCTGCGCGCCATCAGCATGCTGAACGACCTGTTTGCGCGCAATCTCACCCACAACCTGGCTGCATGGCTGCGCACCCGCTTTCAGGTCAATCTGGTTTCGGCCGAGCAGATCCAGTTCAATGAGTTTCTGCTCAGAATTCCCGAGATCAGCTATGTGGCTTCGGTGCGCCTCGAGCCGCTCGGGGCGCTCTCGGTGCTGCAGCTGGATTTGGGGTTGGCGCCGCCCATCATCGACCTGCTCCTGGGCGGCGACGGCAAGGACGGCCCCTTGCGCGAGCTGACAGACATCGAAGAATCGATCCTGGGCAGCGTGGTGGAGATCATCTGCCGCGAACTGGCGATCGCCTGGCAGCCGGTCGGCCTCGGCTTCACTTTCGAGCGCCGCCAGATGCAGACCCAGGTGGCGCGCATCATCGCCGTCACCGAAAAGGCGCTCTGCCTGAGCTTTGAAATCCGCATGCCACACAGCTCGGGACTGTTGAATCTGGCCTTTCCCGCGGTAGTGGCCAACACCATCCTGCGCCGGCTGACGACCGACTGGGGCCGGCGCTGCCGCCACACCGATGAAACGCGCTCGCGCATCTCGGCGTTGGTGCGGCGCATCCGTTTCGGCTGCACGTTGCAGCTGCCCACCGTACGCCTGGAAGCGAGCGCACTCGAAGCGCTCCACGCGGGCGACGTACTGCGCCTTAAAGTGGCCGCGGACACGCTCTCCGAGTGGCGTGTGGGCGGTTTGCCGCTTCTCGAGGCGCGGGCCATGCGTCTCGGCGTGCACCGCGCGGCGCGGGTGGAACACGCGATTGCCGGGGGTGAGCGATGAAGACCTACTTCGATTGCTGGGCCGAGGTGGCCGCAGCGCTCTTCTCGCAGGCCCTGGCCGGCGAACCGGAACTGGCCGAGTCTCTTCCCAAGCCGCTGGGCGCGGGCTCGTTCGGTTGGGCGGCCACGCTCAAGGGAGACGTGGAGGGCCGGTTTGCAGTCCTGCTCGACGGAGCGCTGCTCGAGACCTCGCTGGTGGGCGAGGGCGTGGATCAAAAGGCCGGCTGGGAGGAACTGGTGCGCGAGTCCGTCAGCGCCGCCGCGGGAGAGTTGCTGGCGCGCTCGGGCAAGAAGTGCCAGGTGACGAGTTTTGAGGAAATTGCGGAACAGGGTCAGACTTCCAGCGCCTTTCAGCTCCGTGCGGGCGACCGAGCGTGGACGGTTCTGGTTCGGGATGAGTTGCGCGGTGTCGAAGACAAGATGCAGGCGGAAGCCGGCCGAAGGACTGTGCCGGAATCAGGGGTTCAAGAAGCGCCCGGCGTCGCCCCGGAGTCTCCTGGCTCAGGGTTGACTCCTGGCCTCGAACTGCTTCTTGATGTCGAACTGGAAGCCTCGCTGCGCTTTGGCGCGCGCGAGATGCCGCTCGGCGAGATTCTCGATCTGGGGCCAGGCGATGTGGTGGAGCTCGATCGCCATGTGGCCGATCCCGTGGACCTGATTGTGGGCGACAAGATTGTGGCGCGCGGCGAGGTGGTGCTGGTCAACGGCAACTTCGGGCTGCGCGTGACCGAGGTGGCGGCGCCCAGGAAGCGCCTGGAGAGCGTGCGATGTCTCTTCTGAAGTGGCATAGAGCGCGGGGCGAGCCGAACGCCGGCGCCGAGCAGGAGTTCGGTGCCGCGCACGATCGCACTGCGCCCTTCGTTGGGCAGACATGGCCGGGACAACCTCCGGTTGGGGAAAAGCTCGGGATCCTGTGCACCTGCGCCAATCCGCGATGCAGTTCGGGTTGGCTTCGCCTCTGGCGCAGCCGGGAGGCGCCGATTTTTGAAGGCGGCTGGTGTTGCTCCGCCCAATGCACGCGGGAGCGCGTTGAGGCGGCGCTCGGCCGGGAGATGGACGCACGCGGCAGGGCGCCGGAAACCTACCGCCATCGCATTCCCCTGGGTCTGGCCATGTTGGAGCAGGGTTGGATTACGCCCATCGAGTTGCGCACAGCGCTTGCGGCGCAGCGCAGCGCGGGGAGCGGAAGGTTGGGCGAATGGCTGGTGCGGCAGAAGAGTGCGAGCGAGGAACGGGTGACGCGGGCTCTGGGCCTGCAGTGGGGCTGCCCGGTGCTGAGCATGGAATTCCATAACCCCGAAGACCTGACCGCGCTGTTGCCAAGACTCTTCATCGACGCCTTCGGCGCGTTGCCGCTGCGCGTGGCGGCGGGCAGGATTCTCTACCTGGGCTTTGAGGACCGCATCGATCCCGCGCTGGCGCTGGCCACGGAGCGCATGACCGGGTTGCACGTGGAGGCCGGCCTGGTCGAGGGCGCTCTTTTCCGGCCCGCGCACGCGCTCGCCCTGGAGTCGCGGTTTCCGCCGGTCGAACTCATCGAGGCGGCCACGGAGCAGTCATTGGCCACGGCGCTGACCAAGGCGCTCGAAGAGTCGCGCCCCGTGGAGGCGCGTCTGGTGCGCATTCACGATTGCGTCTGGCTGCGCATCTGGCGTCGGCGCCAGACCGGGCCCATTCCGGATTCAGGCTCCATTCGCGACCTGATTGCTTCAACCGCCGCGCACTGATACCGGGGCATGTTCGAAAGGTGTAGGCGAAAAAGGGGGCAGTGGGGAGGTTGTGGGCGGCAAGGGAATCAGCGGCTCATGGTTACGAGCCGGGCGCCGATAGGCAAAAAAGGGGGCGTGGGCATGAGCGAGATTCGGGCTCTGATCGTGGACGACTCGTCGGTGATGCGCAAAATTGTGGAGCGGTCGCTGCGTCAGGCCGGCCTGGATGCGCTGGTGGTGCACGAAGCCGGCTCGGGCGCCGAGGCGTTGGAGGTATTGAAGACCAAGTCCGTGGACCTGATCCTTTCCGATATCAACATGCCGACGATGGATGGACTGGAGTTTCTGCGCCAGATCCGCGCGCAGAATCTGGCCCAGGACGTTCCCGTGGTCATGATCACCACCGAATCGAGCGAGGAGCATGTCAAGCAGGCGATTCAGGCTGGGGCACGGGGATACATCCGCAAGCCCTTCACGGCCGAGCAGGTGAAGGAGCGGGTACTGCCGCTGCTGCGGGCGGCCTGACGGGGAGGTGCCCGTGGTGTTGAACGGAGTGCGTGCGATTGACCTTGCGAGGCGTGCAGGGCTTCGAGTCCAAGGCGGCGCAGACGAAAGGGAGCAGACGATGGCGGTATCGTTGCGTGAATCTCTAGAGCGGGTCTCCGATCCGCGAAATCTGGATGCCGGCGTGGAGGAGGTCTTCCGGCTGATGCTCGGGATCGAATGCAGGCACGAGGCCGGCCTGGCGGTCGTGGACAGGGAATCGGTCACCGCCGTGGTCGGCTTCGGCGGCCTGTTGAGCGGCGCCTGTGTCTTTCGCTCCGGAGCCTGGACGGCCAGGAAGATTGCCGCACAGATGACAGGCATGGAATTCGATGCCATCGACGATACTGTGAAGGACGGCATCGGCGAGATCTGCAACATGCTGGCCGGGGCATGGAAGGGCAAGGTGCCCGAACTCGCCGCCAACTGCGGCCTCTCGGTTCCCGCCGTCATTACGGGCCGGGACTACAACCTGCACGTGCAGGCCCCGGAATTTCAGTTGCATCACGGCTATCGCTTTGGCGAAGAGGTCTTTGAGGTCACCATCGTCTGCGACGGCCTGCAATAAGTCCGCAAAGGGCAGGAAAGAGCGGCTGAGCAGAATGGGGCGGGGAAGCTGGATGGTGTCGCTTTTCCCGCTCCTTTCCTCGTGCCTCTGACCATCCTTCCATAATCCCCTTCTAATCTCTCCATCCCCCCTTCGGTCCTCCATCTGCATCAGTCACCCGTGCATTTCCACGAGGGGCGTTCCGGATGGACAGTGGCTACTATGCGGCAATGACCGGACTGGTGGCGCGCACCCAGGCTCTGGACACGGCGGCGGCCAATCTGGCCAACGCGCAAACGCCGGGGTATCGTGCTGAGCGCGAGTTCTTCCGTTCCGTGCTGCTCGGGCCCGACGCTGCCGGCTCCGAGCTGGGCGCGACCGTGAACAACTACGGCCTGCTGGGCGGCGACCGGCTGAGCATGGCCCAGGGCGCGCTCGATCCCACCGGCAATCCCCTCGATCTGGCGATTGAAGGTCAGGGATTCTTCATGGTCGAGACGCCGAACGGGCCGCGCTACACGCGGGACGGCAGCTTCCACCGCGCGCAAAACGGCCAATTGGTGACACAGGCCGGGGAACCGGTGCTCTCCCAGGCGGGCCAGCCGATTCTCATTCCGCCGGGCGAGGTCACGGTCGGCGCCGACGGTGCGGTGTCGGTGGCCGGCGGGGTGGTCGCGCAGGTGGGAGTTTTTGTATTTCCTGCCGGCACCGAGCTCACGCCAGAGGGCGCGAACCGCTACGTGGCGCCGCAGGGAGCCACGGCCACAGCCGCGAAGGACGCATCGATCCACCAGGGTGCGCTTGAGGCCGCCAATCAGGATGTGGTCGAGGGCTCGCTCGATCTGGTGATGATGCAGCGACAGGCGGAGATGATGCAGCGCGCATTGACGGTTTTCCATACGGAGTTCAACAAGTTCGCGACAGAGGATCTCCCAAAGGTCTAGTCCAAGACAAGGAGAAACATGATTCGAGCTTTGTATACCGCTGCCAGCGGCATGAGCGCACAGCAACTGAACCTCGACACCATCGCCAATAACCTGGCCAACTCGTCGACCACGGGTTTTCGCCAGTTGCGCCTGCAGTTTCAGGACATGGTGTATCAGAATCTGGTGACGCCGGGCGCGGCCCAGAGCCAGAGCACAGTATCGGCCGGCCTGCAGATTGGCCTGGGCACCAAGCCGGCGGCAACCGAGGTCATCAATACGCAAGGATCGTTGAACGAGACTGACAATCCGTTGGATCTGGCCATTCAAGGCTCGGGTTTCTTTCAGATTCAGCTTCCCAGCGGAACCATTGCCTACACCCGCGCCGGGCAGTTCCAGTTGAACAACCAGGGCACCATGGTGGATGTCAACGGCAACCCGCTGATTCCCACCATCACCATTCCCTCCAATGCCACGGCCGTCACGATCACGCAGTACGGTGTGGTGAACGCGACCCTCGCCGGCCAGCAGAATCCCTCGCAGCTCGGGCAGATTCAGCTGGCAACGTTTCCCAACCCCGGCGGCCTCGAGAGCACGGGCAATAACCTGCTTGCAGCCACGTTGAGCTCCGGCGACCCCGTCCTGGGAAATCCCGGCGGCTCGGAAGGCCTGGGCACGCTGCAACAAGGGTATCTCGAGAACTCGAACGTCGACGTGGTCACGGAGTTTGTGCAGATGGTGCTGGCGCAGCGGGCCTACGAGTCGAACTCCAAGGTGATCAAAGCCGCCGACGATATGTATTCGCAGGTCAACAACATGACGCACTGATCCTGGTGTGCCCCTTGAAGTGGCCTTGGGGAATTGGGGTAGGAGGAGAGGGCAGGAGAAGATGGGCGGAAAATGGGGACGCGGAGCAATCGCGGGATGGGGATGGCTGGTCGCGATGCCGGTCGTCGGCGCGTGCGCTCAGACACCGGGCAACGCGGCGGCCGTGCCGGAACCCGTGCGCGTGGCGGCTGCGACGCCAGCGGTCGCGCTCGATCCCAACGGAGAAGTGCTGCGGCAGATTGAGGATCCGTCGTCCGGCGACCTCTGGCTGCTGCTGCGCGATCGAAGCCATCCGGCGGGACCGGGGCGACTGGTGCTCGCCCGGCAACGGAGCAACACCGGGAGGGCAGCACTGGGCGGAACCGCGCAGCCATTGTTTGCCCGCGAGCGGCCCGTGATCCGCACAGGGGATGTGTTGACGGTGGAGGAGCACACGGCGGTGGCGGATACGCGGCTCGAAGCGGTGGCATTGGAATCGGCAGCGAAGGGCGAATGTTTCAAGGCGCGATTGAAGATTGGCGGCAAGGTAGTGCGCGCGATAGCGATCTCGCCCGGGCGCGCCGACTTCGCGCCAGAGAGCGAGGTGAAGCCATGAGAGCAGGCGTGTGGCGAGGGTGGATTACGGGGATCGTGCTCTGTGCCCTGTTGGCGCCTGCTGCGGGCGCGGCCAGCAAGAAGCAAAATGTCGCCGCTGCAGCTGGCAAGGCGACGCCTCCTGAAGAAGCCCTGCGCATTTACATCGCCAAGGTGCGCGCGCAGCAGGCGTCCGAGGTGCGGACCCCGGGCTCGATCTGGAGCGCGCAGGGGCAACTGGTGCGGCTGGGCACGGATGTCAAGGCCTTCCGCGTCCACGACGTGGTGATGATCGTGGTCAGCGAAAGCCTGACGGCCTCGACCGACGGGCAGGTGAAGAATGCACGCGCCTCCAGCGCAAGCTCGGGTATTACGTCGCTCTTCGGCGCCCTCAAGGCCTCGAACAATCTGCAGAACCTGCTCGGCGCCAACGCCTCTTCCGGACTGACGGCGCAGGGGCAGAGCACCACCGACTCGAGCCTGAGCACCACCTTTGGCGCGGAGGTGGTGGAT
The DNA here is from genome assembly GCA_964569985.1 of uncultured Occallatibacter sp. Taxonomy (GTDB): domain Bacteria; phylum Acidobacteriota; class Terriglobia; order Terriglobales; family Acidobacteriaceae; genus Telmatobacter. The sequence continues at coordinate 111,112 of CAZMWL010000002.1, forward strand.
GTGCTGCCCAACGGAATGCTGGTGGTGCAGGCCACAAGGCAGTTGACCTTCTCGCAGCAAACGCAATTGATCACGCTGCGCGGCCTGGTGCGCCCGGAGGACGTGAGCAACCAGAATCAGGTGCTATCGACGGCCATGACCGATCTCGAACTGGAAGTGACCGGCAAGGGAATTGTGAACGATTCCACATACCGGCAGAATCCGCTGGTGCGCTTTATCGAAAAACTGCTGGTGTTCTGAAGCCGGCGCAGCAGGCGGGGCAGCGCGTAGCAGGTGAGGTAGGGCGTAGCAGACGAGGCAGGGCGTAGCAGACGAGGCAGGGCGTAGCAGGCGGCGGGTGAGGGCAGGACGATGCGGGAATTTGAGGGCGAGGAACCGATCAGCAGTGATTCGCTCACGGAGGAGAGGACGATCGCACGGCGGATTGCCGATGCGAAGGCGAAAGCCAGCGCGCAACGTGCCTTCTGGTGGTGGATGGCGCTGGCCGCGGCATGGCTCGTCTCCATGGCTCTGGTGCAGCCGCAGGAAGCCCAGCGCCGCTCGCGCATCAAGGATGTCGCGACCATCGAGGGGATCCGTGACAACCAGATGGTGGGCTACGGCCTGGTCGTCGGACTGAAAGGCACGGGAGACAGCTCGCAGACCGTCTTTCCCGCGCAGACCCTGGTCTCCGCCTTGCAGCGCATGGGCGTCACCGTGCCGCAGAGCGGTTCCCAGAGCGCCAGCAACATGCAGGTCAAGAATATGGCGGCGGTCTTCGTCGTGGCGACGCTTCCGCCCTTCAGCCGCCCCGGCTACAAGGTAGACGTCACCGTCTCGTCAGCCGGCGATGCGCGTTCCGTCGAAGGCGGCATTCTGTTGATGACCCCGCTGTACGGCGTCGATGGGCAGATTTACGCACAAGCGCAAGGGGCTCTGGTGCTGGGTGGATACACGGCCACGGGTGGCGGCAGCTCCAAGCAGGTGAACCATCCCACCACGGCGCGCATTCCGGGGGGTGCGTCGGTGGAGCGCACGGTGCCCTTCGATCTGGCCGAGATGCACACTGTCAGTATCGTGCTGAATGACGCCGATTTTCACACCGCCGAAGGCATGGCGGCGGCCATCGATCGCGAACTGGGCGCGCCGCGGGCTCACGCCGTCGACAGCCGGCGCGTGGAGATTGCCCTGGAGCCGAAAGAAGACGCGGCGGCACTGCTTGACAAGGTCGAGCAAGTGGAGATCAGCGTTTATCCACGGGCGCGCGTGGTGGTGAATGAGCGCACCGGAACGGTGGTGATCGGCGGCACGGTGCGTCTGCAGCCGGTTTCGATCCTGCACGGCGGACTTATCGTGAACGTGATCTCCCATATCGAGGTGTCGCAGCCCAGTGCGCTCTCTTCAGGAACCACGCAGGTGGTCGAACAGACCACGGTGCAGGCGCAGGACAAGCCGGTCAACGAGATCAACCTCAAGGAAGGCGCGACCGTCGAGGATTTGGTTCAGCAATTGCAACGTACCGGCGCAGGAGCGCGCGACGTCATCTCGATCCTGCAGGCCATGAAAGAGGCCGGCGCGTTGGAGGCCGACCTCGATGTGCTTTAGAGGCAGGCAGCAAGGAAACAAGGGACCGAGGGACCGGGGTGGCAAGGCAAGCGGGGGCAGGGAATGCAGGCAACACTGAACGGCGAGTATGCGGTAACAGGGCAGGGCGGAAAGAGCGATGCCGCGCCCTCGCCGCGGCTGGTGCGCGCTGCGCACGAGTTTGAGGGGCAGATGATGCAAGAGCTGTTAAAGCCGATGACCCGGGGCGATGCGCTGACCGGCACCGAAGAGGATGATGGCTCGGGTGCGGGATCGGGTGGAGCGCTGGGCGAGTTTGCTTCCGAGGCCCTGGGCCAGTCGTTGAGCCAGCGCGGCGGCCTTGGGATAGCGAATCGGATCATCCAAGAACTTTCCCATACAGGTAACCACCGCGAAAACGGGAAGGTAACCACGAATCTGCACCAAGATCATGGGATGAGAACCTCTGAATGACTAGAGTGATTAAGAGTTTCTGACGATAGACCCAGCAAGGAGTCACGCATATGGACATTCGCAATAGCCTGGACGGATTAGGGTCGCTCTTGGGGCTGAACCCCACATCTTCTTCGGCGCCTCAGGGCAAAGGCAGCACCTCCGCGGCGCGGAGCAGCTTCGACAGCGACCAGGCGACCTTCTCGAGCGCGGCGAGCGAGGTTTCGCAGACGGCTTCTGGCGAAAGTGTTCGCGCCGAGAAGGTGGCTGCGGTGCAGGCGGCTCTGGCGGACGGGACCTATCGTGTTCCGGCTTCGGCGGTGGCTTCCAAGGTGATCGATTCGATGCTGACTTCCGGGCTGGGTGCAGGCGTGTCGTAAAAGGATAGGAAAGCTGAGGATGCAGGAGCTTGAGGCGCGTCCGGCGAATCCGGAGCTCAAAGAACTCGTGGTGGAGGCATCGCGCGCGCTAGCGCGGTTGGACACGGCGCGGCTTGAGGAACTCGCGCTCTCGTGCCAGGCTCTTACGCGGGCGCGAAATCCCGCAGACCTCGACGAACGCGCGCTCATGGCGAGGCAGGCGCGGGAGGCCGAGGCGGATATGGCGGTGTTCGCCCGGGTCCTGGAGGCAACGCGCGCCAATCTGAATGTCATGAACCGGCTGCGCGAACTGCGCGCGGGGCGGTTGGAGTACACCGAACGGCAGACGCGCGGTGGCGGTGCGGGATCCCCATCGACCGGTGGCTCGAAGAGCCTGGGTGAGGGAGCGGAGGACGGGCATGGGGACGATTAACTCCGCACTGAGCCTGACCACGGGAGCTCTCGATGCCGACCAGGCAGCCCTCAGCGTGGTGGCCAATAATGTGGCCAACGCCAACACCACCGGGTACACCGTGGAAACGCCCGATTGGCAGGAAAATCAGCCGATCGACGTGGGTGGAATCCAGGTGGGCGACGGCGTCACGGAGACCGGCGCCACCTCGCAACGCGACCTGGTGCTGGAAGCGCGGCTCGATCAGCAACAGCAACTGGCTTCGGCTTCGAGCACGCGGCTCACGGCGCTGGATAACATCCAGGCGCTGTTTACGCCGGACTCCGGTTCATCCAGTTCGACGGCCGGCGATATCGGCAGTGACATTACAAGCTTTTTCGACGCCTTTTCGTCGCTCGAGAGCGACCCCACCGACAATGCGTTGCGCGGTCAAGTGCTTTCGTCGGCATCGACAATGGCCGGCGATTTATCGAGCGCCGCAAAAAGCCTGAACTCGCAGAGCACTGCGCTCGATCAGGAGGCATCTGGAGTGGTTAGCCAGGTGAACTCGCTGACTGGCGCCATCGCGCAGCTGAATCTCCAGATTCAATCCACGTCGCCGGACGCCGATGCGGGAACTCTCGAAGACCAGCGGCAGCAGGACCTGAGCCAGCTCTCAAAGTTGATCGGCATCAACCAGGTGTCGACGGAGAACAACGGCCTATCCGTCACAACAACCTCGGGCCAGTTGTTGGTTTCCGAAGGGCAGAGCTTCCAGTTGTCCGCGGGCACCGTAAATGGGGTTACGGACTTTTTTCTCGGCGGCGCCGATATCACGTCGCAACTTGCCACCGGCGGCGGGCAGTTGGGCGGATATCTGACGGCGCGCGACACGGATATTCCCGGCGCGCTCAGCTCGCTCGATCAACTGGCATACAGCATTTCGACCTCGGTGAATGCGCAAAACAACTCCGGCACGGATCTCGATGGCGTGACGGGAACGGCCGCCAATCCGCTTTACATCTTCAACGAGCCCACCACCGTTGCCGGCAGCGCGGCCAATATGAGCGTAACCATGACCGATCCCGACCAGATTGCGGCGGCGGGCGCGGGAAGCGGAACTGGAGACGATTCCAATGCCGTGGCGATCGCGAACCTGGCCGGCCAGACCGTCGTGAATGGGCAAACCCCGATCAATTACTACTCGAATTTTGTTTCCACGCTCGGCGCAACAGTTTCCGAGGTCCAGACGGAGAACACGGCGCAGAATGCCTCGGTGACACAGTTGCAGACGCAAAACAATGCGCTCTCAAGCGTGAATCTGAACGATGAAGCGGCCGCGATGTCGACACTCGAGAGCAGCTATCAGGCGGCCTCGCAGGTCTTCACGCTGCTGAACACGATCATGGCCTCGGCGCTGAACCTGGGCGAGGAAACGACGGTGTCGTAGAGACAGCTTCTAGCTGCTAGCTTCCAGCTATTAGCTGAATCGAGGCAGAACCGGCAACGTCGGCAAGAAGGGTGATTTGGTTTTTGGGGGCGAGCGAGCAGGCCGCTTGCAGCAGGGACCAGCTAGAAGCTAGCGGCTGGAAGCTAGGAGCTTACAAGATGCGGGTCGATCCTTCGTATATTACGAACCTTGTGGGTTCGCTCGACCAGGCGCAGTCCAACGAGCAGCAATTGAGCGCGGAGCTGTCGAGCGGTGTGAGCATTACGTCGTTGAGCCAGAATCCGGTGGGCGCGGGCGAGAATGTACTCCTGCTCAACCAGATTCAACAGGACGACTCCTTCACCGAGAGTTCCAGCCAGGTCACGGGGCAGTTGCAGGTGGCCGACTCCGCGCTGGGCAGCGTAGTAAGCGAGTTAACCCAGGCGGTGTCGCTGGCCACCAGCGCCAACAATGGAACCATGAGCGCGAGCGACGTGAAGTCGATTGGCAGCCAGCTTGCGGGCATTCTCGACGAGGTGCAGTCGCTGGCGAATACCAGCTACCAGGGTCAATACATCTTTGCCGGCGGGCAAACAGGCACGGCGCCGTTCTCGACATCGACCAGCTCTTCTCCCGGAGTCACGACGTACAACGGCGATCAAGGCGTGAATTATCTCGAACTGCCGAACGGGCAGAAGATCCAGCTCAATGTGCCCGGAGATCAGGTCTTTCAGGGCAGTGGCACGAACAGTGTTTTTGGTGCGCTCAACGCGCTGGTTGCCGACTATTCGACCGGCACGGTGGACACTTCGCAGGCGGTGAGCGATACGGAAGCTTTGGGAACAGCCTTGAACTACGTTTCGCAGCAACGTGTGACTGTGGATAATTCGATGACTCAGCTCAGCGCGGCGTCGAGCGCGGTGACGAATGAGGACACACAACTGACGACGGCGCAGACCGATCTGATGCAGGCCGATATTCCCACGGTATCTACGCAACTCTCCCTGGCAGAAACGCAGCAGACGGCGCTGGAAGATGTGATCGCGCAGCTCGAATCCACTTCGAACAACCTCTTCTCGAAGTTGCAGACCTAGAGCACACCCTGCGGCGCATTCTCTATACTGAATGCGAGAGGGCATCACTTGTTCGCAGCAGTGCGATTTCTCTGGAATGCGACGCGCGGGCACCGGTTTGCGCCGTGGCGCAGCCCCTATTTGCGCTGGCGGGTCGAGACGTATTCCGGCCGGCGCGCCGAATCGTTGACGGCCAAGAGCATTTTTGGGTTTCTATGGGCTACGCGCGGGGAGCTTCTGCGCTTTCTCGTCTGGACGGGCGAATTGCAGAAGGAAGCCCGTAAGCGGGTATGAGAGGTGTCCCCAATCCTCGATAGCTGGAGTCGTTTTTCCGCGTGAGAGCCGCCCATTTCAAAGAGATCCTCGTCGCAGCCGCATTGCTTGCTGTTTTGAGCGGCAGGGTTCGCTCGCAGCAACTACCTCCCGTGGAGGCTCCACTGCCGATGCCGGTGCCCCAAGGCGAGACCGCGAATTTACGCGTGACAACGACCGAGGTGCTGGTGCCGACCCTGGTGGAGAAGCGCGGCGGCGGCATTCTTTACGGCCTGAAGGCGGGCGATTTCGTTCTTGAAGATAACGGCGTGCCGCAAAAGATCCGCGTGCAGGAGGAGATGGACACGGCCCCCGTGGCGCTGGTTGTCGCCGTGGAAGAGGGAGGCGCCAGCGTGCTGGAATTCGACAAGCTGGCCAAGATGGGCCCGCTGCTGGACATATTTCTCACCGACCCGCGCAGCCGGGCGGCGTTGGTGGGCTTCGATTCCGAGCCGGATCTGCTTGACGACTTCACGCACAACGGCGACCGGATCAATGCCGATTTGCAGCAGCTGCAACCGGGCGATGGTGGAGCAGCGATTCTGGACACCGTGAACTACGCGGTGGCGCTGCTGGAGACGCAGCCCAAGGAGTTTCGTCGCGTGCTCCTGCTGATCAGCGAAGAGCGCGACCACGGCAGCAAGCACACCAAGCCGGCGCAGCTGATTCAAAGGATTGGCGAGTCCGACGTGTTGGTGTTGAGCGTTTCGTTTTCGCCGGCGCTCGCCGAATTGAGCCACGATGTCAAGGACTCCTCGCCCGACCAGGCCACAATGAACATGGTTTCGGCGCTGGTGATGGCGATCAAGGCGTTCAAGAAGAATGTTGCCAAGGAAGTGGCCGAAATGAGCGGCGGCGAGTACACAACGTTTGTTGGAGACAAGCGCTTCGAGGCGCGGGTGCTGACTGCAGCGAAGGACGCGCGCAACCGTTATTTGATTACTTTCAGCCCCACCAATCTTACTCCCGGCCTGCACACGATTCGCGTGCGCACGACCGAGGATTACGGGGCGCGGATTGTGGCGCGGGCAAATTACTGGCTCAACGCGCAGCCCTAGGGTCTATCGACAAATACGGCCGGCGACTCGCGCCGAGCGGCATTATGTTGAAACTATGGTTCTTCGCGTCGCATGAGTATCCCCAAGGGGAGCGTTCATGTTAATCTTTCAGTAGACACTGAAGAGTGGACCCGAGAGAAAAAGAGGAGTAATTTACGCCGTGCTGGCGACTCAAAAGAAAACTGACCTAATCAAGCGCTTCCGCACCCACGAGACGGATACCGGATCGCCGGAAGTTCAAATCGCGATTCTGAGCGAGCGGATCGGCGATCTGACCGAGCATTTCAAGACCCACAAGAAGGATCACGCTTCCCGGCGTGGGTTATTGATGCTGGTCAGCAAGCGCCGCCGCCTGCTGGACTACCTGAAAACGCACGATTCCGATCGCTATCGCGACGTTATCGGCAAACTCGGCATCCGCAAGTAGTCAGAAAGCTCACGTTGAACCGGAAGCAACCAGACCGGACAATGGTCCCGGCCCCCATCCGATACGGAACACCGGACCAAGTCGCGGCCGGCAGCACTGCACGCAGTGCCCGGCCATGCGCATCGGTGTTTCATGCGCGCGCATTGCGCGATTCCCACACAAATTTCCCAAGCGAAAAAATGAAACGAGGACTCTATGTCTACGAAGCATGAAGTAGCCGTCGAGCTTGCAGGCGGCAAGCGCCTGGTCTTTGAGACCGGCCGCATGGCTAAGCAAGCCTCCGGTGCTGCAGTGGTGACCACGGGCGAAACCGTGGTTCTGTCTACTGCTGTGGCTTCTCCCGATCCCCGGGAGGGAATCGATTTCTTCCCACTCACGGTGGATTATCGTGAGTACACCTACGCAGGCGGGCGCATTCCCGGCGGCTTTATCAAGCGCGAAGGCCGTCCCAGTGAAAAAGAGATTCTGACCTGTCGCCAGATCGATCGGCCTCTGCGCCCCCTTTTCCCGGATGGATTTCGCAATGAAACCCAGCTGATTGTGCTGGTGCTCTCCGCGGATAAGGAAAACGATCCCGACGTGGTTGGAATTAACGCAGCAGCCGCGGCTGTGGCTCTCTCCGACATTCCGTTCGGCGCCACAGTGGGCGCCGTGCGTGTGGGACGCGTGAACGGCGAGTTCGTGGTGAACCCCACATACGCCGAGCGTGCCGCGACTACGGTGAACATCATGGTGGTCGGTCACAAAGACGGCATCGTGATGATCGAGTCGGGAGCGAAAGAGGAGTCCGAAGAGGTGATCCTCGCGGCCATCGAGTTTGCCCACGTGGAGATCAAGAAGATCGTCGCCGCAATTGACGATCTGGTGGCCAAAGCAGGCAAACCGAAGCGGGCCTTTACCGCGCCTGAGGTTGACGAGGCGTATTACGCAGAGCTCATGGCCAAGATCGGTGACCGGCTGAAAGATGCCCTGGACACCAAGACGCATGGCAAAACCGAGAGCTATGCGCTGATCAAACAAATCAAGGATGAGCTGGCGGCTGAATTGCCGGCCGACGATCCAAATGCGAAGAAGAGGCTTTCGCACTATTACGAGCTTCTGCGCGAGCGCATCTTCCGCGAGCAGGTTACGAAAGAGCGCATCCGGCCTGACCGGCGCGCTTTCGACGAGATTCGGCAGATCACCATCGAGACCGGCGTGCTGCCACGGACGCACGGATCGGCGCTGTTTACGCGGGGCGAGACGCAGGCGCTGGTGACAGCAACCCTGGGCACGGCGGACGACGGGCAAAGGTTGGAGAGCTACGAGGGCGAGCAGCGGAAGAACTTCATGCTGCACTACAACTTTCCGCCGTTCAGTGTGGGCGAAACCGGCCGCATGACGGGCGTGGGACGGCGCGAAGTGGGCCACGGAGCTTTGGCGGAGCGCGCGATCAGCGCCGTGCTGCCCAGCGCCGATGAGTCACCCTATTCGATCCGCATCGTGAGCGACATTCTGGAATCGAACGGATCGTCATCGATGGCTTCGGTGTGCGGAGCCAGCCTGGCGCTCTTCGACTCAGGCATTGCGCTGAAAGGCGCGGTTGCCGGAGTCGCGATGGGTCTGGTGAAGGAGGGCGACGATTACGCTATTCTCACCGACATTGCCGGCGCGGAAGATCACTACGGCGATATGGACTTCAAGGTGGCCGGAACGCGCAAGGGAATTACCGCGCTGCAGATGGACATCAAGATCGGCGGCCTGACCCGCGAAATCCTGCAACAGGCGATGGAGCAGGCCCGCCGTGGGCGGCTCTTCCTCCTGGACAAAATGGATGCTGAACTCAGCGGCCCGCGTGTGGAGCGTTCGAAGTATGCTCCGCGCATCGAGACCGTGATGATTCCCACGGACAAGATCCGCGACCTGATCGGCAAGGGCGGCGCGACCATTCGCGGCATTGTCGAGCAGACGGGCGCCAAGATCGATGTGGACGACACCGGCAAGGTGAGCGTGGCGTCGAGCGATGCCGAGGGTCTGAAAAGGGCTCTGCAGATCATCAGCGACCTAACCGCCGTTCCGGAGATCGGCAAGACATACCTGGGCAAGGTGGTACGCCTCGCAGAGTTCGGCGCGTTTGTCGAACTTTTCCCGGGTACCGACGGCCTGCTGCACATTTCCGAGATCGCGGAGCACCGCGTAAAGGAAGTCAAGGACGAATTGCGCGAAGGCGATCAGGTGATGGTGAAGGTCCTCGCCATCGAAGGCAATCGCATCAAGCTCAGCCGCAAGGCGCTGATCAAGGAGCAGAAGGCGAAGCTGACGCAATCCGCCCCAGTCGAGAGCGAGGATTCGGCGGCAGCTCCGGCGCCTGCGGCAATGGCTCCAGCCCGGCCGCGCCATGAATTCGATGAACGCCAGCCGAGCTCGAATCAGAGCACCATCCTGATCGAGGGCGGTGACGACTTCGACGGAGGTGGCAGCGCGGTGGAGTTCGACGAGGAAAACGAGCCGAACTTCAACCGCGTAGAAGGCGCGCCCGCTCCTGTCGGCCAGCAGCCTGGTGGAGCCGGACGGCCAGGGCCGGATGGCGCAAACCGTCGTCGGCGTCGTCGCGGGGGACGTGGCCCGGGCGCCAGATAGGGATGAGCTGACACTGTTGTAAATGGAAGGGGCCCGGACGATTCGTTCGGGCCCCTTTTGCATTTTCCAGCAACGCTTTGCTTCTATTCAGCGAGCTGCAGATCGGTATCAGAGTCTGTCGACTGCAAGGACCCCGACAGCGGCGGCGCCGGAGCAAAACGATCCCCGCGGCTCCTGGCTGTGCGTTTGCTGGCATACATGCGCAGATCGGCGGAAATGCATAGGGATTCGGCATCGCCTGCATCGTCAGGAAAGACGGCGATGCCCACGCTGGCGCCAATATGAACGGTATTTCCTTCGAGCCGGATGGGATTTTCGAGAAGTTGCGTCAGAGTTCTGGCCACGCGTAGGGCGTCGGCGCGATTCATGGGCTCTTCCAGCACCACCGAGAACTCATCGCCGCCAGTGCGGGCCACAGTATCGGTGCGCCGAACTCTGCCCAGGAAAAGCCGGCCTACATGTTTGAGCAGCTCGTCGCCGATATGATGCCCCACGGTGTCGTTGACTTGCTTAAAGCGATCCAAATCGATCAATAAGAGAGCGGCTTGCGAACCCGTGCGCCGCGCGCGCTCGAGGGTATTCGCCAGCCGATCCTGAAAGAGCCTCCGGTTGGGCAAGCCGGTGAGCTCGTCATGCAGCGCGAGATACTTGTTGTGCTCGATCTGATCCTCGAGCAGGATCAGGATCATGCCCACGGCGACCACGTATTTGGGCAGGTTCCAGACCTCACTCTCGAGATGGAAGCTGGGGAAGAACGTGGCCATAGCTGGCCCAATCGTAAAGACATTCGCCCATGCCAAAAATCCCAGAACGGTGATGAAAGCCCCCGCCGTGGCGCGCCGGTAGGCATACCAGAAGTGAATGCAGCATCCAAGGTAGATGGTGAAGAAAACCGCGTTCAACGCCAGATCAAGGCCGTCGCCGGGCCGATTCTGCACCTTCAGAAGAAAGACGGAGAGGGACACATAAAGAAGCACCAATCCCCAGCGGAGCGGATGGTTGAACTTGCGTACGGTCGAGAGCGCAACCAGGAGTGGCAGAGCACCCAGCAGAAGGGCCGCAGGCGTCAAGAGCCAATGGCCCGCCGGGGCAATGACGACGAGAAGAATGTAAAGCGTGTTCGTGGCGAGGGTCGCAATGAGCATCCATTGGCTCGACGAGCGGCTGCGATAAGGAACGGCTGCCCACATGAAGAGGATGCCCGCCCACGCGAGCGCTACGGAGCCCAGAATGCAGGCCGCGACGCCGAAGTTGCCCGGCGCGGGCAGAAACATGAAGGCAGCAAAATGAAGGACGATCATCAACCAGCCAACAAGCCATACGTCGGAAAACGATGCTCGCCCAAGCCGCGCTACCGAGAAAAAGGCCAGCGTGAGCAAGGCAACAGCCGCAACATCGGGGATTTTGCTCAAGTCCACTGAGCCTACCTCAGCCATCAGTCTGGTGGCACAAACTGCGCCAAGTTATAGGATCGGTGATTGTTCAAAAAACGCCATAGCCCTTTTGTCAGTCATTGAGTTACCTTTAGTGTGCACTTTCGTAATCTTTCAATGCCTTTTTTGGGAGGAGCGGGACCAACGCCCGCATTCTCAACAAGATGGCCGCGCGCGCACATGGGAATCGAACCGCAGCGGCTCTCCAGTTCCTCGATGCGAAAGGGTGCATCTTCCTCAAGCTGCTGGAGTTTTCGAGCTGAGAGATGGATGGCCTTGCGCCTCTCATGAGTTGATCGCGTTCCGCCGATAAACCGGAGAGCCGGTGTTGCGCGAGATCACGCTGCATGATGAGTTTCCCGAGGAGCCGATGATTTCAATCAAGAGGTATCTCGATTCCGACTCGCTAGAATTCGACCCGAAGGCGGAGGCCGTTCAACAGGATCCATTTGTCGCAGCCCTGGACGCCTACGGTTGTTCGTTGCTCGAGATGGGCAATTGCAGTCTGGATGCCTGTCCGGGCCTCGGAGACAACTTGAAGCAATCTCTAGGGCGAATGAGAGCGGAGCTTTCCCCGGCGATGAGCGCCGAAAAACTTGCAGCCCATGGCGAGCAGGCGCGAGAACAGTTGCGCGACTGGGGCCGCGGCGCCGCGCGTCATTATCAGGCAAAGGCGCGCGAAGTGAAAGAGATGCTTCTCACCATGGCGCACACCGCGGAATCGGTGAGCGCGCGTGATCAACGCTGCGCGGGCCAGATGAACGCCGTCACCGAACGGCTCAAGGAGATTGCCACACTTGAAGACCTGACGCAGATTCGAGAGTCGATCGATGAAAGCGCGGCAGAGCTGAAGACGTCGATCGATCGCATGACTAAGGAAGGGAAGGCAGTGCTCGACCGCCTGAAGAAGCAGGTGGAGGACTACCAGGCGAAGCTGGAGGAGGCCGAAAGGATTGCCTCGCGCGATGCGCTGACTGGTATGAGCAGCCGCGTGTACGTCGAGGGGCAAATCGAGAAGCGTATCGAATCCCAAGCTACATTTTGCGTGGCCATCGTTGATATCGACGGCTTCAAGAAGGTCAACGACGAGCATGGCCATCTGACCGGCGATGAGTTGCTCAAGCAGTTTGCCGGTGAGTTGAGGTCCGCCTGCCGCTCCACGGATGTGATTGGGCGCTGGGGCGGAGACGAGTTCATCCTGCTCTTCGATTCCGGCCTTGAAGAGGCCGACGCACAGACCGAGCGCCTGCGCAAGTGGGTCTGCGGCAACTACTCGGTGCCAGGAAAAACCGGCGCTCTCAAATTACGCGTCGATGCCTCCATCGGGCTGGCGGCCCATGCGGTCGGTGAGGGGATGAATGAGCTTGTGGGGCGTGCTGACGCGGCGATGTACAAACAGAAAGCTGCGGCCCGAACCAAAGTCGCCTGACCCGTGCTCGGCGGAGCAGCCGGAATGGGTCAACAGGCCCGCTCCAGGAGCGGATTTTGTGGGAGCGGAACCTGCTGCCCCGTTTTGGGACGCTTCCTCTTCTGGTTTATCTCCCGCCATTCTTCCTTCATTTTCCCTCATGTCATCCTTGAGTTCTCCTCCCTCTGGAGGGAAGGTGGAAGAGAGATGCACCCGCACCTTGCCGAACTCAATCATCAAGTGGCGCTGCGCGGGGAGAGCACAGAGGAAAGGCTCGCATGAGACTACTCATTGCCGAAGATGACAGAGCGCTGGGGCTGTTTTTGAGCCGGGGGCTCGAAGCCGATGGTCACCGCGTCAGCGTGGCGTACGATGGCGCCGCTGCCGTGGAGGCGTTCCGCGCCGAGATGCCCGATCTGACCATTCTGGACCTGAACATGCCGGTGAAGGATGGCGAGCAGGTGCTTCAGGAAGTACGCGCGCTCGATGCCGATCTACCGGTGCTGGTGCTGACCGGACGGCAGGAGGTCGACACCCGGGTTCGTTGCCTCGACCGCGGAGCGGACGACCTGATGACCAAACCCTTCAGCCTGCATGAACTGCGCGCGCGGTGCCGTGCCTTGCTGCGCCGCAAACGCGAAACCCGGCTGCAACTGCGCGCCGGCGATCTTGAGCTGGACAGGCTGGACCACACGGCGCGGCGCGGAAGCCGCTTGATCGTGCTCACCAACAAGGAATTTGCCTTGCTCGAACACCTGCTCTTGAACCGCGGCCAGTGTGTCTCACGGGTCGAGTTGCTCGATTCGGTGTGGAATCTGGAGCCGGCGCAAACCACCAACATCGTCGACGTCTATATCAACTATTTGCGCCGCAAGCTCGAGGATCCACCGCCGGGCCGGTTGCTCCGCACCGTGCGCGGGCAGGGCTACATGGTGCCTTCGGAGGCGGAATTGGCGCTTGCCGCGCGTGTTGTCGCGCCGGCTGCCGCGGAAATGATCTCTCCCCCGCCAGCGATTGCCGCTTTGTAGCGCACGCCTCCGTCCGCTCTGAACCTTTGTCTCACCACTGAGGAGACTGCTCATGCAACTCTTTCCGGTACCTCCTGCAAACCCTCGCATGCGGCCGCGGACGGCCCTGGTGGCCAGCGCCGATTGCAGTTTTCGCCAGCGCCTCGCGCACGTACTCGCCGGCCTGCGCTGGCAGGTGCGTGAGGCCGAGGGCGGTGCGCAAGCCTGGACCGAGGCCGAAGCGACGCCGCCGGAAGCCGTCATCGTCGATTCCTGGCTCCCGGACTTGGATCTGGGCGAGTTCCTGAGCGAGTTCAAGGAGCGCTTCCCTGAGGTTGATTTGGTAACGGCAGCAGGCGATGTTGCTGCCGAAAGCTCCCGCGGGCCCTATCGGCAGGAGCTGCTTTACGCGCTGCGCCACTGCCAGGAGACGGACACGGCGGCGTGGAATGCCGCCCCTACCATCGAGAAACCCGATTGCGAAATTGCGCGGCCGGATTCTGCGAAAGCAGTCGATGCGCCGATAGCTGCGTCTGCCCCTGCGCCTTGCAGTTTCGTCCCTCTTCTGCCGCCTTTGCCTTCGGGTGTTGGCAAGACCATCTCCATCCAGTCCGGCAGGACGGCGCAGGGCGTCGAACCGAACCCCTGCGAGCGACTGCCGGAGCTGGTGGGCAATGCGCCATCGATGCTCGAGGTCAGCCGCCGCGTGCGGCTCGTGGCCCCACGCATGACCCCGGTGTTGATTGAGGGGCCTACGGGATCGGGTAAGGAGTTGGTGGCCGAGGCGCTGCATCGTCTGTCGGCGCGCAGCCGCAAGCCCTTTGTCGCCATCAACTGCGCGGCCATCCCTGAAGCGCTGCTCGAAGCCGAGCTCTTCGGGCACACGCGCGGCGCGTTTACCGGCGCGGTGCAGGGCCGTACCGGGCGCATCGAAGCGGCGGACGGGGGCACATTATTGCTGGACGAAATCGGCGAAATGCCGCTGGGCCTGCAAGCCAAACTCCTGCGCTTTGTCGAATGCGGAGAGCTGCAGCGGGTCGGCGACAACGAGGCCGTCAAGGTGGATGTGCGCATTCTTGCCGCCACCCACCGGCCGCTGGCGCAACAGGCGCAGAGCGGGGGCTTTCGCTCCGATCTTTACTACCGGCTGGCGGTCTTTCTCATCCGCACGCCGTCGCTGGCCGAGCACACCCAGGACCTGCTCCCGCTCATTGAGCACTTTTTAGAGCGCCTGGGCCGAGATACGCCGGTGAAGCGGCTGGACGCGAGTGCTCTCGCCAAACTGAGCGCGCACGATTGGCCGGGAAATGTGCGCGAACTCGAGCACGTGCTGGAGCGTGGCGTCATTCTGGCCGGAGAGAATCCGGTGCTGACCGCGCGGGAGATCGATTTCGGCCTGGTGATGAACTGACCGCTGGCGGACTCTTGGCCTGAAGCAAGGTTCTGAGAGGGCCAGCGGCGTAAGACGAGTTTCGGGAGGGCAAAATGAACATGGAGATTGCCACCGGATTGAGCGACCAGATCGCGCGCTATCTCGACCTGGCCACGGCGGAAGCCAAGCTGACAGCCGCCAACATGGCCAATGTGGACACGCCGGGCTACCGCACGGTGGGGATGGACTTCGAGGCCGAAATGCGCGGGGCGATCGACGATGTCGAACGGGGGCATGCGCCGCGCAAGGTGCGGGTTACGGACGTGGATGGCCTGGTCGCCCGCCCCGATGGCAACGACGTCTCCATCGACCGCGAAAGCCTCAACCTGGCCGAGGCGCAACTCAAATTCCGCACCGGAGTGGCGTTGCTCCGGCAGGAGTACCAACGCGTCATGGACGCGATCCATGCCGACAAGTAAGACGTGGACTGTGATTCGTGGTTCGTAAACGCCCATCGCAAACTGCGGTCCACAAATCACGAACCACGGCGCACGATTCACGAGCCACGGCCCGCGAATCACGAACCACGACGCAACATGGGAGCGTAGACGATGAACTTATTTGGCATGATGGAATCCTCGGGTGGCGCTATGGAGGCGGAGCGCATGCGCGCCGAAGTGGTGGCCGCCAACATGGCCAATGCCGAGACCACGAGGACCGCGCAGGGCGGTCCTTATCGACGCCAGGAGGTGGTCTTTGCCGCCGACAAGGGGGATCCCGGCTTTCTCGATTCCATGGCCGCGGCATCGACTGGGGGCGCGGCGCCGAGTTCTCGATCGCTCGCGCTGCCCGGCGGTTCTACCGTCGCACCGGGCGTGCACGTCTCCGCGGTCGTTGAAGATCCTTCGCCGCCGCTCAAGCGCTACGATCCGGGACATCCCGACGCCGGGCCGGACGGATACGTCTCCTATCCCGACATTAATCCCCTCACAGAGATGGTGGACCTGATGGGGGCGACGCGTGCATATGGTCTCAACGGCGCTGCGGTGCAGGCCGAAAAGGGCATGATCACGTCGGCGCTGGAGATTGCCAAGTCCTGATCTGGGCGCGTGGGGAATGGGGGACGCGGGGATCGCGAGCGCGCCAGGGACCGTGGTCGAGGGGGCATACAACATGTTGGCGGCAGTGAATCCAATCACGGCTGCGGCGGGCGCAGCCAGCACGAGTATCACGAATTCGCTTGCGGCCGAGGCAGGTCAGAACCCCGCATCCTCTCCCTTCGCCGATCTGATCAGCGACGCCGTAGGGCAGGCGAATCTGCTGGAACAGCAGGCGCAGACGGCAGTGACGGGCCTGATGACCGGCTCCGGTGTGGACGTGCACCAGGCGATGATTGCCACCCAGAAGGCAGATATGGCCTTCGAACTGGTGCTGGCGGTGCGTAACAAGGCCGTTCAGGCCTACCAGAGCGTGATGGGCATGCAGTTTTAAAGACAGCTTCTAGCCTCTGGCTCCTGGCCTCATCGCGGAGCGCGGCAAATTCGCGTCGCGGCAAACAGAGAGCTGGAAGCCAGGAGCTGGCAGCGGATCGCTGAATCTATGGCCACGGGAACACAGTTGGAGAAGGCACCGCCGGCGCTGGGGCAAGTGCAGCAAGGCGGAAAGTGGTCCGGACTATGGGGCCTGGCACGGGTGCGTTGGGCGCAGATGGCCCCGGCACAACGCGGCTGGGTGATGGTTGCGGCGCTGATGCTGGGAGGGCTGCTGGGTGGGCTGGCATGGTACGGGCTCGGTCCCGACTGGCGCACACTCTATGCCGGCCTCGACCCGGACGATGCGCGGCAGATGGAGCAGACCCTCGCGCAGGCGCAAATCCCATTTGAGCCCACTCCCGATGGCTCAGGGATCATGGTTCCGTCCGCGCAGCTGGACAAGGCGCGGCTGGCCGCGGCGGCCAAGGGCGGTGTCAAGAGCGGCCGGCTGGGGTTTGAAATCTTCGACAAGCCCAACTGGGTAGGCTCGGAATTCGACGAGCAAGTGAACTATCAGCGGGCACTGGAGGGCGAACTGGAGCACACCATCGGCACGCTCTCCGATGTGGCCTCGGCGCGCGTGCATCTGGTGATGCCGCACGACTCGCTGTTTCGCGACCAGGAGCGTCCGGCCAAGGCCGCTGTGGTGATCAGGCTGCGCCGCCGATCGCTGGCCGAGGGCGAACCCGACGCCATCCGCAACCTGGTCGCTTCCGCCGTCGACGGACTTCTGCCGGAGCACGTGGTGCTGGTGGATGCCGCAGGCAATTCTCCGCTGGGACCCAGGACCGCCGAAGCCATGCAGTTAAGCGCCGAGCAGGCTCTGGAGGACAAGTTGATCGCGACCCTCGAGCCCGTGACCGGCGTGGGCAATGTACGCGCCTCAGTCACGCTCGATTACGACGCCCAGGCCGCCGAAGAGACCGACGAGAATTACGACCCCGCGAAAACCGTGACCCTTTCGCTCGAACGCACCGAGCAGACTTCGGGCGCGCAGCCCCTGGCTGCCGGGGTTCCAGGTCCGGCTTCCAATGCGCCCAACACGCAGGCTGTTCCCGTGTATCCGCATGAAACTTCTGCGCCCCAATCGGCTAAGAGCGAGTCAGGAACCTACGGAGTCTCGAAGACCGTGCGCCATGTGGTGGATAACCCTGGGCGCGTACGCAGGCTCACCGCGGCCATTGTTGTAAACGACCGGCTGATGCAGGCGGAGAGCAAGACTCATGCCGCGGTCTGGCAGCCGCGATCGCCAGATGAACTGCGCAACCTGACGGCGCTGGCTCAGGCGGCGGTGGGATTCGACGCCGCGCGCGGCGACGTGGTGACCGTACAGGATCTGGCCTTCGACGACAATCGCCCGCAGCCGCCGGCCACGCTCGTGGACCAGTCGCTGCGCACGGCCGAAGACTCGCCGAATCTGGTGAAGTATGCTGCTCTGCTGCTGGGCTTGCTGGTCGTGGTGGCCTTCGGACTGCGGCCCGCGATCCGCCACGCCGGCAAGGCGCTGGCAGCGCAGAGCGCCATGAAGAGCGCGCGCCGGGAACTGCCCGCGGGCTCGGGTGCTGCGCAGGCGCAGGTCCCGCTCGGCGCGCCTGAGCCGGCGGAGTTGGATCCGGCGCGGCTGCGGTCGCAGGAGATTTTCGAACAGGTGACCACGCATCTGAAACGCGAGCCCACGCAAAGTTCGCGGCTGTTGCAGAGTTGGATTCACTCGGATTGACGCCGCGGATCCGGCCCATGGTGTGAGGGACGTGGGAAAAAGCCGCGGCGTGAAAGCAACGGGCCGGGTCTGGGAGAGAAGGAAAGGTACGAGTCTTGCCGGAGCAGGGAATCGAGAGCGGGGCGACGCGGCGCAGCCAGACGGCCAATGTTTCCGGGGTGCGCAAGGCCGCGATCCTGCTGGTTGCCGTCGGCGAGGAGCTGGCCAGGGAGGTGCTGCGCGCGCTCCCGGAACCGGACGTGCAGCGCATCACCGAGGAGCTGGCCGACCTGCGCGGCATCACACCGGAACTCTCCGCCGATGTGCTCGAGGAGTTCTGGCAGCTTCTCGACACCCACCATTTCAACGTGCATGGCGGTCTGGACTACGCGCGGCAGCTGCTGGTCGGCACCTTTGGCAAGGAGCGCGCCGACGACCTGATGGCCCTGATGCGGCAATCGCAGGAGGCGGCGCAAGGCAATCTGGCCAAGCTGCAACGCACCGATCCCCAGCAACTGGGTAAGCTGCTCGACACCGAGCACCCGCAGACCATCGCCCTGGTGCTGGCTCACCTTGACCCACGCCGCGCCTCGACCGTGTTGGACAGCCTGAGCGAGGAACACAAGATTGTCGCCGTGCAGCGGCTGGCGGAGATGCGGCAATTCTCCCCTGAAATGGCCCAGAAGGTGGCGCTGATCTTGCACCGCCGCCTGGAGAGCGTGGGCGATACGGCGCGCCGCAGCTACTCCGGGTTCAAGGCTGTTGCGGATCTGATGAACCGGCTCAACGCCGAGGAAGCTAAAAAGATACTGGAGGCCATCGAAGAAGAGCAGCCGGAACTCGCTCTGAGCATACGCAATCTGATGTTCACTTTCGAGGACCTCATCACCGTGCCCCCGGCGACGATTCGTGAGATCGTTTCCGGCGTGGACAAGCGGCAACTGGCGCTGGCCCTCCGCGGGGCCAATGAAGACCTGCGCGCGCAGATTTTCAAGGCTATGAGCTCACGCGCAGTCGAGATGCTCAAGGAGGATATGGAGGTACTGGGCCCGGTGCGTTCGCGCGAGGTGGCGCAGGCGCAGCAGGAGATTCTGAATCTGGCGCGCCGCCTCGAGGCCGAGGGCAAAGTCATTCTGAAGCTCGAAACCGGCGACGAAATGATGGCGTAGTGAGCCGGGGTCAGCAAAGCAGGAAAGCCCGCGCGGAAGCAGGACGGTTCGCGGCGAAATAGACAGAGCATTCCAGGGAAGGGGAAGCTTGCAGCAGCAGGGGGCATCGCAGAGTCATGGTGGCGGCGGCAGAGCGGTGGAGAGCTTTACATACGCCGCCTGCCCCAACGCGACCCCGGCGCCTGCCTGGGATGGCTGGGTCGAAGCTACGGAGGACTCTTCCGACGAGCCGTCGCCAAACGGTGCCGTCCGAGCAGGCAGCCGCGTTGACGGCGCCAACCTTGAGGAGCGGCTCGCCGAAGAAACGCGCCGCTCGTTCGAATCCGGCCGAGAGCGGGGCCGCGAAGAGGGTCGTCACGCCGAACGCGAGGCACTGGCTCCAGCCGCGGCGACGGAGGCCGATCGTCGCCGCCGGCAAACTTCCGAACTCGTCGAGAACTTTGCCCGCGAGCGCGACCGTTATCTCCATGCCATCGAGCAGGAAGTGGTGCGCCTGGCGCTGGCCGTGGCAGCGCGCATTCTTCGCCGCGAAGCCCAGATGGATCCGCTTCTGCTGACCGGCGCGGTGCGCGTGGCGCTGGGCCAGTTGGCGGCCACGTCGGAGATCCGTCTCCGCGTCCCCGCCAAGGAAGCCGATTTGTGGAAGGAAACCATGGCTCTTATGCCCAATCTGACCGTGAAGCCGCTGGTGGTGGCAGACGAAGGCATGCTGCTCGGCGATTGCGCGATCGAAAGCAAGGTGGGAACGGTCGATCTTGGAATTCGCGCGCAGCTGGGCGAGATTGAGCGAGGCTTCTTTGACCGTACCGGTGCGCCGGACGCGCCAGCGCAACCGGCTGCAACGAGCACTGCGCGCGAAGCTTTGCCCGCTGAGGCGCACGCATGACGGCGCTGCTCGAACGCTACTTCTCCCGGCTGGAGTGCCGGCAGCCCTGGCGCTGGCGCGGGCATGTCCTCGAATCTGTAGGACAAACCATTGAGTCCGCCGGGCCTCCCGTCTCGGTGGGCGAGTGCTGTGAGATCGGGGACCAGATGGGACGTGCGCACCAGGCGGAGGTGATTGGCTTTCGCGGATCGAATGTGCTGTCGATGCCGATCGATTCCACCGAAGGAGTCCGCTTCGGCGACGCGGTATGGGCGCAGGGCACAATGGCCAGGATCGAGGCAGGCCCGGCGTTGCTGGGACGGGTGCTGAATGCGATGGGCGCGCCCATCGATGAGCGCCGCCCTCCCGTCACTGCGACCACGCTGCCATTGGACGGAGCGTTGCGCTCCCCGCTCAACCGCGTGCCCATCAGCGAGCCGCTGGGCACGGGCATCCGCGTGCTTGACGCCATGTTGACGGTGGGCCGCGGCCAGCGCGTGGGCATCTTCGGTGGCTCGGGCGTGGGCAAGAGCACGTTGATCGGCATGATGACCCGGAATACCGAAGCCGAGGTGACGATCGTGGGTCTGGTGGGTGAGCGCGGCCGCGAGGTGGGCGAGTTTCTGCGCGATTCTCTGGGCCAGGAGGGACTGGCGCGCGCGGTGGTTGTAGTGTCCACGTCCGACCAGTCCCCGCTGCTGCGCATGCGCGCGGCGCTGGCCGCCACCACATTGGCCGAGTACTTTGCCGCTCAGGGCAAACACGTGCTGCTGGTGCTCGACTCACTCACGCGCTTCGCCATGGCAGCGCGCGAGATCGGCCTCGCCGCCGGTGAGCCACCCACCGCCAAGGGCTACACGCCCTCGGTCTTTACGCGCCTGGCGCGGCTCGTGGAGCGCGCCGGCTGTTTTCAGACCGGCTCGATCACCGCGTTCTATACCGTGTTGATGGAGGGCGACGACCAACAGGATCCGCTTGTGGATGCAGTGCGTTCGCTGCTCGACGGGCATATTGTGCTTTCGCGCGCGCTGGCGGCCGAGGGTTGGTACCCGCCCATCGAGGTGCTGGATTCGATCAGCCGCCTGATGCCCGCGGTGGCTGGAGAAGCTCACCGCCAGCAGGCTGCGCTGGTGCGGAAGTTACTCGCGGTTTACGCCCGCTCGGAAGATCTGGTGCGCATCGGCGCTTACAAGGCGGGCGCGGATCCTGACCTCGACCGCGCCCTGCGGGCGCGCGACGCGATACGCGCCTTTTTCGCACAGGCGGCAGGCGAGCGAGTCCGCTTCCCCGAGTGCCTGCACCGGCTCGCGGCCCTGGCCGCGGAGGTTTGATCCATGGCTGTTTCGCGCGCCATGCGGCGTCTGCTGCAGGTTCTCAAGATTCAGGAAGAAGAATGCCGTGCGTCCATGGAATCGGCGCGCGCGGAGCTGAATCGGCTGGAACAGGCGCTCACCCGAAGCGTAGAACGCGAGCGCGGTGGCCGGCGGCTGGTGACGGCCAGCGCTGTCACCGGCGAAATCACAGACCGAATCGCCGGCGTCGAGGAGACCCATGTCGCAAAACGCATCGCCGCAGCCCTGGCGCTGCGCATTGCGGAATCGGAGTTGGCTGTAAACACGCGGCGACGTGAGTTTCTCGGCAAGCGCATCGAACGGCGGCAGACCGAGACGCTCATCGAGGAAGCACAGACTGTGGAGAGAGTTGAGGCAGGACGGCGGGCGCAGCGCAATCTCGACGACTGGTATCTGAGCCGCCGCGCCACATCCGGAACAGCGCGAGACGACGAAATGCTGAAGAACGCTCATCGGCCATCGGGTCGCGCGTCGCAGCCAATCGGCAAATCTTGAGAGAAAATGTGCAACCATTCAGCGGCGCATCCTGAATCGGGAAAATGGGTCCCATCCCTGACATTCTTCTAACCCCTCCCAACATTCCTTTGGCACGCCATCTGCACTTGCTTTCTGCATGACCGCAGCTGTTGGAATGGACCTTGGTGCAGAGATGGAAACGGGAGGGCGGACCGGACAGGAGCCAGACCCAGCAGCGGGGGCTCGGCCGGGCAAGGAACTGAGCGCGAGCTGGCTCAGGCCCGCGAGCGGCAATCTCGCAACTGGTTTGGCCTCCGGGGCGCCTAGTTTTCGTTCCAGCTGGCAGTCTCAAGTGAATGCATGGCGGGGCGTTTCGCGTGGAACCAGTGGCGTTGAGAGCGAGGATGCGAATGATGCCGGCACGATCGACACCATAAATGGCGCCCCTACAAGCCGTGCCACGAATAGCCCGCGAACTTCGGCGTCAGCTCAGACGGCAGGTTCGAGCTTTCCATTGAAGAATGCCGCAGCCCCGCAAAGCGCTTCCGCCATCGAGGTGAGCAGTCAAAAGGGGACCTGGTCTCAAACCAGCCGTTCCGCATCGCAGGCCAGGCAGAGTGCTGACGACCAGTCAACGTCAACCGGAAGCACAGATGCAAGTGCAATCGAGCGCGCGGGGACGGCAAATTCGTATCGCAAAAGTTCCGCGTCGCAACACACTTGCCAGGAGAATGCTGCGCAGGCCGCGACCTCGGGCACGCAAACCGTCGCGCCCCTCATCGCAACGCCGATTGAGCCTCCCGTTCAATCGCAGATTTCCAAGCCGGCGCAAACTGCCGAGACAGCTTCTGCGTCTGAGGGAAGCTTCGAGTTTCTGAGATGGCCTTCCGCATTGTCGTCAGGATGGTCCCAGTTGTCTGGCGCGGAGGAGAGCGCAAGTGCCGCAGCAGGGTTCGTCGCGCGCGGCGCCTCAGGCAGCGGTACTGCGTCAGGACTCTGGACGCCAGTCGCGCGCGCGAGCTCGGCAAGCATTCTGCCCAATGCTGCCAGGAGCGCAGCGATTCACGGGACCGTGGCGTTATCTCTCAATGATGCCGATGAGCCGGCGGCGAGCCCGCAGATGATTGCGCCGGCTTCTTCAGATACGCGCTCCGCAGAACCACTGCACGAACAATGGACCGCTCGCAATTCGATAACCGGCGAAGGGCCCTCGGGGCATTCTGTTGCAGCGCCAACACTAGATAACTCTGCTCATCTTGCATCCGCCGAGAGCGCTGCGCCTTCTGCGGCGGCTCTCTTGGACGATGACGGCGCGGCTGAAACCAGGACCGAACCCGCGCAGAGCAGCACGACGCAAAGCATCGATCGCGCCCTGCTGCGTGCAGCAAATCGTAACGTAGCTGGAGAAACCGTCCAAGGCGCGACACCACTCGCCGCAGCGCAGCCGGCCATCGTCGAAACGGCCGCAACTTCGGAGCTACGCAATCCGGGAGCGACGCACATTGACCCAGCGACGGGCCATCCATCCGTTACGACAGCGACATCGGCCGCAGCAAACACGCAGGACACGTTCTCCGCGCTCGATGCAGGAACTTCGCCAGGCACGCCCGCGTGGACATTCGCGGGAAGCCAGCATGCGGAGGCAGGCTTTCGCGATCCCGCACTCGGATGGGTGGGTGTTCGCGCAGACCTCAACGGCGACGGCATTCATGCAACCCTTGTGCCGAGTTCCGCGGAGGCCGCGCAGGCGCTGAATGGGCACCTTTCCGGACTCAGCTCGCACCTGGTGGAACAGCAAGCATCCGTAGCCTCGTTGACAATGGCATCGCCGGGGGAGAGCGGGATCGAAAACGGCATGGGTCAGCGCATGCAACAGGGCGCGGAGGGGGATTCTCAAAGGAATGCACCTGACGAATCGCCGGCAGGATCACCGCTAAATGCATCGCCGGCCATGAGTGGTCCTTTTCAGGGGGCGTCCGCACAAGACGGCTTGCGGGATCCGTTCACACGCACGGGTGAATTGCGCGGCGCACACATCTCGGTGATGGCATGAGCCAAGTGCTAGCTCGGCAGGAGGAAAGCAGGGAGGGATGATGGGAACGGCAGCGGGATTATTCAATCACTCAATGACGGCGGGGCAAGTGCTGACGCGCAACACGGCGACGCCCATGGCCAGCACTACCACCGGGACCAGCAGCACCAGCGGTTCGGGCGATTCAAGCGATAGCTCGGCGACCATTTCGGCGAACGACTTTCTTACCCTGCTGGTGACCGAGATGCAGAACCAGGATCCCACCTCGGATACGGACCCCAACGAGTACATCAACCAGCTTGTCAATGTGAACAGCCTAGAGCAACTCATCGACATCAACCAGACGCTGACCGCGGACAGCACATCGAGTTCCTCTGGCACCGGCGCATCCACGCAAGCCGCAGGGGCAGCCTCGAATCCAACCAATGCGGCCACGCCGGCATCAGCCACAGCCTCGCCGCACACCGCCGCACACCCGGCCGGATCGCTGCCGTCTACCGTGGCAAGTACTTCGGCCTCTATCGCATCCTCATCGCAGGCGGCCTCCACGCAGCGCATTTCGGGCAATTTGTCCGCTCCCAACCCCAGCCCCGCGGCGCGACGTGTTGGGCATGCGTTGGCTGGCCGGACGCATGCGACTTCGGTGCAGGGAACTTCGCCTGCCATCCCATAAGCTTGTTCACCCGCCCGGCGCATGACCGGGCGCAACCGCACCGCATTCAACGAGGAGATGAACCATGGCAAGTTTCTCGATTCCGCTGACCGGTCTTGAAGCCGACTCCACGGCTTTGAATACTATTGCCAACGATCTTTCCAACATGAACACGACAGCCTTCAAGGCGGAGTCGACCAACTTCTCCGATCTCTTTTATCAGCAGATTGGTTCCACTGGCGCCGGCGATCCGATTGAGCTGGGAGCGGGCGTGAAGGTGGCCTCGAATGAAGTCGACTTTACGCAAGGCTCCATCACATCCACCGGCAGCGCCACCGATGTCTCCCTGAACGGCAGCGGGTTCTTTGTGCTAGGCAACGGGAGCGGGTCTTACGAATACAGCCGCGCCGGGGACTTCACTCTGGATTCCAGTGGGGCTTTGGTCAGTTCGAGCGGCTTGAGCGTGATGGGTTATCCGGCGCCCGACGGCGTGGTGAACACGAACGCGGCATTAACGGCGATAAACATCCCGGTTGGCCAGGTGCAACAGCCGCAGGCCACCACGAGCATGAGCATGACCGCCAATCTTGATTCCACCACCACCACGGGAACGCAGTTTCCCGCACAGGTCACGGTCTACGACTCTCTCGGCCAGGCACACGTGGCAACGGTGACGTACGAGCAAACCGCAGTCAACACCTGGAGCTACTCGGTCGCCTTACCGGCCGCAGACTATTCAACCGCGGGCGCCAATACCGTACCGGCAGCCATCACGGGAACCATGCAATTCGATGCCAACGGCAACCTCACCACCATCACCCCAACCGGCGGAGCTGCCGAGACCGTGGGAACCGCGGCGGGCGATGTCTCCTCGCTGACCCTGAACTTCAACCCCGCTGCGACCAACGTGCTGCTCGATGGAGCCAACGGCCTGAGTATCCAGTGGAACCTGCTGAGTTCCACTGGAACGCCCAACATCAGCCAGGTCGACACGACTTCCGCAGTTTCAGGCACGACACAAAACGGCTACACGAGCGGCCAGTACCAAAGCTTCTCCATCGGCTCCGATGGCACAGTGAGTGTCACGTTCTCGAATGGAAAAACGGAGAATGTTGGACAGCTTGCGTTGGCGAATGTGACCAATCTGCAAGGGCTCTCGCTGCTCGGGGACGGAGATTACACGACCACCTCGGCCAGCGGAACGGCCGTGGTCGGGACCTCAGGCACGTCCGGCTTGGCAACTCTGCAGGATGATGCGCTGGAGGCCTCGAACGTCAACATCTCCACCGAATTCTCCGATTTGATCGTGGCGCAGCGGGCCTTTGAGGCCAACGCGAAGTCGGTCACCACCTTCGACACCGTGGAGCAGGACACCATCAACATGGTGCATTGACACGCCTCCACCGGCTTGCAAAAATCCTTGAGGGCGGCCTTCGCGGGCCGCCCTATTTTTTCGCTTTCGGCTGGATTTCGATGAACAGTCCTTTACCTCGCGCCAACGCAGTTTCCTCGGCGTCGACGATGACGGCGTCGGCCCAGTGCTTTCGCCCCTCGTTACGCACCACGCGCCCTTCAATGCGAAGCGGCGCGCCGCTCGGCACCGGGCGAAGGTATTCCACTTCCATTTTCCGCGTCATCGACGGCCGGCCCTGGGCGCGCACCGCCTTGCTCATCGCCTCATCGAGAAGCGTGGCAATGATGCCACCGTGCAGATAGCCGGGATGGCCCTCAAAGGCTTCCGGCACTGCGGGAAGGCTGACGACGGCGCCGTCCGGCGCGAGCATGAACTCCAGGCGCAATCCGGTTACATTGGCCTGTCCGCAGCCAAAGCAACGGTTGTTGGCCGAGTGGGCGAAGGTCGTGAGAGGTTCGCGGGAGTGAAGCTGCATGCATTCAGCATACCGGCTGCGCATCGTATCCACGGCATCGGCGTCGCGCGGGCTCTACGCGCTGCATTTGCTCCCTTGACCTGCCTGCAGGTAGCCGCGCAGACTGAAGAGGCGGAGTTCGCTAAGACATCCGCGAATCCCCGGAGGACATTCCCATGACCAACGTCAATCGCAGAACTGTACTCGTGCAAATGAGCGTGTTGGCAGGCGCCGCGCTCCTGGCTTTAGCCGCCAATCCCGCTCCGGCCGCGGCTCAGGCAGCACACGCTGACCTCGTCAATGCCCAGGGCGCCACCATTGGCCACGCCAAATTCTCTACAGTCTCCAATGGGGTCAAGGTCTCGGTAACGGTCTCCCAACTTTCTCCCGGCGAGCATGGAATCCACATTCACAACGTTGGCAAATGCGATG
Organism: uncultured Occallatibacter sp.; assembly: GCA_964569985.1. GTDB lineage: Bacteria > Acidobacteriota > Terriglobia > Terriglobales > Acidobacteriaceae > Telmatobacter. The sequence continues at coordinate 138,052 of CAZMWL010000002.1, forward strand.
GCCCCGCTTTCACGACGGCCGGAGGCCATTTCAATCCCACTGGCGCCCACCACGGAATACACAATGCACAGGACCCACATCCGCACCTCGGCGACTTGCCGAACCTTGTTGTGTCAGAGAAGGGAACCGGCAAACTCACCTTCATCGCGGTAGGCGCCACGATACGCGAAGGCCCGAATTCTCTTTTCCACGAGGGCGGTACGGCCCTGGTCATTCACGCCAAACCGGACGATCTCACCAACGATCCGTCCGGCAACTCTGGTGATCGCATCGCCTGCGGCGTGATTGTCCAGTAGGCCCAAGAGGCATCGACGCGGTACTTGTAACCCTGGGAACCCGTACTGGGCTACCATACTTAAGATGAGACTGCTAAAGCTGGCTGCGACGGTGGCTTCTGGACTGGCGCTCGCAGCTTGCGGACTTATGATCCCCGCCGGTTGTCACGTCCAGTCCGCGCTTACCCAGCGGCAGGCGGAGGGCAAGCGCCTCTTCGACACCGGTTGCGCGCACTGCCACGAACAGAACGACCTGCATCTAAAGAAGGTTCCACCGGATCTGCACGGTCTGTTCAATCACGCGACATTGCCGGATGGGGCCCCGGCGACGGACGCGGAAGTCGAGTGGATTCTGATGTCGGGCAAGGGAATGATGCCATCCTTCGCGTATCAGATGACACAAGAGCAAAGGGTCGCGCTCCTGGCCTATTTGCACACCTATTGATCGCACCCTGCGACCCATGACCGCGAGGTGCGCGGCGCAGCAAACGTGAGCCGCATCACGATATACTTGGAGGTCTATGGCAGTCGAAAAGACATTCTACTTGGAGACCTTCGGCTGCCAGATGAATGCCCATGACTCCGAGAAGGTGATCGGTACCTTGCGCCAGCAGGGGTATCGGCAGGTTGAAGCCGAGGAAGATGCCGGGCTTATCCTCTACAACACCTGTTCTATTCGCGATAAAGCGGAGCAGAAGGTCTTTAATCGCCTGAACGATTACAAGAAGCTCCACAAGGAAGGCAAACGCTTCGCCGTGCTGGGCTGTGTTGCCCAGCAGGAAGGCGAAAAGATCTTCGACCGCGCGCCGTATGTCTCGCTGGTTTCAGGGTCGGCCTCGTACCGTAAATTACCCGAGATGCTTACCCGTCTGGAGGCAGGCGAGAGCCGCATTACCGGGCTCGACGACCGCCAGACGGACGAGACCTTCGAGACCGAATTCACGGCGCGCCAGAATCCTTACCGGGCCTATATCACGATCATCGAGGGCTGCGATAAGTTCTGCTCTTACTGCGTGGTACCGTACACGCGCGGCAAGGAGCGCAGCCGAACCTCGTCTTCAGTGCTGACGGAGGCGCGGCGCATCGCCGATCTTGGCTACACAGAGATTCAGCTTCTGGGCCAGAATGTGAACAGTTACCGCGACCCGGAAGGGAAGCGCAGCTTCGCGGAACTGCTTACGGCCGTGGGCGAGGTGCCGGGCGTCAGGAGGGTGCGATTTACCACCAGCCATCCCCGCGACTTTACCCGCGATATTGTCGAGGCCATCGATAGCGTGCCCACCCTCTGCGACCATGTGCACCTGCCGGTGCAGTCGGGTTCGGCAAGGATTCTTGCCAGCATGGCCCGCGAGTATACGCCCGAGTGGTATCTCGAGCGCGTCGCATGGATCAAAGCCGCCAAGCGGACGATCTCCCTTTCCACCGATATCATTGTGGGCTTCCCGGGTGAAACAGCCGATGATTTCATCCAGACAATGGACCTGCTCGCGGAGGTGGAATACGATTGCGTCTTCGCGTTCAAGTACTCAGCCCGCCCCAACACGCCCTCTCTGGTGATGATCGATTCCATTTCCGAAGCCGAGAAAGCCAGTCGGCTTCAAGTTCTGCTTGAGCGGCAGCGCGAGATACAGAGGGTCAATTATTCCAAGCACATCGGAGAGGTTATTGAGGTGATGGTGGAAGGCGCGCATCCGGCTCGCGGGCAGATTTCGGGCCGTAGCAGCCAGAACAAGCCGGTCAACTTCGAGTGGTCACAGCCCATCGCGCCGGCGCCGGGCAGTTATCTTCGTGTCAAAATAACGGGAGCTTTTCCCAACAGTCTCTTGGGCCAAGCCGTCTAAGATTGCAATGGTCCTTGAAGAGGGAACTGATGGACATTGAAGTGCGGATACGCGGCCTGATGATGGACCCGGCAACCAATATGCCGATCGTGGTGCTGAAGGATGTAGGCTCCGACGCGGTCATGCCCATCTGGGTAGGCATCTTCGAGGCCAACGCCATTGCGCTCGAGATTGAGAAGATGGCTGCGGCGCGTCCCATGACGCACGACCTCACGCGGAACCTGATCCGTCACCTTAATGGTCAACTGGAACGTGTGGTCATTACAGAGCTTAAAGACGACACCTTTTTCGCGGTCCTGTGGCTGCGGCAGGGGGACGAGCCCGTGGTCATCGATGCGCGGCCCTCGGATGCCATCGCGCTCGCTTTGCGCGCCGATTGCCCGATCTTCGTAGCGGAAAAGGTGATGGAGAGCGCCAAGCTCAACACCACCGGCCCGCCTGAAGGGCCCACGGCAGAACAGTTACGCGGGTGGCTCGAGGGACTGAATGACGAGGACTTGGGCCGCTACAAGATGTAATCCAACCAAGACGTCGAGCAGATCCGAATCCCGAACTTCCGGCACAGGGCGCTTTGCCGGGGCACGTTTGGGGGCATCGGACGGTATGAAAGGTGAAACCAAACCGGAAGAGCTGCGAGGCTATGGAGCTGAGTCCCTCGAAAGGGAGGTGAGAGAGGGCGAAGGCCCTTAGTACCAGGCGGGTCATGGGGTTACATAGGTTTTGTGAAAGGATCGAGTATACAGAATATCTGTTATCGGACATGCCATCTAGCCCGCTTAGCTCCTGACCTCTGCCAATAACTCCTCGATTTCGGCCTTCTCTCCGGCCGTCAAGCCCAGCAATGGCGCTCTGGTATGGCCTCCGTAGTAGCCATTGAAGTCGCAGGCATATTTCACACCGGCAATGCCGAAATCGCCGACAATCCGCTGATTCGCCTTTGCGATGCGCTTCTGCTTCTCTGCAGCCAGTGCCATGTCGTGATCCTTCCATGCCAGGTAAACTTCCTGGCAAGCCTGGGGCGCGAATGCGGCAAAGGCAAGAATCGCACCCGTCGCTCCTGCCTCCAGCGACTCCAAAACCGTACTCCCCGAGCCGCACAGCACCTGGAACCCGACCTCCCTGCTGCGCGTCTTAACGGGAGCCGCAGGGGCAGCCGTGGCAACCGCCGCGCCACCGGCCAGGTCCTCAACTGACACGAAGCTGCCTTCCGTCTCGGTACGCGGAGCCAGCATCCGTGCCGTGGCCGCCTCAAACACCTGCGTCACCGGCACCGTCCGTCGCGGCGCATTCTGCGTGGCCGCGACCTGGGCCCCTATGCGCTCCACCTTGCCAGACGAATCCTTGATCCCGATGATGTTGGGGTGGTTGGCCAGCTCCCCCACCAGCTCCACCGCAATCTGATACGGGACGCACTTGGGAATGTTGTAGAGCACCACGGGCAGCGGAGAGCGGTCCGCGATGCTGCGGAAATAGTGGAGCACTGCCGCAGAAGACATTTGCCCGGCATAATAGCTGGGCGGGCGCACCAGGACCGCATCGTACCGGAATTCTGCCGCCGCATCGGCCATTTCCAGCGTCGCCTTCACGCTCTCTCGGCCCGCGCCCGCGATCAGCACCTTCTCCGGTTCAGCAGCTCCGGCGGCTACGCGCAGCACCTCGCGCGATTCGGCATCGTCGAGCTGCGGCGCCTCGCCCGTCGAGCCTAAAACCACCATGCCTGCCAGCAAACTGCGCGAGTAGCGCGCGATGTTGGCTTCGATTTTTCGAAAATAAACGCGTTCGTCCGAATAAAACGGCGTAGTGAGCGCGGCAAAGACGCCTTCCAGCAGCATCTTCTCATTGTAGAACCCACCACGGCCGCAGGGCGCTCTTCCCTGCTTCACGGTGCTGCAATTGCTTCCCAAGGCAGGGGCGGTGTTATGGTAAGTGGTTAGGTAAGGCGTACAGCCAGCTGCAATTCTCTTTTCAGGAGCCGCGATGTTCGAATCATCGGTGCAATCTGACCTCGAGGAAAATAGCCCATCCAAACTTTCCGGGCAGGCGCTGTCCTTTTTCCTGCACTCGCTCCTGGCGCTTGGCTCCTGGATGGCGCTCATGCTGCTCGGCTACGTAATTCATCCCGTCGGCGTGCCGCAACTCGTCATTCTTTTCCTGTCGGCGGCCGTGCCACTGGTTGTCGGATTCCTCATCGCCCGTGTTCACCCAACGGAAATGGCGACCCTGGTCTGGCTGCTCGGCCTGGTCTGGTTCCTGATTGTCTGCCTGTGGGTCCTGGACATGCCGACGGGGCCGAATCAGTGCTTCCAATGCGAGGCCACAGAGAAACTGACGCGCACGTTCTTCAGCCTGCCTCGCCCCAGCGGCCTCATCGACAACGACGGTCCGTTCATAGGCACCTGGCCAGCCGCCGCGCTTTTCGGTTACTCCATTGGCGCGAAACTTGGCTTCCGGCGGGCTGAGTAGCCGTCAAGGATCACTTTTCTGCTTCGAGTCTGCAGATAACGAACTGCTTCTCAGCGCCCGTTCGCCGAGTGCAGCGCCTGCAAGGCGAAGACCGTCACGCGATGACGCTGCATGGCGGCAATGCCCTCGGCTGCGGCCTGGGCGGCTGCCAGCGTGGTGATGGTGGGAATGCGCGCCAGTACGGCCGCGCGGCGAATGGCCTTTTCATCGAAAATTGCGTCCTGCCCGCGCGGCGTGTTCACAATCAGCTGGATACGATCGCCCTTGATGAGGTCCACGGCATTCGGCCGGCCCTCTTCCACCTTGAACACGCGTTCCACAATCAGCCCTGCGCCTTCCAGCGCGTTGGCTGTGCCTTCCGTGGCGACAATCTTGAAGCCAAGATGCACGTAACGCCGCGCAAGCGCAATGGCTGCCTGCTTGTCGTTGTCGTTCACGGTGAAAAAGACGGTGCCGCCCGTGGGCAGGATTTGACCAGCCGAGAGCTGCGCCTTCGCGAAGGCCTCGCCAAACGTGCTTGCCACACCCATCACTTCGCCGGTCGATTTCATCTCCGGTCCGAGGACCGTATCGACGCCCGCAAACTTCGACCACGGAAAGACCGGCGATTTCACGTAGTAATGCGTGCCGGTCCCGAGGTCTTTTCCTGACGCCAACTCGTCAGGGAGAAGTTCGCGCAGCTTGCGGCCCGTCATGAGCCGCGCAGCGATCTTGGCCAGCGGCACGCCCGTCGCCTTAGACACGTACGGCACCGTCCGCGAGGCGCGGGGATTCACCTCGATGACATACACGCTGTCGTTGCCCTGCTCGTCGCGTTGAATGGCGAACTGCAGATTGACCAGGCCGATGACTTTGAGCGCCAGCGCCAGCTTTCGCGTGTAGGTGCGAAGGGTTTCGAGAGTCTGCTCCTTGATGTCCACGGCCGGGAGCACGCATGACGAGTCGCCGGAATGAATGCCGGCCTCTTCAATGTGCTGCATGATTCCGGCGATCAGCACGTCTTTCGAGTCGCAAAGCGCGTCCACATCGACTTCGATCGCGTTCTCAAGGAAGTGGTCGATCAGCACCGGGCGTTCCTGCGAGTATTCGACGGCCTGGCGCATGTACCGCGTCACGGCATCAGCGTCATACGCGATCACCATCGCGCGGCCGCCCAGCACGTAGCTTGGCCGCACCAGAACGGGGTAGCCAATTTTCTCGGCCACGGCCAGCGCCTGTTCGGCGCTGGTGGCCGTGCCGCCGCGCGGCTGCGGAATCTGCAATTCCTCAAGCAGCTTGCCGAATTGCTTGCGGTCTTCGGCCAGGTCGATGGATTCGGGCGAGGTGCCGATGATGGGCACGCCGGCCGCGAGTAAATGCTGCGCCAGATTGAGCGGCGTCTGTCCGCCGAATTGCACAATCATGCCGATCCTGGCTCCCGATTGCGCCTCGTGGTTGTAAATCGCCAGCACATCTTCGAGGACAAGCGGCTCAAAATAGAGCCGGTCGCTGGTGTCGTAGTCGGTGGAGACGGTCTCAGGGTTGCAGTTGACCATGATGGTCTCGTAACCGTCCTCCTTCAGCGCGAAGGCCGCGTGGCAGCAGCAGTAGTCGAATTCAATGCCCTGGCCGATGCGATTGGGGCCCGAGCCAAGAATGATGACCTTTGGCGTCTTGGTCGGCGGCGCTTCGTCCTCTTCCTCGTAGGTCGAGTAGAGGTAAGGCGTCATGGACTCGAACTCGGCAGCGCAGGTGTCCACCAGCTTGAACACGGGCCGGATTCCATGCGCTTCACGCAGTTCCCTCACCTGTTGGATACCTTTATGGCCTTCGAGCTTCCACTCCTTTGCGATGCGCTCATCGCTGAGGCCGAGACGCTTGAGCCTTTTCATGCTCTCCGCGCTCGTTTCTTTTGGAGTGGTGTGTGCGATCGCCACCTGCGCCACGGTAATCTCACGGATCTGGTGCAGGAACCAAGGGTCCATCTTGGTAAGGCGCGCCACCTCGCGCACGCTCATGGCGCGTTCGAAAGCGTAGCGAATATAGCCCAGCCGCTCTGGCTTCGGCGTCACCAGCATCTGTGTCAGGCGTCGCGGCTCCAGCACTTCCGCGCCGGTCTTTTTGCCGGTTTCGAGCGACCTCCAGGCCTTCATCAGCGCTTCCTTGAAGGTGCGGCCGATGGCCATCACCTCGCCCACCGACTTCATCTGCGGGCCGAGGGTATCGTTGGCGCCGGGAAACTTTTCGAACTGCCACTTGGGAATCTTGACGACGACGTAGTCGATGGTGGGCTCAAAACAGGCCGGCGTCTTGCGCGTGATGTCGTTGGGAATTTCATCCAGCGTGTAGCCCACGGCAAGCTTGGCCGCTATCTTCGCAATCGGGAATCCGGTGGCCTTCGACGCCAGCGCCGAGGAACGCGACACGCGCGGGTTCATCTCGATGACGATCATGCGGCCATCTTGCGGATTGATGGCGAACTGCACATTAGAGCCGCCGGTCTCCACTCCAATTTCGCGAATGCACGCGATGGCGGCATCGCGCATCTTCTGGTACTCGCGATCGGTGAGCGTTTGCGCCGGCGCCACGGTAATGGAGTCGCCCGTGTGCACGCCCATGGGATCGAAGTTCTCAATCGAACAAATGATGATGACGTTGTCGGCCAGGTCCCGCATCACCTCGAGCTCGTATTCCTTCCAGCCGAGCACGCTCTCCTCGAGCAGGCATTCATGCACGGGCGAGAGGTCGAGACCGCGGGAGAGAGTCTCCATTAGCTCTTCGCGGTTGTAGGCGATGCCGCCGCCGGTGCCGCCGAGCGTGAAGCTGGGCCGGATGAGCACCGGGAAGCCGAGCTTGCCGGAGAAATCGAGCCCGTCGCGCAGATTGTTGATCAATGCGGAGCGCGGCACATCGAGGCCGATGCGGATCATCGCGTCTTTAAAGAGGAGACGGTCTTCGGCCTTCTTGATGGCCTCGAGCTTGGCGCCGATCAGTTCGACGTTATAGCGCTCGAGAACGCCGGTGTCGGCAAGATCGACGGCGAGATTGAGGGCCGTCTGGCCTCCGACCGTCGGAAGCAGAGCAAACTTGCCAGCGTTGGGCTGCGACGCCAGCATCTCCGCTTCAATGCGGACGATCTCTTCCACGTACTCGTGGTTTAGCGGCTCGATGTAGGTGCGGTCGGCCAGTTCGGGATCGGTCATGATGGTGGCCGGATTCGAGTTCACCAGCACCACCTCGTAGCCCTCCTGCTTAAGGGCCTTGCAGGCCTGCGTGCCGGAGTAGTCGAACTCCGCCGACTGGCCGATGATGATCGGCCCCGAGCCGATCACCAAAATCTTCTGAATGTCATTTCTGCGTGGCATGTTTTATTTCAAATCTGCTTTCCGGGTTTTTCAAATCTGCTTTCCGGGTTTCCAGAATGAAGGGTACGGGCTTCAGCCCGTACATCATCCTCGCCGTCAACGCTGGGCTTTAGCCCCTGAGGGAATGCGATGTTTGGGAATCCCATGAACTCATAGGGAACCGAGTCCACAACCAATCGCGCTTCGGCGGGATTCGCTCGGACGTAGTCCAGATGGCGCTTCCAATCTTCTTCATCGCGAACACGGTGATCGGTGAACCCCGGCTGCCATATCTCGAACTTCCAGTCCAGTTCGCGTTTGGCTCGGAAGGAGAAACCGCCTTTGATAAGTTGAACTGACTTTTCCAGCGTCTCGGATGGGGTGATAAGCAGATGGAGATGATCAGGCATAATCACATACGCGTGCAGAAGAAAGTCCTTTTCTGCGTAATGGAGCAGCGTCGCTGTCATCAGCTGCGCCCAGCGCTCATGGCGAAAGAACGGCTTTCGGCCTGCTGTTTGGGTCGAGACAAAATAGGCGGCACCGGTCTCGTGTTTCCCGGTATTCTCGCGCACTGGACGCATCCCGATCCCTCAGGGGCTAAAGCCCCGGTTTAATGCTTGCTCTGATGTACGGGCTAAAGCCCGTACCCTTCACCGCGAAAAGCCGTACCCTTGACCGCAGTTCACGCTTTCCAAAAAACAGCGGAGCCAAAAGCCCCGCCGCTTTGCAAGTCCGAAAATCTGGCGCGCCGCAGGCTTCATCCCTTCCACTCCTCCATCATCTGCCGGAAGTCGCGGAACAAATAGTGCGAATCGTGCGGGCCGGGAGCCGCTTCTGGGTGGTATTGCACGCTGAAGAGCGGCAGCGTCTTGTGGCGCAGGCCTTCGAGCGTCTGGTCGTTCAGGTCCACATGCGTCAGCTCCACTTCGTTCGCGTTGATCGAATCGGGATCGACGGCAAAATTGTGATTGTGCGCCGTAATCTCCACTTTGCCGGTGGCATTGTTGCGCACCGGGTGATTGCCGCCGTGATGGCCAAACTTGAGCTTGTAGGTGCGGCCACCCAAGGCCAAGCCACAAAGCTGATGGCCCAGACAAATCCCAAACACCGGCACGCGGCCCATCATCTGCCGGATGGAGCGCACTGCGTAGTCGACCGGTTCCGGGTCGCCGGGGCCGTTCGAGAGAAAGACGCCGTCGGGCTTGAGCGCCAGCACGTCGTCGGCGGTGGTCTCCGCCGGGACCACGGTCACGCGACATCCCTCGCGCACTAACATGCGAAGAATGTTCTGTTTAATGCCGAAATCATAAGCTACTACGTGAAGGCTCTTCCGAGCTTCGACGCCTTGGATGAGTGGATCAATCGGGGGAAGAAGCGAATCTCCCATCTCACTGCGCGGATCAGACGCGTCAAACTCGTAATTCGTCTTGGTTGAGACCACGCGCGCCAGATCGGTGCCGTCCATCTTGCAAATTTTTTTGGCCTTTTGGACGAGAGTCTCGGGATTGCTTTCGGTAGTCGAGATCACGCCGCGCATGACGCCGTGGTTGCGCAGGTGGCGCACCAGGGCACGCGTGTCAATCTCCGCCAGCACCGGCACGGAGTAGCGCTCCATGTATTCGTCGGTCACTTGTTCCGAGCGCCAGTTGGAGCTGATGGTAGAGAATTCGCGGACGATCAGGCCCTCGATATAAGGCTTGGACGCCTCATTATCGGCGCGATTGGTGCCGTAATTGCCGATTTGAGGGTTGGTGAGGACTACGATCTGGCCGGCATAGGAGGGATCGGTGGCGATTTCCTGGTAACCGGTGAGAGACGTATTAAAAACCACTTCGCCCTGGCATTCGCCCGGGTGCCCATGGCCTTGGCCGCGGAAGATGCGCCCGTCTTCGAGCGCTAAGATCGCCTGCATCGCCTCTCCGAGGAGTGGATTCAATCGATTTTAGCAGGTTTTGCGGCCCGATTTCGCTTCGTTTTCCACGGCCCTAGTGCACCACGCCCACATCGCGGGCCGGCCAGTAGACGAAAACGGCCTTCCCGTAGATGAGCGAGCGGTCCACGGGCCCAAAATACCGGCTATCCTGCGAAATCGACCGATGGTCGCCCATCATGTAGTAGCTCTCGGCAGGGATGACCATCTCCGGCACGGACTGGTTATCGCGAAATTCCAGCGGGACGTACGGCTCGTGCAAGAGCATTCCGTTCACGTAGACACGACCATGATCGATGCGAAGCGTATCGCCCGGCAGAGCGATGACACGCTTGATGTAACTTCGTTGCGGGTCATACGATGCAGGATGCCGGAAAACGACCACATCGCCGCGCTGGATGGCAGAGACGTGGTAGACGAACTTGTTGATAAAGAGACGGTCGCGGTCTTCCAGGCGCGGCAACATGCTGGTGCCCTCCACGCGCACTGGTTGATAAAGAAAGGTAATGATGAGAACGGAGGCGATAGTTGATATGAGCAGATCGCGCAACCAGAGCATAAAGCCCATGGATTTGCGCGGCGCTGCCGGTGGAGGACCGGAGGGCTGCGAAGGAGCGGTGAACTCGGCGTTCACGCTGGAATCGGAAAGAGTAGGGGCGTCGGAACCGGTATGCATCTACATCTAGATTACTCGCAACCGAGGCTTCCCGGCGGGCACATAATCCGCGGACGATGCGACGTGATGGGTCTCTGCTGGGTGGAGGCCGGAACCAGCGCCGGCGCAGCTCCGGGTTCGCCCACACCTGCCAGATTCTCATCCTCCAGCTGCAGCGGCCGTTGCAGAACCATCTCTACCTGCGTACCGGTAGGAATATCCACATCGGCATTGCGCGTGAAGAGCGAAACCACGCCCACGGTGGCGAGGCCAGCGCCCAGCCCGGCCAACCCGCCCTCAATGGGATGCCCCGACTCAGCCCCGCCGATGGTGCCCACCCCCGCACCGGTCGGGAGGGCGATTTCCGCAGTACGACCTGCGTTGCGGCCTTTATCGCCGTTCTGCTCGATGGTTCCCTCCCCGTCGTCCTTCACGGTCTGTTGCTTTGCGCCCGGCATACTGTCCACAACCCCGGGAATCTCTACCACCGAGCCATTGGGGAAAATGATGGAGGTAAAGTGCATGTCGAGCTGCGCTTTCCCTTTGATGCGCCCACCGCGCTGGACCCGATCGACGACGCCCTGCACGTAGACTCCCGTTGGGATCATCACGCGGTTACCCACCACGACGGGAAAGATGGAGATCAGGTACACACCGTCGCCCGCCTTGGCGCTCCTGGTGTTGATGGCGCTCTTCAGTTGCAAAAGTACCTTGGTGCCCGCAGGCACGGTGTATGTCCTTTTTGCGGGAGATGCGGGCTCCTCGGCAGGCGCTGCGGGCTGCGCGGAGGGGTTCGCTACAGGCGAGGTTGGAGATTGTGCCGCGGCTGACGGCGGAACGTCAGGAGCTGGTTCAGGCTGGCCCGCGGCCTGGGCCATGCCATAGCTGGCGCCCACGGAAATAAGGCTCACAAAACAGACTGCCCGCAACCATCCGCGCAGCGGTGCCATATGAACCCCCCATGAAATAGACGGCGCTCTCGGACACAAGGATAGCCCGAATTCCCGCCTCCGGCAGCGAAAAGTGCGGCGTCTTCGCCGCGCCAGAGCCGCGCGCGTTACCCTACGAGAAAGCGATGACCTCGAAAAGCGATCCATCTACTGACGCACCCCTCGAAAAGACGGGCCGGTTTGCCGCTGCCCTCCATATTCTGGAGGACGCTATTGCGGCGCGAGCGTTCCCGGGATGCGCATTCGGCGTCCTGGTGGGGGATGACGTTGTGCTCCAGGGGGCGCTGGGGCGATTCACTTATGAAGAAAGCGCGCCCGCCGTGGCCGCTGACACTGTGTATGACTTGGCTAGCTTAACCAAAGTCGCAGCGACTGCGGCTGCGGCCATGCTCCTCGCCCAGCGCGGTCAACTCGATCTGGAAATGCCGCTGTGCGAACTGCTGCCCGGCTTTGTGATCGGACGCGCATCCGGAGATTTGGCGCGCACCGTCAAATTGCGGAATCTTCTCGCCCACAATTCCGGCTTACCGGGAACCGTGGAGTTTTTCCGGACTGCGACCACGCCCGCCGCACTTTTCCAGGCTTGCCTCGAGCTGCCACTCCAGGCCGCCCCGGGCACCCGCGCCGAGTATTCCGACCCCGGCTTCATCCTCCTCGGCAACGCGCTTGAGATCCTGATCGGCACAGACTTTGCTACATGGACGCACCGCGAAGTTTTTCAGCCACTGGGCATGACGGCCACTGGATTCTGCCCATCGCCGGCATTGCGGCCCACCATCCCGCCGACAGAAGAAGACACCACTTTTCGCCATCGCCGCATCCAGGGCGAGGTGCAGGACGAAAATGCGTGGGTTCTGAACGGCGTGGCAGGACATGCGGGCCTCTTCTCCAACGTCCCTGACCTCCTGCGCTTCGCCAGCGCAACCCTGGGCAAGGCAAGGCCGGCCGGCTCCGAGGAAGATCCCTGCCTTTTCGACCCGGCCGTTTTGAATCGCTTTGCTCAACCGCAACCGCCTGAGGGCAATTCCTTTGCGCTGGGATGGGACACGCCATCGCAGCCTTCGTCTTCCGGTAAACATTTTGCGCAGCACTCCATCGGACATCTCGGTTACAGCGGCTGTTCCTTATGGATTGATCTGGACGCGGCGGTCGCCGTGGTTTTGCTCACCAACCGCACCTGGCCGGACCGCCGAAATCAACTGATCCGCGAGGTCAGGCCGCTTTTTCACGACGCCGTGCGTAAATCCCTTTAGTAAGTGTTCCCGGGTTACAACCCGGGATACGGCAGAACAAAGTTTTATGCTTGCGTGTTTTTATAGTTACAATCAAAGCTGGGGTCTGACGCGATGCTACCCAGCACCACGATGCAGGAAACGGCCGGCTCCCGGATCAAAGATACGAATAACGACCAGGCCGCACTGCTTCAAGAACTGACGACGGAAAGCCAGAACGAGGCCTCTCAGGGCCTCGACACGAAATCCGCACTCGAAATTGCCCGCATCATCAACCACGAGGATGCCAAGGTCGCAGCGGCGGTTAAGAAAGCCATCCCTGAAATTGCCGCTGTGATCGACCAGGTGGCGCGCTGCCTCCGCGACGGCGGCCGGTTGGTCTATATTGGCGCCGGCTCCAGCGGGCGGATTGCCGCGCTGGACGCCTCAGAATGTCCGCCCACCTATTCGACGGCCCCCGGCCAGGTGCAGTACATCATGGCGGGCGGGCCCAAGGCCTTGGCCTCCGCGGTCGAGGTCAATGAAGACTCCGAAGAGTTGGGTCAGCGTGACATCGCGCGGCGGCGTCCCACGCGCAAAGATATTATCGTCGGCGTCTCCGCTTCGGGCCGCACGCCGTATGTCGTAGCCGCAGTAGCTTACGCCCGCGCCCGCGGAGCCCATACCGCGGCCGTCACCTGCAACCAGGGAACCCCGCTCGCAGGCGCCGCCGACATCACCATCGTGGCCGAAGTCGGCCCCGAGGTCATCTCTGGATCCACGCGCTTGAAAGCCGGCAGCGCGCAGAAGATGATCCTGAACATGATCACTACCGGCGCGATGACGCGGCTGGGTTATGTGTACGAGAACCTGATGGTCAACGTGCACATGCAGAACTCAAAGCTGGTGGAGCGCGGTATTCGCATCCTGATGCGCGCCTGCAATATCGATCGCGCAACCGCCGTCGACACAATCAAGAGTGCCGGGCGCAGCGTTCCCGTGGCGCTTGTGATGCTGAAAGCCAAAGTGGACAAGCCTGAAGCGGTCCGCCGCCTGGCCAAATCCGACGGCAATGTCCGGCTCGCCATTGAAGATAACGTGCTGGAGCTTTAAGGCGCGCCGGTGCGCTTCCGATTGAGAATGTCTACGGCAATACGCGCTGAATGTGTAGAAAGAGCGCGAGCGTCATCAAGAAACCAGCTACCACAAGCGCCAGCGCAAGGATGACGACGATCTTGACCTTGTTCCCGAAGGCTTTTAGATCCTCAAGCAGCTCCTGCTGCTCCAGCGTGTTCCGGTCGGTGGCTTCCCGCACCATCTCCAGCTGATCTTCAACCCGCTTGATCGAATTATTCTGCTCCGTCACCTGCTCGCGTAAGCTCTGGTGCTGCGTCTGCAACTCGGCAAGTCCGTCTTCGATGGGCACCAGGTCAAGCTTGGCTGATGGAGGAGGCGCCTGCGGATGCGGGTGAGGCGTAAGCAGATTGCTGATGGTCGAGGCGATATTTCCGTCGAGCAATGGCAACAGGCGCTGCACAAATGGAAGCGCAGAGCGAAGCACAGATACGGCGCGTTGCAGGCTCGAGGAATCATCATTGGCGGCAGGTTCCCCGCCCAGCGCGCGGCCTGGCGGAGGCGGCGTGAGCCGCTTGACGCCGCCCTCGGAAGGAGGATACGACGCATGCCGGCTAACGCCGGTTGATAAAGGCGATCCCACGGCGCGCGGGCGCGGCGCTGTCGCTTGCGGTGCGGCTTGGTCTTGGTCGCTCAGGTCGAAACTCTCGGAATCGTTCATGGCATTCTTTCTGCCGTTACGAGAGACGGCAATCCCCATATATAGCTGATTTTGCGCCGATTGAAAACACTTTTTGTATTTTCCGCCGCATTCCACGCCCGGCCCGCGCCGGGTATGCTCGTAACAATGATCGTAAAGGGGTGACGCTCGTGAAAGGACCCATCCACCACACGCTGCGCAGTCTGCAGCGCAATATCCTGGCCGGAATCATCACCATCGGCCCACTTTTTGTCACATACCTGATCTTCAGCTTCCTCCTGGAAACCCTGGCCAAGGCGGGATTGCCTGCGGTCCAGCTCATCGCGGCTTCCTTTCCCCGGGGATGGTTCAACAATCCATGGCTGCAGCCCGCGCTCGCCATCCTGCTCACATTGGCGGTTCTTTACGTGGTTGGACGCGTGACTTCTCTCGTGATCGGGCGGCAAATGTTCGGGCTTTTTGAGTCCGTCCTTGAGCGCTTGCCCTTCGTCGCCAAGGTCTACACGTCCGTACGGCAACTGTTGGATTCCATGATGGCCAAGAAAGGCGCCAGTCAGCGCGTGGTTCTGATCGACTTCCCTATTGCCGGCCAGAAATGCGTCGGATTTCTCACGCGAACGCTCCGCGATGCGACCAGCGGACAGCCGCTAGCCGCTGTATTGGTGCCGAATGCCATTAATCCCACTTCGGCCTTCCTGCAGATTTTGCCCATCGAACGGGTCATCGAGACCGACCTGACCATGGAACAGGCGATGAGCATGATCATGACCGGCGGAGCAGTGGGACCGGAGTCCATTCGCTATTTGCACGAGGCGGACGGCAATCGAAATTCACCAGCCACGCCCTAGGCGCCGTCATCGGGAGCATCAGCGCTCGGCTGACGCAACATGCTTATCGTGCCCTCGGGAATCAGGGCGGCCTTCAGCCTCGCCGGCCTCCAGGCTTTCTTCTGCCTTCTCGCTCTCCGTTGTCACCTTGCGCAGGCTCACGTGCTCGAAGCGGGCCCATATCAACCCCACGGGCACGATTCCAAGGAAGGTGACCAGCAGGAGCGTCGCGGCGCAAGCGGTTGCGGCTTCCGCATTCGCGCCCAGAATCGCTGTGAGCGCCAACATCACGGCGCCGATCTGCGAGAACCAGCCCAACACCGGGAGCTGAATAATGCTGGCTGTACCGCTGGCTACCATGAGCAAAACCGACTGCGAAATTGTGATTCCGGCCAGCTCCGGGCTGGCGGTGAAGGCCCTGCACGTCTCGAAATAGGCAAAGCAGATCAGCATCCACATGCTGAGCGAAAGGCCCACCACGACAGCAAAGTCGCGCCATGAGCGCATGGTGTCGAGGCCGGCATGAAACATGCGGATCTTGTGACCAACGCTTTGGCCAAGGCTCTTTGACACCAGCCCGCAACTGCGCTCGAAGAATGTTGCGACGGGGCCTCCCGCCAGGCGCACCGCGAAGAGGAAGAGCGTTCCAAGGAGCGTAAGAACCAATCCGCCGTATCGCGCAACAAACAAAGCCAGCAGCCGGTGATGCGAAGCGAGATGCGCCAACGGGCTCGTGTGCGCCGTTGCGTTCAGGATTGCGTCACCCGGAACCCAGATCATGGCAATCGAAAAAATCAAGGCCACCGATCCCGCGTCCACTAACCGCTCAACGATATATACCGCAACCTGCGTGCTCAACGAGAGGCCCGTTTTCTTCGCGACCAGGTAAGGCCGCACCGGGTCCGCAACGCGGCCGATCAACGCCACCGCGGTAAACCCGATCACCTGCGACCCCAGCAGCGACAGGGGCGGAACTTTCTGCGTGTGCCGTACCAGCTGGCTCCAACGGAACGCGCGAAAAACGAAATTGGAATAGATGCAAAGAGTGGCAAAGACAATCATGCGCCAGTCGGCCAGGGCTACCTGGGAAGCAAAAACGTGGAAATTGAATTGGACATGAGCGCGAGCCCAAATCACCAGCGCAGTCAGAGCAACCAGCGCCAGAGTGCCCACGATCCATTGACTCTTCTTCAAGCAAACTCCCTCTTACAAGCCGCGATAAGGCCCAATAAGTATGTTCTCACGCAGCCATGGCTAGAATGCTTCTGGAACCTTAACCAAAGCCCCTTTCCAGTAACGAGTTGCACCTTAAATTGAAATCGAGAAGATATGCTCCGGCCGCCGCTCAATGCGAGGATGCGGGGTGGACCGCTGGAGCGGTCGCGGAAGCGCGCCTCGCCTCGGCCTCGCGGGCCAGAACCCGGCGGTTGAATTCATGAATCACGCGGGCCACGTAAGCGCGCGTCTCGCTGTACGGCGGAATCCCATGATATTTGTCGACGGCTTCCGGTCCAGCGTTGTATGCGGCCAACGCTAAAGCCACGTTGTCGTGATAGCGCGTCAGCAGCGCATCGAGATACGTCGATCCGCCGCGCACATTCTGCTCGGGCTGAAAGCTGTCCTGCACTCCGAGGCCAGCGGCCGTTTCCGGCATCAACTGCATCAGCCCCTGCGCACCAGCGTGGCTCACGGCCCGCGCATTGCCGCCGCTCTCCGCCTTCACCACGCTGGCCAGTAAATCCACATCCAGGTTGTGCTCGGTTCCCGCGCGCACGAGCATCTCGCGCAGGTCGACCGGAGTCAGCTTTGCACTGCGATTCGAATTCTGCGCAGTGGCAGGCGCCGCGACGACAGGCGGGTCAGGAACCTGTTCAAAAGCTGCAATCTCCTCCGGAGCGAATTCAATGTAGTTATCCTCGCCCGCGCTCAGGTAGAGGCGCATGTGCCCGTTCACGAGCGCATGATGATCGCAACGCAGCTCGAACCCGTTACGCAGCGTCACCCGTTCAGCGGCATGTGCTTGCACGCCAAGGATCAAAAGCGCCGCTACGGCCGCGATCGCAACAAAAACGGTTGTTCGCAGACTGCGTCCGAGTTTGAACCCGCCGCTCATGCTTTTGCCGCCGTCATCTTCGCCAGTAGTGCTTCCAAAATCACCGCCACTCCATCATCATCGCTGGAGGGCGCATGCTTCCAGCCGCGCGTCTTTGCCAGTGCGCGCAACTCAGGAGCTGCATTTGCCATCACGATTCCCTGCTCTGCCCACTCCAGCATCTCTGCGTCGTTCCAGTTGTCGCCGATGGCCATGGTCTCTTTCCGGTCCACACCAAGCCGCGCCGCAAGCCGCTCCAGTGCCCATCCCTTCGACACTCCGAGCGGCAGAAGATCGAGAATCGACAAATCACGCGCCGGATACTCGGTGCGTGCGCTGCCGCAAGCCGCGCTCCACTCACTCGCCTTCAGCGCTTTTTCTGCTGCTCGCATCCGCTCGATACTCCCGGCCGCCATGCCCTGTATCGGGTCCTCGCCCTCGACCAAAGCAAGTTCCAGCGGCTTCACCACCTCAATCGCGTTCCGGTTGGCTTCAACCCACAGAGCGATGCGCCCATGGGCCTGGTCGAAATCTTCGAGAACCAATTCGCCTCGCCCTGGCCGGTCGAAGGTGAAAACCACAGTCCCAAACGGACGAAGCACCCCGCACACGCCTCGCGCGATGCGCGCATCCATATGGCAACTGTCGATGATCTCGCCGCCCAGCGTGCACGTCACTGCACCATTCGACGTAATCAGGGGTGTATCCGCTCGCAAGCCAAGGCCTTCAATCAACGGCAGGGTGTAGGCCAAGCGTCGGCCCGTCGCGATGGCCACCGTGATGCCCGCTTCCTGCGTGGCCAGCAGAGACCGCCCGGTGCGCTCACTCATGGTTTGTGAATGGGCGGGCAGCAGAGTGCCGTCCATATCGATCGCGACGAGACGCACGGGACGAACCAGAGGGGGCATGTCTCCAGTGTACGAAAGACGGGGAACGAGGGAACCTGCATGCGATAAGCTCTTGGCATGGAGCGAATGTGCAGCCAATGCCATGCGGTGCTGGCAGAATCCACGCAAGCCGATTGGTGCCCTGCCTGTGGAGGCGCGCTGATCGACCGTAAAAGCTTGCCCGAAGACCTGCCCCACGCAGCGGAAGTGGATCATCGCGGCATCGTTCTGCCGCGGCGTCACGCGCTGGGCGGGATTATCACGCCGCAGTAAGGCGGCTCACTCGTAGCGCAACGCCTCGGCCGGAAGCACCGACGCCGCCGCCGATGAAGGATACAGTGTCGCCAGCAGCGAGATTCCAATCGAAACCGCGGAAACAATCACGCCATCGAGCACACGGGGCGCAAACGGCAGCGTATCGATGGAATAGACCTCGGCAGAGAGATGGATGAAGTGGTAGTACCCGCCGGCCCACGACGCGAAGTAGCCGAGCGCGAGCCCCAGCACGGTGCCGATCACGCTAATCAGGAGGCCCTGCAACATGAAGATGCGGCGCACCTGGCCGGGATCCACACCGAAACTCATCATCACCGCAATGTCGCGCGTCTTCTCCATCACCATCATGGTGAGCGCGATGAGAATGTTGAGCGCGGCCACGATCACGATGAGCGCAATCACGATAATCGTGACCACTCGCTCCAGCTTGAGAGCCCGAAACAGCTCCCGGTTTTGCTCCATCCAGTTGTTCGTCATGTAACCCGGGCCGGCTGCCTGCTCAATGACGCGGGCAATCTCCGGAGCGCGGTTCAGGTCATCGACTTTGAAGCTGATCACCGAGAGCAGATCGGGCTCATCGAAGAGGCGCTGTGCGTCGGCAAGGCGAAGAAAGCCCATCTCGGCGTCGTACTGATAAAAGCCGGAGTGAAATGTTCCCGCAACGCGAAATGTCATGTACTTGGGCACGAGTCCGCCCATCGGCGACAGTTCTCCCTGCGGGCTCACCACCATGACGGAATCGCCGGCAACCGCTCCGATGGTCTCGGCGAGGTCGCTGCCCAGGACGATCGGCGGTAGTTCCGCATTCGTCGCGCCGGCCGTTTGGGGCCTCGGTTCCAACTCCCCTACCGCTCCCGGAGTAGCTGTTGCGAGCAGATCGCTCACGTTGCGTTCGTCATCGGGCAGAATTCCCTCGATCAGTGCGTACCCGTCACGCGCGCCGCGCGCCACGACCACTTGCTCGTACAAGCCCGGCGAGGCCGCAGTTACGTGCGGCACATTGCGCAAACGGGCCAACAGCGGCCGCCAGTTGGGAATGCCGTTCCCTTCCACCTGCATCAATTGCACGTGCGCGCTGGAGCCGAGCAGCTTATCCTGCAGATCGCGTTGCATGCCGTTGGTGATGGCGAACGCGATGATCAATGCTGCTACGCCAGCCATGACGCCTACGACGGAGATCGCTGTGACAATGCCCACCACGGCCTGCCGCCGTTTGGCTTTCAGGTACCGCGCCGCTACGTAAAGCTCGAATCGCATCGCGCCTACCGTTCCTGGGCGGGAATCACCGTTTTGGCCACGCCCACGTTGTCGTAGCGATCGTAGGCCCGGACGGTGATCAGGTGCTCGCCGATCTCTCCGCCGGCCCCGAAGTCGACACGGAATTCGTAATGTTCCGTCTTCGCGTCGGAGAGCTTGCCCACGGGATCGATATACTGCCACGGACCTGCGTCCAGCGAGTACTCGGCGTGCGCAATGGGCGAAATGGCGTCTTCGGCATCAAAACTGACAAGCAACTGCTTCTTGCAGTCGGCCCCGGAGCAGGTCGCTTGTTGGGCCGTCGCCTTCAAGTTTGCAATCGCCGGCGGCGTAGTGTCGATCTCGAAGCGGTCGCTGACTTTTTCCCCGGTCAGCGCATCGCCTGGCGCATGCGAAGGCGCGTCGGAAGCGACAACCTTGATGCGATACCCGCCGTCGGGAATCAGCGTGGCGTCGAAGCTGTAGGCCTTGTCGGTAATTTTGTCTTTGAGCAGCCGCCACACCGTCTCGCCGTCGCCGCGCAGGTAGAGAGAATAGATCAGGTCGTCGCCGTCGTCATCATGCGCGGCCCAGCGCACGGTCACACCGGTGCGGTCCTTGTTGGCCTGCAGGGCGCCGCTCGATCCAGCGTCGAAGTTGACCGTCGCACCCTGGCTGGGCGAGTTGAACGCGATGCTCACCGTCTGGTTCTGGGAAACTGCGTTCTGCGGATTCAAGCGCGCGCCTGGAACGACTACTAGATCATCAACGACAGGCGCGGAATTCACAGGCAGATAGTTGACGCCCACACTTCCCAGCACACCGTCTTTGTGCAGTTCGGCCTTCCATTGCAGAAAACGACCTGGCGGCGAGGCGATGGAGCCATCCTGCAACGGTCGCCAATCGCTCCAACCGCGTACAGGCTGCTCCACGTTGCCGGAACGGGTCAAAATCTCATAGCCTGCCGAACCCGGTTCAACCTCAACGCGCCCAAAGCGCGCAAACGCGCCCGCATCCAGAACATCGCTCGCGTATTCGTGCTTCTCCGATGCGCCCAGCAGAAACACCTTGCCGGTGTTGCCGGTACCGATGAGGGCTCCGCCCATTCCTTCCCCGCCCTGAACGATAGCCAGGCTCAGGCCCTGCTGCGCCTGCAGATGGGCCACATCGGCGTAGCTGCCGTCGTCATGAACGCGAAAGACGCGTCCGCGATTCCCGCTCAGCGCCAATAAACCATCGGACTGAGCAGCCAGCGCATACACAATCTCGTCTTTGCCCGACCAGAGTTTGCGCGGCGCCTGTCCCTCTGTCAAAGCGTAAATATCCGTCCCTTCGGGTACCGAGGCGCTGGCGTTCGCCGCCTGCAGCGACTCCGGCTGCATGATCGTGACACTGACCGAGCCGATTTCCTGCACCGGCAATGGGGGCAGCGGGTTGCGGCTCTTGTCCCCCACGCACACTGCATAGATCGTGCCGTTCGCCCCGATTGCGACGGACGTAATCTCGCGCCGCGACGCTTCAAAGATCACGTATCCCTTGCCCTGCGGATCGATGCGGTAAACCAGCCCCGAGCCATCGGAACCGGCAATCAAATTTCCTTTTGCGTCCCACACAAGAGTGCGGATATGCGCTTCATCGCTCTTGAAGAAAAGCTCCGGCGTCGCACCCGGTTTCGAGGGATCGACACGGTAGACGGCGCCGGGATTGCCGGTTGCAATATAAAGCCGTCCAGCGGCGTCGAAGGTGAGTGCCCAAACGTAGCGGGATTGAGCGCTCGGTTGCGGCATTGCCGCTTTGCTCTCTCCGCCGGCCGCCGCACCAACCTTGGCGGCATCGAAGACTACCGTGGCGCTGGATTCATCCTGTTTCGCTGTCGCGCTGGGATTCAGCTTGTAGACCTTGCCGCTGGGCAGCGTTGCTGCGTAGAGCGCGCCATCCGGCCCCAGGCACAAAGCTTGAACGCTTAGGTCTTTGGTCTCGAAGAGTATGAAGGGCTCTTCGCCTCTCTGCCCAGCCAACCGCAGCACAGACGCTGGCGTGCCGGTTCCAGCGAAAACCTGGCCTGCCTTATCGGCAACCAGCGCCCACACAAATGTTGACGGTGTGGTCAGTTGCTCAGTCAGCCCCGGTCCTTGGCGCAGCTGCCCGTCGCTCGCAATTGCCACCCCGTCCGGAGTGCCTTTCTCGAACTCTTCCATCTGCGATTGCGTCCATAGGTGCGTTCCCTGTGCGGTGGCAAACGAGGAAACTGACATCCATCCCGCGGCTGTTAGTACCGGAAGCGCGAAAGAGGCTAGAGCGGAGAGAAAGCGGTAAGCTGATCGGGAAGGGCCAAGCATTCTTCCGTTGAGTCTACTAGAGTTTGGCCCGCGGGAAAGATCCTGAAGGGTTACCGAATCGCCCTCCAATCGCCCAGCCACCTCGGGCTGAAGGCCGGCGGCCTGCGAAGAAGTCCCTAAATCGGGCCGGAGCCCTTCTTCGATCTGGATCGGGCGACTTGGCCGGATCGGACCAAGTCTTGGTGCGCTGGCACACTAAATTTATGGGATCAAATGATTAGTTTATATAATCAACACGACTTTCCCACAGTTTACACACTCTCGTTAACTTTTTCCACTGGGGTGTTGCCAGTCGTATTTTCGGAAGACTACTATTCCGGTTAGTCTCAGGAAGCCGAGACTATGGTTCCGCCATCGTACCACTATGCATGCAGTTGTTCCCAAGTTCACAGAGCTTCATCAACCAGCGGCGCCTGACCATAGGGGCGCACGCGGACGGAGTGTCTCGTCATGGCATGGTATGCCTACTGCATCGGTGAAAAACAAGCTTTTCCTGCTTTAGCGCGTCATCGTAAACCGGTTCCAATGGAATCAGTGCTTGGAGTCAGTGGCAATCAGGTTTTTCTTTATCCGGCCAGCGACCTTGCGGTGGTTGTAAGCGAACACAATCCTCAGGAGGCCTTCTGCCAGAAGTCGGGCGTGGACCACGCCCGAGTGATTGCGGACTGCTTTCGTCATTCCACCGTCCTTCCCTTTCGTTTCGGCACTGTCTTTCACGACGACGAAATCCTGCGCAAGTCCATCCGCTCCAATCAGCGCCAATTCCTCGGCAATATTGATAAGCTGCGCGGTAAGACTGAGATGCACCTCAAGATCTTTGTCGATGACTGCTGCAGCAAAGAGATTGAGAAGCACCTGGCGAGTGAAAGCGTCGGGCGGGCCTACCTCAGCAACCTGCGCGAGAACGCATCGCGGGCGCGCGAGCGGCAAACGCGTGCGCGTGCCGTCAGCTTCCAGATGCATCGGCTCTTCCAGCCGCTCGATGAAGAGGTCAGCTGCCGGCTGATGGACAACGGCAAGATGCTGCTGGATATCGCGCATTTGATCGACCGCAAGTGCGTGGAGCGCTATCAGAACAAATTCGCCACCACCAGCGCTATCATGCACGAATGCCAGATGCAGCTTTCCGGCCCGTGGCCCCCATATCACTTCGTTCACAAGCTCACTCGTCCCGCCCATGCGCCGACGCAGGCTGCCGCCGCGATGCCTTCCCCGGTACCGGAATCGGCTGAAACCGCGGTGATCACCCTTATGGAGCCGACGCCCGCGTTCGTATAGGTCTTCCATCCAAGTCAGTCATGCGACGAAGCTCCAGCAAATGCTGGAGCTTTTTCGTTCCAACGTCATCAGGCCGGCGCAACCCCTGCGCGTGCGAAAGTGAACGACAGGTTCTAATCTAGAAGCATGAGCGATGCAACGGTACATGCGGGACAGGATGTTGTCTTTGATCTCCTAGTAGTGGGAGCGGGGCCAACCGGGCTAGCCACGGCCATCGAGGCGCAAAAAGCCGGCTTTCGCGTGGTGCTGGTCGACAAGGGCTGCGTTTGCAACTCGATATTTCACTATCCCGCGCACATGACATTCTTCACGACCTCGGAGCTACTGGAGATTGGCGGAATTCCCTTCCCCAGCCCCAACGCCAAACCAACCCGCAACGAGGCGCTCGAATACTATCGCACGGTGGCGGCTTATTATCAGCTGGATATTCGCCAATATCACCGCGTGGAGCGTGTCAGCGGCGTCGATGGCGATTTCGCAGTGCAGACCACGGATCGTTTTGGACGCCATGGTGAGCTGAAGGCGCGCAAACTCGCGCTCTCCACCGGCTATTACGATTTGCCCAACTGGATGGGCATTCCGGGGGAAACCCTAAGCAAGGTACATCACTATTACCACGATCCCCATCCTTACTACGGCATGGATGTTGCTGTGATCGGCGGCAAGAATTCCGCGGCCATTGCCGCGCTTGAATTGTGGCGTCACGGCGCGCGGGTTACGCTCATTCATCGTGGCGCGGGCATACAGCCCCACGTAAAGTACTGGATCAAGCCGGATATCGAAAATCGCATCAAGAGCGGCGAGGTCAAGGCCTATTTTCAGTCGCAGGTTGTGGAGATCACGCCCGACGCCGTTGTGGTGGAAACGCCCGCGGGCTCCGAGACTCTGCCCAACGATTTCGTCTTCGCTATGACGGGTTATCATCCGGACTTCAGCTTTCTGGAGCGCCTGGGAGTTCGCTTCGAGGGCCCCGACCGGTTGCCGGTCTGCGACCCCGAGACACACGAAAGCAACGTTCCCGGCATCTATTTAGCAGGCGTGATTGTGGCGGGTTCGCGCACCAGCGAGATTTTTATTGAGAACGGGCGCTTTCACGGACATCAGATTGCGGCGTCGCTGCTTCAAAAACTGAGGGTCCGGGACGAGTCGCGTGAGGCAGTCTCGGCGAGCAATCCGGTGGACTAAGGCCT
Organism: uncultured Occallatibacter sp.; assembly: GCA_964569985.1. Taxonomy (GTDB): domain Bacteria; phylum Acidobacteriota; class Terriglobia; order Terriglobales; family Acidobacteriaceae; genus Telmatobacter. The sequence continues at coordinate 162,602 of CAZMWL010000002.1, forward strand.
TAAAATCCTCTCGGGGGTAGAGCATTGCGCATACGGTGGTGGCCCCGATCCATTCGCTGGCAGATGCTGGCTGGGCTTGTGCTCCTGGAGGTTCTGTCGGTCGGGTTATTTGCCGCATTGCTCACCCAGCAGCAGAGGCGTCGCGTGGAGGTGAGGGCACAATACTGGTTGTCCTATGAGTCGACATTGCTGGCATCGCAGGTGAGCGAAGCCCTCGAAGAACAGCGTCCCCGGTGGGTCAGCTCGTCGGTAAAGTCGACCGGGGAATCTCCGAATATCGCTGTTGCCAAGGTTACCAATCTGGCGGGCGATGTATTGTTCATCAGCAAAGGCGATGCGGACGAGTCCGTTCTGGACGCGGGCGAGCGATCGCAAATCCCGCTCATTGGCCGCGGCGCCGCCAGACTGTTTACGCTTCCCGGAAATCGTTGGGAGGGCGTTCGGTCCATCTATACAAACAACGATTTGCGCGGATACGCTTGGGTGGAATTCGACCAGAGCGCGGCGCATGAGCAGTTGTCCGCGATTCTGCGGGATACGCTCGTTTTCGGCATCATTTGGGTGATCGCTTCCGTGTTGCTGGTGTTTTTGATGGCGCGCTCCATCGCTCAGCCACTGGCAACGCTGCATCGCGGAACCCGCGACCTGATGAATTCGCCAGAGAGTACAGGCAGTTTCCCGCTTCCCGTGGCGGTTCATAACGAAATCGGCGACCTCATCGAGGCATTTAATCGCATGGTCGCCTCGCTTGCCGAGCAGCGGGCCGGACTGAACGACACGCTCTCCCTGCTCGATTCGATGCTGGCGAACGCGCCGATCGGTCTGGCATTTGTCGACCGGAATTGCAGATTTGTCCGGGTGAATCAGATCTTTGCCGATCTCACCGGAGTACCCGTCAGCCGCCATCTCGGCCGCACGCTTGCCGATCTGCTTCCCGCGAGTGTGGCGGAGCAAGTCGAAAGCGCCGTACAGCAGGTTTTTACGAGCGAAGAACCGGTACGCAATCTCGAACTCAACGGCATAGGCGGCAAGCCGCGCCGGCCGTGGACCTGGCTCATCAGCGCTTATCCGGTGCGGACCACTCCGACTCAGGTACGCTGGGTGGGAGTGATCGCGCTCGACGCCAGCGACCGCAAGCGCAGTGAAGAGGCCCTGCGCCGCAGCGAGAAGCTTGCCGTCACCGGCCGTCTGGCCGCCTCCATCGCGCACGAGATCAACAATCCGCTCGAAGCCATTACCAACCTGCTATTCCTTTTGCGCAACTTCAGCGACCTTCCTGAGGGAGCCCGGCAATACGTAACCATGGCCGAATACGAAGTTCGGCGCATCGCCGAGATTACGCAGCAGACTTTGCGCTTCTACCGCCAGCCCACACAGCCCGCGCGCGCCACACTTTCCGAGCTTCTCGACTCCGTCTTGAGCCTCTACCAGGGACGCATCAACGCGCTCGACATTCGCGTAGAGCGCGACTACGAGTCGGAGTTGAGCCTCTTCTGCTTTGCCGGGGAGATCCGCCAGGTGTTCGCCAACCTGGTGGGCAACGCCATCGACGCCAGCAGCACATGTGGGCGCTTGCTGTTGCGCGCCCGCCGTTCCCGCGACTGGAAGAACCCCGCGCAAACCGGAATCCGTTTCGCCATTGCCGACACCGGCGCAGGCATGGAACCGGAGATTCGCGAGCACATCTTCGAGGCCTTCTTCACCACCAAAGAAGTTACAGGAACCGGCCTCGGACTCTGGGTGAGCCACGAGATCATCCTGAAGCATCATGGATTGGTGCGCGTGCGCAGCCGCGTCGCCACTCAAGGAAACAGCAACGCGTCGGCGGCCGTCGGAACTGTCTTCGAGATTTTCATCCCCGACAACCCGAGCTTCGCCACGGAAGCCCCTGCGGCGTCCGTTGCACAGACTTCGTCTCCGGCGACAACATAAGTCCGCAGATCTAACTCGAGCCCGATGACATGAAATTCGGAGTCTGGCGAGGTCTCTGGGGGCCAGGAGGCCCTCCGTCCAGCCGGTCAGCCACCCCGGTCAGGAGACCTGCGTTGAGGACTCTTTTACGGCTGCAAACCCAGGAGCTTGCGGAAAAGTGACACGCCCATGCCATTCGCTTGATGCGCGGCTGGATGAGCCATGCAATGCCCCATGGAACGAACCGGCCCCTTGAGATAGGAGCGCGTTACGTGCAGCCGGTCCATGATGACATACCGTGTGCGCAGGCCGTTGATGATCGGCGGCAGGGTCGCCGGAACCTGCCTGCGATCGACGTAGACGACCAGCGATGCATCTCGTGGATTGTCGAGGCTTTGGCCCACGCCCACGCCAAAATATGCGGGATTCTGCTGCATCAAGCTCTGCGCCACCTGCTCCTTGGCCGCAACCGCCTGGCTGAACACCGCGGACGGCAGAGGCGTTGGCGCGCCGGACTTTGCGGCAGACTGCGGCGCTGTACCCGACGCAACCGCCCGCGCCGTGGTGGGAATCACTTCCGTTCGCACGCCATCGACGGTCTGCGGCACGGAGACGTTCATGCTCTCGTCGACATAAAGAATTACCGCCGCTTCGCCGGCATGATCGCTGCTCTTGCCTGTGGCCACGCCCAGAATGCCCAGGGTGGGATTGATCAGCATTCGCGCCTGCGCCAGGGCCTGCTGCGCCAGCTCCAATTGCGGGCCGGCGAGTGTGACGCTCTGCGCAGCCGTCGCCGTGGCCGCGCCGTAGTTCAAACAGCTCACAGGATGGTCCGTTGTGCCCACAAACGTGTAGGACGCACCGGTCTGCGAGCCCAATTCCTGGAGCACGGTGGGCGCAGGATTGGCCACCCCTTCACTCACGCCCGTATTCGTCAGACCGCCGGCAAAAAAAAGCCCCACGGGCTCGGCGTTGCTGGCATCCACAACCAGGGATCCCGAGTCGCCCGCATCGCTGAACTCACTGCCTTCAATCGCGATCTGGTTAGTGAACGTCTTGGTCAGGTAGGCAGTGGTCTCGTCGCAATTCTTGAAATACTCGACTTCTACGTTAAGATTCAGCGCCGAGATGCTGGCGCAAGTGAGTCCGGTGGTGCGTCCGCTCTTGGCTACAACCAGATTGAGCGACCCCGACTCGCCTTTGCCGCCGGTCGACGAGATGCCGGGAGGCGCCGCAGCCAGCGTCCCACCCGCCTGCAACGTGCCCAACTCCTGAATTTCGCCGCTCGTGTTCACCGCCCCTGAATCCACCTGAGCGATCGCCGCATCGACATTCGTTGCGCTCGAACTCAGCGGAAGCCAGGCTGTCAAAATCCCGACTAAAGTCGTCCCGGCGCCATCGCCGTTGGGTGTGCAGTTGTTGTCAATCAGTCCCGGTTGAACAATCGATTCGCCGACACTGGCCTGGTCGCTGCGGGCAAATACGTGATTGCAACTCAGCAAGTACTGCGTTCCGCTGCTGTTCTGGATTAAAGAACCGAGCGTACCGCCGCAACAATCCACAATCTGATTGCCCTTGGTGTCGTAATCATTGTTGTTCCCGCCGGAGCTGCCCAGCAAGACGGGCGTCGTCAATTCCTTTTGATGCGTTGCCGGATTGCTCGAAATCCCTTCGGTGTTCAACAGGACGTCCGTCGCCTCTTTCGAGGTCGAGGTCCCAATGGTCGCCACTACGTAGGTGGATGCGGAGGCCGTAACGGAAGCTGGAGCGGTATACGTGACCGTGCAATAGGTGAATGCACCGCTGCTGCGCGTACAGCTCGAACCGCCCAACGAACCTTGTCCACCGCTCGAACCCGTAGAACTGCTGGCTACGGCGTAGTTGATGCCGGTAGAGCCACCGGCTTCCGCGATATAACCCGTAATGGTAACGGCTCCATTTGCGCCCAGAGCGACATTCTCCGGCGTCAGCGGCTGCAGGAAGCCCGGCGTCACGGTCAGCGTTACGCTCGCGGTTGTCGAAGGGCTGGAGGCCAGTGCCGCGGTCACCGTCACCGAGACGCTATTTGCCGTGAGATAGGTGGGCGGCGTGTATTGCCCGCTCGAACTAATCGTTCCCGGGCCGGAGTTTGCGTCCCCGCCAGAGAGTGTCCAGTTCACCCCGGCCGAACCGCCGCTGAGCGTGGCTGTAAACTGCTCAATCGGCCCGCCTGACGCGTTGGTGGCGTTGCATCCCGTGCAATTGGTGTCGATCGTTCCTGAACCGGGAAAAACAGAGAGACCGCCGCTTGAAGACCCGCCGCCCGACGTGCCGCCGCATCCTGCCACGACAACCAGCGCAGGCAACATCAAACTCGCAAATATGCGCTGGGGCGATTGCCGCAACCAGTGAAACCTGCTTCGCTGGCCCACGGGCTTTGAGGCGTGTCTTTGACGTTCTGTCATTACTACCGTTTTCTGGCTCACGCCGTCGGGCGCCTTTCTGGTCATCTTCCCCGTTCACCAGGCAGTTGACATTGGCTCACAAACTCCCGTAAACGGATGCGCCTGAAGAAGATACAAGTCCGCATCGCGCCCACAACGCGATGCTTACTTAGACCCTGCCCTGACCCGAAAAGTTGTCCGGCAAAGCCCTTCCTGCCAAAATCCAATCACTCCAACCGCATAGGGCGCAATGTGCCAATGTACCCCACCCCCCTTTCATGTATACGCCGAGAGCACCCGGCGCGCCAACCCGTCACGTGAGCGGTTTCTAAACCCGGTTCACGTCGAGTACGCGCGCCTGAAGAGGGTACCGGCCCTTCGATTTGGGCCGCAACTATAGGCCGCTCTACACTTGAAGCAGGAGAAACCATGGAATATGCATCTCTCGGCCGCACCGGTTTGAAGGTTTCGCGCATTTGTCTCGGTTGCATGACCTACGGCAGCCCGGCCACAGGAAAGCTCCTCCCAGGCCGGCAGGCGTGGGCGCTGAATGAGGCCGAAAGCCAGCTTTTTCTGCGCCAGGCCCTCGATCTCGGCATCAATTTCTTCGATACGGCCAACGTCTACTCCAGCGGCGACAGCGAAGCGGTAGTCGGCCGGTTCCTCAAGGCCAACATCAGGCGCGAAGCCGTCGTGATCGCGACTAAGGTTCAGGGATTGATGCGCGACGAGCCCAACGGACGCGGGCTTTCGCGCAAAGCCATCCTATTTGAACTTGACCAAAGCCTCCGTCGCCTCGAAACCGACTATGTGGACCTCTACCAGATCCACCGCTGGGACTACGAAACGCCCATCGAAGAAACGCTGGAGGCTCTACACGACGCCGTGAAGGCGGGCAAGGTACGCTACATTGGCGCCTCTTCAATGTACGCTTGGCAATTCGCCAGGGCCTTGTATCTCGCCGACCGGCACGGATGGACGCGCTTCGTCTCCATGCAGAATTACTACAACCTGCTCTATCGCGAAGAAGAGCGCGAGATGATGGGTCTTTGCCAATCCGAGGGCATCGCCGTCATCCCGTGGAGCCCGCTGGCCCGCGGGCGGCTCACGCGCGAGTGGAAGGCCGAAACCAATCGTTCCGAAACCGACGCCTTCGGCAAGACGCTCTACTCGCGCAGCGAAGATGCCGACCACAGAGTAGTCGACCGGTTGGGCGAGATTGCGAAAAAACGCGGCATCCCCCGCGCACAGGTTGCACTGGCGTGGCTGCTTTCGAAGCCGGGCGTTACTTCTCCGATTGTGGGCGCAAGCAAGCCGCACCATCTGGAAGACGCGGTTGCAGCGCTCTCCGTCCACCTCACGCCGGAGGAGACGTCGGGGCTCGAGGAGCCGTACGCGCCGCATCCTGTGCTGGGGTTCAGCTGAGGCCTGACGCAGCTCATCGCCCTTGAAATTGTGGCGCGCGGCGCTCAAAAAACGAGCGAATGCCTTCCTGATAATCGGCGCTGTCGTAGATTTGACGCCGCATGGATTGCACTCTCTCAAACGTTTCCGGACCAAGATTATGCGAAATTGAGAGCAGGCGTAGCTCTTCCTTTAGAAGGCTGACGACTAGCGGCGAATTCTTCGCGATCTTCCCGGCAAGATCCAACGTAACTGCTTCCAGTTTTTCCCGCGGGACCGCATGGCTCACGATGCCGCGCTCCAGCAGCCGCTCGACCCCCAATGGCTGGGCCGTAAACAGCATCTCCTTGCACAGCGGCATGCCGCCGGTGTTCAGGAAATTCTGGATTCCCGAAATGTTATACGGAACGCCCAGTTTGGCCGTGGTGATGGCAAACGTGCTGTCTTCGCCGGCAATGATCAGATCGCAGCTCATCACCAATTCGCAAGCGCCACCCCAGACGCTGCCTTCCACCATTGCGATCACAGGCGATGGGAAATGCTCAATCGTCCGCACCAGCAAGCGCAAAGGGTCGTTATATGTGAGCGGGTCGCGCCCGTTGGTCGGCAGCTCCCGGATATCATGGCCGGCTGAAAACACCTTGGCGCCCGCTGGCGCCCTTAAAATGACAACGCGAACCTCCTCGCTCCGCATCGATTCCAGAGCCGCGCAGATGTCGTGGATTAGATCTCTGCTCAGAGCGTTGTGCTTTTGTGGGTTATTCAGAGTAATCAAGCCAATGCTGTTGGCGACGCTGGCGTCTACCAGGGTGTAATCAGTCTTCATAGCAAGTCTTCTCACTTCCCGGCCGTGACCGGTGCAATTTGGCACGCGGACTCAATCGTCTGCGCACACTCCGCTCTCATCTTCCGTGTCTTCGGGATTCTACGGCTCTTATCGAGCGGTTGGTAAGTACCTGGGAGAATCTCTTTGAGAGGCGCATCCGATTTGGTACGTGCAATGTCTGGCGTACCGCCTTGTCCCCCTCGCGCACGCGCCGGGCAGGGATGTAGCATTCGATTGTGCCTGCCCTGGATACCCCAGTGAAATTTGTGCGCGGCGTCGGCCCGCGGGTGGCGGAGATGCTCGCCGCAAAAAACATCCAGACTGCTGAAGACCTGCTCTACCACCTCCCCTTTCGCTACGAAGACCGGCAAAACCCGCGCAGCCTGGATGAATTGCAGCCTGGCGAAGTGGTGAGCGTGATCGCCGAGGTGCGCGGAGCGGCACTGCTGCGGACGCGGCGCGGACCGATCTACGAGATCACTCTCGGTCAGGGCCGGTTCGCGATGAAGTGCCTCTGGTTCCACGCGGCCTACCTGGAGGGCAAATTCCAGGCCGGGCAAACCGTTGCCGTTTACGGCAAGGTCGAGGCGTCGCGCTCAAGCAGCAACTTCAAAATGATCCAGCCGCAGTTCGAGATCCTGCCCGACGCGAGCGACGACGCGGAAACCCGGCTCCTCGAGGTGGGCCGCATCACCCCCGTCTATGAATCGCTGGGCGGCAGCCGTCTGGCCTCGCGCTGGCAGCGCAAAACCATCTTCAATCTGCTCGATACCATGCGCGGAGCGGTGCCCGATTGCCTGCCGCAGTCGATGCTCGACCATCTCAGCCTGCCCGGGCGCGAAACTGCGCTCAACGAAGTTCATTTCCCGCGTGAAGGCACGCCGTTTCCTCAGTTGCAGAGTTCGTCGACCCCGGCTCACCGCCGGCTTATCTTCGAAGAGCTCTTCTTCCTCGAATTGGGCCTCGAGCTCAAGCGGCGGCGCATGAAGGAGCGCCAGGGCATCGCTTTCGCCACCAACGACAAAGTGCGCGAAGCCATCCGCGAGGTGCTTCCCTTCCATCCCACAGCCGCGCAAAAACGGGCGCTCGGCGAAATTGTTACCGACATGCGCGAACCCAATCCCATGCGCAGGCTCTTGCAGGGGGATGTGGGCTCAGGCAAGACGATTGTCGCGTTTCAGGCCATGCTCGTCGCCATGGAAAACGGCTACCAGGCTGCCCTCATGGCGCCCACGGAGATCCTCGCCACGCAACATTTCCTGGCCGCGCGCAAGCTCCTCGAACGTTCCTCGCGCAAGCCGCGCATCGTGCTCCTCACTGGCTCACTCGACGAAGAGCGCAAGCGCCACAACCGCGGCCTCATCAACCGCGGCGAGGCGAATCTCATCATCGGAACCCATGCGCTCATTGAAGAGAAGGTTGAGTTCGACCGCCTCGGGCTGGTCGTGGTCGACGAGCAGCACCGCTTCGGCGTTCTGCAGCGGTTCAAGCTGATGAAAAAGCCCAACCAGCCCGAGCCCGACGTGCTGGTGATGACGGCCACGCCCATCCCGCGCACGCTTGCGCTCTCGCTCTATGGTGATCTCGATCTGAGCATTCTCGACGAGCTGCCGCCCGGTCGCATGCCCATCGCCACGCGCCGCGTCCCCGGCGAGCGATCTGAGGAAGTCTGGGAGTTCGTGCGCAAGCAGGTGGCGCAGGGCCGGCAGGCTTACATCGTCTATCCCGTGATCGAAGGCAGCAAAGACGATCAGCCGGAATTGGATTTTTCTCACGACGAAGCACAGGCGGGAATTCGGCCGCCCGTCCGAAAGTCCGCTCCAAAAGGTAAGACAGCGGAGCTGTTGTTTCCAAAAGCTGCGCAGGAAGCCAGTCCCAACGCGCGGTCGGGTCTGCGTTCAGCGGTTGAGATGCATGAAAAGCTGCGCACCGGGCCGCTCGCCGGTTTGCGCGTCGGCCTGCTCCATGGGCGGCTTGACGCAGACGAAAAAGAAGTGATCATGCGCCGCTTTCAGCGCGGCGAAATTGACATTCTGGTATCGACAACAGTCATCGAAGTTGGCGTGGACGTACCCAACGCAACGGTCATGGTGGTGGAGCACGCGGAGCGCTTTGGACTGGCACAGTTGCACCAGTTGCGCGGGCGCGTGGGCCGCGGCGCGGCCAAGAGCTACTGCATCCTGATGACCGGTGAGCGAATTTCGCCCCTTGGCGAGGAGCGGTTAAATGCCATGGTGCGCACGCAGGATGGGTTCGAGTTGGCTGAGTTGGACCTTGCCCAGCGCGGCCCCGGCGAGTTCTTTGGCACCCGGCAGGCGGGCCTTCCCGATTTTCGCGTCGCCAATCTTCTGCGCGACCGCGAGCTGCTCGAGTTGGCCAAGCACGAAGCGGCACGATTTGCCGTCGACCCCGGTCCTGAGGTCACTGCGGAAGAGCGGGCCCGCGTACGAGCGCAATTGAAACAGGCCTGGCAAAGGCGCTACGGGCTGGTTGAAGCCGGTTGATCGCGCAGGGCCATCGCAGCGTTCTGAGAATGCCCGCTTACATGGGGCCTGTATAGGGCGCTGTGCTGATGATTTCTGGAGGATAGGTCTGCACCTCCAGATCGATGCTTGCGATCTCGGCGCTGCAATCGCGCTGCTGGCTGCGCGTGCATTGGCAAAGCTCGGTAAAGCGCAAGTGCCCGTTTGGGCTCAGTTCGAGGCCTGCCGCGATGAGAATGCTGTAGATTTCGACACAGGCCTGGCGCTCAAACTCGAAGAGCATGTTCACCATGCCCGTGTCGTTGGCGCCGCGGCTCAGCACCCAGCCCCCGCAACCGAGAATGGCGCCGGTGAGACACTGCACCAGACGCGACGGTTCCTCGGTGCTCACCGCCTTCATCTGCATCGCCCAGGGGATGCTGCAGATCTGGGCCCTGCTCTGCTCTGGCATCTGGCTTCTCACAGTGTTTTTATCGGTGGCGGACGCGGCGGCATCAAGGCTGTCGCGGACTCGAACGGCGCATGACCGCCTTTGGCACAACTCCCACGGTTCCTGACATCAGCAGAGTGGGTTGGGTCATTGGAAGCGGCTCTGACGCGCGCCTTCGGCACAGCCTGCTGCGCTTTCCACAGGCTGCACTGGCACACGCAGCAAAAGCTCCTTGTTGTAGCGTGGAAGATAACGTGATTACCGGCTCCGGAATCGATGTTGTGGAAATCGGCCGCATCCAGCACGCCATGGATCGATATGGCGGGCGTTTTCTCGACCGCGTGTACCTCGCCGCGGAGAAGGCATACTGCCTGCGCAAGCGCAAATCCGCCGAGAGTTTTGCCGCCCGTTTTGCGGCCAAGGAAGCTGCCGCCAAGGCGCTCGGCACGGGCATCAGCTTCGGCGTCAACTGGCTTGAGATCGAAGTTGTGCGCGAGCCGAGCGGTCGGCCTAGTCTCCGTTTCTACGGCCGCGCCGCCGAAATTGCCCGGCGCCAGGGGGTTGTGCGTTCCAATCTTTCACTCACCCACACGGACCTCCTCGCAGTTGCCAGCGTAGTATTGGAGGACGGGCGGTAGCATCGCCGATTCTGCTATTCTCTAGGCGAGAACCGGCTCTTTTTGTAAGAGGAATAACGTGCCAAGCCGCAAAGAGATTCAGTGGTCACAACTGAAGGTCGGATCGCTGGTACTGGCCGCCATGGTCGTGCTCATAGGACTGGTTTTTCTCATGAACGGCACCTCGGGTGGCTTGTTCGGACGCAAGCTGGTTCTCCGCTCCTACTTTGCGAATGCCGCGGGCCTCAAGGATGGCGCCGTGGTCTCAGTCGATGGCGTGACCATCGGCAATGTGAAGACCACGCGCGTGGTCCCCGAGCGAAATCCTTATCCCGTTGAAGTCACCATGCAGGTAGGAGAGAAGTACTGGCCCGACCTGCACACCGATTCGACGGTGCGCATTGCTCCAGCCGGCGTCCTGGGCGACAGCTTTGTGGATATCGACTCCCGGCATGCAACCGGGCCGCAGCCCACCGACAACTCGGAGCTCAAGATCTCGGGATCGCCAACCATTGAGGAAGTGATCAGCAGCAGCAAACTCTCGATTGATGATATCGATCAGTTAATGAAGAAAATTGGGACGCTGATTGACACGCTGAACACGACGCGCGGCACCTTCGGCGAGTTCATCAACGATCCGGCGATGAAGAAGAACGTTGTATCGATCGCGGCGAATCTACAGACCATCACTCAGGAGATGTCCGATGGCAAAGGGTCGTTCGGGAAATTCCTCAACGACGACTCTCTCTATACGAAAATGAACTCGACCGTCGATCAGTTGAATGCCATCGTTACCGGCATCAACGCCGGCAAGGGCACCGCCGGCAAACTGCTCAAGGACGAGACTGCATACAACAATTTCAACTCCGCGGTGGCGAATCTGAACGAAGTGATGGCCTCGATCAATTCGGGCAAGGGCGCCATCGGACAGCTCATCAAGGATCCGGATGAAGCGAAAAAGTTGAGTGACGCGATCGCGAATCTCGACACCATTTTGAAGGGTGTGAGCGCCGGTGAAGGCTCAGCGGGACAGTTTGTAAAGAACACGGCGCTCTACGACCACGCGAATCAGACCATGGATCAGGCGCAACAACTGATCAAGGCCATCCGCGAAGATCCCAAGAAATATCTCGTCATCCAAATGAAGGTGTTCTAGAGCGGCGATTCCTGCCGAAACTTCTCGCGGAATGCAAGAAACGCTTTGAGCCGGACCACCTGGAAGAAGTCGTTGGCGACCAAATAGAAAATCACTGAGGCGGCTACCACGACGCGCATCGCGCCCTCGCCTAATTCGTCGCTGAACGGCAGCGGCGCGGCAGAAAACACCATCGCCACCACGATCAAGGCGAGCTTCACGATGCCCAGCACCAGGTTGATTTCGACGAGCTTGCCCGTGAACGGTTTTCCCAGCCTCAGGCCTTCTCGCAACGCAGAAGCAAGCGAACGCTTTTCGCGCAACACCAGGAGCGGCGCGATGGTCAACGGCCAACTGGTGAGCGCAAACGCGGTAAAGAAACCCAGCGAGAGAAAAATCGCCCAGATAAAGTAGCCCACCAGGTCCGGCTCCCCGCTGACAGCAATGTGCGTAGCCGCAACCCACTGCATCGAACGCAGCCATCCCCAAACGGCAAGGACAAATAGGCCGAGCCACGCACCTTGCGTCACCATCATGATGAAAGGGCGAAAGCGAATATCGGGACCCATGCGTTCAAGCAGAAGTCCGCGTCCCAGGCCCGAAAATACGATCCAAAGCGTCGCGGCCGCCGGCAACAGCCAGCGCAACACGAGCAGCACATGCGGCTCGTAAAACGAGACCACGTTCGAAATCTGCACCGCTGCGAGCCACGGATTTTGGGTGTCAATGGAATTGAAGCCGGAGGATTCGAGCGGATTCGCAGCGAGGATTTGCTGCGCCTGTTGCCAGCAGACGAGAAGAAACGGAATCCCGAAGAGCCAGCGCCAACCAACCTCGATAGCGACGAGCAAAGGACTACGAAAAACGCCGCCCATGTGCTCTACGAGTAATTGGGTTCCGCGCACCGACCGCGTGGCATTCGGCTCCGTCATGGCGCCGGACCTCACTTTACGACCAGGTTGACGGCCCTGCCGGGAACGACGATTACCTTCACAATGTTCTTGCCCGAAGTGCGGACGCGCACCTTTTCATCGCTGAGCGCCGCGGTCTCGATGGTTTTTGCATCGGCGCCAGCCGCCACGCGCACCACTGCCGTCAGCTTGCCGTTGATCTGCACGGGAATCTCCATCTCGTTCTCCCGCGCCAATTCGGGATAGCTCTTCGGCCAGGATGCACGCAGCACGGCGCCTTCTCCGCCCAATTCATCCCAAAGCTCGGCGGCGAGGAACGGCGCAAAGGGCGCGAGCAGCAAAACCAGGGTCTGCAACAGTTCGCGCACCACCGGCACGGGAATCTCACCCGCCGTCAACTGCGCATCGGCATCCTGCAGCTCGTTCACCAGTTCCATGATGGCGGCCACGCAGGTATTGAAGTGCCAGCGGCCTTCAAAGTCAAGTGTGATCTTGGCAATGGTCTGATGTAGTTTGCGTAGCAGCTTCTGCTGCAGCGCGCTGTCCTTTGGCGCAGCATCCTCTCCGCGATGAGCCATTGCCGCGTGCTTCGAGACCAGCCGCCACACGCGCACCAGGAAGCGGCTCACGCCGGCCACGCCATCTTCCTGCCAGTCCAGGTCGCGATCGGGCGGAGCCGCAAACAACGCGTACATGCGCGTGGCATCGGCGCCGTAGCGGGCCACCATGTCGTCCGGTGAAACCACGTTGCCCTTCGACTTCGACATCTTGGCGCCGTCTTTGATCACCATGCCCTGCGTGAACAGCCGCCGCGCCGGTTCGTCGTTCTTCACCATCCCCAGGTCGCGCATCACCTTGGTCCAGAAGCGCGAGTAAATCAGGTGCAGAATCGCATGTTCCACGCCGCCAATGTACTGGTCGATGGGGAACCAGTACTGCACGGTCGCCGGGTCAAATGGCGCTTTATTGTTGCGCGCGTCGGTATAGCGATAGAAATACCAGCTCGAGTCGACGAAGGTGTCCATGGTGTCGGTCTCGCGCCGCGCCGGCCCGCCGCATTTGGGGCAGGTCGTATTCACAAACGATGGCACGCGCCCCAGCGGTGAACCACCCTGCTGCGTGATGTCGATCTTCTCCGGCAGAATCACCGGCAATTGGTCGTCTGGAACCGGAACCAATCCGTCACGCTCGCAGTTGATCATCGGGATTGGCGTGCCCCAGTAGCGTTGCCGGCTCACACCCCAATCCTTCAGGCGGAAAATGACTTTCCCTTCTCCGAAAGCACTGCGTGCGGCGGCCTCTTGGAGTTGCCTCTGCGCTTGGATGCAGGTCAACCCGTCGTACAAACCGGAATTGATCAGCACACCGTCTTCGGAAATGAACGGGAGGTGCTCCGCACTGTTCTCGTCTTCGAGCGGCTTGATCACCTGCCGAATTTCGATGCCGTACTTGGTCGCGAACTCGAAGTCGCGTTCATCGTGCGCGGGCACGCTCATGATGGCGCCGGTGCCGTAGTCCATCAGGATGTAATTGGCGACCCAGATGGGCACGCGCTCGCCATTGTAGGGATTGACGGCGAAGCGGCCCGTGGCCACACCATGTTTTTCGATGCCGCCCACGTCTCCGGCTTCCCTGGCCTTCTTCTGCTCGTCGAGCAGCTCCGCGACCTGGGCCCGCAGCTTCGCATCGGCTGCGGAAAACGTCGCAACCAGAGGATGCTCCGGCGCCAGCTGCACGCTGGTCGCGCCAAAAATCGTGTCTACGCGCGTGGTAAAGACTCGAATGCGCTGCCGTTCCGCTCCCTTGCTCCCTTGCTCCCTCGCTCCCTGCTCTTCCAGGAAGAAATCAACCTCGGTGCCTTCGCTGCGCCCGATCCAATTGCGCTGCATGGTGCGCACTTTTTCCGGCCATCCGCCCAGCTTGTCCAATCCGTCCAGCAGTTCCTGTGCGTAGGCCGTAATGCGCAGGAACCACTGCTCCAGATCGCGCTGCTCCACTTGCGTGTCTTCGTGGCGCCAGCAGCAGCCATCCACCACTTGCTCGTTGGCCAGCACCGTGGCGCATTCCGGGCACCAGTTCACCTTGCTCTTCTTGCGATAGACGAGCCCCTTTTCGTACATGCGCAGGAAAAACCACTGGTTCCAGCGGTAGTACTCCGGGAGACACGTGGTCACTTCGGTAGCCCAGTCGTAGCCCAACCCAAGGCGCAACATCTGCCGCTTCATGGCGGCGATGTTGGCCAGCGTCCACTCGCGCGGCGGCGTATTGTTTTTGAGCGCGGCGTTCTCGGCTGGCAGGCCGAACGCGTCCCACCCCATAGGATGAAGCACGTTGTAGCCGCGCATCCACATCTGCCGCGCCAGCGCATCGCCGATCGCATAGTTGCGCACGTGTCCCATGTGCAGTTGGCCGCTGGGATACGGCAGCATCTCCAGCACGTAGTACTTGGGTTTGTTGCTTGTGGCCGGTTCCGCAGCGTAGAGTTTGGGGTCCGCGGCCCAACGCTCCTGCCACTTCTGTTCGATTGCCGCCGGATCGTAACGCAGTTCTTTATCGTCCGCCATCACTTTTCAAGTGTAAACGGAGCGCGCTCACTGGGGAGGAGCAACTGGCAGCGGTTCCGTGCTGTCTGGCCTTCCGGAGGAACAACCACCCACCTCCTTGTTTACGATCTCGTACCCGGCAGGAGGCTGGAAAACAGATGCATCCGGTTCATCCTGGGCGAGGCTCTCCAACTCCTTCGTCGTCTTGCCAGCCTGCGGATCGTCGGTTGCTTCGCGCACAACCAGGCCGAACAGGCCCGGAGCAACCGCAGTCCACGTCTCGGTTGTGCGTATCAGCGGCTCATCGTTCCCGATTGCGCCCGCGGGAATGATGGTGGTGACTCTGCGCCCACGCGCCTCAACGCCCAGAATCGTATCGTTTCCCAGGTTTTCGATCACGGGCCTCTCCCGCGGAACGGGCGCGCGCGCAACAGGCATCTCAGGGAGGCCTAAAGGCGCACTACTTGTGCAGGACGATCGCTCCGATCCAGGCGCAGGCATTTGGATTACAGTTGCCCGCTCCCCAGGCACACTCCAACTGCTGTTGGTTCGAGCCGCCGGGTCAAAGACTGTTACGCGAGTTACCGGTGTTTGGTCGCCCGAAAGCGGAGTCGTGGTCGTCGCGTTCATGCGGCGGCCTTGCGAGTCAATGGCAACAACCTCGGTCGTTTCGCGGGTAATGGTGGTCCCGTCGGCCAGGGTTCTCACCTGTGTTGTCTTGTACTGCGCCGTATAGGGCAACCGAGCGCCGCGCGCAGGATTGCCCATCTCGACAGTTACATTCCGGCTCCTGGAAACCTGGCTCGAAACCGAAAACGCACATCCTGCTGCCACAATGCAGATCAGCAAACCACAAGTCCTGCCAACCATGTCTTGCTCCTTACACACGATTCAGCGGCACACCCATTTTGACCTTCTACCGGAAATCGTGCAAGCGCCGCCGCAGGGAAAAAGGCCTGTCATCCATCTTTGGAATCCGGCCAAGCCAAGATGTCAATCTTGCTTTTTCACAAGGCTCTTGAGCACGCGCACGTTTCGCTCCTCGTCGCCGGGCTCGTCGACGGGCGTCTCGGCAATGAACGCGGCGTGATCGAAGCGCGGATCGTTGAGCAGAAGGCGGAATGGCTCAAGGCCCATGGTTCCCTGCCCGATGTGCTCGTGCCGGTCGAGCTTGGAGCTGCGCGCGGCCTTGGCGTCGTTGCAATGCCACACGCGCACCGCTTCGAAGGTCACAGTCGCGGCCGCCTGCTTCATGGTTTCAGCGTAGCCCTCCGCGCTCACGAGGTCGTAGCCGGAAACCCACGTGTGGCAGGTGTCGAGACAGACAGCCATCGGTGCGTGCGGCTTCAAACGCGCCACCAACTCGGCCACCTGGTCAAAGCTGCCGCCGAGTGAGAACTCCGCTCCCGCGGTGTTCTCGATGAGGATGTGAAGCGGAGTTCCCTGCCACGCAAGCCCGTCGATGGCGCGCTCAATGGACTCCGCGGCCAGCTTCAGGCCCTCGTCGCGCGTCAGGCCCTTCCATGAACCTGGATGCAGAACAAGGTACTCAGCGCCGAGCGCCAGCGCCCGCTCGATCTCGCTGCGAAAGCCTGTCACGCTCTTCTCGCGCACCTCATGCGACTGGCTGCAGATGTTGATCAGGTAGCCGGTGTGAATGACCAGCGGTCCGACGTCGAGCTTGGCGCGCAACTCGCGCATGCGCTCGGCCTGTTTCGGGTCGACCTTCGGCGCGTGCCACATGCGCGGGCTCGATGAGAAGATCTGGAAAGTATTGGCGCCGATTTCACGGGCGCGTTCGACGGCATTGGAAGCTCCGCCTGCTGTGCCCAGATGGACACCGATTCGCTTCGTCATGGGGACAGTCTACAGCGTGCCTTTTGGCGGATTATTCGCCATATATTCGCTATCCTCGTATAATCGAACCATGGACTTTCAGCTCGTGACCAGCTACAAGCCTCGAGGCGACCAGCCGCGGGCGATCGACCAGATTCTGGAGGGGCTTGCCGGAGGTGAGCAGCATCAAGTACTGCTGGGCGTGACTGGTTCGGGCAAGACCTTCACCATGGCCAAGGTCATTGAGCAGTCCAACCGACCGGCGCTGATCCTGGCGCATAACAAGACGCTGGCCGCGCAGCTGTACCACGAGTTCAAGCAGTTCTTCCCGTCGAACGCGGTCGAGTACTTCGTGAGCTACTACGACTACTACCAGCCAGAGGCTTACATTCCGGCCGGCGACCTCTACATTGAGAAAGAAGCCACCATCAATGAGGAGTTGGACAAGCTGCGGCTTTCGGCAACGAGGTCGCTCTTCGAGCGCAGGGACGCGATCATTGTGAGCTCGGTGAGCTGCATCTACGGCCTGGGATCGCCGGAGGCTTACTACGGGATGCTGCTGCTGCTCGAGAAGGGGCAGCACATCAGCCGCAAGGACATTACGCGGCGGCTGGTAGAGATTCTGTACGAGAGGAATGACACCGACTTCAGGCGCGGGACGTTTCGCGTGCGCGGCGACGTGATTGAGGTGTTCCCTACTTACGACGAGAGCGCCTACCGCATCGAGATGTTCGGCGACGAGATCGAGTCGCTGGCGCAGATCGATCCCCTGTTCGGGACCGTGAAACAGAAATACTCACGGTTGCCGATTTATCCCAAGAGCCACTACGTAGTGCAGCCTGAGCGCAAGGCCGAAGCCATTGATTCGATTACGACTGAATTACATGAATGGGTGACTTATCTGGAGTCGGAGGGACGCGCGGTGGAAGCGCAACGCGTGCATCAGCGGACGCGCTTCGATTTGGAAATGATCAAGTCGATGGGGTACTGCCACGGAATTGAGAACTACTCGCGGCACTTTAGCGGACGGCTGCCGGGCGAGCCGCCGCCGACCTTGCTCGACTACTTTCCGCGCGACTTTCTGCTGTTTATCGATGAGAGTCACGCCACGATTCCGCAGGTGCACGGCATGTGGCACGGCGACCGCAGCCGCAAACAGACGCTGGTGGATTACGGGTTCCGGCTGCCGTCGGCCATGGACAACCGGCCGCTGAAGTTCGATGAGTTTGAGAACCGGGTGCACCAGGTGGTGTACGTTTCGGCCACGCCGGGCCCGTATGAATTAACAAGGTCGGCCGGCGTGGTGATTGAGCAGGTGATCCGTCCGACGGGCCTGGTGGACCCCGAGGTGGAGATTCGCCCGGTGAAAGGGCAGATTGACGATCTGCTGGCGGAGGTTCGCGACCGGGCAAAGCGCAATGAGCGCGTGCTGGTGACAACGCTGACCAAGCGCATGGCCGAGGACCTGGCCGGCTACTACACCGAGGTGGGCGTGCGCTGCCGCTACATGCACTCCGAGATTGAAACCCTGGAGCGGGTAAAGCTGCTGGCCGGATTGCGCAAGGGCGAGTATGACGTGCTGATCGGCATCAACCTGCTGCGCGAGGGGCTGGACCTGCCCGAAGTGTCGCTGGTGGCGATTCTCGACGCGGATAAGGAGGGTTTTCTGCGCTCGGCGGGCTCGCTCATCCAGACCATGGGCCGGGCGGCACGGCATGTCGAGGGCAAAGCCATTCTTTACGCAGATCGCATCACCGATTCGATGCGCAGGGCGATGGACGAGACCGATCGCCGCCGCGTGATCCAGCGGGCCTACAACGAGGAGCATGGCATTACGCCGCAGTCGATCATGAGCCAGGTGGATATGGGCCTGGCGCACATTTTGAAGGCGGAATACGGCGAGATTGACGTGGAGGAGACTGCGGTCGTGACCGAATTCAAGACGCAGGAAGAGCTGGACGCCTACATCGCGAAGCTCGAGAGCGACATGCGCGAAGCTGCGAAGAAGTTCGAGTTTGAGAAAGCCGCCCGGCTGCGCGACTCGATCAAGGAGCTGCGCGACAAGGAATTTCTGTTCGGTTAGGCCGGGATTCAATGCCTTCGCGGACAACCGGAAGCGGCAAAGCGCCATCTCAGCATTCAGATAGTGAATAGAAACGGCGCGCTGGACCGGGGTGAGAACGCGCCTTTCGGGGTCCATGACAACCATCCTCCTCGTCGACGACGACGCACTTCAGGCCTCTTTGATGCTTTCGATCCTCGGGCAGCGCTTCGGCGATGTGTGCCGGGTGACCGATGCAGCCGAGGCCCTCTGCCTGATCGAGCAGCCTGAGTTCACGAGCCATTTGCGCCTGGTCATCTGCGGCCACCAAACGCCGGGCATCGGCGGGCCGGCATTTGTGAGCGAGTTGCGTAGCCGGATGCCTCACCTGCCGATCCTGGTTCTAGGCACGACCGCGGAAACCTCTGCCGACTATGCCGAGGCGCACGTTGTCTTCATGGCCAAGCCCTTCGTCGCAGAAAGAATGCTCAGCCTTACCAGGCAGATGCTCGCCGATCAAAAAGCCCCCGTAGCCTGAAGCCCCCTTCGCTACCTTCCAGCGTGACGCTACGGGGACCATGGTGTGAGCCAAATCACACCGTACCCGCCTATCATGGATAGAGAATAGGTCCATCCGGGAGGTCTCCGGTTCCTCACACTTGCGTGCGAGAATCATTATGGAGTCATCATGGCAGCCTTCGGAAGTTTCTGTCTTCTTATTGCCTTAGCCCTGGCCGCCTATAACCTGTTGGCAGGCGCACTTGCGTTGCGGCTGATCGCTACGGGACAAGCGACGCGGATTTCGCCGGAGCGGCTGGCCGATACCGCCCGCCGGGCCGGAATTGCAGGATTTGTGGCTGTGTCGGGGGCCGCTTTTGCCCTGATCTGGTCGGTTTTTACCAACGATTTCTCGATCACCTACATCCTTGAGCACTCCAACCGGGCCCTGCCGATCCCCTACAAGTTTGCGGCGCTCTGGAGCGGCCAGGAAGGCTCTCTGCTGCTTTGGGCGTGGCTTTTGGGGACGTATGGCTTCGTTCTGCGGCTGCGGCACAAGACGGATGTGAAGCTCTACGCCTATGCGGGAACGATTCTGGCCGGCATACAGGTATTCTTTCTGGCGGTGCTGGTTTGGGCGGCGCCGCCATTTGCGCTGCTCAAGGGCGCGATTCCGGACGACGGCAACGGACTGAATCCACTGCTCCAGTACCCGGAGATGGTGATTCATCCGCCGATGTTGTACCTGGGCTACGTGGGGTTCTCGGTTCCCTTCGCATTTGCGCTGGGCGCGCTCATGATGCGGTACCCCGGCGAAAAATGGATCAAGATCACGCGCACATGGACCATGGTGACCTGGCTGTTTTTAACCTGCGGCATCTTCCTGGGAATGCACTGGGCTTACGCCGTGCTGGGCTGGGGCGGTTATTGGGGCTGGGATCCGGTGGAAAATGCAAGCTTCATGCCCTGGCTGACCGGAACGGCCTTTTTGCATTCGGTGATGATGCAGGAGCGCAAGGGCATGATGAAGAGCTGGAATGTGTGGCTGATCTTTGCCACGTTTCTGCTCACGCTGCTGGGAACCTTGCTGACCCGCGCCGGCCTGGTGAGCTCGGTACACGCTTTTGCGCAATCGTCGATCGGTACGTGGTTTGTTGTCTTCATGTGCATCGTGCTGGCGGTGTGCATCTTTACGTATGTTCTGCAGCGCAGCCACTTGCAGACCGAACACCAACTGGAATCGCTGGTGAGCCGCGAATCAAGCTTCCTGTTCAACAACCTGATGCTGCTGACGGCCTGCTTCGTGATCTTGTGGGGCACGCTGTTCCCGGTGCTTTCGGAATACGTGGAAGGCAGCAAGGTGACAGTGGGCGCGCCGTTTTATAACGCCGTGGCCGTGCCGATCGGGCTCTTTCTGCTGTTTTTGACCGGCGTGGGACCGCTGCTGCCTTGGCGCTCCACGTCGCTGAAGGCTATCAAGCGGAATTTTGTGTTGCCGACGATTGCGCTGTGGGCCGCGGTGATTGTCTGCTTTGTGGCCGGCGCGAATCCGTGGACGGGCGGCGCATTCGACCAGGGACATTTTTATGCCATCGTGGCATTTGCGTTGTCGGCGGCAGTATTCACCGCCATCGTGGCGGAGTGTTTGCGCGGCGCTGCGGTGATCATGCGGCAGACCGGGCGCAATCTCTTCGCGGCGCTGTGGCTGCTGACGCGGCGCAATACGCGGCGATATGGCGGCTACCTGGTGCACATCGGAGTGGTGATTGTGGTGGTGGGACTGGCAGGCGCCGCCTTTAACAAGAATGTCGAGAGCGAAATGGGCCTGCATAGCAGAATCAGCGTTGGCCCGTACACACTCGAACAGGTGGGAGCTTCGCAGGACTCGAATCTGAACTACGACTCGGATTACGCTTTGCTCGACGTCTACAAAGGCGGCAAGAAAGTGTTTCAGCTGGCGCCTGAAAAACGCGTTTACCTGGTGAGCAGCCAACCACAGACCATGGTGGCGATTCATTCGACGCCTGAATGGGATCTGTATGTGGTGTACGAGGGGCAGAATCCTGACACCGGCCAACCCATCATCAAAGCGTTTCTGAACCCGCTGGTGGGTTGGATCTGGTTTGGCCTGGCGGTGATTGTCGCGGGCACGTTCATCGCGCTTGTGCCCAGCCTGACGCCGGCCACAGCGGCCCTCAGGATCCCGGCGACACGGACGACGCCGATAGAGCCGGCCCTGAAAGGAGGCGCCTGATGGCAACTCCGTTGCGGTTTGCTTTTTGGATGAGAGCGGTGGAAGCTTCCGTCCTGGCCGTGGCAATCTGTTTCTCGCTGGGCGCGACGGATGCAAGCGCGCGCTTCAACAACCTGGGCCACCGGCTGATGTGTACCTGCGGGTGCGCGCAGCTGCTGGGCGAGTGCAACCACGTGGGCTGCCCGGAGTCAGGCCGAGAGCGCAATGAGCTGACCGCGGCCATTGCATCGGGCTTGAGCGATCAGCAGATTCTGGATGGATTTGCGGCGAAATATGGCGCAACCGTGCTGGCTGCGCCACCGACGAAGGGGTTTGATTTGGTGGCGTGGATTGCGCCGTTTGCGGTGTTTGCCGCGGCGCTGCTGGGAACGATTCTGCTGATCCGCCGCTGGGGTGGGCTGGGTGGAAAAAACAAGGCAACGATCGCGGGAGAGGCGTCAGTACTCGATCCAGCCGAACAAGCGCGGATGGAGCGCATTCGCCGCGAAACCGGCAGTGATGGAGGATTCTGAGCGATGACGGAAACCGATGGATTGATTGCTGGCGTCATGCTTCTGTTGGCTCTTTTTATCTACACCTTCTGGCCGGAGAACGTGTTCGCCAGCCAGAAAGAGAAGACGCAACTGGACTATTTGCTGGAGCGCAAGGAGCAGCTTTACGAGAACCTGCGTGACCTGACATTCGAATATCGCGCCGGCAAATATCCCGAGGAAGATTTCGTCGCTCAGCGCAGCATTCTGGAACATGAGACCGCGCAATTGATGGCGGAGATTGAAAGACAGGAACCAGGGAACTAGGGACTCAGCCTCGGCGAGTGGGCAATCGAAGGAACGAGACAAGGACATGAGAGTGACACGAGTTTTTGCAGGTCTTGCATGGAGTTTTTTGTTTGCCGGCGCACTGGCGCAGGCCGCGACGGTGACGGGAACCGTGACCGACAAGACCACGGACAAGCCTGCCGCAGGTGATGCCGTGGTGCTGGTTGAGCCCATGTCGGGCATGAGCGAAGTGGGCCACGCGACTACGGACGCGCGCGGGCACTATTCGTTCAATCTGCCGGGCAGCAATCCTTACCTGGTTCGCGTGACGCACCAGGGAGCGGAGTATTTTACCGCCGCACCACAGGGCGGAGGACAAGGCAATATCTCGGTCTACGACGTTGCCCCCAAAGTAGATGGCGTGACCATTTCGGAGCGCGTAACCGGCATCGAGACCGACAACGGCCAGCTCCGCGTGGTGGAGCGCTACGATTTGCACAACGAGAGCACGCCGCCGCGCACGCAGTGGAGCAAGCGCTCGTTCGAAGTGATCTTGCCGGAGGATGCGGTGCTGGGCGGAGTTTCAGCACAGCGGCCGGGAGCGGAGAGCCTGCCGACCAGCGTCACGCTCGACCCCGACGGAGCCAAGGGGCACTACTCCTTCAACTTTCCCATCCAGCCCGACGAGGGCGGCAAAGGCACGCTCTTCCAGATCCAGTACAACCTGCCGTACGGCAGCGGAAAATACACCTTTCACTCCCTGGTGACGCTGCCGGCGGACACGATGTGGGTGGTGCTGCCCAAGTCCATGACGTTCAGTGGATCGGGCTTTGAATCCTCGCCGCAGGATCCGACCGTGCAGACGTTCATGATGCGCAATGTCACGCCGGGCAAGGACGTCTCGTTCTCGATCTCGGGCACGGGATCGTTCCCGCGCGAGGACCAGAATGCGCAAGGCGATAACGGCCAGGGAGGCGCGGCGCAGGGCGGCCAGCCGGGAGGCGGAATCGGCGAGCCCATCAACACGCCCGATCCGCTGTCGAAGTACAAATGGTGGATTCTCGCCGGGCTGGCGTTATTGCTGGCGGCGATTGCTGCTTTCCTGCTGCGCAAACCGGCGAATGCAGGAGCGGGAGCACCAGCCGAAGCAACGGCGAAGGGACTTCCCGCGGCTCGCGCAACACCTTCTACACCCGCAGCAAAGAATGCCGCACTGCTGAATGCGCTCAAGGAAGAGCTGTTTGCGCTGGAGAGCGAGCGCATCGCGGGCACACTTCCGCAGGACGAGTATGCCGAGCAGAAGGCGGCGCTGGAGACAGTGCTGAAGCGGGCGTTGAAGAAAAGCTAGTTGCGAGTTGCGAGTGTGAGTGTGGTCGAGTCCGTCCGGCACACTCACACTCGCACTCCGCGCTCTTCCCTTGTATCCTTCCTCAATGAAGACTTTGCTTCGCACTCTTCTTTCACTTGCGCTCATCGTCTGGATCGGGGCGGAGATTTTTTTCCCTATCGTTGCCGCCATCACATTCAATACCCTGGCGCCTGATAAGCACACTGCCGGTACTATCGTTGGCCAGTTGCTGCGCATCCTGCACGGCATGGGACTGGTGGCGGGAGTTGTGGCGCTGGCGGTACTGGCGCTGGCGCCGGCGTGGGGCATCTACAAGCCGCGCGCGGTGCTGGTGCCCATGGTGCTGCTGGTTCTGATGATCGGCGCGACGGTCTACTCCCAGTTCGGCATCATCCCCGCCATGGAGCGCGACCGCAATGCGGCGGGCGGCGCCATCGACACCGCGGACATCACCAATCCCACCACGGTGCACTTCAACACGCTTCATCACCGCAGCGTATTTGTCGAGGAGACGGTTCTGCTGCTGGGGCTGGCAACGGTGGTGCTTGTGGCGTGGGCGGAAAGCTGAGAGCAGAGATCAGAGATCAGAGAACAGTTTTTGTCCGCGCTGCTCTTGAGCTGCTCTGCGAAGACTTCGAAAACAGTCGTCCCCTCAACACTCTCAACTGCCCGTGGACTGTTTGTATCTATAGTCAAAACTTGCCGGCCGGAAGGGTCCGGCTTGCTCTCCGGAACCGTACACGCGATCCATCCAGGTTGTGGGTACTCGTTATCAGTCCAAAGCTGCTGTGAGGTAACGATGGGGACTTTCTCGTGGAACTTCCATGTGTGGCCATGCACATCCACGAGCCAGCACTCGACCCAGCCGGGAAACCCTTCGTCAATGAAGGCTGCGATGGTAACGCGCACGAATCTCATAACATTGATTTCTCAAACCAATCATAGGCCTTGTTGAGGCGGGTGCCACTCTGCGCACTCTGCCATCTGATCCCTAACCTCTGATCCCTGTTCCCTGCTCCTGTATCATCGAAGAGGCTCGGACGAAAGTTGACGATTGTGCCTGAGCCACGATGGAACGACGATGAAAACCGGAATTATCGGCCTGCCTCAGGTGGGCAAGACTTCTCTCTTTAAGATTCTGACCAAGGCCAAGATTGAGGATCACGGATTCTCGCGCGAAGCGCACATTGGCGTGGCGCGCGTGCCCGATGCGCGCCTGGACAAGCTCTCGGCACTGTATTCGCCCAAGAAAACCACCTACGCGTCAGTGGAATTCGTCGACGTGGCGGCCATTGGGCAGGAGGCGCTGAAGGAAACCGCCTTCCTGACCAATCTGCGCAACGTGGACGCGTTGATTCACGTGCTGCGGGTCTTCGAGAACGATGCCGTTCCGCACGAAGGACCGATCGATCCATTACGCGATTTGAAGAGTGTGGAATTCGACCTGATGGTGAGCGATCTGACGCAGGTGGAAAAGCGGCTGGAGCGGGTAGAGAAAGACATGAAGAAAGGGCGCACCGGCGAGTTGGAGCGCGAACAGGCTCTGCTATTGCGGTCGAAGGAATCGCTGGAGAAGGAGATTCCGTTGCGCGAGCTGGAGATGACGGGGGACGAAAAGAAGCTCATTCGTGGCTTCATGTTTTTGTCGCAAAAGCCCATTTTATATGTACTTAATGTGAACGAGAGCACCACGCTGGGTGTCGATCTGGAAGCAGCGGTCAGCCTCTACAAGCTTGATGAACTGGCACACCGGCCGAACGCCGGCGCCACCGCGATCTGCGGCAAGGTGGAGGCGGAACTGGCGGAGATGGATGACGCCGAAGCCGCGGATTTTCTGGAGAGCTACGGGCTGCGCGAAAGCGGCCTGGTGCGGCTGATTCGCAAGAGCTACGAGTTGCAGGGGCTGATAAGCTTCTTCACGGCGGGCGAGGATGAATGCCGCGCGTGGACGGTGCCGACAGGCTCGAAGGCGCCACAGGCCGCAGGCGCGATTCACTCCGATCTGGAGCATCACTTCATCCGCGCCGAAACCATTCGCTGGGACAACCTGCTCGACGCCGGCTCCGAGGCAGCAGCGCGGGCCAAGGGTACACTGCGCCTGGAAGGCAAGGAATATGTGGTGCAGGACGGGGACGTCGTGCACATTCGGCATAGCGGATAGGGATTCATAGTTCGCGCATCACGTTTTGCGATTGCATGCTTACGACCTCACTCATCCTCGGAACCATTGCCGCACTGGCCGACGTGGCCGGCGGGTTGGTACTGGTGCGCGCGCGCGGCGTCGAGCGCTATCTGCGCTACTTTGTTGCGCTGGGCGCGGGATTTCTGATGGCCACTGCCCTGCTCGAGATGACGCCGGAAAGCATCCGGCTCAATGCACGGCTGGCTCCGGCGCTCATCATGGCTGGATATTGCGCGGTCCACCTGCTGGAACACACCATGAACGCGCATTTTCACTTTGGCGAGGAGACGCACGCCGGCGAATTTGTGTCGCAGCGCACGGGCTACTCCGTGCTGGGCGGGTTGAGCGTGCACGCGCTCTTCGACGGCGTGGCCATCGGCTCGGGCTTTGCGCTTTCCAACTGGCTTGGCTGGCTGATTTTTCTTGCCATTCTGCTGCACAAAGCGCCCGAGGGTTTCACCATGGCGAGCGTGATGTTGGCCAGCGGTCAGAGCCGGACGGCGGCCTTTTATTCCGCAGTCTTGCTGGCTGCGGCGACACTAATTGGGGTGCTTGTGATTCAACTTGTGCCGCGCTGGGTGCCGTATGGATTGCCGGTCTCGGCGGGCGTGGCGCTCTACGTAGCCGCGACCGACCTGGTGCCCGAAGTGAACCGGGAGCCGGGGATTCGCATGGCGCTGGTGTTTTTTGCCGGCGTGGCAGGATTTCTGCTGCTGCGCATGTTCTTGCCCCAACTTTAAGAAGCTCCCTGCCCGGCCCTGGCTCGATTGGGTCCGCTATTCTATTTCCTGTGGCGCATTGCGAAGCAGCTGTTCTGGAATCGGTTGGCGAATCGCGGCTGCGACGCACGCACTTTTCTTTCGAGTTTCCCGGCGTTCTGCTCTTCACGGTGCTGGGATTTCTGGTGATGGGTTACCATCCCGGCCTTGAAGACGACGGGGTTTATCTGTCCGCCGTAGAGGCGCACCTGAATCCGGCGCTTTTCCCCAACAATGCCAAGTTTTTTCGGCTGCAGTGCCAAGCCACTGTGTTCGACGGCTGGATGGCGGAGTTTGCCCGGTGGACCAGGATGCCTCTCGCGTGGGCGGAGCTGGCTTGGCAGATCGTGGCGCTGTTTCTGATTCTGTGGGCGGCAAAGAAGATCGCGAACCTGCTGTTTCTGGATCGTAGCGCGCGATGGGCAGGCGTCGCGATGGTGGCGGCAATGTTCACGCTGCCGGTTTCAGGGACGGCGCTCAACATGGCCGACCAGCATTTGCACCCGCGCAACCTGGCTACGGCCATGATCCTGCTCGCGGTGTGGCGCATCATGGACGGGAAACGCTGGCAGGCGGTCCCATTGCTGCTGATGGCGTTTTTGATGCATCCGCTGATGGCGGCCATGGGGATCTCATTTTGTTTCTTCCTTGCCCTGGCTTTACTGGGCTCAGTGCGTGTACGGCTGCGCACGTTACGGAGCGCAACGGCAGCGCTGGCGCCGCTGGGGTGGGTCTTTGAGCCTGCCAACCCGGCCTGGCGCGCGGCCCTGGACACGCGGGCCTACCTCGATCTGTACCAGTGGACCTGGTATGAATGGCTGGGAGCGCTGGCGCCGCTGATTCTCTTCGGCTTGCTCTGGCGCGTTGCGCAGAAACGTGGAGAGACGTTGTTGGCGCGATTTGCCGCAGCGGTCTTTTTCTATGCCGTGTTCCAGCAGGCGCTGGCCATGGCCATGCTCTGGCCGTCCTCCCTGGTGCGGCTGACGCCCCTGCAGCCGATGCGCTACCTGCACCTTGAGTATTTCCTGTTCATGATCGTGGCCGGCGCGATGCTGGGAAGATTTGTATTGCGGAAGAGCGTGGGTCGCTGGGCAGCGTTTTTGCTAGTGGCCAACGGCAGCATGTTCTTGGGGCAGCGGGCGGAGTTTGGCGGCGTCGAGCACCTGGAGCTGCCGGGACGTGCACCGGCAAATCCGTGGCTGCAGGCCTTTGCGTGGGTTCGCGGGAACACTCCGGAGAATGCGTACTTCGCACTCGATCCGCATTACATGGAAATGCCCGGCGAGGATTTTCACGGGTTTCGGCCCTTGGCCGAGCGTAGCCAGCTGGCGGATGCGGTGAAGGATGCTGCCGTGGTGACCCAGGTGCCGGAGCTGGGGCCGGTGTGGGCGAGCCAGGTAGCGGCCGAAGAGGGCTGGCGCAGCTTCAAGCTCGCGGACTTTGAACGG
Organism: uncultured Occallatibacter sp.; assembly: GCA_964569985.1. Lineage (GTDB taxonomy): Bacteria > Acidobacteriota > Terriglobia > Terriglobales > Acidobacteriaceae > Telmatobacter. The sequence continues at coordinate 190,408 of CAZMWL010000002.1, forward strand.
CTGAAGACCGAGTTCGGCGTGGATTGGGTGCTGGTGGCGACTCCGCAGCCGGGCGGTCTTGACTGCCGGTGGCACAATGATGCACTCGCTGTGTGCCACATTCCCTGACAGCCCAGAAATCCTCATGCAGGAGGGGTTTGCAGGGAGCGGCTGCATCCGCGAGAATGGGTGAGTCAACCTTTCACTGACACGGAAACCGGACATGCTCAATCTTGCCCAGCGACTGATTCTCGGCTGTGTGCTCCTCGGCTGCCTGACTGTGGGTCTGGTGGTTGCGACGCATCGGGCGCTGACTGCAGCCGGGCAGTTACATTTGGCGAACGCCATCTGCGTGGTGGCTGTGGTGGTTGCGGCAGCCACGATTTTCTTTGTGCTGCGGCCGATTCGGAATCTGGCGCGCGATGCGCATCGCATTGCCCAGGGAAATCTTGAACACCGCGTTGACTGGAGCAGCCGCGACAGCTTCGGCGTAATTGCCAGCGAGCTCAACCGGATTGCGGTGCGGCTGCGGGAATTACGTGACACCGAGGCCGGCCGGCGGCAGATGGAGTTTCAGCTCTCCGACGCGGTGCTGCAATCGATGTTTGAGCCCATTATCGTAACCGACGGCAAAGGGCATGTGTTGAAGGTGAATCAGGCAGCGGCGGAGTTGTTGGGTGAGGCCGCGGGCGACCGCATGGCTCTGGCGAATACGCCCGGCGGAGAGAAGATCCTGAGTGCCATCCGCGATGCCGTTTCCATGCAAAAGGCCGTGGCCGCCGAGGATGAGGCGTCGATGCTGCCGATGCGCATCGGCCAGGAAGAGCGTAGCTACCGGCTGCGCACCACGCCCATGAGGGACTCCGACGGTCGCTTGCTGGGCGCAGTGACGACGCTGGAAGACGTGACCAGCCTGCAGGACACCGACCGCTTCAAAACGCAATTCATTACCGTGGCCAGCCGCAAACTGCGCGATCCGCTGATGCAACTGCGGCGCGGGCTGTATGCGCTGGCTCAGGGCTTCAGCGGCGAGTTGACGCCGATGCAGACCGAGCTGGTGGCCTCTGCCAGCAAGGACGCCGAAAACCTGGACGACCTGATGGGCGACCTGATCGACGTGGCTGAAATCGACACGGGCAAGCGCGAAATGAAGCTGGAGCGGATCCGCCCGCTGCAAGCTCTGAATGAGGCGCGCGATCGCTTCTGCGACGAGGCCCAGAAGAAACATATCCGGGTCGACGTAAAGGCGTACGCCGATCTGACCATGGTACTCGCCGACCGGCGCGCGCTGCGCTCGATTCTGGACAACCTGCTCTCCAATGCCCTGCGCTACACGCCAGAAGAAGGTGAAATCCTTCTGACTGCGGAAGAGATCAAGGATTTTGTGCAGTTCAGCGTGCGCGACACCGGACGCGGCATCGAGGCCGAACGTTTGAGCGCCATCTTCGATCGCTTCAATCCCTTCTCAGAGAAGGGCTCGGGGCTTGGCCTGGCGCTGGTGCGGCGGCTGGTGGAGTCGCTGGGCGGGCAAATTGCCGTGGAGAGCCGGCTGGGCCACGGATCGACATTTCGTTTCACGCTTCCCGTGGCCGTGGCGGAGCAAGTCCGTCATCCTGTCGAGGTGGGCTAGATGGCCGAGATCAAGCTCGAGACGACCAAGGAACCCGCGAAGCTGCGCATCTACATTGGCGCTGCGCCCGGCGTAGGCAAAACCTACGACCTGCTGAACGATGCCTACCACATGAAGCATCAGCAGGGCGTGGACGTGGTGATCGGGTTGGTGGAAACACACGGTCGCAAGGATACCGAGGCGCGCATCCGCGATCTCGAGGTGATTCCGCAGAAAGTAATTCCCTACCGCGGCGTGAATCTGAAAGAGATGGACGTGGACGCGATCATCGCGCGCCACCCGAATACCGTGGTGGTGGACGAGCTGGCCCACACCAACGTGCCCGGCAGCAAGAATCGCAAGCGGTATGAAGACGTTCTGGAACTGCTGGACGCGGGCATCAACGTGATGACGGCGGTGAACATCCAGCACCTGGAAACTCTGAACGACGCCGTGAACCGTTCGGCCAACACGACCATCCGCGAGACGGTTCCCGACAGCTTCTTCAAGCGCGCCGACGAAGTGGTGAACGTGGACGTGACGGTGGACCAACTGCGCGACCGCCTGCGGCAGGGAAAGATTTATGCGCCGGAGAAGGTGGAACAGTCACTGGCCAACTTTTTCCGCAAGGGCAACCTGAATATGCTGCGCGAGCTCGCGCTGCGCACCACTGCGGAACAAGTGGGCAACCGGGCGGCGGAGTATCGCCGCACCCAGGGTCTGGAACAGGCGCCGATCCCCGAGAAGGTGATGGTGTGCCTGAGCATGCGGCCGGGGACAGAGCGGCTGTTGCGCATAGGCGCGCGGATTGCCGGCCGGCTGTCGAGTAACTGGTACGCGGTGTATGTGAGCCGCCCCGACGACAAGGGCCACGGCGACCCGGAGGCCTTTCACCGGCTGGAGGAGTTCCAGCGCATGGCGCGCGATCTGGGCGCGCAGGTGGTTTCACTCACCGACCGGAATGTTTCCGACGCGCTGATCCGGTTTGCGCAGCAGGAGAACATCAGCCACGTGGTCTTTGGGCAATCGGCGCGCTCGCGCTGGGACATTCTGTGGGGCGGGTCGGTGCTCAACCGCTTCCTGTCAGAGGTGCGCGACGTGACGGTGCAGGTGGTGCCGATGCAGAAGCCGGCGAAAAGGGCTTAAAGACGGGGACTGCGGGAATACGGGAGCCCGCCGGCGGGTGCGGAGCGCGCCTACGGCACGGTGAAGGGGCGCATGCCGTCCCACGGGAAGATGCCTGTGGGGTTGGTGGCCGTGGAGGGCTGCTCGCGGAACATGAAGCGGACGAAGAAGCCTACCGAGGTGTAGGTGAAGTCGCGAGAGTTATTGGCCGAGAAGTAGCCGCCCATATACCAGTGGGGGCTGAACTGATAGGCCACTTGGCTGCGCACATCGTAGTTACCGCTCACGGTGGTGACATTGGGCAGGAAAGGGTTGTTCTGCGCAGTCTCAAGCGGCTTGTCGACGGCCAGAGGCCAAAGCGGCGCGGAATCCTCTTGAAACGCCTGTACGCCGATCGCACCCATCACGTTGTAGTGCCAGCGATTGATGTAGTGGCCTTGCCAGGTGAAGGGCACGTTGGCCAGGAAGTAGCCCTGCGGACTGAAGTAGCCGCCCATGCCATGCGTGAAGGCGTTCTGGTTGTTCTGGTAGTGCATGGCGAAAAAGTTGGCGCCGACGCTCAGGCTGCCGAACTCGGGATCGGCGTAGACACGCCAATAGGCGCCGCCGTTGCCATCGACGCGATTGTTGCTGAGGACGTTGTAGCCGGTGATGTACTGGCCTGAAGTCGAGAAGTAGAAGCCGGCCAGCGCATCGCCGTGCGCGATCTGCACTTGGCCCTGGTTATAAACCACGCCGCCCCAGATTTGCCCTTCCGTGCCCAGCGTGATCTGCCCGGGATCGCGGAGGCCGGCATAGGAGAGCTGCGAATCCTTGACGGAGTCGCGGGTGAGCGAGAAGGTGAAGGGTCCATTGCCGGGCTTCCACACCACGCGCCCGGTGAACGTGGCGACGAGAAAATTGGCCGGAGTATAGCCGCCGGCGATGGCGAAGTGCGGAAAGGCCAGTTGCACTTCACCGCCGATGCCCACGGCGTTTTGTTGTGCTGGTAGCGTGGTGAGTGCTCCCGAGGCCCCGCCGCACGACGCGGAACTGGTTGGGGCGGCGTCGGTGCCGATCGGTTCAGGTATCGTCACCAGGCACGATCCCGAGATCGTGGACTCGCTCACGCTGAGCACGGCATTTCCGGTGGCCTGGCTGGAATCAAGAAACACAGGCCGTGCGACCACGGTAATGCGGGCGTGATAGCCGAGCGGGGCGGAGACTTCAAAGGGCGACTCAATGGCCGCCAACTGACTGTATCCGGGATCGCCGGTGCGGTAGTTGAGCACGGTGCTGCCGCCCAGCCAGCCGCTATAGCCGCTCTCGATAGCCTGCAGCTGCATCTCGGCTTCGTCGCGCGGGCTGAGCGGGCCGCTCTGGCGCTGGATGCGGATCCAGGGACCGCGCAGCGGCGGCAGGTTGCGCTGCTCGAGCTCCTCGTCGCTGAGACCGGTGGTCGTGGTGCTCTCTGTCGAATTCTCCTGCGGCGCGGGAATGGGCTGCTGGCCCTCAGCCGGATAAGCGGTTTCGCTGGGAGGCGCAGTGGCTTCAGGCGGCGGATTGCTGGTGATGGGAGCGTTGCCGAGGGTCTGTTGTTGCTGCTGCTGATTCTTCTTCCGTCTGTGGCGTGTGACGCAGTTCGCGGTACAGCCGGCTTGCGGCTTAGCCGGTGGCTGCTGTGCGGCCTGCGGCTGTTGCGTCTGTTGCTGCGGTGCGGAGTAGGCGCCCGTGGCAGCTTCCTGGGCGGAGGGCGTGTACTGCGCCATTTCGTAGGCGCCCTGCCCGGCGCTATTGGACTGCGGCGCTTGCACCGTGGGCATCGGCGTGACGGGTGCGTTGGGCACGTTGTGAATCAGGTTTGCCGAGCCTTGGGTGAGCTGATTGTCGGTTTGGTCGGCGAAGAGGGCCTGCGTTTGGGCAGCCGCGGGGGCCATGGGCTGCGATGTAATGCGGAGATTGGCGGGCTGCGGAGTTTGCGGCGCGGCACTATTTGTCGCCAGCGGCGGCAGGCGCGAGTTCCCGGCGGGCTCCGTGCTGTCGACGGTTTCTTCGCCGGGCGGCAGATTCATTCTGCCCGTAAACGGCTGCCGGGAATGCCGGGGCTGTTCGGTAGCGCTCTGCTGGATGAGAACCGGGCCAGAGGACGAAGGATTGCGACTGACAGCCTGGGGAACGTAGATGGGCTGATCCGAAGGCGGAGTTCCCTGCCGGTTCGGGATGTAACTGGCGCTGGGCGGGAGCGGAAGCGGCTCACTGGAAGGCGCGGTGATCTGCGGGGGCGGCACGGGGGGCTGGCTTGGCGCGGGCGTGGGAGCCTGCGTGGTGGTCTGCGGCCGATAGGTAGGCAACGGCGCGAGCCTGTCGCTGCTGGGCAACGGATCGAAACGCGGGTCGAGGAGATGTTTCGTATCGCCGGGGCTGGGCGTTTGATAGGTCGTGCCCGGTGGCACGACAAGACCGTAGTCCAGACTCTTGACGCTGGAGCCGGGAGGCATGGCGGCGATGGCGGCGCGCCAGAAAGCGGCTGCGCGCTCGTTATTGCCGCGGGCCTGCTCAAAGCGTGCGGCAAGACCGAGGATGAGGGGATCGTTGGGATACTTCTGCAATGCAATGCGCAGCCAGGCTTCGGCCTGGGCCATGTCGGTGGCGGAGATGGCGGCGGAGATGGCGCCTTGGAAGTCGCCGACACTAGCGTCGTTCAGGTTGAGCGACTTGAAGAGGGTGACGGCCTCCTGAGAACGGCCGACGCGCGCGTAGGCTCCCGCGACTGCGAGACGCACGGTCATGTTGTCGGGATAATCCTGCGACGCGGCCTGCAGGATTTCCACACCACGCACGAGATGACCGCTCTGCATGGCGTCGCCGGCGCGGCGCACGGCCCAATCGGCCCACAGAGTTTCCACCTGCTGGCGCTGATCGGTACTCAAATCCGGACGCGCATCGAGCCGCGAGAGAAGCGGATAGAGCGCCACGTCATCCCTGAGGTTATAGAGCAGCCAGGCGTGCTGTACTTCAAGGCTGGCAGGCGCGGACGTGCGATGCACGAGATAGTAGTTTTCGACGCGATTGAGATAGAGCGTAGCGTGCGGAATGTCGCCCACGGAGAAGTAGAGGCTGGCAATGCCCTGCACCCATTCGATGTCGGCTTCAAGCTGGCGGCGCACGTCGTTGGGGATCTGGCCGATTTCGGCGAGGGCCTCAGCATTGCGATTGCCGGCCATGAGCGAGAAGACCAAGCCCTTCCAGGCGTCGGAAGCGAGCGAATGCGGAGGATTGGGAATGATGTCGACCTGGCCGAAGGCTTCAACAGAGGACTGAATGACGGCAGGGCGGCCGAAGCCGATGCGCAGAGAGGCATGGGTTAAAGCGACGGCCGGACGCGTGCGTGTCCAACTGGCGAGAACCAGGTGCGCACCCTCCATGGAAGGGCGCGCGTAATACGCGCCGCGCGGCAGCGGAGAGAGCGCGGGCTCTTTCCACGCCCCGCTGCCGGGGGGTTGGTTCCAGGCGCCGGGGCCGGGTGTACCGGCGGGAGGCACGGCAGGATTCGTATCGCCGGGTTGCGCCCTGGGCAGCACGACCGGCGCGGGGTTATAGGGATCGGGACCGTAGGCAGGCAACGGCGGAAGCTTGGTGGTCTTGGCGAAGGGCTCGTAGTCGGGATCGAGCAGATGCTGCAGATCGGCCGCGGTGACGGCGCGATGGATCTTCGTGTCCTGCTCCGGGTAGACGAGGACGTGCGCGAGGCGATCAACGGGCGAGACTTTGGGCATGGCCGCCAGCGAGGCGCGATAGTAGTCGGCGGCGCGCTCGTTGTCGCCGCGGGCCTGCTCATAACGTGCGGCCAGAGCGAGGATGCCGGGATCGGTGCCAAAGCGGTCCAGGGCCTGGCGCAACCAGACCTCGGCCTGCCCCTTGTCGTTGGCGCCCAGGGCAGCCCCGATGGCGCCTTCGAAGTCGCCCGCGGATGCGTCCTGCATGGGGATGGTCTTGAAGAGGATCAATGCTTCCTTGGCGCGGCCTACGCGCGCAAACCCACCGGCCACGGCCTTGCGCACGGTGAGATTGTTCGGAAAGGCCTGCCCGGCGGCATCGAGAATGTCCACTGCGCGTTGCACATTGCCGTTGTCCATGGCGATGCCGGCGCGGCGCACGCTCCAGTTGGCCCAGATGTTCTGCACGGTCTCGCGCTGGGCCACGGTGAGGTCGCTGCGGCCGCCGATGCGCATCAGAGCTGCGTAGAGAGCGCGGTCGTTGCCCATGTTGTAAAGCAGCCAAACGTTCTGAATGGCAATATTGGCCGGCGGCTGTTCTTTGGTCTTGGCGTAGTAGACCATCACGCGGTTCATGTACTGCACGGCGTGGGTGGTATCGCCCGTGGTGGCGTAGAGGCTGGCCTCGGTTTGCAGGAAGTCGATGTCGCCGTCTAGCTGCTTGCGGATGGGCGCGGGAATCTGCGCGATCTCCTGGAGGGCTTCCTGATTGCGATGCGTGGCCGCGAGCGCAGCGATTAGGCCTTTCCACGCGTCCGCACGGTCAGGGTGGTCCGTGAGCACCTGGCGGTAGAGCGTGTACGCCTGATCGGTGTTGCTGCGCAGCAGATAGATGCCCGCCAACTGCAACTGCAATTGGACGCTGGGCTGGCCACCGGCCGCGATTTCAAGTTTTTCGGAGCGTTCGAGAAATCCCTGCGCGACTTCAAATTGATTGGCCTGCTGATAAATGGCGCCGAGCATGGCCAGGAAGCCGGGATCGGTGAGCGCGGTTTCGTAGGTCGTCGCGGGCATCTTCTGAACGTCGGCGATCGCGTCCGTGTCCTGCCCCATCTCGTGCTGGGCGCTGATGAGCCCTTCCCATGCGGAGACATTGGAGGGATCGGTCTGGAGAATCTGCGCATAAAGCGCGAGAGCCTGGTCGTAATGCTTGGCGTCCATCAGGATGCCTGCGTATTGCAGCTTGGTGCCTGCCAGAAGCGTGCCGCCGTTATCGGGGAACGGAAGCGAGAGCGCGAGGGCGAGGGTGCGCTGGGCCTCCGCGGGGCGGTTCTGGGCCTGATAGATGCCTGCGAGCGCGTGGAGATACTCGGGATCCTTATTGAGCGAGGCCTTGACCTGTCCAGGGAAACGCGCAGAGAGGGCCAGCGCCTTGGCATTCTGATTGTCGTGCGCGTAGGCGAGGAAGAGACCGCGCCAACCCTGGAGCGAGGCGGGCTGAACGTGGAGAAGCTGCTGATACACGGTGGCCGCGGCGGGATACTGCTGCTGCCTGGTGTAGACCCCGGCGAGCCCATTGAGGGCATCGGCACTGCGCGGGTTCATGTCGAGCGCGGCGCGGAACTTGGTGACGGCCAGATCGAGCCGATTCTCGTCGAGAGCCTGCGTGCCCTCGCCCATGGTGAACCAAAAGCGGGAAGTAGCCAGGGCGCTCTCGACGGTCCTGGCCTTGTAGCCGTCCTGCTCGGCCTGCACGAGATAGCTGATGGCGCCGCCGAAGTTTTCCTGCTGCATGCGCAGGAAGCCCATGCCTGCGGCGAGGCGTCCGTTGTTGGGATCGGCGGCGAGTAGCGCGGTGAAGCGCTGCTCGGCTTCGTCGAGGCGGTGCGCGTTGAGCGCGGCAAAGGCGGCGCGCTCATCGGGCGTGCGCGCAATGCCGTTGTTCATCTGCGCCAGGCGGGATTCGCTCAGCCTAAGGCCCTTTTGAATCTCCTGATCCTGGGGATGGGCCTTGAGATACTCGCGCAGTTCCTCGGCCGAGGCTGGATTGGAAGAATCCCAGATGAGCGCCTGGCGATATGCGGCCGCAGCGTCTGGATCGTTGGTGTGCGCGCGGAGAATGCGGATACCTTCAGCACGGGTGCGCGTGTCGTAGGTGAGCATGATGCCCAACTGCACGGCGTAACGCGGATCGCCGGGATTGCGCTCCGCCAGGGCGCGCATGCCAGCGATGGCTTCCTGCTTGCCACTGGAGGTGCCGTAGAGGGTTTGATAGTAGGCCAGCCCGATGTCGCCGTCGGGCGGATGATCGGCGTAGAGCTGGCGATAGATGCGCATGGCATCGTCGTTGCGGCCCTGTTTGGCGAGGTCGCCGGCCTGGCGCAACTGCTCGACCGAGCCGCTGGTAACGGGCATGGATTCGATTTTGGCGATGTTGGGATCGTTGGGATTCACGCGGCGCAAGCGCGCCAGAGCCGCACCGGCCTTTTCTTCGTTGCCCGTGAGTTTGTAGTCGCGGGCCTGGCCGGCGAGAGCTTCAGCGTTGTCGGGCGTGGAGAGAAGGATTTGCTGCCAGATCTGGACGGCGAGGTCCGCGCGACCGCGCGCTTCAAGGTCGCGAGCCTTGACCGCCAGGCCGGCGCGCGTAGCGTCAGCCGAGACGGATCCGGAAGTTTTTTGGGCGTGAATTCCCGGGACTGTCCATATCAGGCAGCCCACCACGAACAAACTTGCTTTCCAAGTTCTCCAGCCCAACCTCATTGGCGCTTCCATTCTACGTTCAGTTCGCCCCCGGGGCCAAACCGAAATCTGGCATCGAGAAATCCAGTAGCAAATAGGGCAAGATTCTGATCGTAATACGCTATGTCCTTTCCGTACAATCCCGAATTTGCATCTTTCTGTGCGTTTAGCCGAATCATCTGCCGGGCCAAGGCCCGGGAGAACTCCGGATAGGCGCGCAAATAGGGCAATACAGCCGCGGAAAAGCCTACAGGTCCATCTTGCTCCTCTGGAATGCCCTGGTCACTTACCTTTTCCGGGGGGGCATCATGATTGGCAAGATAGCCGCTCATGGCTGGGACCGCTTGAAGAATCATTTCGCGGGAGGGATCGTGGGGGTCGATCATGCCGGCCCAGAGGTAGACGCGGATGGCGTCGTAGCTGCCGCCGGGACCTGAGGCATTGGGGCCGTTCTGGCTTGAGGCCGAGGGTTCGGGCGTGGCATAGAAGCCGTCGCCAGGCACGTATTCCACCCAATCCATGGCATACCCGTGGGGTGAACTCTGCGCCAGCAGGCGGGGAATGCCCAGCTCGATCTGCTGCCAGGGCCCGGCAGGATCGAGAGCCGCGAGCCGCTGAAAGAGGAAGATGGGCAGATAACTGGGATTCAGAATCCAGTTGCTGCCGTGCTGGAAACCCACGGGCCCGGGCACCAGCATGAGGCCGAAGCCGGGGAGATTCACGACTTCTTTGCTGGCGATGAGCGTGAGCAGGTCGCGGCCGAGCCGCGTGTCCTCATTGGATTTCCAGAGGCGTCCGGCTTCAAGAAGGGAGTACGCCATCCAGACGTCGGCGTCGGAGGCGGAGTTGGGATCGAGAATTTTCCACTGGCCGTCCTTGTCCTTACCCCAAAGCCATGCCGGCAGGTGGGTGGTGAGGTCGCCACCGGCGAGATTGTTCTCCGTCCAGGCGAGGGTACGGTTGAAGGTGGCGCGGTCGTTGTCGGCCAGGGAAAAGAAGAGAGCGTAGGCCTGCCCTTCCGAGGTGCTGTGCTGGTCTCCGTTGGGGTCGAAGACGCGGCCGGTTTGCGTGTCGATGAAGCGCGACGCGTAGGAACGCCAGAGCTGCCAGGGACCTTCCTTGCAGCCGCCCGTGATGGAAAACATGGATAAAGCCACGATCAGCAGGACGCGCTTCCCTGCCCGAGATGTCGAAAGGCCCATCGTTCGTGTCTCCACCCAGGGACCTACTAACCGCCGGGATTCGCACCGCGTCAACAAGAAAATCAAGCACGGCTCAAGCGATGATGCGCAGCCTGTGCCGGGGGAGAGGAATTAGTCCTCCACCATCGTCAAACGTGCTCTGGCCCTGGCGCGCAACCATTGCCGGGTCCAGATAGCGAGCAGGAAAGCCAGAAGAATGACCACCACCGCCGCCAGCCATGGCACCTGCGTGAACCACAACATCAACCGTGTCCACCACGGCAACACACCCACATGATAGACCGCGGCGCCGACACGGAAAGACTGAAATTGCAATCCGTGGAAAACCGCGACGGAACCTGAGATGTCGCTTTTCTGCTGCACATCGATAAAGGTGTCCATGAAAGGCCCGCTGGCGGTTTCATCCTTGAAGTGAATGGCTACAATGCTTCGGCTGCTGGCGATGCCGTAGGGAGACTCGATGCCCTCAATGATGGCGTCGGGAGTGCCTCCCAAAGTCAGCGTGCCGGATTCGGTATGATCGTTGTTTTCGAGCTTCCACCAGGCGTTGTGCAGCAGATTGACGAAGAAGCCCTGGGTATCCCGCACCTGAACCTGCCCGCTGCCCAGGGAAACGGGAAGATGGGTGCCGAGCTTGTCGAAGGCGGGCTGATCGTTGCCGGATCCGATGATGAGGAAGTCGGTATTGGCGCCTTCATGGAGTGCATCGGGGCCGGCCACGGTGACGCGCAGGCCGGGGAAACCGGTTTGACGGCCGAAATGGCCCATGAGGGTGACGAATGTCTCGATCTCCTGCTCAGTGGGCGTGGGCGGCAGCACCACAGTGGTTTCGCTCAGATCGGCAACCCGAGTGAACGGAAAGCCGGCGTTGGCGAAGAGTTCGAGATTGGGCATCGGCGCCCAGTGGGGATAATCACGCAGATCCAGGAAGGAATCGCGCAGGATCGCGCCCTGCATATTGATCGGTGTGGTGTCTTCGCAGCCCTGCTTCTTGAGCAACTGGAACGTGAAGTCGAAAGACAGCGTGTTGGAGAAAGGACGCAGGTTGACGACGGGAACGGGCACGTCGGTTTGCATGCGGCGCGAGGTTTCCTGTCCCGGGATGAGCGGAATGGAGCCCATGAACGCGTCATTGACGCGCACCTGCATGCTGGAGATGGGCCCGATGGGCACGGAGTTGTAGCGGTAGACCACGTGGAGCTTGGTGTTGGGCCCTTCCGTGGCGTAGTAAATGTCGGGCGGGATGCGGAAGTAAACGTTGAGCGGCGCGGTGCCATCGCCCTGCATCTGTTCAGCGGAGGCGTAATCCCAGAGCGCGATGGTGTGATCGGTACTCGCCCAGCGCGGGGCCGCATCCGGCGCCTGCTTGCCAGGCAGACTGACGCCTTCGACCGCGGTCTGCGGGCCATCGAGCATCTCACTATGGAGAGCCACGGCCTGGGCCGCCTTGATGAGATCGTCGGCATTGCCGCCGGTGATGATCAGGAGTTTGCTGAACGGATCGTTGGGATTGTCGCGCATGGCCACGGTGGGCGAAGAGACGCCCGATAGATTCAAGCCCGCGGGAAGACTGGATGGACTCTCAGCAATGAGAATGGCGTTGCCGGGCGGGATGGTTCCGATGTGCACCGGGAAGCGGACCGGGCGATTCTCGGAGATCATGCCGAAGTAGCTGGTGACGATGCCGGCGGCTTGAACGGCTTTGTAAGAAGGCGCTGCGGAAAAGATCACGGGAACGCTGAGTGGCTGGATCACCGCGGGATCGACGAAGGGCATGGGCAACTGCTTGAGATCGTCGGCCAGGTGCAGCAAATTGCCGCGAATGTCGATGTAGCTGCTGCGATGCACGCGCGCCCAAAGTGTGGTATTAGCCGGGTCTTCGCAGACCATGGTGTAGTGGCCGATGAACTCAATGGTGAAGGTGTTGTTGTGCACCAGCAGCTCGGAAGGAATGGTGAACTCGGCCTCGGCGTCGCGGCTGTCGGAACCGCCGTTCTGGCCCGGGGTGGGCTGAATGGTAGCAAAGAGAGTTCCGTTCATGATGAGCTTGAGATGGCTCAACTGCGGGATGAGGCTGGGCGAAAACGAGTAGTCAATGTGAATCTTCGCGGGGCCGACGACATGGGTTTCGGGCAGCGTGAAGTAGATGCTGTGCTGGGTGTCGATGCTGTGCAGCTCGATTTGCGAGGAGCCGGCATCGGCCAGCGTGAAATGATCGTGAAACTGACCGGGAGGAACGGGAGCGTTGACGTCGGTGGCGGGAGTCTGCAGCGAGCCGGCAAAGCCCGGCGCCTGCGCGTGCGCCCTTTGACCGCCCCATGCCAGTGCCGCGGCCATGAAGAGCAGCATCAAGGTGCGGGCGATGGAGAGCGAACTGGACTTGCGCTCGGACGCGTCACGATCGCTGAAGACGCTGCGGAAGGTGACCCACATGCCGTGCATGGAGATCTGAAAGATGCGCCCCAGGCTGCGCAGCACGTTGTCGCTTTCGCGGGACTCGCCCCAGCCGAGCCATGAATCGGCGCGTGAATAAAGAGCGATGGTCAGTACTTCCTGTTCTTCAATCGTCAAATCTTCAAAACAAACGCGCAACACCGATCCCTCCGAAGAAACTACCGTAGCAGGCAGGTCGATGGCCACCGACGGAACGGGAAAAGCCAGGCGCACCTGCGACTGAGGCATCACGTCGAGGGCCTCTTCGAGACGAATGCCGGTTCCGCCGCTGGAGATGTCGATGGTTTCGGCGGCGACCGATTGGCCATCGGGGAATTTGACCACGAGCGGGCTCGCGACGTTGATGCGCACCGTGGTGCGCAACTGACGGAGCTCGCGCGCGACAGCCGTGCAAACGCCCAGAATGATGATGTTGAACAGGCACCACAAGACATTCATCAGCACCGTGCCGGGACGGTCACGGTCCCAGATGAAGAAGCGCGGAATAGCGACGATGAGGCCGGCGATGTTGAAGACCAGCAGAATGAGGAAAGGCTGCGCGATTTTGGAATCGAAGAACGTGCGCTTGACCACGCCGCCTTTGGCGGTGACGTTGAACTTGCCCAGCTTGGGATTGATGAGCGCCAGCATGGTGGGCAACAGGATGTAGGGCGAGAGCACGGTTTCGTAGATCTCGTTCCAGAACGAATGACGGTGGTCGCCCTGAATGCGGGAGTTAGTGACGTTGGACAGAATGAGGTGAGGCAATGCGTACGCCAGAATGGCGGCCCAGTAGCCGGGAATGTTGGTGTGATTGAGAAGCAGATAGATCAGCGGCGCGGTGAGGAAGATGAGGCGCGGCACCGCGTAGAGAAAATGGCCCATGGCGTTGAAGTAGCAGAGCCGCTGCGGGAAGCTGAGTCCGGGAGCGAAGAGGGGGTTGTCGATGCGCAGGACCTGGATCATGCCGCGCGCCCAGCGAATGCGCTGGCCGACGTGCGCGGAGAGGCGCTCGGTGGCGAGTCCCGCAGCCTGGGGAATGTTGATGTACGCCGTGTTCCAGTGATTCATCTGCATGCGCAGAGCGGTGTGGGCGTCTTCGGTGACGGTCTCGACGGCGATGCCGCCGATCTGGTCGAGAGCCTCGCGGCTCAGCACCGCGCAGGAACCGCAAAAGAAGGCCGAGTTCCAGAAGTCGTTGCCGTCCTGGACGATCCCGTAAAAGAGCTCGCCTTCGTTGGGAATGACGCGGAACTGCCCGAGGTTGCGCTCGAAGGGATCGGGAGAATAAAAGTGGTGCGGAGTCTGCATCACCGCGAGCCTGGGGTCACGCATAAACCAGCCCACCGTCATTTGCAAAAAGCTGCGCGTGGGCACGTGATCCGAATCGAAAATCGCGATCAGCGGAGAATGGGTGGATTCGAGGGCGGCGTTGATGTTGCCCGCCTTGGCGTGCTTGTTGTCAGGGCGCGTCCGGTAGCCGATGCCGGCATCGAAGGCAAACTGCTCAAATTCCGGGCGCCGGCCGTCGTCGAGGATGTAGACGTGGAGCTTCTCGGCGGGCCAATCCATGTTGAGCGCGCCCAGCGCCGTGTAACGCACCACATCGAGAGGCTCATTGTAGGTGGGAATGAACACGTCGATGTGCGGCCATTCCTCAGGATTGTCGGGTAGAGCGACGGGAGCGCGGCGCAGCGGCCAGATGGTTTGGAAGTATCCCAGGAAGAGGATGATGAACGCGTAGGTTTCAGCACCCAGGAGGCAAAAGATGAAAAAGGCGTCCAGAGCGCCGGGGTGGCTGGCGGGATCCTGGAAGAAGCGAATCACCTGCGAGATGCGCCAATATCCATAGCGGAAGGTGCAGAACATGGACAGCATCATGAGGGCGAGGGTGACGAGATAGGAGTCGGAGCCGCGCGCCATGGCCAGAGCCATGAGCAGAGCCAGAAGCCCGAGAACCGCTTGTTGCGGCCAGGTGAGCGGCAATGCCGCCATGAAAAAAAAGATGGCCGCGGCCACAAGCAGGAAGATCAGCCGGAGAATCTTGGTTAAGAGATTCTCGCCGGCCCCGATATCCTGCCAAACATCCGATACCGTCATCGCTCACTCCAGCGCACGCCGCGGAAGGTGGTGCTCGCGGGTGCGGAAAGGCTCTTGACCCATCCCGCAAGGCTGGCGTAATTCTCGGTCACGGCGGAATTGGGCGCGTAATCCATTACTGTCATACCCTCGGCCAGCGCCTCGCTAACAGCCGGGGTGTGACGCACGGCAAAAGGCAGCAGCCGATCGCCCAACTGCTCACGGAGCACCTCGCGCACGTCGAGATGCAGCGGCTGCGAGGCATCGAACTGATTGAGCACGTAGTACGGAAGCACCGGCTTGCCGTTCCCATTGTTGTGCTCGAAGAAGGCGTCGATGGAGCTGACGCTGACCACGGAGCACATATCGGGAACGAGAGGCACGAGAACCTGCGGCGACAAACGCATGACGCGGCGGGTGGTGGCGCCTGAAGCCGTGGCCAGATCGACGACGACGCGGCTGACTCCCCGGGCGTGTTTGAGAATCTCTGCCGTGAACGCTTCGGCCGTGGCAGCTTCAGAGCCCAGCGTCTCGGGATCGAGCGTGATCATTTGGATGGGCGCGTCGCCACTGGCTACCGGCGGACTGAAGGTGCGGATCAGGCCGGGGCGCTGATCCCGCGCGCCGAAGAAAAAGGGCAACAAGCCGTAAGCAGCGGTATCGACCAGCAGAACGCGCTCGCCGCGCGCGGAAAGCACGCGGCCGAGAGTGGCCACGAGGCTGGTTTTGCCCACGCCGCCCGCCAGCGAAAAGACAGCCAGGACGGGAGCGCGCGCGGCTGCGGGAGCCGGCGCCGATTGCGTGGGCACATTGTCTTCAAAAATGCTGCGCAGGGCAAACCAGCGCGAGACGAGGCGATCGCGGGAACCCTGCAACGTGTCCTCAGGCGTAGGCGGAAGCACCGGCTGACCGAAGGACTCCGGACGCTCCGGCATTAACCAGGCGGGGCGGCCGGTGATTTCGCGCTGATCGGAGGGCAGCCAGGGCGCGCGCGGCTGGGAAGCTTCAGCTTCCTGCACGGGCACAGGCGCGGGCGGTGGTGCAGGTTGGCGGTATGCGGGCGGTACAGGATAACGATCCTGCGGCGGCGGTTGCCATACCGTTTGTTGCGCGGCTTGCTGCGCTGCTTGCGCTTGTTGCGCAGCCTGCTGGGCAGCTTGTGCCTGCTCGGCGGCCAACTGAGCAGCTTGTGCCTGTTGCGCGGCCAGCTGCGCGGCGTGAGCCTGCTCGGCTGCCTGTTGCGCGGCCAGCTCTGCGGCCATGCGCGCGCGTTCCTGAGCGGCTTCCTGCGCGGCGCGTTGCGCAGCTTCCTGGGCGGCGAATTGCGCGGCACGCTGCGCCGCTTCCTGGGCAGCTAATTGGGCAGCCTGCTGTGCGGCCAGTTCGTGCCGGCGCGTTTCTTCCGCGGCGCGAGCAGCTTCGGCTGCGCGGTGCGCCTCGGTTTCCCGATACATGCGCAGACGTTCCTCTTCAATGGCCTGTTCCATGCGCTGCCGGGCTTTTTCACGCACCTGCGCACGCGAGGCGGAAAAGTCGCGATACTTGCCGCCGTGTAAATTCGCCCACGAATACAGTGACGCCACATCTTCCGGCGTCTCGTTCGGGTCGGGAAGCGCGTGCTCAGTCATTTTTTACCCCTGCACAATTGCTCTTCTTCCGAGTTCCCATGGATGGCAGTTCGTTGTGCGGTTCTGACCTTCAAAAAACCGGGAATGCGCACCCGGATAGCGGGTATTCTCACCGGTTATCGTAATGGCGCAACTGTTGCCAGAACAATAACACTTGCAAGGCCACCTTGCTAACACTTTCTTGCCATGAAAAAGCCGCGAAATGCCTCATTTTCTGAGTGATGCGGGAATCTCTTCCCCATCAGTAATCGAATGCACCGGGGCATGCGATTACCATGGTACCAGCATTGGAGATTACCTAAAAAGTCAACCTCTGTGGTGAGCAGCGGCGGGTGGAAGATTTGCGAATAGCGATGAGGTACTAGAGTCGCTGCGCGAGGGGATTTTCGGGATGCGAATGGACCCTGACTGGCTCCAGGCGGGCGAACTCTCGCTGTGGTAGTTTTGAAAGAGCAGCCTTATACGAGCTCGTAGCTCAGTTGGTAGAGCAACGCCCTTTTAAGGCGTGGGTCCTGGGTTCGATTCCCAGCGAGCTCACCACCCAGGCTGCCGATTCCCACTTGCAAATTCAGAAGATTCGATGGCGCCGGGCGAAGTGCTGAGGCCGGTCCTTCCCGGGCCGATGACGCGCACGCGTGGCCGGTTTTGCCTTAGGATAGGGCCTGCGGCTTGCGCGGCCGCGCATGAAGCACGGAGGAAGATGGTTTCGGCTGGTGAGATTGTCGCGCTGCAGGATCGGCTGACACGCCTGTGGCACGAAACGCCAGAGGGCGACGAGCCTTCGGCTGGCGCGTGGCTCGATCTGGTGGCCCGGCAGCATCGCGCGAACTTCGATTTGTGGCACATCGAGGATGAA
Organism: uncultured Occallatibacter sp.; assembly: GCA_964569985.1. Classification (GTDB taxonomy): domain Bacteria; phylum Acidobacteriota; class Terriglobia; order Terriglobales; family Acidobacteriaceae; genus Telmatobacter. The sequence goes on from CAZMWL010000002.1 coordinate 207,753, forward strand.
GCGCGCGCGCCGCGGGTGAGCGACGCCGAATTGGCCGCGGTGAAGCGCCGCATCGACCAGACCAATCAACTGCGCAACGATCTTGCCGAATTGCTCGACCGCAAGCTGCTGGAGTGGCTTGCGCCGCAGGGACTACCGAAATGTGAAGCGGCGCAGAACTCGGAGTCCCCGGGGCTGATCATCGACCGGCTGTCGATTCTGGCGCTGAAGATCTACCACACGCGCGAAGAGACAGAGCGCAAGGCTGCGCCGGAGGGACATGCGGATCGCAATGAAGCGCGGCTGCGGGTTCTCATTGAGCAACGCGACGATTTGGCGGCGTGCCTGGATGCGCTGTGGCGGGACACCGTGAACGGGGCACGTTGCTTCAAACTCTACCGGCAGATGAAAATGTATAACGATCCCGCATTGAATCCAGCAATCTATGGCGATTCGGCAGGAGAAAAGGGCCGTTAATCCTGGCTGATAGAGCCCCCATTGACGGGAGGCGGGGTTCTGCGTATAAACAGGGCCTGAGTCATGTTATGTTTCAGCCACAGCGATTCCAGAATTGCTGTGTTCAGGAGCCTGGGCGCCAGGTGGCGTTTCCCTGAAGAAAACGCCACCTTTCACCGAGCTACAGGGGGCACGAAAGTTCTGCAACCGCTCTAAGGTTCCCCGCCCACATGGAGTCGGGATACGGGGGAAAGGAATGCACGCTTCCACTAAAGCCATGACGCAAGATGCTCGAGCCGCGGCAGCCAGCCGCAAGAAGAGTGCGGCCCCGGCCGCGAAATCCGACGGCCGTACCCGTGGCAAGGCGGATCCTGTCTTTCAGCACTATGAGGCCGCCTTACTGATGCTGCAACAGGGAAAGTATGAGAAGGCGCTGAACGCCCTGGAGAAATTGCTGCCAGAAGCGCCGCCCGAAATCAAGGACCGCTGCCGGATGTACATCAGCACCTGCCAGCGTCAACTGCACGGTCGCGGGCGGTCGTTCCCTACTCCGGAAGAGCAATACGACTACGCGATCTCGCTGCTGAACACGGGCTACTACGAGGAATCGCGGGAGCAGTTGAATCAGATTCTCAGCGACCACCCCGGCGCCGACTACGCCTTTTACGGGCTGGCGCTGCTGGAAGCCATTACTGGCCGCGCCCAGGACTGCCTCTCCAATTTGGCACGGGCCATTGAACTGAACCCCAAAAGTCGTGTGCAAGCGCGCGTCGACAATGATTTCCAGAACATGGCGGACGATCCGCGCTTTACCGAGTTGCTTTACCCCGAGGTTCCATAGGGTCTGTCTTGAGCTCAGCGATTCCTGCAAACAATGAACTGCCGCTGGCGCCAGAACGCGCGACGGCGGAGCGGGCACTGCGCGTGGTCGCCATCGGCGGCGGTACCGGGCTCTCCACGCTTTTGCGCGGATTGCGCCGGCACGTTCCCGCCCCCGGGGAGCGCGCCACGATGGCGAACGCCATCGCGGACCTGGCCGCCGTGGTCACCGTGACCGACGACGGCGGCTCATCGGGGCGGCTGCGGCAGGACTTCAACATGCTTCCCCCCGGCGACCTGCGCAACTGCATGGTTGCCCTCAGCGAAGAAGAGGATCTGCTGACGCAGCTCTTCGCGCACCGCTTTCGCTCCGGGAATGGGTTGAAGGGGCATAGCTTTGGAAATCTGTTTGTCGCCGCGCTCACGGAGATCACGGGCGATTTTGCCCAGGCCGTGCAATTGGCGTCAAAGATTCTGGCCACGCGGGGGCGCATTTATCCGGCGACAACGGCCAACACCACGCTGGTAGCCAACATGGACGATGGCTCGATTGTGCGCGGCGAAACCGAGATCACGGCGAGCAAGCGGCGCATCGTGGAACTGACGCTCGATCCGCCCCATCCCACGCCCCTGCCGGAGACGCTGGAGGCAATTGACCGCGCGGATCTGATTACGGTGGGCCCGGGCTCACTGTATACGTCGCTGATCACGAATCTGCTTGTGGACGGCATCCCCGAGACGCTGGGCGCGGCGCGCGGGGTGCGCGTGTTCATTTGCAACCTGATGACGCAGGCCAATGAAAGCCTGGGGCTGAGCGCCGCAGATCACATCCAGCGTATTTACGACCACACGCGTAGACCTATCTTCGATTTTGCGGTCGTCAACACGGGGGAATTTTCGCCAGACACCCTGGCACGCTACGCTGCCGAAGGCGCCACGCCAATCGTGCCCGACGTCAAGCGCATTGAAGGGCTGGGCGTGCGCTGCATTGCCGGGGATTTTGCCAGTGAAGAGAGCGTGGTGCGCCACACGGCCAGCCGCCTGGCGGACGTGGTGCTGGAACTGGCACAGACCCGCGCTGAGTCATCGCAGAATCCTTAATAAAAACTCTTTTCAGGCGTAGACGGCTCAGGATAGAGTCAAAGTGCGCGCTTCCCCTCCCTGCGCGACGAGGAGGTTCTATGAACAAGACCCGAGTTTGGATGATCGTGGGCTGTTGCAGCATTGGACTCGTCATGTTGGCGTGGGGCCAGGGGGTGAGGAAGCCCGGCTTGTGGGACATGACGAGCACCATGACATGGCAGAAGACGCCCATGCCTCCGGGAGTGACAATGCCTCCGGGAGCTGGTAACCCATTCGCGCCCACGACGCGCACCACTCAGGTTTGCCTGACCCAGGAGATGATCGACAAGTACGGCGCTCCGGTCGCGACGCCGCAGCAAGGCTGTACGATCTCGAACGTCGTGCTCAAGTCCGACAGCATGACCGCCGAGATGACTTGCACGGGGAGGATGAACGCGCATGCGACCATCGAGTCCTCGTGGGCCGGCGACACGGCGCATGGCACCATGCACTTCACCGGCACCTCGCAAATGGGAGCCAATGCCATCCCGATCGAGTTCACGATAGAGAGCACGTCGTCCTACAAAGGCGCTGACTGCGGCAGCGTGAAACCGCTGTCCGTGCCAGCGAGCAAATAAGGAAATCCGAAGCCACTGCGCGGCAAGCTTATGCTTCGACGGTGCGCTTGAGCTGGCCGCAGGCCGCAAAGATGTCGCGCCCGCGGGGCTGGCGGATATAGGCGGGAACTCCCTCCCCCGTCAGCGTCGCATGAAATGCGGCGAAAGCCTCGGGGCTGGGCATGGTGTAGGCGATGCCGGGGCCGGGATTCCATGCGATCAGGTTCACCTTCGCGGGAAGGCCTGAGCGGCGCACGAGGCGCGCGACCTCGCGGGCGTGCTCGAGACGGTCGGTAACGCCGCCCAGCAGAACGTATTCGAAGGTGATGCGCTCGCGGGGGCGTAGCGGAACGCGGCGCACCGCGGCAATGACATCGCCGATCGGCCACTTGCGGTTAATGGGCATGATTTCGCCACGGACCGCATCATTGGGCGCGTTGAGGCTGATGGCGAGTTTGGGGCGTACTTCGAGCGGTTCTTTTGCGAATTTCTCGATGCCGGGAACGATGCCGGAGGTGGAGACGGTCATGCGCCGCGGACTCAGGCCGACTTCGCGGACCAGCAGACGCACGGCAGCCATGAAGTTGTCGTAATTCAGAAACGGCTCACCCATGCCCATGAAGACCAGATTTACGCGATCGCGGCCGACGCGAACGCCCTGGCGATCGAGGAGCGCGACCACCTGGCCTGCAATCTCGCCCGCAGTCAGGTTGCGCTGCAGGCCCAGCTTTGCGGTGAGACAGAACTGGCAGTTGACAGCGCAACCGACCTGCGAAGAGACGCAGATGGTTGCGCGGGACCAGTCTCTTCCTTCGGAGCCAACTTCATCGCCCACTTCGCCGCCGTCGCCTTCGGGCATCCAGACCGTTTCCACGGTCTGACCCTTTTCGCCGGAGCCTGCAAACTCGACCAGGTAGCGCTCGGTGCCGTCCACGGACTGAAACGCGCGGGCGATGGCCGGACGTTCGATTTGCCAGCCTTCAGCGGCCAATTTCTCCCGCAACGCCACAGGCAAAGTACTGATTTCGGAAAGCGAGCTAAGCCATTGACGATACATGGCTTCAGCCAGCTGCCTACCGCGAAACGCGGGCTCGCCAATCGCGACCAGAAGCTTGGAGAGAGATTCCGCATCTAATCCGAAGAGGGGCTGCCTGCGGCCACCAGGAGCACCTTTCGCGTCTAAAGAAACGAGTTGGGCCGTTTTCTTATGCATGGCAGGGCTCAGCTTTCAGTATCTTAGCTTCTCTTGACCTACCAGGCCTGGAGCCTTATTAGCTTCACGCTCCCGGCGTGACTGCCCGACTGTCCTGATTTGGCCTACAATCGAGTTTCGACCCGGTGCCGATGAATACTGAGAGAAACCTTCGCCGTACCGTATTGCCGAACGGCCTGATCGTGCTGACCGAGCGCATGGACCATCTGCATTCCGTGGCGATGGGCATTTGGATTAAGTCAGGCTCGCGGTGCGAAACCCCGGAGATCAACGGCATCTCGCACTTTGTGGAGCACATGCTCTTCAAAGGCACCCGTTCGCGCACGGCGCAGCGCATCGCGCGGGAGATGGATTCGATCGGCGGCAATCTGGACGCCTTCACGAGCAAGGAAACCATCTGCTTTAACGTGAAGTCGCTGGCGGATCATGTGCCTATTGCGCTGGACGTGCTAAGCGACATGGTGCTGAACCCGACCTTTGCCCTGCCCGACATCGAGCGCGAGCGCGGGGTGATTCTGGAAGAAATCAAGATCGACGAAGACAATCCCGACGTGCTGGTGCACGAGTTGTTCACGCAGAGCTTCTGGAAGGGGCACCCCTTGGGCAAGCCGATCCTGGGCACTACGGAAACCGTGGCGCAACTGGGCCAGCAGCAGCTGTTTGCCTACCACGGCGACCGTTTTCACGGCGGGAACATGGTGTTCTCCGCGGCCGGAAACCTGGACCACGACAGATTTACCGAGGCCGTAGCGGAAAAGTTTTCGGCGCTGTCAGTCGGCAACGCTCTGCACGAGCTTTCAGCGCCCGAGCCCAGCGCCCGCATCATTTTGCGCAATAAAAAGGCGTTGGAGCAAGTGCAGATCTGCCTGGGCGTGCCCGCGCCGCCGATTACCGACGAAAGCCGTTACGCAACCACGATCCTGAACACGGTGCTGGGCGGCGGCATGAGTTCACGGCTCTTTCAGACCATCCGTGAGGAGCGCGGGCTGGCCTACTCGATTTATTCCGACCTGAGCCCGTATCGCGACACGGGGAACCTATGCGTCTATGCGGGCACATCGGCAAACAAGGCGCTGGAGGTTGTGGACCTGATTCTGGCGGAGTTCCGTAGCCTGAAACAGGAGCCGATCAGCGCCGAAGAGCTGACGCGCGCCAAGGACCAGGTGAAAGGCAACATTCTGATGGGAATGGAAAGCTCCAACTCGCGCATGGCGAATCTGGCGCGGCAGGAGATGTACTTCCATCAGTTCTACTCGGCCGACGAGATTATTGCGCACGTCGACGATGTGAAAGCGGAACATGTGCAGACGATGGCGCAGCGGCTCTTCAACCCCGAGAGCATTGCGGTGACCCTCCTGGGCCGCCTCAACGGCGTGAAGCTGCACAGAAGCCGGCTTGTGTGTTGAAAAGCCAGTTGTCAGTTTTCAGTGGTCAGTGATCAGTTGGAAATTGCAGCGGCGCTCAGCATCAACGGTTCTTGATTGACCGATTTGGAGCCCGCAAGCCTCGCCTTGGAAGTTGAATGGGTTGGCTCCAGCACTATGGAACTGATCACTGAATACCGTTCACTGATCACTGTTTTCGAGCGCTTCATTTCCCTTTCGCGTCTGTACGTTGTAGCATTTTGTCGGATGGGCCTGGAGCTGCGGGTCCGCTCGAAGGGACTGGAACCACAATGAATCGTAAGACCTTGCCTGCTGACTGCCCTCGCACGCGGCGCGTGATTGTGTCCAACGGCTTTACGCTGATGGAACTGCTGATCGTGATTGCCGTCATTTTGATCCTGATGCTGATGGCGATGAAGACCATCGGATCCATGAAGATTCGCGCCAACGAGTTATCGGCGATCAACTCGATCCGTGTGATTACCTCGGCCGAGACGGAGTACGAGTCTACGTACGGGGCCAACGGCTACGCCTGCGATCTGAAGGTCCTGGGCGGCGTGCCGGGATCGGGATTGCCCACGCCCACTTCCGCGCAGTTGCTGGACAACGATCTGGCGTCGTCGGGATACAAGTCAGGCTATCTTTTTAAAATCTCGAATTGCGAGAAGGTCACCGTGAACGGAACCGATCGCATCACCGGTTACACGCTGACGGCGGTGCCGGCGTCTCCGGGCAAGACGGGCAATCGCGGCTTCTGCACCGACCAGTTTGGCGGTAATCCAAAGTACGATCCCACGGGCGGCGCCAACTGCACGCAATCCCTGCAATGAAGTGGCGTAGCGCCGGTCTCCAGACCCGGGTCCCCAGCAAGCCAACTTTTGGCTTGCTGGGGTGGGAGACCGGATGTTGTGAGGGCGTTCTCGCCCGCACATTCCGCCGATTGGTCCTCGTTGGCGCCACGGCTGCGCTAGCTGTCTTCGCCAGCGCAATCCATTCCCCCGCGCAATCCTCCCCCGCTCTCACCGCTCACGAACTCGCCGCACGCGTCGACCGACATTACGACCAATTGCACTCGCTCAAGGCCGGGTTCCGCGAGGACTATGCCGGCCTGGGGATGACGCGCACGGAGAGCGGCACGCTTTTCCTGCGCAAGCCGGGGCGCATGCTGTGGCAGTACAGCACGCCGGCGGGAAAGATCTTCCTGCTCGACGGAAAATACGCGTGGCTCTACACCAAGGGCGATGCGCAGATTCAGCGGATGCCCGCCAAAGCGCTGGACGATCTGCGTTCGCCGCTGCGCTTCCTGTTGGGACACACAGAGCTGGAGAAGGAGTTGACCGGGTTGAAGCTGGAGGGAGCGTCCAACGGTCTTTACACCCTCAGCGGTCTGCCCAAAGGCCAGGAGAATCGCGTGACGCGGCTGGAACTGACTGTGACGGCTGCGGGCGCAATCTCTACCCTCGAGGTGCAGGAAGTGGATGGCGCCACGACGCGATTCACCTTCACCGCCGAGCAGCCCGATGCGCCGGTTCCGGCCGAGATGTTCCACTTTACGCCGCCGGCTGGCGTGCCCGTCGCGGATACGATGCCGCCGGTGTGAGAAACCGGGGGCAGGTTTCAGGGATCAGGGGTCAGTTCTTCCGTGCGAAATGAGGCCCTGAGCCATGCGAAGTCCTTCCAAAGATTGGTTCGGCCCTCAACCGCACCGGCTGAGGCGCAAGGTTTGCAGTCCCAACTTTCTATATTCGTCCAAAAGTTCGTCACTCGCAAATGTGATTTGCAACACTGACTTCGCCTCGCACGCGACTATTCTTCCCGTGTCTGTTGCCGGGCCGCGATTCAATTCCTCAGATTTCTAACCATCGCAAAGGAGTGCTCAAATGCATAACATTGCTTACCGCATTGTCGCTGGCACTCGCCGCGGCAAGAGCGGTTTCCGCATATCTGCAATCGTCCTGACGGCCTGCTGCGCGCTGTTGGTTGTTTGCGGTTCTCTTGTTGCGGCTGCGCAGGATCAACAACCAGCCGCTCCGGCCGCTCGGAATCAGCAGGCAACCGCTCCGCCTGCCAAGGAGATGCCACCCATGCCGGCAGCGCCTTCCGAGGGCAAGGCGATCATTTGCATTTACCGTCCAGGGGGAGCCGTCGGTTCCGCCGCCCACGACCATCTTTATGTCAATGGCGTCTATTTGGCCACGTTGCTCAACGGCGAATATGCCTGGGTGGAGGTGGATCCGGGCACGGTCGTTGTTACCGGAGCGGCAAAAATGTACTACGGACCCAGCATCATCATGTCCAGCGCCGCGGCGGTCAACCAGACCAGGGGCCAGGCCGAGAGAATTCGACTCCAGGCCCTGGAGGGAAAACACTATTACATGAAATGGTCCTCCGGAATGTTCGCCTCGGGCATCAAGGTGGTGTTGGTCGATCCCGGTACCGGCGCCAAGGAGATGCACAAGCTGCATCCTTCCAAGCCCGCAAATACGGGCGAAGACAAGGGCGATACGCCTGCCACGCCACCGCCAACGACTCCTCCCGCGCAGCCTTGACGGCGCGCGCCGGGGATCGGGAATGAAGAGCAAGCGCGGATTCGTCATCCTTCTTGTGGCCGGCGTGTGCCTGCCGGCCGCTGCCGGCGCACAGGCGCCGAGTCTCAAGGACTCCATTTCGCACTTCGAGCAGGAGTCCGCGAAGGCAAGGTCCGGTCACAAGACGCGTGAGTTGATCCTCTATCTCAATCTTCTCGCGTCGGTCTATCGTGAGTCCGGGCAGTTGCAAAAGGCGCTCGACTCCCTCAATGAGGCGCTTCCCATCGAGCAGAAGGAGAACAGTGCGCTGGGCCAGGGCATGACCTTCAACACCATGGGGCAGGTCTACACCGATCTGGGTCAGGAAGAGAAAGCCTTGTCGTATCTCAACCAGGCTTTACCAATGTGGCAAACGGTGGGTCAGCGCACCGGCGAAGCGGACGCCCTTACCTGTATCGGCCGGGTCTACGAGAACCTTGGCCAGCATGAAGAAGCGCTCAAGAATCTGAACGATGCCATGGAGATCTGGCACGACATCGACAACCCAGACACGTCTGTCGCCGCTGATGCGGCGCCGAGCGAGCCTTCGGGCCGGTTCGCACGAAGAATCGAATCCGCGCGAGAGAAATTTACCGCGGCGGCCAACATCAACATCGTCAACGCCAGTGCCATTGGCGAGGCACGAACGCAAGACGCCCTGGGTAGAACCTATTCCGATGAAGGCCAGGGCCGTGAAGCGCTCAAGTACTTCCAGAAGGCGCTTCCCGTCTTCCAGCAGAGTGGCGAGCGCGCGGGTGAAGCGCTGGTTCTGAACGATATGGGTCCGGCGTACGCTGAGACCGGCCAAAAACAGAAGGCGCTTGAATCTCTCAACCAGGCCCTCGGCATTTGGCGCGAAATTGGCAGCCGCGAGGGCGAAGCGCTCACGCTCAACGACATCGGGCGCGTCTACCGCGACCTGGGCCAGCAGCAAAGCGCAATGGACTACTACAACCAGGCACTGCCGATTTGGCGCGAGGTGGGAAACCGCAACGGCGAAGGGCTGGCGCTGAGCGACATCGGCCGCGCCTACGCCGACCTTGGCCAGCCGCGCAAGGCGCTCGACTACGCGGAACAGGCACTGCCCATCTTTCGCGAAACCGGCAGCCGCCGCGGCGAAGCCATGACCCTCAATATCATGGGCAAGGATCACACCGATCTGGGCGAACCCGCCGAGGCCATGAAGCTTGAGTTCCATGCGCTGGCCATCTGGCGTGAAACCAAAGACCAGCGCAACGAAGCCCAGGACCTGATGACCATCGCCTGGTCGTACTCGGCGCTTCAGCAGCCCGAGAGTTCCCTGGCCAGCGCTCTCGCTGCCCTGGAGTTGGCGAAGACTGTGGGCGATCCCGAGGTCGAGGGGGGCATCGAGACCTCATTGATGATGGACTTTCGTGAGCAGCATCGCCTTGAAGAGGCCATCTTCTTCGGCCTTGAAGCGGTCAACTCCTACCAGTTGATTCGGAAAAACATCACAGGATTGGACAAGAGTCTTCAGGCTGGCTTTGCGCAATCGAAGTCCGGCACCTATCGCACGCTGGCCGAACTGCTCATTCAAGCTGGACGCCTGGGCGAGGCGGAGCAGATTCTCGATCTTCTCAAGGAGCAGGAGCTCAATGACCTTGTCCCAGGCTCGGGTCCAGGCGCCGGCGCCGCGGAAACGCCCAAGCTCTCGCCCGTCCAGCGGGAGATCGAATCCATGCTGCTCGATCTCGAGAAAAAGGCCCGCGACATCGAGGAATGGAATCTGGAATGGGCTCAGTTAGAGGCCAATCCCGCGCGCACTGCCGCCGGCGATGCGCAGTTGAAAACGCTGGCCGCAAACCTGGAACAGGCGCAATCGGCAATCCAGGATCGCTTCGACCGCACCATCATTCCGGAACTCGACAAGCAGTCCGCCGCCGGGCAGCCCGTGGCCGGCGCGACCGACAGCGTTCTCCAAAGCTCGCTCGCCAGACTCGGGCAAAACGTGATCGGCATCCGGTTGCTGCTCGGCGAAGATCACGCTTACGCGATCATAGTCACCGCCAACTCGCGCCAGAAGTTTGAACTTCCCGCGTCCTCAGCCGATCTTCGCAGCAAAGCATTCGCGGCGCTCAAAGCCATTAGCTCGCCCTCCACCGATCCACGGCCGCAACTCAATCAGCTCTACACCATGATTGTGGCGCCGCTCGAAGACGAATTGAAGACCATCGAGACCGAAAGCGCAGCGGAGGACAACGTCCCCACGTTGTTGTGGTCGCTCGACGACGCATTGCGCTACGTGCCCATGGGAGCGCTCTACGACGGCAGCCATTACCTGGTCGAGCGCTTCCGCAATGTCCTCTTTACGCCCGAAAGCTACGGCCACATCGCGGATGCGGCCATCCAGGGCAGCGACCCGCCCAGAGCGCTGGCCATGGGCCTTTCCAAGAGCTACGACGGGATGCCGGCGCTGCCGGGCGTCATTCCCGAGCTTGACTCAGTCGCACACGATCCTTCCATCCCCGACTCGCACGGCCCGATGCAAGGCAAAATCCTGCCCGACCAACAGTTCACGCTGGCCGCGCTGAAGGCCGAACTCGCCTCCAGCAACGGATTCCCCGTGGTTCACATCGCCAGCCACTTCGTTCTGATTGCCGGCACGGGAGATGAGCCTTTCCTCCTCATGGGCGGCAGCAACGCGGGCGACGCCCGCGGCTTCGAATGGAATCTCTCTGAGATGGAAGACTCGCCGGTCGCCTTCCGCGGAACGCGCCTGCTAACCCTCTCTGCGTGCAGCACGGCGAAGGATTACAAATCCCGAAACGGCTTCGAAATGGACGGCCTGGGCATGGTTGCACAGCAAAAGGGGGCTGAAGCCGTTCTCGCCACCCTTTGGGACGTGAACGACCTCAGCACCAGCCACATCATGAGCGATTTCTACGATCGCTGGGTCAAGAACCCCACCAGGGGCAAGGCTGAGGCGCTGCGTCAGGCCCAGCTTGCCCTCCTCCATGGCGCGCCGACTGCAACTGGCGCCAATATCGGCCGCGGTTTCGAATCCGCCGACCAATCCTCGACGCAAGGTTCCAGCCTCGGCTATGCCCATCCCTACTACTGGGCACCTTTCGTCCTCATCGGCAACTACCAGTAGCGCGCTTAGCCCATGAAAGGAACTTCGTGACGAATTCATCGCTCCGTCTGCTCCCGCTCTCCGCCTGGCTGCTCGCAGCAGTTTTATTTGCCCCGAGCGTTCTCGCGCAGGAGGAAATTGCTCCGCCCCAGGGCAAGGGGCACGTGGTTGTCCTCGTCTCTGGAATCATGGGCCCCAAGCACGACAAGGCCTTTTCTGAGGCCATCGCCGCGCTGGGTTACGATGTCTACGTTTGTGACGGCAGGCAAATCGCAAAAATGCCGGGTGGCAATCTGCGTGCTGCCATTCAGGCCGCTCAGCAATCGCCACACGCTCTGCCTGGCAAAGTTGCGCTGGTCGGGATTTCTCTCGGAGGCGGGTTCGCGCTGGCCCTCGGCTCAGAATGGCCCGACGTCGTCGCGGTGGACATCGTTTGGTACCCCGCAACCGGTTTTGCCGCCAGGCTTCCCGGTTTTATCAGGCGTATGTCCGTCCCGGTGCTGATGTTCGCCGGAGAGGCCGACCATTTTGAGAATTGCTGCCTGATCGAGACAGCGCGCGCCATTGAAACCAGCGCCAAGGCCAACAACGCGCCCTTCGAGCTCGTTACCTATCCCGGAGCCGACCACGACTTCATCAAGGGAGGAAGAAACTACAATCCCACCGCGTATGAAGATGCGCTCAATCGCACCGCGGCCAAATTGAAAGCGGCCTTCGCCGACCAAGACAATTCGTCAATTGGCGCCGGGCAGAGTTCCGGCAAATAGCTCGGGTTCTTGATGCGATAAGGCGGGCCCTGCGCGTTGGGACCAAGCCAGGGAGCCATGAAATCCCGGCTTACTTGCCGGACTTGGCGGGAGCGCTGACCGGGGCAGATCGCGTGCCTTCAGTCACGGAGTGCGAACCGGTGGAGCGCACGAAGAGAACCACGAGGCCGATAGACGTGCACATGAAAAGAACGGCCGCCCACGTCGTGAGCTTTGTGAGCACGTTGGCCGCGGCGCGGGGGCCAAAGGCGGTTTGCGAACCCTGGCCGCCAAAGGCGCCGGCTAGATCGGCCGAGCGGCCCTGCTGCAGCAGGACGACGCCAATCAGGAAGAAACACACGATCACGTGCAGGACAATCACAAAGTAGAAGAGAATCTGCATTCTGGGCTGCTTTCCAATTCGATCCGGCAATGAGGGTATAGGTTGCGCCGGTCCGAGTGCGTAAATCTTTGGTGCGGAAGACGGGACTTGAACCCGTACGCCTTTTGGGCGCCGCCCCCTCAAGACGGTGCGTCTGCCAATTTCGCCACTTCCGCAGTTCTCTCAAGTATATCAAATGCGGAATTGCCAAAAACGGCTCGGAAAACCGGCGGCGGAGGGCCGCGGACGGGCCGTACCTGGGTATACACTCATCGCAAGCCTATGCGTGTTCTTGCGTCGATATCCCTTCTTTTGGCAGCCGTTTCGACCCTGGCCATAAGCCAGAGTGCAAGCCACCCAACTACTTCCATGACGAAATCGAAATCACCCACTCCCGCAGAGGTGCATCGCTCCGCGATCGTGATCGATACCCACGTCGACACGCCACAACGATTCGTAGACGAGCACTTCGACCTCGGCGATCCGCTGAAGGGCGGCAACTTCAACCTCGAAACGGCGCGCCGTGGAAACCTGGGCGCGGAGTTTTTCTCCATCTGGGTCGACCCGAATGTATACAAGGACCACGAGGCGCGGCGCACGCTGGTGCTAATCGACGCCGTGAAGATGCAGGTGGCGAAGCACTCCGACCAAATGGAACTAGTGACCTCGGCTGCCGGGATTGAGAAGGCGCACCGCGATCACAAGCTGGCGGCGCTGATGGGCATCGAGGGCGGGCACTCCATTGAGGGCTCGCTGGCACTACTGCGGCAGTTTTACGCGCTGGGCGTGCGTTACATGACGCTGACGTGGAGCAACTCGAACGGATGGGCCGACAGCTCGGGTGATGCCGGCGACGCCAGCGTGCCGCACACGGAGCAGGGATTGAGCGAGTTCGGCAAAGACGTAGTCTACGAGATGAACCGGCTGGGCATGATGGTGGATGTCTCGCACGTCTCCGACAAGACGTTCTACCGGACTCTGAACATTTCGCGGGCGCCGGTGATTGCCTCACACTCGTCGGCACGGGCGCTGTGCGATGCGCCCCGCAACATGACCGACGACATGCTGCGCGCCATCGCGCTCTACGGCGGCCCGAATTCGAAGGGCGGAGTTGTGATGGTCAACTTCTACTCCGCGTTTCTATCGCAGAAGTATCGTGACGCGCAGAAAGCCATGCAGCCGGAAGTGGACAAGGCGGTTGCCGAACTGAAGGCGAAGGCCACGGCCGACGGTCGCGACAAGACTCCGGAAGGGCGTGCGGCGATTCAAGACGAGATCGACAAGCTGCAGCGGTCCTTCGCGGATCGGATTCCGCGGCCGCCGCTTTCCGTGCTGATTGACCACATCGACCACATTGCCAAAGTGGCAGGCATCGACCACGTGGGATTGGGTTCGGATTTCGATGGCATCCAGGGGCAGTTGCCGCAGGGCATCGATTCCCCGGCCGACTTGCCAAAGATCACAGCGGCGCTGATGGCGCGTGGCTACTCGCCCGAGGATTGCCGCAAGATTCTGGGCGGTAATCTGCTGCGCGTCTTCCGCGAAGTGGAGCAGGTTTCGAAGCAATTGCAAGCTGAAGATCGGCCGCGGATTACGGACAAGCAGCCCTTCGATAAAAAGTGATCCGTGGTCAGATGTCAGAGACCTGGGGTCACGGACCGACTTTGCAGCTTGCGTCCCGGTCCCGCACTTTATACTAACTATTCGCTCAATTCCCTTCCCGGAGAATGAAAAATGAACATGTTCGACCGGCGGTTTGCCGTTCTCATCATAGCGGCACTGCTTCTTTTCCTTGGTTCAGCCTGCGCGCAGGACGATAAGACGGCGGCGAAGCCAGCGACGACCGACAAAGCCACCGAGCCGGCGCCGGCGCCGCCCGACTCAACCACGCAAGGCACCATCGACGTGGGCGGGCAGCACATTGCCTACACCGCCATTGCCGGAACCATCACGGTAGGCTCGACCGACGAGCAGGACGCGCAGCTCGGGTCGGACGGAAAACCGCAGCCGGGAAGCCAATTGGCCCTCGAGGAGCCCGATAAAGCCAAGGATGCGCCGCCGGTGGCGCGGATGTTCTACGTGGCGTACTTCAAGACAGGCGCCAAGGCCGAAGATCGTCCCATCACGTTCTTTTATAACGGCGGCCCAGGCAGTTCCACGGTGTGGCTGCACATGGGATCGCTGGGGCCGAAGCACGTGGTGACGGCCGGCGACACGCACCTGCCCGCCGCGCCCTACACCATGGTGGACAATCCCAACAGCTTGCTCGATGTAAGCGACCTGGTATTTATCGACATGCCCGGAACCGGATTCGGGCGGCTGACTGGGAAGGATGCAGAGAAGACTTTCTGGGGTATCGACGGTGACGCCGGCGCGTTCGCGCGCTTCATTGAGCGGTTCGATACCAAGTACTCGCGGTGGAACTCGCCGAAGTTCATCTTTGGCGAGAGCTACGGGACGACACGCTCGGCGGTGCTGGCCGACCTGCTGGAAAACAAATACGACACCGATCTGAACGGCGTGATCCTGCTTTCGCAGATCTTCAACTTCACGGCCGACATCGATGCGCCAGGCGCGAATCCCGGCGTGGACCTGCCCTACGTGCTGGGACTGCCGACCTACGCAGCCACGGCGTGGTATCACAAGAAACTTCCCGCGCAGCCTGCCGCGCTGGAGCCGTTCCTGAGTGAGGTGGAACAGTTTGCCATGGGTCCCTACGCGCACGCCCTGGCGCTGGGCACGGACGTGGGAGCTGACGAAAAGCAGCAGGTAGCGGAAAAGCTGCACGAGTACACGGGATTGCCAGTGGGCTATTTGCTGAAGGCGAATCTGCGCGTGACCGGCCCCGAATTCGAGAAGACGCTGCAGGACGATTCGGATACGACAACAGGGCGGCTCGATACGCGATTCTCCGGGCCGAACTTGAATCCACTGAGCGAAAATGCAGAGTACGATCCGCAGAGCTCGGCCATTTCTTCAGCGTATGTGTCGCTGTTCAACGACTACGTGCGCCGCGACCTGAAATATGGCGACGGATTGACGTATGTGCCGGAGGTCTACGATGAGGGCGTCGGGCACTGGGACTTCAAGCATGACGGCAATCCCGTGAGCGTGAACGTGGCTCCGGACCTGGCGGAAGCCATGAAGACCAATCCGCGGCTGAAGGTGATGGTGAACGGCGGCTACTACGATCTGGCGACGCCGTTCTTTGCCGCGCAATATGAGGACAAGCATTTGCCGATTCCGCAATCGCTGGCGAAGAATATCGAGTACGACTGGTACGAGTCGGGGCACATGGTCTATGTGCGCGATGAGTGCGTGAAGCAGTTGCACGATCGCGTGGCGGAGTTTATCACGAGCACCGATGCGGGGAAATAGGCGGAAAGATTTCCGCCAATTCCCCGGCCTCTATGAAGCTTTCGCGGCCGGGGCGTCTTCGTAGACTTCTTTGGCGCGGTCGAGAGCGGCCTGGACGTTGGGCATAATGTTCTCGCGGCCCAGGCGGTCAAGGAAGCGCGTGCCGCTCAGGAGCTTGGATGGCTGCTCCATGGCGCCGCAGAGGATCAGCGTGCGGCCGGATTCATGCAGGCGCTTCGCAAACGTCTCGATGGCGTGGATGCCGGTCGCGTCGATAGCGGTCATGTTGCGCAGCCGAAGGATGACGACCGGTTCAAAGGCTTCGATATTGACCGTGGCCTCGACGAGCTTTTCCGTGGTGCCCCAAAGAAATGGGCCGTGAATGCGGAGCAGCGAGACATAAGGCGGAACGATGCGGCCCTGCAAAACATGCGGCAAACCGTCGCGAATGTACTCTTCGGTGACCGGAGAAACCGTCGTGGTATCGGCAACGCGGCGGATATAGAGCAGGGCGGCGAGCCCGAGGCCAACGCCGACGGCGACGGTGAGATCGGCGAAGACAGTGAGCGCGAAAGTAACCAGCCAAACCGAGATGGCTGTGAAATCCAGGCGCAGAATTCCGCCGATCTCGTGCCACTCGCCCATGTTGTACGCCACGACAAAGAGCACTGCGGCCAGCACGGTGAGTGGGACGTAACTGGCCAGGGGCGCAGCAACCACAAGAATGCAGAGCAGCGTGAGGGCATGAATCATGCCGGAGACGGGCGAACGCGCGCCTGCGCGAATGTTGGTGGCCGTGCGGGCGATGGCGCCGGTGGCGGGAATGCCGCCAAACAACGGAGAAACAACGTTGGCGAATCCCTGGGCGACGAGCTCGACGTTGGGATTGTGACGGTCGCCGGTCATCCCGTCGGCCACAACGGCAGAGAGCATGCTTTCAAGCGCCGCAAGCATGGCCACGGTGAAGGCTGCGGGAATGAGGGGCAGAATGTGCTCGGTGTGAAAATTGGGGATGGCAAAGGGCGGAAAGCCGCGCGGAATACCTCCGAACCTGCTGCCGATGGTTTCGACGGGCAGTTGAAAGAACGCACTGACCGCCGTACAGGCTAAGACCGCGACGATCGACGCGGGGACGCGGCGGATCAGACGCGGCAGGATCAGGAGGATGGCGAGCGTGCCGAGGCCGAGGCCGAGTGCGTAGGGATTAACCGTGTTGAAGGCTGCGGCAAGCACCCTCGCGCGGGGCAGGAATTCGCTGGGAACAGCCGGCGTGCGAAGGCCAAAGAAGTCCTTGATTTGTGTTGAAGCGATGAGGATGGCGATGCCGTTGGTAAAGCCGACTACCACCATGCGCGGAATGAACTTGACCGCGGCGCCGAGGCCGGTGAATCCCATGACCAGCAGAATGCTTCCGGCCATAAGAGTGACCATGGCAAGGCCGCTCATGCCGAAATGAGCGACGATGCCGGCAACAATGACGACGAAAGCTCCGGTGGGTCCGCCTATCTGGGTGCGCGAGCCGCCGAGGGCTGAGATAAGAAATCCGGCAACGACAGCTGTATAAAGTCCAGCCTGCGGCGTGACGCCGGAGGCGATACCGAATGCCATGGCTAGAGGCAGCGCGACCAGGCCGACCGTGACGCCGGCGAGCAGGTCGTGGAAAAACATCTGCGCGGTGTAGACGCGGAGGGCCAGGATCGACTTGGGAAGATTGGGATTGCTGATGGACATGGGGACTTATGCCTATTCTACGCGAATCGGAGTTTTCAGAGGTTTTCGGAGCTGCCTAAAGCAGCTTTGCGTAGACAAATGCGGCACGGTGGCGCGCATAGTAGTGCTCTTCCCTGCCCTCGCGCGTGTAGCCGCGGTTTTCATAGAGACGAATCGCCGCTGTGTTCTCGACATCCACATGCAAAGCGATGCTGTGCGCGCCGGCCGCGCGGGCGGAGTTTTCGGCACGGCCAAGCAGCTCAGCGCCGATGCCGCGGCCGCGAAATGCGGGATGCACTTCGAGAGTCTGGATGTACGCGGCAGATTCGCTCTGCTCGGCCGGCCATTCCACGATGGAAAATCCCATCAGTTCGACATTCGTTTCTGGGCCCCCTTCCGCGATCCAGGTTGCCGCATTGGGGCTTTCGATTAACCGGCGCATGTAGATGCGACTGAAGCGGAATGCCGGC
Organism: uncultured Occallatibacter sp.; assembly: GCA_964569985.1. Taxonomy (GTDB): domain Bacteria; phylum Acidobacteriota; class Terriglobia; order Terriglobales; family Acidobacteriaceae; genus Telmatobacter. The sequence goes on from CAZMWL010000002.1 coordinate 225,610, forward strand.
TCGAAACACAGCTCTTCGACCGCGTAGAGCGGGGGAAAATCGCCGGGCTGGTAGAGGCGATAGAGCACAGGGAGACTTTACAGGATGGGCGGGGAGAGTGACTGGGTTCGTGCTTTCCCACCCTTTCCGCGATGAGACTGCGGAAAGGATGGGGCACGGAGATTCGTATCACGAATCACTAACCACTGCTCCCTACACCTTGGCTTCGAGGTCAGCGATCACGTCGAAGAAGCGCTGATCGAGGCGGCGGTTGGTCACGATCGCTTCCTTGATGGGAATGTCGGTGATGTCCAGGCCGCGAAGGACGGCGATGCGGCCCCACTTCTCGTCATGCACCATGTCGATGGCGTGCAGGCCATACCGCTGGCCGAGCACGCGATCGTAGGCCGTGGGAACGCCGCCGCGTTGCGTGTGGCCGAGGTTGACGGAGCGGGTTTCATAGCCCGTCTTCTTCTCAATGAGCTCGGCGAGCGCTTCGCCAACGCCGGAGAGGCGGGCATGGCCAAAAGAATCAACCTGTGCCGACCCGATGACCTGGCCGACTTCGGGCAGATGGCAGCCCTCGGCGACCACCACAACGCCGTAATGTTTGCCGTGATCGTAGTTGTATTTGAGCAGGGCGCAGACGTGATCGATGTCAATGTCCTTCTCAGGAACGAGAACCACATGCGCGCCACCGGCAGTACCCGAGGCGTAGGCAATCCAGCCGGCGTCGCGGCCCATGACTTCAATGACAACGACACGATTATGCGAGTCGGCGGTGGTGTGGATGCGGTCGACGGCTTCGGTGGCGATGGAAACGGCCGTATCGAAACCGAAAGTGGCATCGGTGCCGTTGATGTCGTTGTCAATGGTCTTGGGAACGCCTACGGCCTTGACGCCGTGTTCGGCGAGGTAGAGGGTGACAGATTGCGTGTCGTCGCCGCCGAGAGCAATAAGGGCGTCGATCTTGTTGGCCTTGAGCACCTCCTGCGCCTTCTCGATGCCGCCGGGAATCTTCTTCACGTTGGTGCGCGAGGAGTGCAGGATGGTGCCGCCCTTCAGCTGAATGCCGTCGGTGTTTTCCAGAGTGAGCGGGATGAAATTGTTATCGAGAACGCCCTTCCAGCCATTCAAAAAGCCGATAAATTCGTCACCGTAGTGGTTGATGCCCTTCCGCACCGCCGCATAAATAACCGCATTCAATCCGGGGCAATCGCCGCCGCCGGTCAACAGAGCAACTCGCATCGTGAAATCTCCTCGTAGCAATTCATCGGCTCATGGAGCCTGAAGTTCAATGGGCGTAAGTTGCTGGTTCCGGAGGCGGGGAGATCACCGGCTTTAACGCCTTAGATAGTGTATCGCGGAGCTGTCAATGGAATTGTGATTGAGGTTACAGGCCTCGGATTTCAGGGGGCAGGGTTTAGTTGACAGTGCGAGTGTGAGTGCGAGTGTGAGTGTGGTTGCATCTGTGCGGCACACTCACACTTCTTCAGTCCCTTGATCCCTCGTTCCGTGCTTCAATAGGGTATGCCTGAAAACGGGGCTCCGTTTCTGCTTGCGTTCATCGGCCTGGTCGTCATTGTGCTGCTGGTGTTGCTGCAGTTGACGCGGCTGGGATACATCATTCGCGCCACCATTCCGGACCGGCCGCGGCAACGTATGTTCATTGCCTCGGTCTCATTCCTGATTACATTCGCGGGGGTGCGGATTCTGGTGCACCGGATTGCCAGCCACGAGGGGCGTATGCAGTGGGTGACGCTGCACGGGATGCACATTCATCACCTGGTGTGGGGCATCCTGATCCTGCTCTTTGTGGGCTATGGATGGTTGCTCGATCTGGGATGGTCGAATTCGCCGGAGTCGATTTTTTTCGGCCGCCTGATGGCAGTGTTTTACGGCGTGGGCGCGGCGTTGACGCTGGACGAGTTTGCGCTCTGGCTAAGCCTGTCGCCCGACGCGTACTGGACGCGCGAAGGCCGCCTGAGCATCGATGCCGTAATCATTTTCGGCTCCATACTGGGGGTGGGCGCGTGGGGCGCGCCTTTTTTCCGCGCTCTGCAAAGGATGTGGCGCAGGCGGACGGCAGCCGGCAAAGGCATCGGCCAGGTCAGCTCGCCGATCCGCCGTGGGCGGTTGCTTCGTCGGCGTAAAGTTCGGCGATCACCGCCGCATATCGCGCAGTAAGAACGCGGCGCTTGATCTTCATCGACGGCGTCAGCTCGCCGGAGTCCTGGGTCCACTCGTCGGCCAGGACTCGGAAACGCTTGATGGTTTCAAAATTAGCCAAGGTTCCGTTCACTGCGCGAATCGCCTCGGCATAGACCTCAACAATGCGCGGATCGGCGACCAGAGCGGCACGCGAATCGGCGTGCACGCCGCGCTGCTGCGCCCATTCTTCGAGAGCTGCAAAATTCGGCGCAATGAGCGCGGAAATGAACTTGTGGCGATCGCCGACCAACGCGGCGTTGGCGACAAGCAAATGATTCTTCAGCTTGTTTTCGATGGGCTGAGGCGCGACCATTTTGCCGCCGGAAGTTTTGAGCAGCTCCTTCTTGCGATCGGTAATGAAGAGAAAACCGTCGGCATCCAGGTGGCCGATGTCGCCGGTATGGAACCATCCATGGCTGTCGAAGCACTCGGCCGTGGCGGCGGGCTTGTGCCAGTACCCGCCGAACACCGACGGGCCACGCACCAGCAGCTCGCCATCTTCTGCAAGTTTGAGTTCGACGTTGCCAATGGGCATGCCGGCCGCGCCCATGCGATGCTGAATGGGCGTGTTGAGCGCAATGACGGGCGAGGTTTCCGTGAGGCCGTACCCCTCCCACAACGCAATGCCTGCCGACGCGAACCAGCGCGCGGTGTCGATCCCCAGCGGCGCTCCGCCGGAGATGAAGATGCGCACGCGGCCCCCGAAGGCCTCGCGCACTTTGGAGTAGACCAACTTGTTGGCGAGCTTCCAAAGCAGCGCGTCGGGCTTACGGCCGTCGTAAACCACATCGGTAAAGCGCGAGCCGAGATGCACGGCCCATGCCAGAAGACGCTTCTTGATGGGCGATTGCGCCGCGCGGCGTTCCACCTCCTGGTGGATTTTCTCGAAGACGCGCGGCACGCCGACGATGACCGTGGGCTGGATATCGCGCATAGCTTGCGGCAGCTTGTCGAACTGCGAACAGTAAGCCACCTGAGCGCCGTAGTTGTACATCACGTAATCCAGAACGCGGGCCGTGACGTGAGAGAGAGGCAGGAAAGAAATGCAGGCGTCGGTGGAGTCGAAGTGAAAATCGGCAGGAGCGTAATTCTGGTTGGCGGCGATATTGCCGTGGGTAAGAGCCACGCCTTTAGGCTCGCCCGTGGTGCCGGACGTATAGATCAGCGTAGCCAGATCGCGCGCTTCAACGGCGTGTGCAAGAGCATCGAAAACGGGATCGCGCTCAGGTCCGAGAGCATCTGCATTGCCGAGCAACGCGCTCATGGCGATGGCGCCTTCGGGAGCTGGAGCATCCATCATGACGATGCGCTCAAGGTGAGTCTGGTCGCGTACCGAGAGAAGCTTGTCGAATTGCAGGCGCGTGGAGACGACAGCGATGCGGCAGCCCGCGTCGCGAACCTGCTCCGCGATTTGCTCCCCGGTGAGCGTGGGATAGAGGGGCACATCGGCCGCGCCAATGGCCAGCGTGGCAAAATCCGCGATCAACCACTCCCAGCGGTTCTCGCTGATGAGAGCGATCCGGTCCCCTTTTTTCGCGCCGAACTGGAGAAAGGCCGTGGCCAGAGCGCGCACGCGCTGGTAGATCTGATTGGAGGAGAGTGGGTGCCACTGATTGAACTCATCCTGCCAAAGAACCGCGCGCGGATTGGCGGCCGCGGCAACACGAAAGAACAGGTCGTTGAGCGTCGTGATCTGAGGTACAGGCATCATTGTCTTCGAGAACGGACCATCCTAACACGCAGACCATGCGAGTGTACCATTTGAGCTTCGCGCGTTAAGTTATAGACTGCAATCAGGAGCGGTTTCACCTTCCCTCAGAACGGAGTCCCTTTCTCCTTTCAAGATGGCTGAATTAAAACCTACATTTCTTGCCAGCGAACCGGACCCCGGCGTGCTGAGAAAGCTTGCGGTAGCGGAGCAAATTGCGCTGGAAACGGTGATCGCTCTTGCGATTCTGAATTTGGCCTGCTCCTTTCTGCCGCTGGCGCAGCAACTGGAGGCAACAAACTGGCGCTTGATGAGCGGCGAAGCGGTGCTGCTTGCGCTGATGAGCGCACTTGGGTTGCTTCTGCTGGAGCCGCGCCGCTCGCAGCGAATGCAGTGGACAAGCGGGTCGTTGGCAGCGGCCGTGCTGTTGCTGAGCGGAATCGTCGTTGCCGCTCGCGTGCTCCATCCCATGCCCGGATCTGCCGCTCCCATTTCTTCCCTCTCGCAACGCTTTTGGCTTTTGACTACCCACATTTCCCTGCCGACCGCCTGCGGCTTCGCGCTGCTTGGGCTGTCGATGCTCTTTCTCCGCACGCATAGCCGCGCAGGCGTTCTTGCTGCCGATCTTTCGACCTGCGTCCTGGCGTTCGTGGTCCTGGTGTGCGCATCGGAGCAGATCAGCGATATGTCGCACGTCTTCGGCCCCGCGACGGACACGGCCCGTTCGTTCCAGACCGCGGTTTGCCTGCTCCTGCTTGCCGGCGTGACGTTTTCCTATCGTGCCCGGAATGGACTTCTCTCGATTTTCCTGGGACGCGGAACCGGCAGCAGGCTGGCGCGGGCATTGTCGCCGATTCTGCTGATGCTCCCTTATCTGCGGGAGTGGGGTCGCGCTCACTTTATCGGCGACAAGAGGATGCCGCCGCCTTATTCGACTGCGATTCTGGCCACGCTGGCGGTGATGGTGTCGAGTGCCCTGTTGCTGTATCTCGCGCGCCGCATAAACAGCATGGAAGTGGAGATCCACTCCCTCTCGCTGCGCGACGAGTTGACGGGACTTTATAACCTGAGAGGCTTTCGCCTGCTTGCCGAGCAGGCATTGCGGAGGGCGAATCGATCAAGCCATCCTTTTTCGGTCTTGTTCGTCGATCTGGACGACCTGAAGCAAGTTAACGATCAGTTCGGACATTTCGTGGGTTCCCAGTGCCTGGGGGAAACCGCAGAAATCCTGCGCACGGTGTTTCGCGAAGCGGATGTGCTGGGGCGGATCGGCGGGGATGAATTTGCCGTGGCGGGCGAATTCACCGAGTCGGGCATGGCTCTCGCGGTCGGGCGCCTCGAAAAGATCATCGCAGGGTGGAACATGGGGCCGGAGCGATCGATCCCGCTCAGCCTGAGTATCGGAGCCGTGACTTCAAGCGCGGGGTCGCACGAAACACTCGATACCCTGTTGAAGAGTGCCGACCGCGCGATGTACGAGCACAAACGCCGCAAGAAGAATTTGGCGGGGGAAATCGTGCAGCCTTGACGGGCAGTTGCGATGAGGAGTCCGGCGGGCGCCGGACCCCTCATGAAGGTCTACGGCAGCTTATAGACGGTCTGGAGGACCTTGGCGGCCAGGGCCTGCGGCAGCGGCGCATAGGACAGGCTCGAAGCTTCGCTTTCGCCAGACGTAATAATCCAGTTCAGCATGTCCTTGATGACCTTTTCCTTGGCCATATCTCTCGGCTGCGTAAGAATGAGCAGATAAGTGAAGCTCGAGATGGGATAGGCGTTGGCGCCGGGCGCATCCGTGATGGAAACGCGGTAGTCGGCTGGTATTTTGGCCGTGGCCGCCGCATCGGTGACGCCCTCGATCGAACCCTTCACCCAGTTTCCTGCGTGGTTCCTGATGGCTCCGAAATCGATGTGATTCTGAAGAGCATAGATGAGTTCGACATAGCCAATTGCGCCGGGGAACTGGCGAACCTGTGCGGCAACACCCTCATTGCCCTTGCCGCCCACGCCGGTGGGCCAGTTGATCGCGGTACCCGAGCCTGGACCGCTCTTCCAATCCTTGCTTACCTTGCTCAAATAATCCGTGAAGATGAACGTAGTTCCGCTGCCATCGGAACGATGCACGATGATGATTCTGTCGCCGGGCAGATGCGCGCCGGGGTTGTCCTTGGCGATGCGGGGGTCATTCCACGTGGTGATTTTGGCGAGATAGATGTCGGCCAGCACGTCGGGACTGAAACGAAGATTGGAGACGCCGGGAACGTTGAAGATGGGCACCACCGCGCCCATCACGGTGGGAATGTGGATGAGCTTGACACCGCAGGTCTTGAGCAGATCGTCGGTCATGGGCATGTCGGATGCGCCGAAGTCGACGGTCCCCGAGCAAATCTGCTTGATGCCGCCCCCGGAACCAATGGGCTGGTAGTTGACTTGAACGCCGGGATGCGCGGCGCTGTACTCAATGAACCACTTGGAGTAGATGGGTGCGGGAAAGGTTGCGCCTGCCCCGGTGATCTTCTGGGCCTGAGCAGCACTCAGAGCTGCGACCATAAATAAAACAGCAAGTAACGTATTCTTCACAATTCGCTCCCCTGCAGTTTGCCTGCCGCAAATCATTCTCTACGCTGAATGTTAAGGCCAGTTGAAAAGAAACAGGATTCCTGCACCGGGCTGTGGGGAACGGGATCGGAGATCAGGGTCTGCTCACACTGCTGGGATGGCGGCGACCGAAGCCGGTTTCCTTCAGTTCCAGGAGCGAGGAGCGAATTCGAATGATTTACAGGGACGACGTTAGAGTCGTTCAGTGCTTTGAAATATCTGAGCCTTTATACCATCACTCCTGGCGGAATGACGGCCTCAGTGCGCTCCATCCCCAACGAGAGAACTCCCGCGCAATTGCCTGGGGTTCAGCGGTCGCCAGATAGTTACGCATCACATCAATGGGATACACAGACATATCGCCCGGTGCGACGGCTTCGATCCGAACAAAACTGCGCGCAAGACGATACACCTTGTAACCCGCATCTTCGAGAAGCCGATGAACGGGGCTGGGATACTGACCCATATCTTCGAAGATGATGTGCGTAACCCGCTTCGTCCGCAAAAGATCACTGGCGCCCTTCAGCACTCCCAATTCATGACCCTCCACATCGATCTTCAACACATCGATCACCCCTTTCTGCGCCGATAAAGCACGATCGAGAGTGATCGTTTCAACTTCTTCAGATTCGACGGCCTTGCCGCCGCCCCACGACTGGTCCATCGAAGCAGTTCCGTTATTTGATAAAAACACGTCTGCGGCGTAATAAAGAAGATGCCTGCCGTTGTAGTCTGATGCCGCGCTGGCCACGATCGAAATGGGTGCGAATCGGCGGTCATTCGCCCATCGCGCAACGTTGCGGCTCAAAGTGGCGCGAATTCGTGAACTCGGCTCAAACGAGATGACCCGCCCGCTTGGGCCTGCCTGTTTTGCCATCAATCCCGTCATGTGGCCCACATTTGCGCCCACATCGATGGCTGTGCCACCCACGCGAAGGAGGCGGCAAATCGCCTCAGACACCACTAAATCGTAAATTCCTTGATTCCATATTGCCCGGCCAATGTCCTCCGACGTGTTGCAAGTCAATGTTGTTCCCCAAGCTACTCTCACGTCTTCAAAGCCCCTGCCGTGCCGGTGCGTTAATCGAGAAATCACCCGCGACGGGCGAAACCAGTAAGTGGGCTTATTCAGGAAAGTGATGGCCTTCATCAAGAGACTCCTGGTGCTGGGTTCAAGTTAAGCTCAGGCCGGGAAAGTACAAACGCCGAATCTGCTTCTCGCCGTAAAAGTCTTTCCTCGCCGACTAATCATACGCGATGAGTCGACAAGAAACGGCGCCATTGGCGACTACTCTTACCGCGGCTATAGGATCAACGACGGCTGGATGTTGGTGCCCGGCGACTGGACCTTTCAGATCTGGCATGGCGACCAGATGGCGACTTCGCTGACCCTTACGCCGGTGCAATAAGGCGAGGCTCGCTCAGACGCCGGTTGCGGCAGGCGTCTGCTGCGCGGGCTGCGGGGCGGTCTGCGGGGCCGGCGCGAAAGGCAGCGTGAAATGGAAGCTGGCGCCGCTGCCAAGCTCGCTTTCAGCCCAGATGCGGCCGCCGTGAGCCAGCACAATGTGCTTGACGATGGCGAGCCCGAGGCCGGTGCCGCCGGATTCGCGCGAGCGCGCCTTGTCCACGCGGTAGAAGCGCTCAAAGATGCGCTCCAGGTGCTCGGAGGCAATGCCGGGGCCGAAGTCCTGAATGGTGAACTGCACCTCAGAGGCGAGCAACCGCGCGGAAGCCTGAATGCGCTTGCCGGTTTTTGCGTACTTGAGGCCGTTTTCCAGCAGGTTGCCGAAGACTTGATGCATGGCGTCGGGGTCGGCCATAACCAGCGCGTCGGGTGCGGTCGCGGACTGAATCTTCACACCCGAGTCGACGAATTTGCCGCCGATGGAATCGATAGCGTCGCGCAGGAGAACGTTGGCGCGGACGGGCTGCAGATTGACCTTGTAGTCGGGGCTTTCGACGCTGGCCAGGGCGAGCAGATCCTCGGTGAGACGGTTCATGCGGCTGGCGTTCTTGAGAATGACGCCGAGGAATTCCAGGGTCATCTCCGGGCTGGGGTTGGGATCTTCAATGAGAGTTTCCACGTAGCCCTGAATGGAGGTAAGCGGCGTACGCAGCTCGTGGCTCACGTTGGCAACGAATTCGCGGCGGGATGTTTGCGCGGCCTCGATGCTAGTGACATCGTGGAGCACCACCAGCGCGCCACCCGCCGGCAGCGGCGCGGCGTTGACTTCGAAAACGCGGCCGGGAGAAAGCAGACTGGCGCGGCCCACGCAGAGCTCATTGCGCTCGAGAGCTCCGCGCACACAGGCCAGCAGCTCGGGGTCGCGGACGGAGTGCACGAGGGGACGGCCGGGAATGAGCTGCGATCCAGCAATGCGTTGCATGATGGCGTTGGACCAGCGCACAAAACCGCTGGAGGTGATGGCAACCACGCCCTCCTGCATGGAGTCGAGCATGACGGCCAGCTCGGCGCGGCTGCTTGCGAGCTCGGAGAAGTCCCGGCCCACGCGCTCGGCCGTTTGATTCAGAGCGGCTTCAACGGCGGACAGCTCATCTTCGCCATGGGTTTCAATGCGGGCGTCCAGATCGCCGTCCGCGATGCTGCGAGCGAAGGCGACGACGCGGCCCAAACGAGCTGAGATGCGGCCGGAGACCCAGACGGCCAAAGGCGGCGCGATGACGAGCGCGATGAGCGCGAACCATAGTGCGTCGCCTCCGAGCACGCTGAGAGCGTCCTCGGGCGTGCGTTCCCAGATGCGGCGAAAGGCGAGCTCCACCACCAGCATCTGGACGGCGAGCAGGAGGAGAAACACCCCGAGCAGCTTGGTGAATACGTTGGAGTTCATGAAAGACAGCTTCTAGCTTCTAGCTGCTAGCTCCTAACTTGTTGTTCGCCTTGCGAGAGTCCCTGGGCCAGCCGCAGCGATCAGTTCGGGCCCCTGCTGGCTAGAAGCTAGGAGCTAGCGGCTAGGAGCTTGCGTTACTCGCCCTTGGGCAGTTCGAAGCGATAACCGGCGCCGCGTACGGTTTTAAGGTAACGCGGATTCTCCGGGTCGATCTCGATTTTCTCACGGATGCGGCGCACATAGACATCGACGGAGCGGGGCGTGACGAAACGGGCATCGCCCCAGACCGCGTCGAGGAGATGATCGCGGCTGAAGACGCGGCCGGGATGGCGCGCGAGGTAGTCGAGCAACCGGAACTCCGTGGCCGTGGTGGTCGTGAGTTCGCCGCGGACCTTCAACTGCATGGCGCTGGCGTCGATGATGACCTCTTCAAAGCTGATGATGGAGGGCGAACTGGGCCGCTCAAAGCGGCGCAGAACAGCTTTGACGCGGGCCACCAGCTCGCGCGTGGAAAAGGGCTTGGTGATGTAGTCGTCGGCGCCCAGCTCGAGGCCGAGAACGCGATCGTTTTCACCGGCGCGCGCGGTGAGGAAGATGATGGGAATGGTGGAAAGGCCGGTGTGGTTGCGCAGGCGCCGGCAAACATCCAGGCCATCGCCGCCGGGAACCATGATGTCGAGCAGGAAAAGCGTAGGCGGCTTGCGCTCGGCGTCGGGAATGAGATTGGTGGGGGTATGAAACAGGCGCGCTTCAAAACCCGCCGCTTCAAGGTGATGTTGCACCAGCCGCGCGATGTCGGCGTCGTCTTCAAGAACAAATACCGATTGGCTCAAACCGTCAGTCCTCGTCCGGCGGCCGGTTGAGTGGTTGAGCAGGTGCGGGCCGCTGGAACCAAGATCAGAGTAATGCAACCAGGCAAATGGATTGCAAACGTTTGATGAATTCGTAATTATCCCTTGAGGGTAGGTACTGATGAATCAAGCGAATATGGTCACTAAGACCCTTGTAACGCGCTATTCTCAATCTGGAATTGCTTACCAGACTTGGGAGTCGCCCGTGCCCGCAATTGATCCGAACGTCCTCCAATGTGTGTTCTACGTGTACCCAGACGTTCCCTCTGCCGAGCAGGGCAAGCCAGCGGGTGGTACTGGATTCTTTGCAGGCGTTCCGCTCAAAATGAACCCTCACCTGAGAATGATCTACGCAGTGACGAATCAGCACTGCATTGAAAAGTCAGACCCACGGGTCGTTCTGCGCGTCAACAAGAAAACAGGCGAATCGGATTGCATTCCGACTAAGAGGTCCGACTGGAAACCACATCCCGACGGCTTGGATGTCGCAGTGTGCCCGATCATGCTTTCGCCCGACTATGACTACAACTTTGTTTCGACCGATATGTTTTTCATCACACCGGAGATCGTTAAAGAGCGGTGGATCGGACCTGGCGATGACGTCTTTATGGCTGGCCGGTTCATAGGACATGACGGCAAACTTGGCAATCTGCCGACTGCGCGCTTTGGGAATATTTCACGCATGAATTCCGAACCGCTGGAGGACCGCAATGGTATGCCACAGGACAGCTTTCTAGTTGAGATGAGATCGATTCCCGGCTACAGCGGCTCTCCTGTGTTTGTGTATATCAATGCAACGTTCCCGAGACCACCGAACTTCACGATGCCGAACCTCTCACCTTATAGACAGGGGATGCACGGACCTTGGCTGCTGGGCATCGATTGGTCGCATCTCAGCAACTTCCATCGCGTGCTTGAGGAAAATCGAATAACAAAGAAGTCACCGGCAGAATGGGTCGAGACGAATACTGGAATGGCTGGGGTCATTCCCGCTTGGCGCATCAAACAGCTACTTGATTTGGAGGAGTTTCAAGTGCAGAGAGAAGAGCAGGACAATCAGTATTCCAACTATTCACGAATGGCTGGCTCTCCTTCGCAGGACAGTGCCGAAGGAGAGCAGGTGTTTACGCAGCAGGATTTTGAGGTTGATCTACGCAAGGCGTCTCGTCGGGTTGCGCCTTCGCAATCTGATTCAAAAACGAAGTGAACATTGGCTGAGTGCTGTTCCTGCGGTTGTAGCGGAAACTGTATTCGTCCAAGTAGGACTGGAGATAGCCCTGCCCGACGGAGTGGTACACGCCGCGAATTCCGCCCTTAATCAAGCTCCAGAAGCCTTCCACGCTGTTTGTGTGCGCGTCGCCAACCACGTAGATTTTCTCACTGTGCTTGACGCGCTTGTGTGTATAGCCGTTCGCCATATGGCTGAGGCCATCGTAGGGCTGGTACTCATCGGTGAAAACGGTTGTGTTTGGCAGGATGTGTTCCTTAACCAAGCCGAGCAGGGTGGCGCTTTTCGTATCTCTGGCGACCAACGCGCGAACGCGGCCCTTGCGTTCCAGTATGCCGACAATGGCGGTTTTCTTTTTGTCGCCGGGTGCGGGCTTGCCTTTGACGCCACGCCGGACGCCACCGAAATACGTCTCATCCATCTCTACGCCACCGCTTTCAGGACCACCCAAGCCTACGCTGTGATCCTCTTTCAGCATGGTCCGAATCTGCTTGAACATTCGCCACGCCGTTTTGTACGTGACGCCGGTCTCCCGTTCGATTTGCTTGGCTGAAATACCGCAACGGGTCGAGGACATGAGGTAGATCGCGTAGAACCACGTGGTCAATGGAGTTGTGGATTTGTGAAAAATCGTGTCCGCCGTGGGATGGACGTGGTTTCCGCAGTGGTCGCAAGAGTAGGACTGGCGCTTTGCAACCCTATGATGCTTCGTGACTTGCTCACAGTTCTTGCAGAGAATGCCATCGGGGTAAAGGGAGTTCTTGAGCCATTCGAGGCAAGTGGCATCGTCAGGAAATTGGCGGTCAAAATCACGCTTCGTATACCGTTGCGTTTTGTTGGACTTAGCCATTGATTACCTCCCTTGACTACATAAAGAGTATCAAAAATAATACCTACTGTCAAGGGATAATTACGGATGAATTTGGAAACGGCAGATGAATGCCGTGTTAATGAGCGGTAATTTGAAGAGCCGAGCGCAAAGAGAGGAAAGCATGGCGCCTGAGCAGAGATTTCCTCTGTCGGCGGATGCTCGGACCGGGGATGCCGAGCCGCGATGGCTTTAGCGCTTCTTGGCGAATTTCGAAGCCGGCTTCTTCGCCGTGGGCTTGGCGGCCTTCTTCGCCGCAGGCTTTGGTTTGGGCACAGGCTTCGAGGCCTTCTTCGGAGCGGCCTTCGCGGGCACTTTGGCTTTGGCCGGCGCGGGCTTTTTCGCAGCCGGTTTGGCAGGCTTTACCGCTTTGGCCGCCGCTGGTTTGCTTTTTGCAGCGGGAGCCGGATGGGCCTTAGCGAGCGCAGCCTTTGCCGGAGCGGGCGCAGACTTTGCCGGAGCGGCAGCGACCGGCTTCCCTTTTGCGGCAGTCTGCGGAGGCGCGGTCTTGGCGGCCACGGCCGGCGTTTCCGCCTTGCCCGGCCCCTTCCTGGCCGAAGCGGCTGCCTGGGACTTTTTCTTGCTGGCCGGGGCTGCCTGCTTCTCGTCGGCTTCTTCTTCGTCGTCTTCGTCGGACTCGTCCTCTTCATCAACCTTCAGAGCACCCTTGGGCAGAACGCTCAGGTCGAGTTCCTCGTCGTCGCCGATTGGCTCCAGGTCATCGTCGGCCAACAGGCCCTCTTCGCCCTCCTCTTCTTCATCGAAGGCTTGCTCCTTGATTTTTGCCTCGGCGCGTTTGGCGCGGGTCCGCTTGATGGTCACCTGCGGCGGCGGGGCGGGCGGCGAGTGCGGCTCCAGATAGGCGCGCATCTCTTCCGGGGTGGTCAGGTGGCCATCGATCAGTTCCAGGAAAATGTTCTGCACCAGCTCCGCATAGCCGGGTAGTTCGGGCGTGATGCGCATCTCCTGCATGAGCAAGTAAGGGATACGCTGGCGCGCTTCAGGCCAGACCTTGAGGAAGAGATTGAAGCGCTCCTGAACCCCTTTATCTTTGCTTGTAAACCCAAGCCAAAGAATCGCTTCCGGATCATAGCTCATGAAAAGCTTGTAACTTGCCGAGGCCTTGGCATTCTGCTTGGAGAGCAGCACTTTGGCAAAGCCGCTGGCCAGGGAATCCAGATGATTCCACTCCTCCACGAATCCGGGCCGGAGCATCGCCTTCTTGAGCGCCGACAGATCCTTCGACGGAAGCTTGGCGGTAAGCAACTGCATCTGGGCCGCGGACATATCGGGATGAACACCCTGCACAAGCAACAGGACCGCCAGATCGTGGAGGGCCGTCAACTTGGCTTCATCCGCCTTGGCCGAAGTCCAGGCTGGGCAAAGAACCTTCATCCAGCCTTCGGCCTCGAGGGCGCGGAGCACCTTGAGCCCATCCTCCTCGTGGCCAATCTGTTCCAATTCCTCACTGCGCGCGTGGGAGGAAAGGTGCTCAATAACGCCTTCGTTCTTAGCGTTTTCGTAGCGGGTCTGGGTTCTGGGATCCATCTCCCAGCCCAGACGCGCGCGATACCGGGTGGCGCGGATCATCAGCGAAGGTTCTTCAAGGAATCCGTAGTTGGAAACCAGGCGGAGAGTTCGAGTCTCGATGTCGGCGGCCCCGTTCAGAGGATCCATCAAGAGGCCGAAGGAGCCTTCATTGAGGGAGATGGCCATGGAGTTGACCGTAAAGTCGCGGCGGCGTAGATCCTCCTGGATGGAGGTAGGGTGATAGACCGGCTTGCCGGGTTTGGGGTATTCCACGCGGTGGGTACTGATGACGTTGACCCGGATGGTGCCAGGAAAACACAGGTAAAGGCTGCGGGAGGGCTCATCTTCGCCCCAGAGCTTTCCGCCGAGTTTCTCCAATGGTTTCTTAAGCTTGAGGGCGTTTCCATGGACCGCGACTTCCAGCTCGCGAACCGCGTGGCCGCTGGTGAGGTCGCGAACGGCGTCTCCGGTGAGGAAAAGGATGCTGCCGGCATCGCGTGCCGCGTTGCGCAACTGCGTGAGCGCATTGCGTTGATCTGCGGAAAGCCGTTTTTCCAGGAGGTAGATATAGTCGGGCATGCGTGCTCCTGTTCCTGCCATCCTCAACTTCAGCCAAGTACCTGATGATGTTGCCCTTACAGGGGGAATATTACAAGCTGGCAAACAAAAACATTAACACAAGTTGAGCAGAATGACCAGTTTTGATGCGTGGATCAAACATCTATTGGACGGGATGGAAATCGGGGAAGACCCAACTTTGGCTTTCCCATCGGCGCTGCGGGGATGCATTTGGTCATGAGGAGCCAAGAGGAGCAATAGAGCCGCCCGCCGTTGCGCGCTTGACCGTGCGACAATCCAGAGCGATGGCTTCGGCGCGCAAACCCGTCATTGTGCGTAAGTTCTCGCGTGACTGGTGCGCCGGCTACGCGGGCGCGGAATTCGGCCAGCAAAAAGCGGAACTGGAGTTTCTGGACCTGACCGGCAAAGTGGTCCGGATGGGTTGGGAACAGGTGAAGTGGGTCTGCTATGTGCGGGACTTCCCTGTCGGATCGGCGGACCAGGCAAACCCTGAGCGGCTGGCACGCAAGCGATTTTCGTTGCGGCCGCGCACTGCGGGGCTCTGGTTGCGCCTGACCCTGGGCGATGGTGACGAGTTGGAAGGCCTCGCGGCCAACGACCGTTCCCTGGTGGAAGGCGCCGGGCTCTTGCTGACTCCACCCGATACGCGCTCGAATACCCAGCGGATCTACGTACCTAGACAGGCCATCCAGGCACTCGAAGTGGTGAGTTTGATCGGAGCCGCGGGTCGGAAGCGGGCTGAGGCGCCGAGGCCGGACGAGGCGCAACCTGGACTGTTTGGCGCCGAAATTGAGACGGAATGAAGGCCGCCAATTTCCCGTGCGCAACGCGCCACGCCCGCGCTACCATCTAGCGATGAGAAACGCGTCGACAGGCTTCAGGCTCATCCCCATCCTGATTGCGACCGCGATGCTGCTTCCCAGTGCTTCCATGGCGACCCAGGGGGCCAGCGAACGCTTCGACGGGAAATGGGACACCACCCTGAATTGCACGCCCTTTCAAGACGCACAGGGATTCACTTGGCATTTTGTAAGTGCAGTGAAAGACGGGCACCTGGTAGGACGCTTCGGCACGGAAGGCCAGCCCGCATCGCTGCGCATTGAGGGACAAATTGCCGACGACGGAACCGGCATTCTGCATGCCACCGGAAGAACCGGCATGCCGCAGTATGCCACCGGGAACCTTCAGCGCGGCTCCAATATCGTGTACGACATTCGCGCGGAGTTTCGCGAAGGTCGCGGCAAAGGGACACGGCTGGAGGGCCGCCCCTGCACCTATGAGTTCGCGCGGCAATAATGGTTAGTCTGCTGCGGCGAAAGCTTTGCGATCGCCTCCGGCGCTTTGCAACGATGAGATCAGCCCGGCGTCAAGCATGCCTTTGTAGTAGTCGACGGTCATGCCCACCACACGCGCCTCCACGTAATGCTCCACAATCCACGCGCGCGCGGCCCGCCCCATGCGTCGGCGGCGCTTGGAATCGCGAATGAGTTTCATCACCGCCTCATAAATCGCATCCGGATGCCCTGGTGGAATCATCAGCCCGGTGATTTCAGGAAGAACGGAATCGCGCGCGCCGGTGCTTTCCGTGGTGACGACGGGAAGTCCCGAGGCTGCCGCTTCCAGCACAACATTTGGGAAACCCTCGCGCCAGGTGGGCAGAACCAGAAGATCCATGGCGCGGTAATACGGCGCCGTGTCGGGGACAAATCCCGTGCAGTGGATGTTGGGATGACGCAGAATGCGCGCCCTCAGACCTGGATCGAGCGCATCTTCAGCGACGTCAAACCAGCCCACCAGCAGCAGGCGCGTGGAAGGTTCGGCGCAGAGAATCAGGTCGAAGGCCTCGCAGAGTTCGGGCAGCCCCTTGTCGCGTGTCAGGCGGCCGGCAAAGCCGATGACCGGGACGCTGCGCGGAATGCCCAACAGTTCACGAATCGGGCTGGGCCCGGGAAAAAAGCGATCGATATCGACGCCGTTGCTGCTGCCCTCGCCCAGCAAACGCAGTTTGCTCAAGGGAGCTACTCGTAACACGAGGCTTTCGGCACGCAGGCTTTCGCTGTTGCACAACACCACATGCGCGCAGCGCGCAGCCAGGCGTTCCGCGGCCAGCAGGATGCGGCGCTTGAATCCGGATGTGGTTTCCAGCTTGAGCCCGCGCAACATGTAGACGCGCCGGGGCACGCCGCGCAGCCAAGCGGCGAGTGTGCCCAACAACCCGGCTTTCGGCGTGCTGAATTCGACAAGGTCGGGGTGGCATCTCCCAATCAACAGCCAAAGCTGGTAGAGAGACACCAAATCGGCGAAGGGCGCGATGCCGCGGTGCATGGGGAGCGCAACCCGCTCTACGCCTTCACGCGCGGCGGTGATATCGAGCAATGGCCCCGGACTGGAAAGCAACAGGACGTGGAATCCGGCGTTGCGCAAAGCCCGCAGGCGGGCACCGAGTACGAGGCAGGTCTGCGCGTGCGTGACTCCAACAAGGATGGTTGGCGGATGGTTTGCGCGCGAGGGAGAAATGCAGAGATCAATTAGCGCGGAATCTGCCATAGAGCGCCTGAGCCGGACAAATTTCCCCAAGAGATGGAGACCGGTGCGCAGATTCTGGAAGAAAGAATTGCAGTTGTAACTATTTGGGACATTGATAAGTGTTACTTAAGAAAGATTCAGTGATTGCGAACACATGGCTTGATGTGGGTACTGGAGGACAATTGCTTTCCTCTCAGGAAACCCATGGAGCAACGCACAAAAATTCTCTTGCTGACTCCTCAACTCGGCGGCGGCGGCGCACAGCATGTGATGGCGCTCCTGGCACGCGGGCTGTCGCGGGAAAGGTTCGAGGTTCATCTGGGGCTGGTGCGGGCCAGGGATGCCGGCGCCGGCGCGATACCGCTCTGGGTGACGGTCCATGCGCTGGGCGCCAGGCGAGCGCGCGCCGCGACGCTACCGCTGCTCTTGCTGGTGTGGCGGCTACGGCCGAATGTGATTTTATCGGGAGCGCCGGAGATCAGCTTTTTGGCGCTCTTTCTGAGACCGTTTCTCCCGCCAGGAACGCGCGTGCTGGTGCGGCAGAGTGGGACGGTCTCTTCCGGGCTGGCTCATGGCGGCGTGCCACGCTACACGCGCTTGCTTTACCGGCTGCTTTATCGGCGCGCCGATCGCGTCATCTGCCAATCGCGCGCCATGGCCGAGGATCTGGCGCGCGAGACAGGGGTTCGGAATGAGCAGATTGCGGTGCTGCCGAATCCCGTCGATCTCGAAGGGATTCTAGCTGCGCGCAACGCTCCGTCGCTGTGGAGCGGCCCCGGCCCGCACCTGCTGGCCGTGGGAAGACTCTCACGGGAAAAGGGCTTCGATCTCCTGATTGAGGCGCTTGCCGCACTGCGAGGTCGGTTTCCGGAGGCCGACCTGACTCTGGTGGGGTCGGGCCGCGAGGAGTCGGCGCTCAAGGCGCTTTCCCGTTCGCTGAAGATAGAGACCGCAGTCCGCTTCGCGGAACGAGTGGATCCTCCTTATATGTTTTTCCAGGGAGCCACGCTGTTCGTACTGCCGTCGCGCTATGAAGGCATGCCCAACGCGTTGTTGGAGGCGGCAGCGGCGGGCTTGCCGCTTGTGTCCACTCCGGCGTCAGGAGGAGTGGTCGACCTGCTCAGGGGCCGTCCGGGCGCGTGGTTGGCGGCCGAGGTCTCTGCGGCTGCCCTCACCAAGGCGCTGGAGCTAGCTCTCGAGAATCTCCATCCACGAGACCGCTTCCGCCACGGATTCTTCCCGTCGGCAGTCTAAACAAGTTCGCAACGAGCATGGAATATTCCGGTCGGCGCATCGCCACGCCGATGGACCGCTACTGCCCAAAGTAATTAACCGACTATTTTTCCAAATTGTATTTTAGTTCTTGACATTTTTTTGAGACGGATGTTTCCTTACAGTACAGTTTTCCACCCTCAATGAAGGACCTGTTACCAGGGTCACTCCTGTGTTGTTCACAGGGGGCTGGATTCGACGGCGATGGATTGGGCATGCCGGGCCACAGATACACCGGCTTTATTTCCATAGAGCATCGCCTCCCGTTGTCGAACCGGCCACCAGCAAAATCTTTCACGGTGCACGTCCATCTCCGCGTCAGGAACGAGCCGCTCGTCCAAGCGAGCGTGCTTCTGCCGCTGTAGCTCCGGGCAAAATCGCCGTGAAGCCGTCCACCTCGCCGCCTGCGCCGGATCCGGCTTGCGACGTGCAAACGAGGTTGCCGGAGGGGCCTATGGTTCGTGATGCCTTGCGCTTTACGCTCTCTTTCTTGCTGGTTGCTTTCTCATTACCGTTGCTTGCGGCTTCGTTCTTGATCGCCGCTCTGTGTACAGCGATGGTTGCCCTTCTCCCAGGTTCCCTGAATCGTAATCGTGTTGACCTGATTGCCTTGCAAAAGCTTCGGCCGGTCGATGAATTCGGCTTTGAAGAGGCCGTAAAGGCCTACGAGGAACTGATCGGCGCGTATGTGTGGAGGCAGCCATGAGCCACGCAGCGATGGCGATTCCCCGCCTCGACCGCATAGGCGGCGCAGAGCGGCAGGCCATCTTGCTGGCCAAAGGCCTGCGGCGGCGTGGCTGGCGCGTGAGCATGGTGGCGCTATCGGGCTCCGGCGGCGCTGCGGCGGCAACGCTCGAGGATGCGGGGGTTCCCTTCCTGAGCCTCGAAATGCGCAAAGGGCTGGCCGACCCGCGGGGATGGATTCGCTTCCAGCGCTGGCTTTGGCGCGAAAAACCCGACGTGTTGCACGCGCATCTGCCGCACGCCGCATGGCTGGCTCGATGGTCGCGCCTGGCAGCGCCCGTTCCGTTGGTGGTGGACACCTTGCACAGCTCCTCCACCGGCAAGGCGGGACGGCATTTCGGCTATTCCTGCAGCCGCTGGCTAACGGACCACGTAACGGCGGTGAGCGAGGCAACGGCCGCGGCGCATCTGGCAGCCGGGATGGTGGGCGAAAGCAATCTCTCCGTCATTGGAAACGGTATTGACGTAGGTGCCTGGCGACCAGACGCGCAAGAGCGCGCCAGAACACGACGCGAACTCGGAATCAAGGAAGAGTTTTTGTGGCTCGCGGTAGGCCGTCTGGAAACGGTGAAGGATTACCCCAGCCTGCTGCTGGCGATGACGCGCACACCGGAGCGGGCGCGGCTGCTGGTTTTGGGCGCGGGGCCGCGGCAGGGCGAGCTGATGGAGCTCGCCGATCGGCTGGGCCTGAAACAGCGCGTGCGTTTTGCGGGCTTCGAGCCTAACGTGGCGCGCTGGATACGGGCCGCCGACGGATTTGTTCTTTCCTCGCGCTACGAGGGACTGCCCATGGTTCTGCTCGAGGCGGGCGCTTGCGGAGTGCCGGTTGTGGCTACCGATGTTCCCGGAACGCGCGAGGTGGTTGTGGATGGAGAAACCGGCTGGCTCTCGCCTGCGGGTGATGCACAAGAGCTGGCAAAGACGATGATCAAGCTGATGCAAATGCCTCCCGATGAGCGGCGCACGATGGGAGAACGGGCGCGGAGGCACGTGGCGCAGCGCTTTAGCCTGGACGCCGTGCTGGACCGCTGGGAGCGGCTTTATGCGGAGTTGCTGGAGCGGAAGAACGCCGCGCGGCACAATCGTCTGCCGGCGTGGGAGATTTTGAGACGCCGCAGCGCACATACAGCCTGAATGCGCGCGGTGAGGGTCAAGGTGGCAGGCTGAAATTGGAAGAGTACACGATCGACGGAGGTGAACTGCGCCGCGTGAACGGCGAGAAAATTACGCAAGGCCGCAATCTCTTGGTCGTTGGCGGTGTTTGGGTGAATGCAGATGGTCCAGAGGCCGCCGTCTTTCTCGACCGGGGCCCAAAGCTGCTGCGGAATCCAGGTCAAGCCGCTGCGAAGGAACGGGGCGCGCGTAAAACCATCGGATAAAACCAGGATTCCCTCCTCGCGCAGAGCTGCGAGCGTGTTCAGGTCGAAACCGTGGCGCGGAGCGACCCAAACTCTGGGATCGAGGCCGTGGCCGCGCAGGATGCGCATGCCCGCGCCGATCCATGCCCGCTGCGTTCGAGCGGGGACGCAGGCAAACTCCGAGACGCGATGCAGATCGACCAGGCCGCGGCCGTGGCTTGCGCATACATGACGGTAGCCGTGGAGGCCGATCGCTGCTCCTGCCGCTCGCAGAGTACGCATGCGGTCCCAGAAGGCCGGATCGGGCGGAGACACCTGCAATTCCGGGTCCAGGTTGTCGGGGACGACAGCCAGGATCGGTTGCAGGTGGAACTCCTCGATCAGCGATTGCATCTGCCGCCAACGCGCGGCGGAGACGGTGGGGCAAAGATCGTCGATGCGGAGCAGGTATTGCGCGGGAGATGCGCTCACGCGGCTGCCTCCTGCGCGGAGGCGCGCGCCATCAGCTTTCGGCTCCAGTACCAGAGATAAAAGAACGTGCCCACGGTCCAGAGCGAAGTGGCAAGAGCGATTCCGGCCACGCCGAACCAGTGCATGAGAACGAGATTGAGCACAATATCGAGGCCGAGGTTGACGATGCCTCCGTAGAGAATCAGATCGGTGCGCCGCATGGCGACGATAAAGCGGTAATAAACGCGGCTGGTGACATAGAAAGGAATTTGAACGGCGTACATGGCAAGCACCGTGCCCACGATGGCGGTGTCGTGCGGGCCGAAGTGGCCGTGCTGGTAGGCGACGCGGACGAGCGGCCGCGCGCCGGCGATGAGGAGAGCCGCGATGGGAACGGAGACGCACGCGGTCAGCAGGACCCAGGTACGAATGGTGTGGCGGCATCCCGCCCAATCGCTGTGGGCGATCATGCGCGAGAAGTGGGGCACGATGGCGGTAGAGACTGCGCCGGCCAGCAGCGTGAGCACGACACTGACGAAGCGATTGGCGTAGACCAGCGCGGAAACGCTGCCTGCGGGCAGCATGGCGGCCATTGACTGATCGACCAGCAGACCTCCTGAAGCGACCACGCTGCCGAGCAACATGGGGCCGTATTGGCCGGCAACCTCGCGTGTGGCTTCCGTCATGCCATGCCAGCGCAAATGGAATTGGTAGCCGTGGGCCTCCATCATCCACGCGACAAGGCCGACGTGCAGCAGCGAACCAAGAAGCGTGGCGTAGACCATGGCCCAGATGCCGAATCGGCTGCCGAGGAGCAACGCACCGAAGAGGACGGAGATGGAGATGACCGCCGGAGCCAGAGCGGGAAGGGCGAAGCGATCGAGTGTGTTGAGAATCGCGGTGCAGTTGGTGGCGATGCCGGTGAGGAGGACAATGGGCAGGAGACCGTAAAAAAGCCGGATGGAGAGCGCGAGCTTGGCGGGCGGAAAGTTCGAGGCGATGAGCGGAAAAAAGCCGTGGGCAAGAAGCGCCATGAGAACGGACGCCAGGCCGAGAAGCAGGCACATCCAGAGCATGGTGCTGGAAAGCAGCTGCTGGGCGTGCTCGCGGCCCTCCCGTTCCCTCACCCGAATCAGCGTGGGCACGAGCGCCTGATTCATGGATTCCGAGATCAGGTTGACGAGCAGGCTGGGAATGAGCGCCGCTGCGAGAAAGGCGTCCATGGCATCGGAACGGCCATAGACCGAGGCGACGCCAATTTCCTTGGCCGTGGCGATGAGCTTGACGATGATGCCCGCTGCGCCCACAGAGACGGCGGCGTGAAGGATGCTGCGATGGACGGTAGAGAACCGGGTCGGCGCGGCAATGGGCGTGGCGGGCGGCATGGCGTCGCGACTTTCAGGAACTCGGTTGCGCTGCAAATGTTGGGGCTGGAGCGGCGATTAGGCGCAATGGCGCAGACCGGAAACAGGCGGCCAGACCGCGAGGGTCCTCTTCCGAAAGCCGCGCGGCGACCAGGATGAGGCCGAAGAGCAGCCAGGTAGTGCGGTTCTCCTCGACCGTGGCGATGAGCGAGGTGATGGCCCAGACAAGCAGGCATGTGACCAATGCGAGGCGCAGAGGTTCGCCGGTCTGGAGCGCCGCGCGAGCGGCCAGGACGAAAAGCAGCGAAGCGAGAAGCAATGCGCAAAGCCCTCCGCCGACCAGAATGGACAGCACAGTGTTGTGCGCAGTATCGATCGGCGCCAGATGCGCGGCGGCAACAAAGGAACCGGCGCCGGTACCGAAGAGCGGCGCATGTACAAAGGCGTTCCAGCCGGCCGACCAGATGTTGAGGCGCTGGTTTAGGTCGCCGCCCTGAAGTTGCTCGGGGATGGTCGCGAGGCGGTCGAGGGTGCCGCGGGGAACGATAAACCAGAGGGCGGCGAGAAAGGGCGGAAGAGCGAAGAGGCCGAAGGCGACGCGGCGGGCGTGACCGTGAGCCAGAATGAGAAAGCACCCGGCGAGAGCCACGAGTGCGGCAAGGAATCCGCTGCGGGAAGCGGTGAGCAAAACGGCCACGACGCCAAGCGGCAGAAATCCGATGGCCATGAGACGCAGGGGCCAGCGGCGCTCGCAATGCACCAGCAGGGCCGCAAGCGGAAAGCCGAGATCGAGGAAACGCGCCACTTCATTGGGGTCCTGGCCGTAGGCGGCAAAGCGGATTTGGCCGGCGATGGCCTCAGGCGAGCGGAAAGCAAAGACGGTGAGCGCAGCCAGAACCCACGAACCGGCGACAGTGGCGCGCAACAGGTTGCGGAAATCGGCGGGCGTATCGGCGAACTCCCACACCAGCCAAACGATCATCATCTCCTGAAAATAGCCGCGGAGTCTTTCGAGAGTGGCGACGGAATCGATGGACCAGAAACAAGTGCAGCAGAACCAGAGATAGAGCGCGAGCGTAATCCAGCAGAATGCGCTGGGAGTGCGGATGCGGCCGGCCTGAAGAATGGCAGGAATGGCCGCGAGCAGCACCAGCAGGCCCGCGATGCGAGCCACATTACCCAGCGGCTCGCCCAAATCGAGGGAGTACTCCCAGGGGATGGCAAACGCCAGGAGCAGCAGCAGAATCCAGGCAATTCGTCGCATTGCCTAATACCTCTGCGAATAGACCAGAGCGGAGTAGATGGTGACGCCGATGGCCGATTGAATGGCGGATTCCATGGTCCGGTTCGCCAGGTTCTTGGCGAAGGAATCGGGCACGTAGAGGATGTCGCGATCCTGCACGGGCTGGTCGGGATCCTGGCCGTGCAACATGCGCCTGAGGTTGAGGGCAATCATGGTGCGGCCGCCCTTTTGCTCGCGGATCAGCAGAGCGTGGCCCACGGCGGCGTTAAGCGACGGCCCCCAGGCCAGCGAGAGCGCCTGCACGACGGTGAGGCCCTGCACGGGATCGACCGGGAACCCGCCGGGACGAATAACGTCGCCGACCACATAGACAAGACCGGCGCGGCTCACCTGCACGGTGTCGCCGGGGCTGAGTTCGGGATTGTGATCGGAAGCGGTGTCCGTGCCGCTGGGATCGAGAACCACAGGATGCGGAGTTTTGGGATCGCCGGAATGAAAGACATTCACGAGGCGTCCCGCATTGGACGAGAGACCCTGGGCGGCGGAGATCAAGTCAAGCAAACGGTGGTGATAGGTGTAAGGGTAGACGCCGGGACGGGTCACTTCGCCGAGAACGCTCACGTCCTGACCGGCGTAGGCCGTAACCAGCACCGAGACCAGCGGATGCAGAAGCATACCTTTGGCCAGCAGAGCAGCTTCTATGGCGTGCGCAGCGGCCCGCTCGTCCATGCCGGAGATATTGATTTCGCCGATCATGGGCAGCGTGATCGTGCCGGCGGCGGAGACGCGCACGGTGGAATGAAATTCGGGCGTGTGGTACTCGCTGATGTCGAGAAAGTCGCCGGAAGCGATGGGCGCGGGCATGGGTGAAGAAGCCTGCGCGGCGGCGAGCGGCGGCACACCGGCGCTACCGGCGCTGTTCCAGACCGTGGGAGCTTCCTTGGGATTCGGAAGGCTGCGCGTCTCCTGCGATTGCGGGAGGTTGACGACTCCTGTGGGCAGGCCGGAGGTGCTGGGCGTGGGCGCCTGAGCGTGGAGGCAAGCGCCGGCAACCAGCAATGCCAGCAGGGCTGTGGCGGCGCGCGTTGTGGAATTCGCCAGCGACTCGCGGAGCAGCGCCGCTCCTACGGCGATCCAGAGACCGGCGAAGAAAGTGATAGCGAGATACAGCGGCAGATCGGGTGCAACGGGCTTGACCGGCTGGCGGGCTGCATCGACGACCGAGATGTTGGAGCTGTGCACACCAGCGGCCAGGCCGGCTTCTTCTGATTTTTCGAGCACGCGCACGTAGAGTTCGTGACTGGCATTCGCTTCCTGACGCATGACGGCATACTCCGTGGCGGCCTCGTTCATCTTCATGCCCTCGCTGGTCGCCTGTTCCAGGCTCTTGCGCACCAACTGCTCGCGGTCGAGAGCGGTTTGCCAGTTGCTGCGGAAGCGCTCGACGAGTTTCGCGTCTTCCGCCTGCTTCTGCCGGTCGAGATCCTGCAATTGACGGCCAATTTCCACGACGCGCGGAAAGCTGGGCCCGTGTTCGGCGCTGAGCTGGGCCTCTTCCTGCTCCAGATCGCTGCGGCGGGCGTGAATCTGCTCGAGAAGCGCGGTGGCAAAGTTGGCGTTTGGGGCCTGCAAGCGCGGATCAGCGGCGACCACCATCTCGGGATCGCCCTGAGTGGCGGCGCGATACTCGGCTTCCGTGAGGATGCGGTCGGTGGTGGCGGCCACAAGCTGACGGCTGAGTTCGTCGAGCTCCAACAAGGCCGCCGCGTGCTCGGTTTCGCCCGGCTGGCCGTTGGCCTGCACCTCGGGCGTGCTCACGATGCCGTGCTGCGCCTCGAAATCGGCAAGGCGCTGCTGGTCATGATCGACGCGCACCTTCAAATCGACGAGCTGAGCATTGAGCCAGCCGGATGCTTGCGCCGTGGCCTGAATCTGCGATTCGGTCTCCTGTTCCTGATAGGCGCGGATGAGCGCATTAACGACAGCGGCCGACAATGCGGCGTCGCGAGAGCGGAAACGAATCTCAACCAGCAGCGTGCGCGGCATGGTTTGCACGTGCAGTCGCCATGCGAAGCGTTCGAGAAGCCAGGCTTGCGCATCGGGAGCGGGTTGGTCGGGATTGAATCCGGGAAAGCGTTGGTTGAAGCGGCCACGAAAGCCCGCTTGCTGATAGAGCTTGAGCCCGGCAATCACCCGCCAGGCGAGTTGGTCGCTGCGCAGAACGCTGGCCAAGGTTTCAAGCGCCATGGGCGCGGAGAGAACGGACGCCGAGGCAAAGGGCTCCTGCGCTTCAAGGCTGAGTGAGGAAGCCGGGGCGGTGCGCAGCTCAACGCGCGCATCGGCTTCGTATTGATTGGGTGCGATGAGGCAATACAGAAGGCAGGCGGCGAGCAGTGCCGCTTCAAGGGCCGCAATGAAGCGGCGGCGACGCCACACGGCTTGACCTAGTTCGCGCAACGAAGTCGATCCGCAGCGCTGAGCCTCGGTTGCAACCCGCGGCGCGGAATCGTCCGGCAGTGCAGTCTGGAAAGACAGAGAATCAGGCAACGGGCATTAACCTCGCGCAAAAGTATTCGCGCAGAGCAAAGCCTTCGCCCGTTTCCTGCCGGATGAGAGCGCTTTCGATTCACTTTAAGACACGAACCGAAAACACTGGAACGGCCTGAAGCGAAATGGTCTGCCGCGGCGTACCGCAGCCGACGCCCGCCATGGGCCTCTCTTCCCACGCCTAACTGGGACGAAGAAATAACCCTGGCGTTCAGAACGAAAAGCTAATTCTGAGGAAAACCCTGCTAGTTTCATCCATAAAATGCGATTCGTCAATGCTGTCCATCACAATTCGGGAAGATTCCGGCGGGGACTATTCGGGAGCGGCCGCTAAATGCTCTGCCCGGAGCTTCGATACCACTCGACGGTGCGGCGGAGCCCCTCGGCAAAATCGACCGAGGGCGCGTAGCCCAGCAGTTCGCGGGCCAGGCGGATGTCGGCGAGGGAATGGTGGATATCGCCCGAGCGCGGCTCGGCGTAGGCGGGTTTGCCGCGATAGCCCGTGAGGCCGCAGAGAAGCTCGAAGGTCTGGTTGAGCGTGACCGCGGCGCCGGTAGCGACGTTCATCATGCGGCCGGAAACCCTTTCGGCGGGGGCCTCGGCAGCCAGCAGGTTGGCCGCAACCACGTTATCGATATAGGTAAAGTCGCGGCTCTGCTCGCCATCGCCGTGGATGGTGGGCCGCTCGCCCAAAAGCATCTTGCGGCAAAAGATGGCCAGGACGCCGGAGTAGTGCGATGTCGGGTCCTGATAGGGGCCGAAAACGTTGAAGTAGCGCAGAGTAACGGTTTCGATACCGTAGACGCGAGTGAAGGCGCGCATGTAGTGCTCGCCTGCCAGCTTAGCCACAGCGTACGGACTGATGGGGTTGGGAAGCATCTCTTCGTGCTTGGGCAACGTGGGCGTGTCGCCGTAGGCCGAGGAGGATCCGGCGTAAATGATGCGGCGCACGCCAGCGGCACGCGCGGTCACCAGCACGTTGAGGGTAGCGTCGACACAATTGCGATTGGTTGCCTCTGGATCGGCGACAGAGCGCGGGACCGACGCCAGGGCTGCTTCGTGGAAAACAACCTCGACTCCGGCGCAGGCCCGCGCGCAGACGGCGGGATCGGCCAGGTTGCCTTCGAGAAATTCCATGGCCTCAAGGCCCGCGAGATTGCCGCGCTTGCCCGTAATAAAGCTATCGATGCCGCGCACCGATTCGCCACGCTCCAGGAGCGCCGCGGCAATGGACCGGCCGATAAATCCGGCAACGCCAGTAACAAGATATCTGGACAAATTCGTTCCCCAATGAATGATAGCCGTGAGACCGGAGTGACAAACGGCGCACGTTCGCAGTGTAACGCGAATCGAGGCCGCCCCGAAGAGGCCGTACAATCGACTGCATGAAGATTGCCACCCCGAATCAGCTTTCCAACCTGAAGCAAAAGATGGAGTCCCGCGAGGCCCGCATCGGGATCGTCGGGATGGGCTACGTTGGATTGCCGCTGGCGCTGCTCTTTGCCAGAGAGCGCTTCCGCGTGACAGGTTTCGATATCGCGGCGGATAAGGTGGCCACGCTGAATGCAGGCGAGTCGTATATTGTGCGCATCCTCCCGGAGGCCATTCTGGAGGCGCAACACGCCGGCTTTCGCGCCACCACGGACTACTCCCAGATTGCCGCCATGGACGCAGTCATCATTTGCGTGCCCACGCCGTTGAACGAGCACCATGAGCCCGATATGAGCTTTGTGACCGGCACGGTGAAGGCGATTGCGCCGTACATTCATCAGGGACAACTGATTGTGCTCGAAAGCACTACCTACCCAGGCACGACGGAAGAAGTGGTGGCGCCACTGCTCGAAAGCGGCAATCCGCACGGCCTGAAAGTGGCGCGCGGCGCGGAGGAAAGTGGAGTGCACGTGGTGTTTTCGCCGGAGCGCGAAGATCCCGGCAACGAAGTCGTCGACAGGCGCGATGTTCCCAAGGTCGTAGGCGGTTGCGGTGCGGCGGCCGTGGAGCTGGCGACAGCCATGTACGGCGCCATATTCCGCACGGTTGTACCGGTAAGCAGCCCCTCGGTTGCGGAGATGACCAAACTCCTCGAGAACATCTACCGCTGCGTCAACATTGCGCTGGTCAACGAGCTCAAACGGCTGTGCATGCGCATGGGTATCGATATTCACGAGGTGATTGAGGCGGCCAAGACCAAGCCTTTCGGCTTCCAGGCTTTTTATCCCGGCCCCGGGCTGGGCGGCCATTGCATTCCCATCGATCCCTTCTATCTTTCATGGAAGGCGCGGGAGTTCGACTTCCGCACGCGCTTCATCGAGCTGGCCGGCGAGGTGAACTCGGCCATGCCGTACTTCGTGCTGGATCAGATCGGCGCGGCGCTGAATCGGCACGCAAAGCCTCTGCACGGTTCCAGGGTTCTGGTCCTGGGGCTGGCCTACAAACGCGATATCGACGATCTGCGCGAGTCGCCTTCGCTCACAATCATTGAACTCCTGCGCAAGCGCGGCGCGGTGGTCGCGTACAACGACCCGTACTTCCCTTGCGTAGGCCGCGGACGCAAGTACGAACTGAATATGACGTGCGTGCCGCTGGATCATTTGGAGCGATACGACGCGGTGGTGATCGTGACCGATCACTCAAGCTATAACTACGCGGAGATTGTGGAGCAGGCGCAGCTTGTGATCGATACGCGCAATGCGACGCGTGGCATCGATTCGCCCAAGATTGTGCGCTGCTAGAACTGGGCGCATAAACAGCGGGGCTTTAGCCCCTGAGGGACGCTTTTTAATCGGCTTTGAGCATCGCTCCTACCAGCTCCCAGGGTCAGTTCACACTGCCGGGACCCCATCGTGTATTGTGGCTTGGTGCAACCATGATGAACCTGATGCCAACCGCGACTGAACCCCTGCACTTTGCGCTCTGGGAGCGAGGGCTGTTCGCCGTCCTGGCGGTCGCATCGGCCTACGGATTCTGGCGACGCTTCGGGCCCATCCTCAAAAAGATTCTGCAATCGAAAAAGGATCCCGACTTTCATGTCTTCCCGATCGGAAAGCGGGTGTGGGATTTCGTCTGGGAGGTACTGCTGCAGGCGAAAGTGATCCGCGAGCGACCGCTTGTGGGCGTGGCGCATGCGTTGGTGTTCTGGGCATTCTGCGCTTTCGCGTTGGTTACGCTGAACCACTGCGCGACGCTTCTGGGCGTTGGATTCCTCGATCCCGCCGGCAGCGTAGGTCAACTTTACTTTGATGTTGCGGCCATCTTTGCCGTCGGCTGCGCGGCAGGCATTCTCGGGCTGTTTGTACGGAGATTTCTGCTGCGACCCAAATGGCTGGGCGAGCTTTCGTGGGGTTCGGGTCTCGTTGCGCTTTTGATCTTCGCGCTCATGGCAACGTACCTGGCGGCGTTTTTCGTAAAGGGACCGGACGCTGCGGTGCAGGCGCTGTGGTGGGCGCACACCCTCACATTGCTCGCGTTCCTGCCGCTGATTCCCCACACCAAGCATCTGCACCTGGTGTTGAGCCCGTTCACCGTGTTCTTTTCGCGCGGCAGCTTTGCGCACATTCCTCCACTGAGCGGCGATGAGGATTTCGGGTTGGTAGCGGGCAAAGACCTGACGCGGCTCGTGAGCCTGCAGGCCTACTCGTGCGTGGAATGCGGGCGGTGCATGGAACACTGCCCCGCCAACGCGACCGGCAAAGAGCTGAACCCGAAAGAAATTGTTCTAGGATTGCGCGGCTACTTGAACGAGTTCGGGCCCAGGTCTGAGGAGCCGATGCTCGGCAAGTACAACACGCAGGAAGCGGCGTTCGAGTGCACCACCTGCGGCGCGTGCGAATTCCAGTGCCCTGTAGGCATCGAGCACGTTCCCATCCTGGTGGGTCTCCGGCGCGGCGCTGTGAATACGGGCGCGTGGGAGAACTCTTACGGATCCAAATTATTTTTAGCCCTGGAGCGCGGCAGCAACGCGCTGGGCATGAGCGCCACGGAGCGCGACAAATTCGTGGAGAAAAACGCGCTGCCCATCTTCGACGGGACGCAGGAATTTTGCCTGTGGCTGGGCTGCATGGGTGCGTACGATCCCCGCGGACGCGAGATTGTGCTGGCGCTGGTGCGCGTGATGCGGCACCTCGGCGCAAGCTTCGGCGTACTTCGCAAAGAAAAGTGCACCGGCGATCCGGTCCGCCGCCTGGGGAACGATCTGCTCTTTCAGCAACTGGCAGAGGCAAACCTGGAAGCGCTGGCGCAGAACCGAGTCAAGAAGATCATCACGATTTGTCCGCATTGCGTGCGCACCATCCAGGAAGATTGGAAAGAGTTTGGCACGCCCCCCGAAGTCGAGCATCACAGTGAGTTCCTGGCCCGCCACCTGGGCGAATTGAGCTTTGTATCAGGGCACGTCACCTCGGGCTCAGAAGAAACTCCAGCCGCAAGCGGTCTTGTATCAGGGCGCGACTTGAGTCGCGCCGAAAGCGATGACAAAAATGAAGGGGCTTTAGCCCCCGAGCAATCTCGCAATGAAAAGATCGTGTTTCACGATCCCTGCTATCTCGGCCGCTATCGCAACGTTTACGACGAACCGCGCCAAGTCGCCGCGCTGGCCGGCGAACTGGTCGAAGCCCCACGATCGCATGAGCGCAGTTTTTGTTGCGGCGCCGGCGGAGGCCTGGCGTTTCTTGGCGAGGAGAAAGGTGAGCGCGTGAGCCATGTCCGCGCCGAAGAACTGGTCGCCACGGGCGCAGGAGTAGTGGCCGCAGCCTGCCCCTTCTGCAATACGATGTTGCGGGATGCACTCGCGGCCCACGGCGAAGGTGCCCCGGAATTGGTGGACATTGCGCAGTTGGTGGCGCGGGGATTGCCGGAAGAAGAGTAAATCTGGAGCGGGAGCGCTCAAACAATGAAAATCGTTGTTGCTATCAAACAAGTGCCTGACCGCGATGCGCCCGTCCGCATCGCCGCGAACGCGAAATGGATCGAAGAGCGTGACCTCCAGTGGGCCATGAACGAGCCGGATGCCTACGCACTCGAAGAGGCGCTGCAGCTCAAAGAAAAGCACGGCGGCGAAGTGATCGTGCTCAGCGCCGGACCGGAGCGAGTGGGATCGACGATCCGCGAGGCACTGGCCAAGGGCGCGGACCGGGCCATCCAAATTATGTGCGGCGACCTCGGTGCGCGCGATGCTTTGGGTGTGGCGCGATTGCTCGCCGAAGCGATCAAGCCGGAGAATCCTGACCTGGTGCTGACCGGATTGCAGTCGGAAGACCTGGGACTGGGCCAGACCGGCGTGATTCTGGCGGAGTTGCTGGGGCTGCCCCACGCCACGCTCATTTTGCACGTGGAGAAGACCGATGCGGGCCTCAAAGTAAGACGCGAGCTCGAAGAGGGATGGTTTCAGTCCGTCGAGATGCCGCTGCCCGCGGTGCTGACCATGCAGTCGGGCGGGAACAAGCTGCGCTATGCCACGCTGATGGGCATCAAGCGCGCCAAAACCAAGGAGCTGCGCGCAGTGAACGCTGCGGAGCTGGGCACTGCGGCTGCTCCCGTGGCGACGCTCGCACAAATCTCTGCGCCAAAGAAGCAAAAATCGACGCAGATTCTCTCGGGATCGGCGAAAGAGGCTGCGGCAGCTTTGGTAGAAAAGCTGAAAATGGAGGCGCGGGTGCTATGAGTGTTCTTCTGGTTTTGGAAGAGAGCGGCGGGAAGATTAAGCGCGCCAGTTGGGAAACTCTCGCGGCCGCATTGAAGCTCGGCCCCGCGCAGGATGTCACGGCCGTCGTGATTGGCGCGCAAACTGAGACGCTTGCCGCCGAGGCAGCCACCAAGGGCATTGGCAAGGTGGTACGCGTAGAGCACCCTTTACTGGCGCATTACACGGCAGACGGGTTTTGTCTCGCTTTGCATGATCTCATCCAAAGCCAGAACGGCACGAAGTGCGTGGCGTTTCCGCACACGTATCAGGTGCGCGACTACGCGCCTGCGCTGGCGTGCAAATTCGGCCAGGTACTCATCGGCGATGTGATTGCGATTGAAGACGGTCCGCTTTTCACGCGGCAACTGCTGCAAGGGCGGTTGACGGGAACGTACCGGCACAGCGGCGCTGGCCCTTGCTTTGTCTCGGTGCAAGCGGGTGCGTTTCGTACTGACACGCCTGAGACGCAGGGAAACGCGGAACCGGCCCCGATCGAACTCTTCACGCCGACTCTCGATGCCGCACAGATTCGCACCAAACCGAGTGAGCCGTTTCGCGAATCCGCGCAGACAGTCGATCTCGGCTCGGCGCAGCGGATTGTCAGCGTGGGTCGCGGCATCAAGGAAGAGGCAAACATGCCAATGATCGCCGCGCTCGCCAGTGCGCTCGATGCGGAGCTGGCAGCATCGCGGCCCATCTGCGACAGCGGATGGATGCCTCTGGAGCGGCAGGTCGGCAGCTCCGGGCAGACGGTCGCGCCGAAGCTCTATCTGGCCGTCGGAATCTCCGGAGCCATTCAACACCTGGTCGGCATGAAAGGTTCGCAGTGCATCGTAGCCATCAACAAGGATCCCGACGCGCCCATATTCGAGGTAGCCGATTACGGCATCGTCGGCGATCTGTTCGAAGTGGTTCCAGCGCTGACGGAAGCGGTGAAGGCGGCGAGGCAGTAAGATTTTCAGCGACACGTAGTGCGCGCGCGGCCAGTCCGCCCCGCCGTTAATGAGTCCCATTCGTTTTGCGCTCTATACAACGGCAATGCCAATGCGTTATGGTTCCTTGTTTGCCGCAAGTCGCCGTCTGAACGGAGGGAATGGTCGATGCTCGCTCCCGAAACGTATCTGGCCGCATTGTGCCTCACAATCCTGACCATGCTGTGTTGGGGATCGTGGGCGAACACACTGAAACTGTGTCCCGGCTATCGCTTCCAGCTTTTTTACTGGGATTACGCCATCGGCATGGCGGTGGGCGCGATCTTCTGGGGACTGACGGCGGGGAGCATGGGCCGCGTGGGAACAGCCTTTCTGCACGACGTAGCGCAGACACCAGTTGCGCCCATGCTTTACGCGATGGCGGGCGGCGCCATTTTCAATGTGGCGAACCTGCTGCTGGTGGCCGCAATTGACGTGGCGGGAATGGCAGTGGCCTTCCCCGTCGGCATCGGACTCGCGCTGGTGATCGGCGCAATTTCGAATTACGTGATCAAGCCAGTGGGCAATCCCCTGCTGCTGTTTGGCGGCGTGGCGCTTGTCGTGGTGGCGATTGTGCTGGACGCGGCGGCCTACAGCAAGCGCGAAGCCACGGCCAAGTCGACGACGGTGCGCGGCATTGTCCTCAGCCTTGCGTGCGGCGTGCTCATGGGCTGCTTTTATCCCTTCGTGGCGCGGGCGCTGAACGGCGATCCCGGGCAAACCGCGCCGGGACCGTATGCTGTTACATTGTTCTTCACCATCGGGCTGCTGATCTCAACCGTGCCGGCAAATTGGTTGCTGATGAAGAAGCCTCTCGATGGCCGCGAGCCGGTGGATGGCGCTGATTACTGGAAGGCTCCCTTCGGCTGGCACCTGGCAGGAGCGCTGGGCGGAGCCATCTGGTGCACGGGCGGCGTAGCAAATTTTCTGGCCTCGGGTGCGCACCTGGTGGGCCCGGCGGTCTCGTATAGCATTGGTCAGGGCGCGACCATGGTGTCCGCGTGCTGGGGCGTATTTGTGTGGCGCGAGTTTGCCGGTGCGCCGCGCGCAGCCACGGTGCTTCTGGTGTTGATGTTTCTGTGTTTTCTGTTGGGGCTGGGATCGGTGGCCGCAGCTCCGCTATATTGAGGTGCCTGCTATGAGCGACACGCGCAAGCCGATTGTGATTGTCGGCAGCATCACGATGGATCTGGTCACGCGCACGCCGCGGATTCCCGCCATCGGGCAAACGCTGATCGGAACGGGATTTGAGACCACGCCCGGCGGCAAGGGCGCAAACCAGGCAGTGGCCGCGGCGCGCCTCGGCTATTCAGTGGCCATGGTGGCCAAGGTGGGCGACGATACCTTCGGGCCGGTGCTGCTCGAAAACTTGCAGCACGCGGGCGTGGACATAACGGCGATGGCCCATACCACCGGCTCCTCGGGACTGGCGCCGATGTTTGTCGCAGAAGACGGGCAGAATGCCATCGTGGTGGTTCCGGGCGCGAATGGCAAGATGGACCGCGCAGCCGTCGACAGCCACGCGGACCTGATTCGCTCGGCCGGCATGGTTCTCTGCCAACTTGAAATTCCCATGGACACGCTTGGCTACACGCTGGACCTTTGCGCCAAGGCGCAAGTGCCGGTGATGCTCGATCCCGCGCCGGCGGCTGCCCTTCCCGATGCGGCGTTCGCCCAGGTGGCGTGGTTCACGCCCAACGAGACCGAGGCGGCGTTTTACGTGGGCGACGGAGCGAATGTGAAAGACACCGCGCAGCGCCTGCATGCGAAAGGGCTCAATGGCGTAGTCCTCAAGCGCGGCGCGGAGGGAGCATTCGTTTCGGTTGCCGGCGGAAGAGCGGAGTGGGTCAAGCCGTTCAAGGTGGACGCCATCGATACCGTGGGCGCGGGTGACTGTTTCAACGGCGCGTTTGCCGCGGCGCTCGCAGAGGGCAAGGACCCGTGGACAGCAGCGCGCTTCGCCAATGCCGCATCCGCCATCAGCGTGACACGTAAGGGCGCACAGGCCTCAATGCCGCTGCGCGCCGAAGTCGACGCGTTTCTGGCACAACGCACTTAGGCGGAACCAACACCGTCTCCGGATTTCCGGCTCGACGGGAGAAGGAGAAGTCGCCGCATGCTTCGCGACGTATGCCTGGGAGCACTGATGGGAGCGGTCGCGCTGGCCGCCGCCGCGCAGGACACGCAATATCCGGCCCGCGGACAGCAGATTCCCCCGCCCGACTGCATGAGTTTGCATTTTGCGTGGGAGAACGTGCTGCAGCCGACGTGTCCTGCGGGCTGGCACGACCGCTGGATCAAGGACTTGCAACATTGGCGCGCCGAGCGGCGCATTCGCGTCGCCTTCGATCCGTGGCGCTATGAGACGCCGGCGCTCGCATGGGCACAATCGAGCTTCATCCAGCCGCAAATGATGGTGCAGGATCGATATTTCTACGATCCTTTGGTGGGCCGTTACACAGTGGACCGCTATCTGGACGACCTCGAGCATCGCTACGGCGGAATCGATGCGGTGCTGGTTTGGGCAACGTATCCGAACATGGGAATCGATGACCGCAACCAGTTGCAGATGGTGGAGTCCTTGCCTGGCGGAATAGATGGCGTGCGGCAAATGGTGGCGGACTTTCATCGCCGCGGCGTGCACGTGCTGTTTCCCATGATGATGTGGGATGAGGGAACGCATCCGCCGTCGCAGCCGTGGCCGCAGGCGATTGCCGGACTGATGAAAGAGATTGGCGCGGACGGCATCAACGGCGACACGCAAGACGGTGTGCCGCTGGGATTTTCGCTGGCCGCGGAGGCTGTAGGGCATCCCCTGGCGTTCGAGCCGGAGCAAAGCCCCAGCGACGAGGACCTCAGCTGGGACGTGATGAACTGGGGCCAGTACAGCTTTCCCTTCATCCCCATGGTGGACCGGTACAAGTGGCTGGAGACGCGCCACATGGTGAACATCAGCGACCGCTGGGCGAAGGACAAAACCGACGACCTGCAATTCGCGTTCTTCAACGGCGTGGGCTGGGAGAGCTGGGAGAACGTGTGGGGCATCTGGAACGGGATCAACTCGCGCGATGCCGAGGCCACGCGCCGCATGGCGACCCTGGAGCGCGGCGTAGCGCAGTTCCTGGTGAGCCCCGACTGGGAGCCGCATGATCCGATGCTCAATTACGGGGTATACGCCAGCCGCTGGCCGCTGGGCCAGCAGACGGTGTGGACCATCGTGAATCGCGCCTCCTACGACGTGGACGGCGAACAGATGCAGGTGCCTGCGGTTGCCGGGATGCGCTTCTTCGACCTCTACCATGGCGTGGAGTTGAAGCCGGCCGCCGATGGTGGAGATGTGGTGCTGAGCTTCACAATGGAAGCCAACGGTTACGGCGCAATTCTGGCCACGCCGGGCGAGCCCAGCGCGGCGATGAAGGCGCTGATGCAGCGCATGGCGGCGATGACGGCAAAACCACTGAGGGCCTTTGCGCATGAGCCGGTGATTCTGGAACAGCACATCGTCGACATTGCGCCGACAAAATCCGCGGCCGTGGCGCCGGCTGGAATGGTGCGCATTCCCGGCGGCGCATTCTACTTCAAAGTGGCGGGCGTGGAGATCGAGGGCGGCGCGTATCCGGGACTCGATGTTGAATATCCGTGGGAGAATTCGCCGCGGCGTTTTCACGAGCACACCATTCAAGTAGCGCCCTTTTACATCGACAAATACCCGGTGACAAATGCGCAGTTCAAGCAGTTCCTTGATGCGACGCACTACGCGCCCAAAGACGCCATCAATTTCTTACGGGATTGGAAGAACGGAACCTTTCCGCAGGGCTGGGACAACCGCCCAGTGACGTGGGTTTCGCTGGAGGATGCGCGTGCCTATGCGGCGTGGGCCGGCAAGCGGCTGCCGCACGAGTGGGAGTGGCAGATGGCGGCGCAAGGCCCGGATGGGCGCGCCTATCCGTGGGGCGACACGTGGCAGGTTGCAAATATGCCCGTTCCCGACACGGGGCGCATCATGCGAGGCCCGGACCCGGTCGACGCGCATCCGCAAGGCGCAAGCCCCTACGGCGTCATGGACATGACCGGAAACGTGTGGCAGTGGACCGATGAATTCGCCGACGAGCACACCCGCACGGCCATAGTGCGTGGCGGTGAATACTACCGTCCGCAAGGCTCCATTTGGTATTTCCCTCAGGCCTACAGAAACACCGAGCACGGCAAGCTACTGCTGATGGCGCCGGGATACGACCGCTCGGGCGGGGTGGGGTTCCGCTGCGTTGTGGATGCGCAGTGAGAGTTGCGCCTTTGCCGCCGGAATTGAGCGACAATACAAAGCATCGATGATGCCGACGATCCAGATGAGGCCACAGCGCGGTGTGTGCAAGCGCACGACGAGCCGGCGCGCGTTTTTGGCTTCCGCTCCGATGGCTGCCGGCGTCTTGATGGCGCGGAGCCCGTTCGCGTGGGCGCAGACGATGCCTGGCGCTTCCCTGACCCCGGCCGGACCAAGCGCGAAGGCGGAATACACTCTCGAGATCTCCGAGATCGAATGGGAGCTCGCGCCAAAGAAGAAAATCCGCACCACGGCGTACAACGGGCAAATTCCCGGACCGCTGTTGCGCGTGACCCAAGGCAAGCCGGCATCCATCGAGATTGTCAACCGGTTGGATCGCGAAGAAATCGTCCATTGGCACGGACAATGGATTCCCGTGCCTGTGGATGGCGCAATGGAGGAGGGATCTCCGATGATCCCTGCGGGAGGCAGAACGCTGATCCAGTTTTCTCCCAAACCAGCGGGCCTGCACTGGTATCACACGCACGCCATGGCGCATCGCGATCTGAAGCGCGGTCTCTATAGCGGGCAATTCGGCGTGTTGCATGTTGACCCGGAAAGCGGCGATCCCGGCCGCTACGATCAGGAGCAGTTCATTGTGCTGCACGACTGGGAGCCTTACTACACAGCCGGCGACGACGGCTCCATGATGGTGAGCTACGTGTGCGGATCGGTGAATGGCAAGATGCTGGGTCACGGCGAACCGATCCGCGTGCGCGAGGGAGAGCGTGTACTGTTTCAGATTTTGAACGCCAGCGCAACGGAGGCGCATTGGCTCGCGCTGCCGGGACACAAGTTTCAGGTGCTGGCCATGGACGGAGCTCCGGTGGCGACCGAAGCCGCGGTGGAAACTCTGCGGCTGGGCCCGGCGGAGCGTATCACGGCCCTGGTAACGATGAATGCGCCCGGCGTGTGGGTGCTGGGCGAGGCGCAAAAAGCATTTCGCGATGCGGGCATGGGCGCGGTGATTGAATATTCAGGACGCGCGGGAATACCGCAGGAGCCGGGTGCGGGGAAACTGATTTGGGACTATCGCGCGTTTGGTGATGCCACGCCCGCAACGCACACACCGGACGTAACCATTCCCATGGTCTTCACTTCGCGCTTCAAAGGCCATGGCGCGCTCGATGAATGGATGATCAACGGAAAGTCCTGGCCCAATTATGATCCAATCACTGTGCACGAGGGGTTGCGTCACCGGCTGGTTTTCGAAAATCGCAGCATGGACGACCACCCCGTTCATCTGCACCGGCACAACTTTGAGCTGGTGTCGATTCGCGGAGCGGCAGCCAGCGGGGTGCACAAGGACGTTGTCATCGTGGAGGCGGGAACCAAGGTCGAGGCCGACCTGGTCGCCTCGAACCCCGGCAACACGCTCTTCCACTGCCACCAGCAGGACCACATGGATATGGGATTCATGAGGTTGTTTCGCTACGCCTAACAATCATTTCAAGACGGCGGGGAATGATGGACGACAAATCTGAACAGAAGAGACCGATCAAGGAATTCGCGGGAGCGCTCGCCATAGCGTTCTTCAATGAATTCAGCAGGGCTCACCACGGCTCAAGCATCATGCACCGGGTCTTCGTCGCTCTCATTACTGCCCTACCGCTGGCCATCATCGCGCATCTGGCAAGAGGAAAGAAGAAGCAAATTCATTGGAAATATGTCGGACTCTTTGGCGTGTCGTTCGCATTGGCTCTGCTGATCGAGTGGCAGAGGGCAGGACACTCCTCCGGCTTCACTCAACTCTTATCCGGCTCCTTTACGATTGCTGTATGGATTGCCGCGACTGCAATTCTGCTTACATACATGTGGCGGCAAGCAGAAGGACAAACGGAGTAGATTGACAACCCTGACCTGATGAGAGCTTTGCATCGAATGCACAGGACATTTCTTATCCTGGCCGGCGCTGCACTTGCAGCCGCTGCCGCGACGGCGCACCCACAGAATAACTACGAGATCCAAGTCTATGGCGCCGACACCGTCCCACCGCGCAGCACCATGGTCGAGTTGCATTCGAATTTCACCGCCGATGGCTTTCGCACCAAAATTGGCACGGTCTTGCCCGACAATCACGCCGAGCATGAAACCATAGAAATCACGCAGGGAGTCAACAACTGGTCCGAGGTCGGCTTTTACATCTTCACCAGCGAGGATGACAGCCAGGGAGTGCAGTGGGTTGGCGACCACCTTCGTCCCCGGGTTCGTGTTCCCGACAGTTGGCGCTGGCCGATAGGCGTCAGTCTCTCCACCGAGTTCGGCTATCAACGCGCCAGTTACGCGCCAGACACCTGGGACTGGGAGATTCGGCCCATCATCGACAAGGCCACGGGGCGCTGGTACTTCGCCGTCAATCCTGCACTGGAGCGCGCCTGGCACGGGCCCGATGTAAATCTCGGCATTGACTTTTCGCCGTCAGCGAAAATCAGTTACGACTTTACCAGGCAGATTTCAGGCGGTCTGGAATACTACGCCGATTACGGCAGCATTACGAACATCGCCAGCCTGCACGACCAGCAGCAACAGTTCTTCCCTGCCATCGATCTGAACCTGTCGCCGAAGTGGGAGATCAACTTCGGCGTCGGCGTTGGACCCACGGCGGCCACCGACCACTGGATCGTGAAAGGAATCGTGGGCAGGCACTTCGATTGGGGAAAACAGAAGCAATAAAGAAAGGCCGCGCCCAACCTGGACGCGGCCTCACTTCTGCAAACGCAATCACCAGATGTGGCAGGCGTTGATCGGCATCATGGGCTGGCCCACTTTGCAGCCGAAGGCCTCGCCAAATGCAGGCAGATTCTGCACCACGCCGTTGGCGCGGAACTGGTTGATCGAATGCGGATCGGTCTGGACCAGCAGCCGGATCCTTTCCGGCCGTAGATTGCCGCACCAGTTCTGTCCGAAGGCAAGGAAGAACTGTTGCAGCGGCGTATATCCGTCCTGCTTTGCGTTCAGATTGATACCTTTGCGCTTGGCGTCGGCAAGAAACGCAAGATAGGCCAGGCGCAAACCACCGTTATCGGCCGTATTCTCTCCCAATTCCAGCTTGCCGTTGAGTTTTACATCGCCCAACACTGTGAAGTTGCCATATTCTTGCACTTCACAATCTGCCATCGCGTCAAACTTCTTGCGGTCGTCGGCCGACCACCAGCCCGACAGGTTGCCGTAGCCATCGAACTGGCTGCCTTCGTCGTCGAAACCGTGCGTCAGCTCGTGCCCAACAACCGCTC
The DNA here is from genome assembly GCA_964569985.1 of uncultured Occallatibacter sp. Taxonomy (GTDB): domain Bacteria; phylum Acidobacteriota; class Terriglobia; order Terriglobales; family Acidobacteriaceae; genus Telmatobacter. The sequence continues at coordinate 265,717 of CAZMWL010000002.1, forward strand.
CAATGTGGCCGTAAATTACAGCGTCGGTGGCGTGCGGATCGTAGAACGGCGCCTGCAGAATTCCGGCGGGAAAATTGATGTCGTTCATCGAGGGGTTGTAGTAAGCATTCACCGTCGGCGGGCTCATGCCCCATTCGCCGCGATCCACCGGCTTGCCGATCTTATTCAGCTCGCGCTTGTTCTCAAAGTCCGCCGCACGCAGCGCGTTGCCCACCGCGTCGCCGCGAACGATCATCAGGGTCGAATAATCGCGCCAATGATCGGGATAGCCGATCTTGTTGGCCACCAGGTGGAGCTTCGCCTCCGCGGTTTGCTTCGTCGGATCGCTCATCCACGCTTGCGTTTCCAGTTCCGCACCCATCGCGGTTTCGATGTCATGAACCATCTGCAGCGTAGAGGCCTTGCTCGTGGCGGGGAAGTTTTTCGCAACGTACACCTGGCCGAGCGCCTCGCCCATGGCGCTGTCCGTAGCCGCGACGCAGCGCTTCCAGCGCGCTTCCTGCTCCGGCTGTCCCTGCAACTCGTGGTTGTTAAAGTTGAAATCTTCCTCGCTCAGCGCCTTGGGTAGCGCATACTCTGGAATGGCGTTGATTAGCTGCCAGCGTAAGTAGGCCTTGATGGTGTCGAGATCGGTCGACTCAAGGACGGACTGCAAGCCCGTGAAGAAGTCGGGAACGGTGACATTCAGCTCTGCGACTCCGGGCACGCCGGTATCGGCAAAGAGCTTGGGCCAATCGATCGCCGGCGTCAACGCGGTTAATTTGGCCGCTGGCAATAGGTGATAAACGTTCGCGGGGTCGCGACGCGAGGTGACGTCCATCGACGCCTTGGCCAGCGCCGTTTCCAGCGTCATGATCTTTTGCGCATCAGAGGAAGACTGAGCCGTGGGCTCGCCCAGCAACTCCAGCATCTTCGCCACATGCTCCACATATTCCCTGCGCGTCTTATCGGCTTCGTCGCCAGTGCGGAAGTAATAGTCGCGCTCCGGAAGGCCCAATCCGCCCTGATCGACGACGGCAATCTGCTTGCGCGCATCCTTGAAGTCCTGCTGCTCGCCGTAGCTGAAGAATGCGCCCACGTTGATCATCTGGTAATGAGCGAGCAGAGCCGTTAATTCCTTCTTGCTGCGCAATGCCGCAATGCGATCGAGCTCGGGCTGCAACGGCTTCAGACCCTTGGCATTAATTGCGTCTTCATCCATGCAGCTCGCGTAGTAATCGCCGATTTTCTGCTCGTTCGCACTGTGCTGCGCCCTCCTTTGCGCCACCTGATCGAGCAGACCGCGCAGAATGCCCTGCGTATAGTCGTGGATGATGGCAAACTGGTCGTACCCCCGCTTGTCCGGCGGAATCGGGTAGAGCTTGGCGAAATTTCCGCACGCGTACTGGTAAAAGTTCGCGCAAGGGTCCGCGCTGGTATCGATCAACTGCTTGTCGAGACCGGGTAGAAGCTCAACCTTCTGGGGAGCGCTGCTTGCCGTGGAGTTCGTGGCCTGCGCATGAAGAACGGCCACCCGAGGCGCCAGGGCAACTGCGCCCATCAGTCCCAACAGTGCAATGCGACAAAGTCGATTCATTCGATTGCTCCTGAAATTCAATCTTTTGAGTGTAATGGCCGGCGGTTGCTCCCGGCTAATGCATTTCGGAAATTCCGCACACCGAGGACACACATCCAAGTCGACGCGACCTCAGGGAGCGGCGACCTGTAACCGCTCTCAACAGGACTACACCGTTTCCGAAAAGGCCATAGAGAAACCATACGCAAATGGAGGGAAACAGTTCCCGTGGGAGGCCCGGGCCGACCCATCGAAGGCGCCGCTCTCCGGCATTCTTCTCCGCGGACGCAGAATAAGATGGGGCACGGCCCGCCCGCTGGCTCGCAGAGTCGCTGCTTTTATGCCACCAGCGCCATGGCGCGGATGGTCTCCTTGCGCACGGTGAGCTTTTCAATCAGGCCGGTTCGTGCCTCGTAGCCGCGGCCCGGCGTATCGGGAATGGCAATCTCGCCTTCCGCCGAGACCGCGACTTCGGGCTCGATGATGTCTTCCGCAAAGTAGCGCGCCGAGGCAGAGACGTCGCCGGGCAGCGTAAATCCTTCCAGCGTAGACAGCGCGATATTGTGCGCGCGGCCAATGCCCGTCTCGAGCATTCCGCCGCACCACACGGGAATGCCGCGCTCCATCGCTGCGTTGTGCACCGCGATGGCCTCTGAGAATCCTCCTACGCGGCCCAACTTGATGTTGATGATCTTGCACGACCCCATCTCCACGGCGGCCAGCGCGTCGCGGCGGTTGCGGATGGATTCATCAAGGCAGATGGGCGTGTTGAGGCGTTTCTGCAATACGGAGTGGAAGTAGAAATCGTCGTGCCAGAGCGGCTGCTCGATCATGAGCAGGTCGAAGGCGTCGAAGGACTCGAGGTGGTCCTGATCGCGCAAGCGGTACGCGGAGTTGGCATCGCAACTGAGCAGGATTCCGGGCCAGCGGCTACGCACACGCTCGAAGACTTCCACATCCCAGCCCGGCTTGCATTTGAGCTTGATGCGCTGATAACCGGCCGCCAACTCGCGCTCAATGATCGCGAGCAGCTCGGGAATCGAGGACTGAATGCCCAGCGACACGCCACAGGAAATGCTTTCGCGCACGCCGCCGATTAGGCGGGAAAGTGAAACGCCTTCGCGTTGCGCCTCGAGATCCCAGATGGCGTTTTCAAGCGCGGCCTTGGCCATGGGATTGCCGCGCACGGCGCGAAAAATGCGCGGGCACTCTCCACCGTGCTCCGGCGACTCGGAGGCCAGCATAGGACCCAGTTCATTCACCATCACCTGCCATGCGGAATCCGTGGACTCGCCGGAGAAGAACGGCCGCTCGCCCGCGGTGCATTCGCCCCAGCCGGTCAACCCTTCGGACTGTATCTCGGCCAGCACGATCCTTCGGTTGCGGGTAACGCCAAAGCTGGTTTCAAACGGGCGCACCAGCGGCATGTGCAGTTCGCGCAGGATAATTGCATCGATTCTCATTCGTTCCTCATGGTCCGTCAGGGTTGAGAGAGAAGGCCCAATTCGTAGACACCATTGCCTTCTGCATCGAGAGAGAAACCCAGTACCGCCAAACCCCTGGAAAAAGCCTGTTGAAACTTCTGTCGATTCTCTAACTGAACATCGATAGCCCGTTTGCGGGTTGCTTCGCTGGCCTTCCACCGCTCGATGGCGGCCTGAACCAGAATGCGCTCTTCGATGGTGCGTGCGGCTGCCGGGCGCGGAGTAATGAGGGCCTCAACTCGCGGGGAATCCAGCTCCCACTCCGCTAAAAGGCGATCCGTTGGCAGACCACCCTGCAGTCGAGATGAGGATACACCATAGAAATTCACGCGGTACTCGCGCGAGATGGCGCCCAGCCTGTGGATATTGAGGAAAGCGTTTTTGATCTCGAGGGGATCAAAGGTCCACTCCATGTGACGGATGCCCCGGGAAAGCGCCTCACGCCGCTGTTCCCATTTGAGTTGCGCGCCAAGGCCGCGATTGCGGTGCGTGGGGCGAACCGCCAGCATGTGCGAATGAATGTAAGGCTCAGGCCCATGCGGAGTGGATTTCAGCCCCGGCAAAGACATGGCGAAACCAACCAGCGTTCCGTCGGGTCCGGCAGCGGTATCGCTCGCGAGATCGCTGTCGAATGCGCCCAGCACTTGTCCGCCGATTTTTTGCGCCAGCAGAAACGTTTTGCGTGAAATGACGTCGTTTTCATCGTAGCCCCAGGTCTCTACCTGGAGGTCCACGCACGCCTCCATCTCGCCCATTCCCGCGCAGGAGCGAATCCGGATCATGGCTCTGCCTGTTCTGCCGTCTTCAACGTCGCAAGGTCGGCTGCGAGCTTCCGTTTGGCCTGCGCCCAAAGCGCTTCCAACTCGTGCGGCGACAGCTCCTCAAGGGGCCGCGGCGCAGCCAACTCCATTTCGCGAAAGCGCTGGCGGAAACGTAAATTGCAGTTGCGCAAAGCCATCTCCGCATCCACGCCGAGATGGCGGCCGAGGTTCACGACCGTAAACAGCAGATCGCCCAGTTCGGCTTCGACAGCAGGCTTGCGCGCAGGATCGGCGGAAGCGGCTTCGGCTTCCAACTCGGCGGTTTCTTCCACAATCTTGGGCAGCAGATCGCGCCAGGTCGGCCAGTCGAAGCCAGCTTTCTGCGCCTTGGCCCCGAGCTTGGCGGCTTCAGCCAGCGCCGGCATGGCGCGCATCACAGAATCCAGCCGCGACAGCTCCTTCGCTTTGTTGCTCCCTTGCTCCCTCGCTCCCTCGCTCCCAGCCTTCTCCGCGGCCTTGATCTCTTCCCAATTGCGCAGAACGGCATCGGCCGAACCTTCAACATTGGCGTCGACTTCGGCGCGATTGCCGGCGGCACGCGCAGCCTCGTCGCCAAAAACGTGCGGATGGCGGCGAATCAGCTTGCGATTCAGCGAGTCGAGCACATCGGCGATGGTAAAGTGGCCCTCGTTGGCGGCCATTTCCGCATAAAACAACACCTGAAGCAGCAGATCGCCAAGCTCCTCGGTGAGATGCGCGAAGTCGCGGCGCTCGATGGCGTCAAAAACCTCGTAAGCCTCTTCAAGCGTGTATTTGCGAATGGAATCGAAGGACTGCTCGCGGTCCCACGGACAGCCGCCGGGAGCGCGAAGCCGGGCCATGATGGCCACCAACTGCTCAAACAACGCCGCCGCCCGCGCCGGGTCGGTGACGTTTTGCGGCGTGGAGGCCTTTGCCTTGGAACTCTCTTGCGGAAGGTCCATGCATTCCCAGTTTAACTTGCGGCGCGTGTAGCTAGCAGAAGCGCGTCCCACAATCGCCGCTGCCGCGCCCGAAGACCCAGTGGCGACCTTTATACTTTGATTACAATGATTCCGATTTTTGTGACGGTTTTTGCGGGGGTTTTGGGGCTGGTATTCGGGAGTTTTCTGAATGTTTGCGCAACCCGATGGCCCGAAGAAGAGAGTGTCGTCAAAGGGCGCTCGCATTGCCGCAGTTGCGGCCGCACCCTGGCGTGGTGGGAAAACATTCCGCTCCTTAGCTGGCTGGCGTTACGCGGGCATTGCCGCACCTGCAAAGCGTGGATCGGCTGGCGGTATCCACTGGCTGAACTGGCCGTAGGCGGCCTCTGGGCTTTCTCCGCCTGGCAAACCTTCCTTGAGGCGCCGGATCTCGCCACGGGGAATTTCACCTACGACGCAGCAATCTCCCTCGCGAACGGCATCGCCCGCATTCTCTTTCTGTGGATTCTGGTGGCACTGGCCGTGATGGACGCGGAAAATTATTGGCTGCCCGATCGGCTCACGTATTCCGGCATCGCCCTGGGGTTTGCGCTCGCCTTCGCGCGCGGCGGCATTCTCGCTTCGATGAACTTCGGCGGCGGGTTCGACGAATGGAAACATTACGTCGCCTTCTCGCTCTTCTACTGGTTTATCGGAGCTGTCGCCTCTGCGGGAGGAATCCTGGTCATCCGCTGGCTGTACATCATGATCCGCGGCCACGAAGGGATCGGCATGGGTGACGTCAAGTTGGTCGCGATGATCGGCGCTTGGCTCGGCGTGCATGGCGCAGGGCTGGCCTTTGCTGTCGCCGTTGTTCTGGGCGCGCTTTTCGCGCTTGTGATACTGGCCCTGCCGTCGGCGCGCGCCAAAAACCACTCCTGGAGACTCACAAAGCTTCCCTTCGGAATCTTCCTTTGCATCGGCGCAGCGGTCAGCGCTTTTTGGGGTCTGCCCCTCATCGCTCTCTATGCGCGCTGGGCAGGCTTCTGACGCTGCGCTGCGGCACAATATCCAAATCGGGCCCGGCACTCGTGAGCGGGTAGCATCTCAGTTCGCATCCGGCCTTTCGATGTGGTCAATATTGATTTCGTATGCCGGCCCTTTTCCAGGCTTTAGCATCAAGCCAGCATCGGTAAGCGGCATTCGATCGAGAGGACTGCTGAACTCGCTGTCCGGATTATGCTGCCGGTCATACCACGGCAAGGTGAAGTCGTACCGCCCTGTAAGGCTGGTCTTATCCTGGACAGGAGAGTCCGGACTCAACTTCGTCAGAAGAACCGCCAGCTCCGCCATGGATACGCCAACAAATTGCCTCTGACCGTTGTCTTCGATATAGAACCCATCCCCTAGCTTAACGGTCTTCAACTTTACCGGTTCTATCGCGCCTGGCACCGTCTCTTTCAGATTTGCGCCATGCTTGCCCACCACGAGGTCCAGATAACGCGCCTGAGTGGGTGTTATGTGAATCGAAAGTTTACAACGTTCCGTGAGTGCTAAACGCCACGCGCTGCGCAGGAGTTTCGAGTCCGTCATGCCCCCGGATTTTTTCCAGGCTACCTGATCGGCCTGCCAAGCTGCTTCATCCTCCGGAGCCACGCGCGCCTCAATCTCATACCAGTCGGTGTTCACCCAGGCTGGCGCATTCACAATCTTCCACGAGGACCACTTGCGCCAGTCCTGTGGAAAGTAGGCGAGCTTGATCGCGAAACCGAGATCGGTGGTTGCAATATAACCATTGGGCGTGAACCGTACGTCGAGTGGCCTGGTTCCGGGCTCGTGGGGTCGAATCGAGAATACTTCAAATGCAAATGGCTTTTGGGTATGGGTACTGGCGACCGAGCCTTCGGCGTCGCCGTTTTGCGCTGTTGCTCGTAGAGCGATCATCAAAAAAAACGGCGCAAAGCACAGTGCGCAACGAATGAGATGAGCTTGAAGCTTTCTCATGAATGCCATCTTGCCTTTCTACAGCATTGAATCGCTGGGCCGGTTTTTGACATGATTCCGGACTGGCTATTGCGGCGACGCAGAGGGCTGCGCGGGTTTGGGCGGCTTGGCGTTGGCGATGGCAGGGTCCGCAAGAGCCTTGCGCGCCTCTTTGGCGTGGCGGCTGCCGGGATCGTACTCCATCACCTTCTGGTAATTCGCGCGTGCGTCGGCAAAGTCGTTCAAATGACGCTCAGCCTCGGCCAGACCCCAATACACATCGGGATTATCGGGGTCGAGCACCAGGGCGGACTGGAAACGCGACAGCGCGCCCTTCCAATCCTTGTTGTCGAGATAATAGCTCCCGACATTTTCGTCCTCGGCCGCCGTTTCCTGATGCTCGGGCACGACCTGCTCGCCCTTGCGACGGTGTCTTCCCGGTTGCGTGTCGTCGTCGGAGGGAGGAAGCACGCCGCTCATCCCCGCCAGGCTCGAACTGGAACTCTGCTGCTGATTCTCGGCCGAAGATCCTGCGTCTTCCGGACTGCGCACCGGATCCACGTCGTCGGCGGGCATGGGGATGCGCACGGCCCGCGATGCATCGCTGTCCCCGGGAATCGTGCCGGGAGAGTTTCTCGTAGGCATCACGGGAATATCGTTAGTGTCCTCAGGAAACGGATTTTGACTCGACTGCGTTTGTGTGCGCGCGGGAGTCTGATCGGCAGGAGGGTTTTCGGAACCGGCAGCGGGCTGTCCATTGGACCCGTTTGCAGCCTGGGCGCACAACCGAGACCCCGCAAGCAAGCAGGCTAGCAGCAGCGCCATCCACAATCCCGGCTTCATCGCAATCATCCTTTGCCCCAGCGGCACGAATCGGACCCCCGTCGCCCTGCGCGCAACGGTCGTAGAGGGAGAATCGCCCCCATTCAAGGATCGCATATTTGCGCAGGGCTTTTCATTCGGCCCTTCGCCCTGGCGCAGCGCAGATCGCCTCCCTATTTGGACTCGGCGGCCTTCCGATGGTCATAAGCGGCCGGTTTTGCACTCACATCCCCTGCATGTTCAAGATGCAATTTTCCACCCGCCGTCGCCTTAGCCCGGAACGATAGAATCTGACAGTAGAATCTTTGAGGGCTGTTTCACCTCCGGCAGCCTCGCAGGAGTCGTGTTCGCATGGGTTATCAGGTTCTGGCTCGCAAATACCGGCCGCAGCGCTTTGCCGACGTGGCCGGCCAGGACCACGTTACGCGTACCCTCCTCAATGCTTTAGAGCAGAGCCGCATCGCGCACGGGTACATCTTCTCTGGGCATCGCGGCATCGGGAAGACGACCATCGCGCGCATCCTGGCCATGGCGCTGAACTGCCGGACCACGATTGGCTCCGCCGAGCGCCCCACGCCGGAGCCTTGCGGCGTGTGCGAGGCCTGCACGGAGATTCGCCAGGGCAACGCGGTGGATGTGATTGAGATCGACGCCGCCACCAACCGCGGCATCGACGAGATTCGCGAGTTGCGCGATGCGGCGCGCTACTCCCCGGCGCGCGACCGCTACAAGATTTACATCCTCGACGAGGCGCACCAAATTACCGAAGCTGCGTTTAACGCCCTGCTGAAGACGCTGGAAGAACCGCCGGCACACGTCATTTTTATGATGGCGACGACGGAGCCCGAGAACATTCCGCAAACCATCCGCTCGCGTTGCCAGCACTTCAGCTTTCACGCGGTCAAGTTTGACGACATTCTGGCGCAGTTGAAGATGATTGCCGCCGAAGAAAAAGTTGCAGGCTCGGAGGAAGCGCTGGCGCTGCTGGCCGAGGCCGGCGACGGGTCGATGCGCGACGCGCTCTCCATCATGGATCAGGCCATTGCATCGGCGCCGCTCGAGGAAGGCCGGCCCAGGCTTTCGATCGAGCAGATTCGCGAGCTGATGGGATCGGTGCCGAGCACTGTGTTTGAAAAGCTGCTCGAAGCCGTGGCTGCCGCCGAGAGCGCTCCCCTGATGGAGCAATTGAATACGCTGCTGAACGCGGGGCATAGCCCCTTGTCGTTGGCAAGGCAGATGGTGCGCTACTTGCGCAATACCCTCATGGCCAAGCTGGGCGGCGAGCAGACGGAGTTGCTGCAGATTTCTGCCGACGAGCGGAAGCGCGCGGCGCATACGGCGCTGCTGTTCACTGAAGAAGAGCTGACGCGCAACCTGCAAATTGTGCTGCGCACCTTCGACGATTTGAATTATCGCCAGGAGCAGCGTTTCCACCTGGAACTGGGACTGCTGAAGCTGATCCACGCCCAGCGGCTCCTGCCGATTGAGGAACTGCTGAGCGGAGTGGCTGGAGGAACGGGCGCGAGAACCGCGAGCAGCCCGCCACGCGCGAGCGCAAGCGGAACACGGTCGGCGGTTGCATCATCTGGGATTTCAACAGACGCAGCGGCGCGAGAACCGAGCGGTTGGAATGCAACACCATCCCCGAGGCAGAGCTCCGGGCCGGAGAGCAGCGCGATGGTGGGCAGATCGACCGCGACGGCCGAATCCACGAGGTCGGCGAGCACAGTCGCGCGCGAACTTTCACCCTTCCCTGCCGTGGGTGCGCACGCCACGGGGCATGCATCGACTGAATCGCTCACCGAAGGCGCACTGGCAAAGGCGCCTGAAACCACTAGAGCCACAGGCGAAGGGTTGAATGTCGACTCGATCCGCCAGGACATTGTGAGCGCACTGGCTACCGCGGGCCACGGCTCGGCCGCGCAACTGCTGGGCAACGGCGCCTGGCGATTGGAGAGCACGAGCGTGCAGGTTACGGTGCCGGGGATGGGCAAGAAGATGCTCAGCCTAACGGTAAATGCCGCTGCCGAAAAAATCGTGCGCCAGGAACTGCAGCGGCTGGGCGCGCCCACGCGTTTTCTCGTCTCCGCCGGTGATGCGTCGGCTCCGGCCGTGGTTGCGGCGCCCCTTGTGCCCGTGGGTAGCGTGCAGGAGGCGGCGCTGGCGCATCCTATCGTCAAGCGCGCACAGGAGATTTTCAAAGCCGAAGTCCGCAGCGTGGTGGATTTGCGGCAGAAGTAACGGGCCTCTGAGGAGAACACAACGAGAATGATCAATCCGCTCAAAATTTCGGAGATGCTTTCCAAAGCCGGCGAAATGCAGGAAGAAGTGCAACGCAAGCTGGGAGAGACCGTGGTGGAAGCCTCGAGCGGAGGCGGCGCGGTGACCGCGACCATGAACGGCAAAAAAGAACTGCTCAAGATCCACATCGATCCCTCCGCAGTGATGAGCCTGAGCGGCAGCCAGCCCGATGTGGAGATGCTGGAGGACTTGATTGTGGCTGCGGTGAACGAAGCCGGACGCAAGGCGGATGAGGCGATCAAGTCGAGCGTGCAGGGCATGCTGGGCGGTTTGAAGATTCCAGGACTCGGCAGCTAGAAGTTTTGCAAGGGCGCGAGTCTACTCGTGCCGAGGATTCCGGGGTCGTGAAGTTTTGCACGGGCGCGACTCTGCCGCGCCGTAGGCGCAACGGTTGTTAGCCCCGCGCTTTAGCGTGGGGAAAGCGGATTACAGAAATTTATTCCGGAGTCCCGTAGGGACGGCTCAAGGAGATTTCTTCTGCAAGATTCGATGACGCCTGAAGAAGTACCGAGTCGCAAATGAATGCAAGGAGGCGGGAACATTGTCACGCTATGCCGAGCCGATGGCCCGGCTCATTGAGGAACTGAAGAAACTACCCGGCGTAGGCACCAAGAGTGCGCAACGCTACGCCTTCCACGTGCTGCGCGCAAGCGACGAGGACGCAGCCGCTCTGGCCGACGCCGTGCGCGGATTGAAGGCCAGCCTGCGCCTCTGCTCCATCTGCAACAATGTGACGGATATCGACCCCTGCGCCTACTGCGCCAGTCCCTCGCGGAATCAGCGCCTGGTCTGCGTCGTGGAAGAGCCCACAAATATCGCCTCTGTGGAGCGGACGCAAATGTATCAAGGCGTCTACCACGTGCTGCATGGAACGCTGTCGCCACTGCACGGCGTGGGACCCGACCAGTTGCGCGCGAAAACTCTCGTTGGCCGCGTGGAGCGCGGCGAGGTGGACGAAGTAATTCTCGCCACCAGCCCCACACTCGAGGGCGAGGCCACGGCGAGCTGGCTCGCAACTGCCTTGCGCGGGCATTCGGTCAAGATCACGCGCATTGCCACGGGCGTTCCCGCCGGAAGCGACATCGAATACGCCGACGAGGTGACGATGGCGCGGGCGATGGAGGGGCGGCGAGAGCTTTAGTCCGACCTGCTTTCCTATGAGCGCAAAAGAAAAGCGGGACGGCCGATTAGCTCATCCCGCATAAGAGTGGCGTGGGAAGCCGCTGCGAATAAACTATTTAGATAACTGATCAAGAGCCAAATTCAACTCCAGCACATTCACGCGCGGCTCGCCGAGAAAGCCGAGTTGGCGCGAGGTGGTGTGGTCCGCAACAAGTTTCTTCAGCCGCTCCTGGTCGATGCCCCGCGCCTGAGCGACGCGTGGAACCTGATAGTAGGCATTGTCGGGCGTGACGTCGGGGTCGAGGCCCGAGCCGGAAGTTGTCACCATGTCGATAGGCACGGGCTTGCCCGGGTTCTGCGCGGCCAGCTTGTCAATGTCGCCCTGAATGCGCGTGACCAGCGTCTTGTTCGACTGGGCGAGGTTCGAGCCACTGGAGGCCGTGGCGTCGTAGCCGTTGCCCGCATCTGAAGGACGCGGATGGAAATACTTGTCCGATGTGAAGCTCTGCGCGATCAGCTCCGAGCCAATCACCGTGCCGTCCTTGAGCTCGATGAGGCTGCCGGCTGCCTGATGGTGAAAGAGGACGGTGGCGAGTCCTGTCATCAGCAACGGATATCCCAAGCCGAACAAGACTGCGGTGACGAGCGTGAAGAGAATCGATGTCTTCCAAACCGAATGCACTTTAAATCTCCTTGCAGCAGGGGCTAAAGCCTCGATCCATCTTTACTGCATGTACGGCACGACTAAAGTCGTGCCCTTTCAAAACCCAATTTCGACCACATGCCTCTACGCTAGATGCAGCGCAACCAGGCACACATCGATGGCCTTGATGCCGACAAACGGAATCAGAATGCCGCCCACACCATAGATCAGCAGGTTGTTGCGAAGCAGAACGTCAGCCGCCTTGGGCTCGTACTTCACGCCCTTCAACGCCAGCGGGATCAGTGCCACGATAATGAGCGCGTTGAAAATGACCGCCGACAAAATTGCCGACTGAGGCGAGTGCAGGCGCATGATGTTCAGCGCGCCCAGCACCGGAAACACGCCCAGGAACATGGCCGGAATGATGGCGAAGTACTTCGCCACGTCGTTGGCGATGGAGAACGTCGTCAGAGCGCCGCGCGTCATCAAAAGCTGCTTCCCGATCTCCACAATCTCGATGAGCTTGGTGGGATTGGAATCAAGATCGACCATATTGCCTGCCTCTTTTGCAGCCTGGGTGCCGGAGTTCATGGCCACGCCCACATCGGCCTGCGCCAGCGCGGGCGCGTCGTTGGTGCCGTCGCCGGTCATGGCTACCAGCTTGCCCTTGCCCTGCTCGCGCTTGATCAGGTCCATCTTGTCCTTGGGCTTGGCTTCGGCCAGGAAATCGTCTACGCCGGCTTCGCGCGCGATCACGGCCGCGGTCAGCGGATTGTCGCCGGTGATCATGATGGTGCGGATGCCCATGGCGCGGAGGCGCGCAAGACGATCCTTCAGGCCGCCCTTGACCACGTCCTTCAAATAAATCACGCCAAGGGCCGAGGAATTTTCCGCGACCACCAGCGGCGTGCCGCCCAGGCGCGCGATGTCTTCCACGCTCTCGCGGACCTTTTGCGGAAGCGCCGTGCCCTGCTCCTCAAGGAAGCGGGCAATCGCGTCCACGGATCCCTTGCGAATCCGCGTGCCCGGCAGATTGACGCCGCTCATGCGCGTTTGCGCGGTAAAGGGCACGAACTCCGCATGAATGCCGCCCAGATCGCGGCCGCGCAGGTTGTACTTTTCCTTGGCCAGCACCACAATCGAACGGCCTTCGGGAGTTTCGTCGGAGAGCGACGCCAGTTGCGCGGCGTTAGCCAGCCGCTCCTGGCTCACGTCAGGCGCGGGAATGAATTCCACCGCCTGGCGATTGCCCAGGGTGATGGTTCCTGTCTTGTCCAGCAGCAGCGTGTTCACGTCGCCCGCGGCTTCCACGGCGCGGCCGCTCATGGCCAGCACGTTGTACTGCACCAGGCGGTCCATGCCCGCGATGCCGATGGCCGAAAGCAATCCGCCGATGGTGGTAGGAATGAGGCACACTAGCAGCGAAACCAGCACGAACACGGTTTGCGGAGCGTGGGCGTAGATGGCGAACGGCTGCAGCGTGACCACCGCCAGCAAAAAGATGATGGTGAGCCCGGAGAGCAGAATGCTGAGCGCGATTTCGTTGGGCGTCTTCTGGCGTGTGGCGCCTTCCACGAGCGCGATCATGCGGTCGAGGAAGGTTTCGCCGGGATTGGAGGTGATCTTCACCTTGATCCAGTCCGACAGCACCTTGGTGCCGCCGGTAACGGCCGAGCGGTCGCCGCCGGCTTCGCGAATTACGGGAGCCGACTCGCCGGTAATTGCCGACTCATCCACCGACGCCACGCCCTCAATCACTTCGCCGTCGCCCGCGATGTAGTTGCCGGCTGCGACATAGATCACGTCTCCCGCGCGCAGAGAACCGCTGACGACCTCTTCGAAACCACCGTCGGCGGTGTAGCGCTGGGCGATGGTCTCGCCCTTGGCCTTGCGCAGGGTATCGGCCTGCGCCTTGCCGCGGCCCTCCGCCATGGCTTCGGCAAAGTTGGCAAACAGCACCGTGAACCACAGCCACAGCGTGATCTGCAGGTTGAAGCCAAAGGTCTCACGATGATGCTGGAAGTTCACGATGAGCAGTGCGGAGGTGAGCACGCTGCCTACCTCCACTACGAACATCACCGGATTCTTCACCATCCAGCGCGGATCGAGCTTGCGCACGCTGTCCAGCGCCGCCTGGGCCATGATCTGCGTATTCCAAAGACTCGTTTTTTCAGCCATGTCCGTCCGTTTCGTAAAGCAGCTTTGAGCTTTTGACTCCCAGCTTCTAACTCGTCTTGCTGGTGCGAGCTTCTTGAGTAGCTCCGTCAGCCTTTGGCTAAGAGCCAAAAGCTAACGTCGAATCGCTCAAAAGAGCGTTCCAGGGTTCGTGTGCAGCAGCAGGTGCTCCAGAATCGGTCCCAGGCTCAGCGCCGGGAAGAACGTGAGCGCGCCAATAATCAAAACCACGCCGATGAGCAGCACGGTAAACAACGGAGTGTTGACCGGGAATGTGCCCGATGACGGCGGCACGCTCTTCTTCTGCGCCAGATTGCCGGCCAGGGCCAGTGCCGGAATCATCATCAGGAATCTGCCGATGAGCATGTCGAATGCCATCGCGATGTTGTACCACCAGTTGGTCCCCAGACCCGCGAAGGCCGATCCGTTGTTCCCCGCGCCCGAAACAAACGAGTACAGAACTTCACTAAAGCCGTGCGGACCGGGGTTGGCCATCGCCGACTGACCGACCGGCAGCAACACAAAAATCGCCGCAAAAGTGAGAATGATGAACGGAAAGATGAGCGCGTAAAGCATAGCCATTTTCACGTCGTAGGATTCGATCTTCTTGCCGAGGTATTCCGGCGTGCGCCCCACCATCAGTCCGGCAATGAAGACCGCGATCACAACGTAAATCAGCATGCCGTACATGCCGGAACCCACGCCGCCAAAGACCACTTCGCCGAGCATGATGTTGGCGAGTGGGACCATACCACCGAGCGGAGTAAAGCTGTCGTGCATGCCGTTGACGGCGCCGCAACTGGCATCGGTGGTGACGGTGGCGAAAAGCGCGCTCTCGGCGATGCCGTTGCGCACTTCCTTGCCCTCCATGTTGCCGCCGGGCGCGGTTGCGGTGCGCGCCTGCTCGGCCCCGTGAATCATCGGATGCGGATGCGCCTCGGCCCAGTAGCACACCGCGAACCCGGCCGCAAAAAGTAGGTACATTGCGGCGAAGACGGCCCAGCCATGCCCTCGCGAACCGGTCATCTGCCCCAGCGTGTACGTGAGACCCGCGCCGATGAGGAAGATGGATAGAATCTGAAAGAAGTTCGAAAGCGGAGTCGGGTTCTCATAGGGATGCGCGCTGTTCGCATTGAAGAAACCGCCGCCGTTTGTGCCCAGCATCTTGATGGCTTCCTGCGAGGCGACCGGCCCCTGGCCGATGGTCTGCGTGCTGCCTTCGACGGTATGCACGACGGTGTAGGGATGGAGGTTCTGCGGAACTCCCTGCCAAACCAGAAGCAGGCCGTAGACGATGCAGGCAGGCGCGAGGATATAGAGCAACGTCCGCGTCATATCCACCCAGAAGTTGCCGATGGTGCTCGACTGCGTACGTTTGATGCCGCGGATAAGCGCCACGGCAACCACAATCCCTGCGGCAGCCGACCAGAAGTTGTGCGTCGCCAGGCCGGCCATCTCCGTCAGATAGCTCATCGTGCTTTCCGGCGTGTAGAACTGCCAGTTGGTGTTGGTCGTGAAGCTCGCCGCGGTGTTCCAGGCAAGATCGGGTCCCACGGCGGCCAAATGCTGCGGATTGGCCCAACCCTGAACGAATCCTTGCAAGCGCTCGATCGCGTAGGTGAGCACGAGCGAGGCAGCGGAGAAGCCAAGCATGGCGAAGGTGTACTCCCGCCAGTTCATCTCTTTGTCCGCGCGCACACCGCAGAGCTTGTAAATGATGCGCTCGAAAGGCCGAAGCACCGGATCAAACCAGGTGCGCTCGCCCTCCAGAACACGCGTCAGGTAAATGCCGGCGGGGCGAACGGTGGCAAGCAAAATAACAGAGTAGATGGCGAATTGCAACCAGCCATTTACGGACATATCAGAATTTCTCCGGGAACAGTAGCGCGACGGTGAGATACACCATGAGAAGAATCGAAAGAACCAGTCCGGTTGCCGAGATCCAATCCATGTGCATGGCCTACCTCAACTTTTCGCATGCCTTGACGTAGAGAAACGCCAGGGCGAAAAAAACGGCGGTGAAGAACAGCATGACTGCGTCCTGCATACGAGAACTCCAAAGTCCGCCCGGCACGGCGCCAGCGGGATTGCTGGAAAGCAGATTCCGTTGATTGTCCATCGGTTCCGCCGCAGCGAGCATGGGAATTCGCGCTACCATGCGCCCCCGGCCTCACCCATCGGCTGACCCGACATTGATTGTGTCTTCTGACAGGTTTGAGTATCGAAAAGAATTCCTAAAGAAACCGTAAGGATTGGAGCTGAGCGGCTGTAAGCCGTGGAAAATCAGCGAGCGTAGGGCACACTTCGGCCCGCAATGCGATATGCGTGAGGTGCCCCCGTCTACTCTTCGTTGCCGGTCCAGCCCTCGGGAATAAAGCGGTAACCCACCCAGGGCTCGGTCTGAACGTATTGGCGGCCGGTTTGGGTTTCTAGTTTCTTGCGCAACTGGCCGACAAAAACGCGCAGATACTCGGGCTGGTGGGCCGATTGCGCACCCCAGACGGCGGTCAGGAGCGCGCGGTGCGTCATCACTTTGCCTGCGTTGCGCGCTAAATGCAGCAGCAGATCGAATTCCTTGGGCGTGAGGTGGATCGGCTTGCCTTGCACGGTGATGGTGTGCGCCTGGGAGTCCACCACAAAGTCCCCCACCTCGATGGCCGCCGTGGTGCGCTCGGGAGCGCGCCGCAGATGCGCCCGCACGCGTGCCTGCAATTCCTGAATGCTGAAGGGCTTGGTCACGTAGTCGTCGGCTCCGGCGTCGAGCGCTTCCACCTTCGACCGCTCGTGCTCGCGGACCGACAGGACGAGTACCGGCGTCGAGCCCCGCGTACGGATGATGCGGCAGACGTCCACCCCGCTCATTCCCGGCATCATCAGATCGGTAATCACAAGGTCGGGCGCCCAGTCGCGGAAGACGCGCAAGCCCTCCTCGGGATCGTTGGCTGTGCGCACGTCGTATCCCTGTGCAGAGAGCGCGGCGCGCAGCACCCGCGTAATCTGCGATTCGTCGTCAATTACCAGAATTCGTCCAGGCATGGTCTTTCTTCTTCCCACCGAAGCTTACATCATTGCGCTACGCCATTCCACAATCCGCGAAAGGCGACTATGATTCCGATGGGGAAATCGATGCCATTGCGCGCCTATTCAGGACACATTCTTCGCTGGTTTCTGACCACCGCTGCGGCCACGCTCACCACATTTCTGCTGGTCTGGCTGGGCGTTAATTCCACCACCGCGGGCATGGTCTTCCTGGTGTTGGTGGTGTGGTCGGCGAGCCAGGCTGGGATCGCGCTTTCTCTCTACATGGCGGCTCTCTGCGCGCTCTTCTTCGATTATTTTTTCCTGCCTCCCGTCCACACCTTTCAACTGGTGGGCGCGCAGGCATGGGTGGAGATGATTTCCTTCGCACTGAGCTGCGTCGTGGTCAGCAGGCTGGCGGAACGCGCGCGGCAACAGGCCATACAGGCAGAACAACGGCAAGTGGATGTGGAGCGGCTGTACGCCCTCAGCCAGGAGATGATGCTCTCTGAAGATGCCGAGCGGCTGATCCGAAATCTGCCCGGCCTGATCGACCGTATCTTCGCGCTCGACGGCGTCATCTTGTACGTTTACGACCACGACCGCTTTTTTTCTTCGCGCGGTGAAGCGCCGGCCAGCATACGTGCGCATATGCAGGCCCTGACGGAAGGATTGAGCCCTACGCTTGTTCCTCTGGCCGGCTACCATTCAACATCCCTGATCCTGGGAATGAGGTCCGTGGGTGCGCTGGCTTGGCGGCCGGAGTCGCTTTCGCGCGAGGTTTCCGCGGCCATCAGCGCCCAGGTCTCGATTGCGGTGGCGCGCTCCATCGCCATAGAAACCACAGCCCGCGTTGAAGCCGCCCGTGAAAGTGAGAGGCTGCGTACCGCGCTCATCGATTCCCTCACCCACGAACTGCGCACGCCGCTCACCTCGATCCGTGCCGCTTCCACAACTCTGGTGGAGAGCGAGGGCCTGGACGAGGCCGCACGACTGGATATGGCGCACATCATCGACGAAGAGGCGGCGCGGCTCGATCTGCTGATCGGCGAGGCCGTGGAAATGGCCGAAATCGACGCCAACGTGGTCAAGGTGAAGATGTCCCCGCAGAATCCCCGTTCGCTGCTCGATCATGCCGTGGAGGAGTCGCGCAAGATTCTGGCCGCGCACAAGGTGAGCATCGCGATGGAAGAAGAAAACCCTGCCGGCGGCGATGAATCGGCCCATGGCGAGTCGGCCTGCGGAGAGTCTGTATGGATCGATCCGCATCTCCTGGGCCGGGTTTTGCGCCACCTGCTCGAGAACGTGGCCGGCTACACGCCGCCCGGCAGCCGCGTCAAGCTGAGCTGCGCGCGTAACGGCGACCGGCTGGAGTTTTGCGTGGAGGATAACGGCCCCGGCATCGATCCGGCCGATCTGCCACTGATCTTTGAGAAGTTTTATCGCGGCAAGCACCGCGCCGGCCAGCGCAAAGGATCGGGCATGGGCCTGGCCATTATCCGCGCCATCCTGATCGTCCACGGCGGAGGCATCGAGGCCTCCAACGTTCCCGGTGGCGGCGCGCGTTTCCGTTTCTGGGTCCCGCTGATCGAGCGAGAGCCGAGCCGGGGGGCCTAACCGCAGTGCAATGCCTCACATTGCTTGCGAGCCGAGATCGCATATACTGGCGCCGATCGCCACATGCCCTGGCCGAGGTTTCAATGCAAGCCGCCTTTCGGCTTTCCTTTGCACTGCTCGCCGCAGCTCTTCTCTGCGCTTGCCACGGCGTAGCTCAGAACGCTGCCGACAGCCGAACCGCTGTGCGCAATGTCCCAAGCCAAAGGCTGCCAGTCACAGCTTCCGGAACAAAGGGCTTTCTACCGATCTACGCGACAATGCGCGGGGTGAGCGTAGACCTGGGGCTCGTTAATCCGGCGGCAAAGAGGGCCATCGTAGTGATTCACGACAGTCGTCGCAATGCACAACGCTACGACGTCGTTGAGGATTGGGCCATTCATGACTCCGGCGAAACCTTCTGGAACACGCTTCTCATCGCGCCCCAGTTTCTCGAGGTGGAGGATGCGGAGGTCCATGGGGTTCCTGACGACGACTTGCGCTGGAGGCATGGGGCTTGGACGGACGGTGAGAACGCGCACAATTCGTCCATCAGCTCGTTCACTGCCCTCGATGCAATCCTCGAGCGGCTTTCAAACCACTTACTGCTGCCTAATCTCGAGAGCGTAGTTCTGGTCGGCTATGCCGGCGGGGGATTAATGGTCCAGCGCTATGCCGTGGCCGGCCGCGGAGGCGATGCCCTGGTGCATAGCGGAATCCATCTCCGGTTTGTCGTCGCCAATCCATCTTCGTATCTCTATTTCTCTCCTGAGCGCCCGGTTCCGAACTCGCAAGGTGACTTCAAGTTCAGTGTTCTTCCTCGCGAGTGCTCAAACGGTAACAACCACTGGCGCTTCGGAATCGTCGATCCGCCCCCCTACGCTGCCAACGCCGATTTTGCCGACTTGGAGCGGCGCTACATACAGCGCGACGTCATTTACCTTCTTGGCACAGAAGCTATCGACCCCAACGATGCCGGCGACGGGAGTTGTGCAGGAGAAGACGAGGGCCCCAACCGCTTCCTGCGCGGCGTAGCCTACTTTCGATATCTCGAACTGCGGCACCCCGAGTTGATGGAGGAATCTGCCTCACAACAGCTCTGGTTTGTGCCCGGCGTAGGAAACGACGTCTATAAAATGCTGACATCTTTCTGCGGAAGAGCGGCTCTGTTCGATGTGGGTAGCTGCGAGACACGCATTCTCTATCCCAGACCATAGGCCAGCCTGTCCCTTCGCGTTACCTGCAAAGGTTGACAACGAATGATCGTTAAATGGGCTCCTGGCTCCAGTCGCACACAATCTCACGGCGTTTTTCGGAGCTTTCCACGGCCCATTCGAGCAGCCGCGCCACGCGCCAGCCATCCACGCCTGTGACCGGAGCGGGAGCCTTGCCGAGCAGCGCATCGCGAATGCCCGCGTAGTAGAGCCGGTAGTCGCCGGTGACTGCCGGAACGGGACGGCTGACCGAACCGCCGTCGATGTCCACATACAACAGGCCCCACGCCGACGAGGGTTCCTGGCCCCATGCAGCATCTGTAATGCGCGTAATTTTAGTAAGCGCAGCCTCTTGCGGATCTACGCCTTTCTTCACGTACCCTCCACGCGTACCGCGCAGGCGATAGCGCGGCCCAGCCTTGAGTGAGAGCAGATTGGACGCGACGGTGACCATCAGGCCGGGGTAGCGCAGGCGGATGGTGAAGGAATCGTTCGGCCCTGCTCCATCTCTTTCCCGCAGCACTTCCGCGCTAACGCCTTCCGGTTTGCCGAAGAGCGCCAACGGCTGATCGACGAGATGCGGCCCCAGATCCTGCAGCATGCCGCCGGAATCGACGTCTTCTTTCCACAGCCGCTCCGTCAACCGAGCCGGACGCCAGCGGTCAAAGCGGGATTCGAAGGCCACCAGCCGGCCCAGCGTACCCTCATGCAATAGTTTCTGAACCGTCAGGAAGTCGCTGTCCCAGCGTCGGTTATGAAACGGCGCAAGCAGCACTTTGTGCTTCCTCGCGAGGCCGATCAATTCCGCAGCTTCGGCCGAGGTCAGCGTCATCGGCTTATCGACGACGACGTTCTTTCCCGCGCTCAGGATCTCTTTGGTGAGCGCGTAATGCGTGCCGTTCGGCGTGGCGATGACGAAGAGTCCGAGAGATTTGTCGGCCAGCATCTCTTCGAGCGAGCGGTACACCGTGATGCCGGGATAGCGCTCAGCGGCCTTGTCGGTGCTGCGCTCCATCACCGCGGCCAGCTCCAGCCCCTCGACCGACGAAAGCAGCGGACCGTGAAAGACGCGGCCCGCCATGCCAAGACCCACCAAACCCACGCGAATCATGGAACACTTCCTTTCCAACTAACTCCGCTGTTCTCTTCTAGCCATCGAGTTTAAACCGGGTTTCCGCCAGATGGTAAAGCCGCCGCCACACCAGCCGGTTCATGGTGACCACCATGAGCGAGATCATGATGGTGGCCAGCAGCAGCATGGAGAAACGGCCGCTGTCGGTGGCCGCGTCAATCTGTGCGCCCAGGCCAATGGTCGAAAGCGTCACGCCCTTCACGTGTGAATACTCGGCCATCACCGAGGCGTTCCACGCGCCGCCCGATGCCGTCACCATTCCGGTAATGAGGTAAGGAAAGATGCCGGGAAGGATGAGCTTGATCCAGCGCTGCCAGCGTGTGAAGTGAAAGAGCGACGCAACCTCGCGCAGGTCGGAGGGAATGGATATGGCGCCGGCGATCACGTTGAAGAGGATGTACCATTGCGTGCCCAACAGCATCAATGCAATCGACCCGATCCCCAGGCCGCCGCCGATACGCACCAGTCCCATGAGCAGAATCGGGAAAAATGCCGTCGCCGGCACCGAGGCCATGATCTGCGCAATAGGCTGCACGATGCGTGCGAGCTTCGGGTTGAGGCCAATGGCCACGCCCACGGGAATGGTCCACGCAGCGGAGATGAGCAGCGCGGCGTTCACGCGCAAGAAGGTCGCAGCTGCGCCCTCGAGCAGCAGGCGCAGGTCGGCCAGCGTCACGCTCCTCAGCATGAGCACGGCCTGTGTGGCCGCCCAGCAAACGGCCATCGCGCCCGCCAATGCCACCGCCCAGAGCACCGGAGAAACTTTACCGGATTTCGTCTCGTCGAGCGGTCTGACCACGCGGCATTCCTGGCTTTGCGCCAGATGCCGGTAAACCGGCTCCTCCACGCGATCCCAAATGCGGCCGGGAAGCGTCTGGCAGATTTTGGATCTCCGGATGAGCTCAAGAATCGGCGAAGTGACCTGGTCGGCGGCTTCCACCTGCTCGAATTTGAACTTGTCGCTCCAGGCAATCAGCGGCCGCCAAACAAGCTGATCGGTGGCAACGACAATCAAAATCACTGTGGCGATGCCCGCCAGCAAGGCGCGCACGTCGCCCGCGTAGGTCGCGGTCTGGATGTAGCTGCCCAGGCCGGGCAACTGGAAGTTGCGGTCGCCCATCGTGAAGGTTTCGCAAAAAATGAGCGCGAACCAGCCGCCGGCTACGGAAACGATCGAATTCCACACCAGCCCGATCGTGGAAAACGGCATTTCGAGCTGCCAAAAGCGCTGCCAGCCGGAATAGCGAAAAATGCGCGATGCCTCCAGCATCTCGCGCGGTATGGTCTTGAGCGAGGAATAAAAACTGAAGGCGAGATTCCACACCTGGCCGGTGAAGATGAGAAGGATCACGCCCATCTCGATGCCGAGCTGATGGCCGGGAACGAGCGAAACCATGGCCAGCACCACCGGAGGCAGAAAACTGAGCACCGGAATCGATTGCAGAATGTCGAGCACCGCAACCATCCACGGCTCGAAGCGCGCGTTATAGGCGGCGATGTATCCGTAGGTTACGGCGAAGGCCAGGCTGAGGAAATAGGCGATGACCATGCGCACGATGGAGTAGAAGGCATAAACAGGCAGGGCGCCGATGGAACTTGATATGGGCACCATCGGAATCGGCTTCTGGAACCAATACACGCCGGTGCTGACGATCGCGAAGAAAATCGCCAGAGCACAGGCCGCCACGCCCAGGTCGATCACGAAGGGCGTGCTGCGAACATTGACGAGCGTGCGTGCGAGCGGGCGCTGGAGGTTCACTTCTTGCCCTCGCTCGGAGCAATCTCCTCTTCCAGCGCATCGGGCAGCACAAACCGGCGGCGCGCGGCATCGAAGTCAAACAGCTCGGCGTAGCGGCCCCATGTGACGGCGGTTTCCATCTGGCGCTGGCTTTCCTCCTCGCTGAACTGCTCGGCGAGCATGTCGATGAAGAAGTCCTCAGGCACGGTGTGGTCGCTTTTCGTGTCGAGCGCGCGGCGAATCTGCCGCAGCAGCAGCACATTCTCGATGGCGGCATTGCGGAAAAGCTCCTTCTGGCGAAGAATCTCCGAGTTGGCAAACTCCTCGCCGCTGGGAGTGATGACGGCGTCGCCCTCCTCGACTTTGAGGAAGGCCAGCAGTTGTGCGGCGTCGACGATGGGCAGCAGATCGTCGATCTCGAAGGCCAGATCGTCGGCCAGACGGTACATGTCGTCGCGTCCGCCCTTGTCGAGAAGCAACTCAAGCAAGCCGGCGATGCCTCCGGGCCGCGCGTGGGGCAGCATCTGGTAGCGCATCTGGCGCTGGTCGCGCACCGCAGGCAAAGCCTGCTGGCCGGGCGCTTCCGCGGGTTCTGTATCGGGCCGGGTGAGGACTTTGTAGATGTAGTCCACCAGTTGCGTGAAGGCCTCCGACTTGCGGTCGCGCGGCTGCGGAATCTGCACGGGAAAGTTGGTGCGAATGTGGCCGGGATTGCGCCCCAACACGATAATGCGGTCGGCCAGCAACACGGCCTCTTCAATGTTGTGTGTCACCAGAAAGATCGCCTTGGTCGGCATGGTCTTTTTCGTCCACAGCTCCAGAAGTTCGCTGCGCAGGTTCTCGGCGGTCAACACATCGAGCGCGGAAAAAGGCTCGTCCATAAACAGCACTTCCGGCTCCACAACCAGGGCGCGGGCAAAACCCACGCGTTGCCGCATGCCGCCCGAAAGCTCCTTGGGATAAGCCGCTTCAAAACCGTCAAGGCCGACCATGTCGAGCATCTTCATGCTGCGTTCGCGGCGCGCCGCGGGTGCAATGCCGCGCGCCTGCAGCGGCGCTTCAACGTTCTCGAGCACCGTGAGCCACGGGAAGAGCGCGAAGCTCTGGAATACGATCGAGACGTTGATTTCGGACTCGGCGATGGGCTTGCCGTGCCAGTACACCTGCCCCGCCGTCGGCGTGGAGAGTCCGGTCAACATCCTCAACATCGTTGACTTGCCCGATCCCGACGGGCCCAGCAAGGCAAGAATCTCGCCGGGCACAATGCTCAAATCGGTCGCCGAAATCACCTGAATGCGATTCTGGCTCGGCTGCGCATAGTACTTCTCGATCTTTTCCGCGCGAATGATCGCGTCATCGATCGCTACAGGGGCCGCCGCGGCGTCGAGCGTCTGGTTCGGGGTCGCCATTTCCTGCATCTCCGGTTCTCCGGCGCGGAACTGCTGGCCAATCTGCGGCCTGCTGCCAGTATAAAGATGAATAATTGATGCGCGGTGAATGCCTTCCAGGAAGCCGGCGAGACTGCCGCTGGACGGCTCCCTGGCTCCCTCCATGGCTCTTGATGTACTCGGAGCGCCGTGCATTACACTACTTAAACGTACCATTCCTGCTGGTTGGAATATGGTTGGCCAGGAGGGTCGAATGCTGGCGCGCTAGACCGTGACCCTTGAGAACGGCCCGTCACGATTTTTCATCCCCCGGCGCCGAGGAGACTATGCCCACGACCACTGAAAAACGGCGGGTTCTGGTAGCGGACGACGAACGCGTTATCGCCGATACGCTGGCCATGATCCTGAACCAAAGCGGCTTTGAAGCGCGCGCTGTTTACTCCGGCGAGAAGGCTCTTGAACTCGCCGAATCCTTTCAGCCTGACATGCTTATCTCCGACGTGATCATGGCCGACCTGAACGGCATCGATGCGGCGATCCGTATTCGCGCATTGCTGCCGGGGATCAAGATTTTGCTGTTTTCCGGCCAGGCCGCCACGGCCGATCTGCTGGAAAAAGCGCGCAAAGACGGCTACGAGTTCGACATCCTCGCCAAACCCGTCCATCCCCAGGATCTGCTGGCCCGTTTGCGCCAATAAGGGCTCGCCCGCAAATAAGTACCGCCGGCCTCCAGGCTGCGGAAAAACTCTTCAAGGGCCGCAAGAAGTGTCAGGGCACCACTTTAGTCGTGCCGTGGGTGCTGCAAAAACAATGTGGGCTTTAGCCTCTGCGCGATTCTCCACTCGCACGAACGTCTTTTCCCCCGGCCCCTGCGGAGACCGGCGCCATTTCAAGAGCTGATTTACGGACAAGCCCTACTGCGAACGCAAGCCGGATCGCCGGCTTTCGCCGCGGCGGCCTGCATCCCAGCCTTGTCCCAGGTGCGGACCCGCAACCCATCTTCGGCAATCTGGTACGGAACCGGTGCACCGCGGTGCGATGCTTCCTGACCCAGCGCCGTGCGCAACTCCGCGGCCGCTTCCGGATCGCGCGCCAGCAGCATCAGAAATCCGCCGCCGCCGGCGCCGGCCAGTTTGGCTCCATAAATAAAAGGCCGTGCCCGATCGAGCAGTGCGTTGATCGGTGCGTTGGTCGTGTTGGAATCGAGCACTTGGTTCAACTGCCAGTGCCGGTCCAGCAATGCGCCCAGGTGCTTCCAATCGCCCTCTGCCGTGGCGTATGACATTTCGACGGCCAGCGTCTTGATGCTGTGCAGCACTTGCACGGTAGCCGTCTCGCGCGCCAGGTAGCGCGATACCACCTGGCGCAGAAGGTCTTTTGCCATGCGCTGCAGGCCGGTGTTGTAGAGCACCATGTGCGCGCAGAACTCCGCACGCCGCGGCTCGCTCCAATCCAGCGGCTGCACGCGAATACGCTGATGCAGCCCGGGTCCGGTAATCAGCAGCTTCACGCCGGGAAAAATGCCGCCCGCCTGGTCCTGCCATCCGCCGCCTGTGGTCATGTGCTGTTCCAACTGGATGACCGCTTCAGAGAGCGCATGATTGTCGAGATCCGTTCCCGCCAGGCCGGCAAGCGCGCGCACCACCGTGGCCGCCAGAATGCTGCTGGTTCCGAGGCCCGAGCCAATGGGCAACTGCACACGGCAGCAGATTTCGAGACCGCCGCCCAGCCGCCGCAGCGTGTCTTTGAGCGGCTCGCCTGCAACCGGAATGCCGTGGAGATGCAAAGCCGCGCGCGGAATGGAGTACACCGACCCCGGCTCGCAAGGCTCGCTCAATTCCTCGGCCAGGCGAAATTCAGCCGGCGTCTCCTCGCCGCCCGCAAAGCAACGTATGACGGGCTCATCGATGCGCCGGATTTCGGTTTCGATCGGATAGATTCCGTCGATCTCGAGGGCGCAGTTGAGCACCGTGCCGCCCCAGTCAAAACAAAAAGGCGGCGTGTCGGACCAGCCGCCGCCCAGATCGATGCGCGGCGGCGCGGAAACCTGAACGCGTTCGAACTGCCATGGAGAAGGCGCGCGCTTTCCATCTGCCATCGAACCCGCGCGCACTGCATCCTGAATGCAGGTAAACGCATCCGCCTCGGCTTGCGCGGCCTCCTCTTCGCGCCCTGCGCGGCCGAGCAAGCGCGCCGCCTGCATCAGATGGCTGGCGGCAAGCGTGAATTGATCGGCCGACCCCTTGCGCAATTCATCGGCATGCGCGCGCAAAGCGCGACCGGCAGCCGCGGCAGGACCCAGACCGGGCAAATTCGCAAGCAGCGGGCGCAGATCCGATCCCGCCTTGGCCAGATCCACCGCCGTCTCCTGCCAAATACCCTGCAAGCGGTGATTGCGCGCATCGGCCAGCGCTTTTCCGTCGGCGCAGCGCGCGCTCTCGGCCAGGGATGTGCGCGTTCGCTCGCGCCATTGCTCCGCGCCGAAGCCACTTGCGTATCCCATCATCCAGCGCGCACTCGCCCAGGCTTCGTCGGGCGTGGTCACGGGAAATAGCGCGGCGCTCCACAGGTTGCGCGGTTCGTCCCCCTTCCAAATCTCTTCCCTGCGCAGTCCAAGCCTTTCGAGCGTCTCCGTCATCGGCCGGTTGAACCAGGTTGCGTTTTCCAGGAGCTGCTTGGGATCGTCTTCGACGCCGTACGCGCGGACCACCCAGCCCGCGCCGCACTCGCCGTCCACAGGAAGCTGGTGGACCACTGTGTCTTCGGGAACTTCAATGGATCCGGCGAGACCGGTGAGCCCGTGCAGAATCGCTCCGCGGCTGGCGTGCACCGGCCCTTCAAGATCGCATTCCAAAACCACCGCCTCGTGCCCGACCTTGCACGTCCCCGCCACGATGCTGTCGAGGATTCCTCCCGAGCCCGCTGCCAGCGCGCGGAAAGAACGCGTGGTTCCGGCATGAATGAATTCACCGTCGACCACCGAGCAATGAAACTCCACGGGCTGCTCGGCGCCGCGCAACATTCTTTCAAGCTCCCGCCAGAAGGGTCCTGCGTCCGCCTCCGGTCTCCACTGGCCCGTCAGCATGCGCGTCATTTGATCGTAAAGATCCACAGCCGGCAGGCTCTTGAGTCCAGCCAGCTCCGTCAGTGCAACCGTCAGGCCGGCGTCAAAGCGCAGCAGTCCGATATCGACGGCCACGCGGCCGTCTTCCAGCAAGCCTCCTGCAGCTTTCACTTCAGCCGGCGAGGGCTTTTGCAGGAAGGTGTACACCTGGTCGCCTGCGCCTACCGCGTAGACGCCGTGATGCACGGCCTGCTCCATTTCGAGCCGCATGGCAACGCCGGTAACGCCAGCGCGATCCCATTGCACTCGGTTGGCGTCGAAGCGCAGCACCACGTCGCCTGAAGCCACCAGAAGTCCGCTGCGCATTTTCTCTGCCCACGCCGACGAAAGCGCCATGGTTTCATCGAATACCGTAGTGGTGGCGCGCGGTTGCGTGCGCAAAGGCAAGATGCCGAACAGCTTGCCGCCCGGAGAATATTGCGGCAGCCGCCGCGAATCGCCGCCGGAATGCACCAGCAGCGCGCGGTGTTCGCTCCACCACGCGCGGTCTTTGCCCAAGATGCCGAGCGCGTTGATGGTCGCGCCGCCGCTGCCCACTCTTTGCCCGCCGGGATCGGGTACGACAAGAAATTTCGTCTCCCTGGGCAACAGTCCCGATGAGTTCCGCCGCTGAATCTCCTCGCGGTAAAGTTCTGCTTGCCGCTCCGACGAGGCCGTAATGATCACAACGTCCCAGAAACTCACTGAACTCGCTCCCCAAAGGCGTGAAGGCTCCCGCCGTCTTCTCAAGCGCGGGTCCCGCGAACGGCGAAAATCCTTGCGCTTGCTATCAGCATCCCCTAGCGGCGAAAGTATTCAAAGGATGGCAAAAGCACTTCGTTCGACGCGCGTCTTGACACCGCATGGCATCGCACCCGCCGCAGTGATTGTAGATCACGAGCGGATCGCTGCGCTGCACGCATGGAATGAAGTGCCGGCAGGCGCGGAGCTCTTCGATTTCGGCGACCATGTGCTGCTCCCCGGCCTGGTGGACTCGCATGTGCACATCAATGAGCCCGGCCGCACCGAGTGGGAAGGATTTGCGACCGCGACCGACGCCGCAGCAGCGGGCGGCGTGACCATGCTGGTCGATATGCCGTTGAATTGTGTTCCTGAAACCATCAATGTGCCGGCCCTAGAGGCCAAGCGCGATGCGGCGCAAGGCAAAGCCAGGGTGGACTGGGCTGCATGGGGCGGTGTGGTGCGCGGCAATGCCGATTCGCTGCCCTCGCTCGTGCGCGCGGGCGTTCCCGGATTCAAGTGCTTTCTCGTTCACTCGGGAATCGACGGCTTTGCCTGGGTGGATGAAGCGGACCTGCGCGCGGCGCTTGAAAAGTTGCGCGGCACGGGACTGCCCTTGTTGGCGCACGCTGAAGTGGCCGGCCCTGTAGGTGCGGCGACGCAGGCGCTCGACAGAATGAGTGCGGACTGGCGCAAGTACTCCACCTATCTGCGCTCTCGTCCCGACGATGCCGAGGTAGAGGCCATTGCCTTGCTCATCCGCCTGGCTGGAGAGTTCCAGACCCCCATCCACATCGTGCATCTCTCCAGCGCCCAGGCGCTGCCGCTGCTCCGCGATGCGCGCGAACGTGGCGTGCCCGTCACCGTGGAAACCTGCGCACACTATCTTTGGTTCGAAGCCGCGGCGATTCCTGACGGCGTCACCCAATATAAATGCGCACCGCCCATTCGCGATGCCCGGAATCGCGAGGCGCTGTGGAATGCTCTCAACGAAGGACTGATTGAAATGGTGATCACCGACCACTCCCCTTGCCTGCCGGAGATGAAGCGCGGCGAACCCAACGAGGAGATTGCCCGTTGGGATCAGGCGTGGGGCGGCATCGCAAGCCTTGGGCTGGCATTGCCGGTGCTGTGGACGGGAATGAAACAACGCGGCATCGCGCTGGCGCGGATCGGAGAGTGGATGGCTGCCGCGCCCGCCAGGCTGGCAGGGATGAGCGGACGCAAGGGCGTAATTGCCGTGGGCGCCGACGCCGACTTTGCCGTCTTCGATCCCAGCGCCAGGTGGACCGTCGCGCCTTCCGATCTGCACTTTCGCCATAAAATCTCGCCATACCTCGGCGCCGAATTGCAGGGCCGCGTGCTCGAAACCTGGTTGCGCGGCGCGCCTGCCTTTCGCGCCGGCGCGCTGGTGGGCGAAGCACGCGGCAGAGAGCAGGTTCGTCAATGAAAGAACGTGCGCAACGCGCCATTGCCGAGTGCCGGCGCATCGCAACCATGAGCGAAGAACCGGGCCGTACCACGCGCAGGTTCCTCACTCGTCCCGTGCGCGAAGTGCATGCATTGCTGCGCGGGCGCATGGAAGCTGTCGGTTTGACGGTGAGCGTAGACGCAGTGGGAAATCTGCGTGGCTTATGGCAGCCTCCAAACGCAAGGGGCAAGCGCCTGATCATCGGTTCGCACATTGACACCGTGCCCAATGCCGGAGCCTTCGACGGCGTCCTCGGCATCGCCCTGGCTCTCGAATGCGTCGAGATCGCTCAGAAGCTCAAGCTGCCGCTAGCCATCGAAATCATTGCCTTCAGCGAAGAAGAAGGCGTGCGCTTTGGCGTGCCGTTTATTGGCAGCCGCACGGCCGCCGGGTGGTTCGATGTTGCCCTGCTCAAGCTCAAGGATGCGGAGGGCGTGACGCTGGAAGCTGCGATCCGCGCCTTCGGGCTCGATCCCGCGGAGATCGGAAAAGCGGCCATCGGCGACGGCGCGCTGGGCTTCTTCGAGATCCACATCGAGCAGGGCCCGGTTCTTGAGGAAGAGGGTTTGCACGTTGCCGCCGTGACGGCCATCGTGGGCCAGACGCGGCACACCCTCGCGTGGACAGGACACGCCAACCATGCGGGCACCACGCCCATGCATCTGCGCCGTGATGCGCTCGCCGGTACGGCGGAGTGGATAATCGCGGTGGAATCCATCGCGCAGCGCACGGAAGGGCTTGTGGCCACGGTGGGTCGTGTGGATGTGGAACCGAATGTGGGCAACGTGATCGCAGGGGCGGTGCGTGTAAGCCTCGACGTCCGCCACCCCAACGATCTTGAGCGCAAGACGGCGGTCAAGACCCTGCTCGCGCAAGCTGAAGCCATCGCCGCACGGCGCGGGCTGATCTTGCAATGCACACGCCAGATGGATCAGCCCGCCGTGCCCATGGACGAGCGGCTGACGGCGTTTCTTGCGGAGGCCATCGAAGCCGCGGGATTGCCCGTGAAGCGCATGCCCAGCGGCGCCGGTCACGACGCCATGGTGATGTCCGCGCGTGTGCCCACGGCCATGCTCTTTCTGCACAGCCCCGGCGGCATCAGCCACAATCCCGATGAAACCGTGCGCGAAGAAGATGTTACGGCCGCTCTGGAGGCGTGCCGCAAATTTCTCCAGCGACTGGCCGCCGAGGTCGGATAAAATCGAGCAACGGATTTTGCTCGCATTCCACTCTTCCGATTTCCCTTTGAAGAGGTCGCACGTGCATTACTTAGGATCGACGCGCAGCAGTCTGAAGGCAGACCATCTGCTGCAGACTCCAGACACTTTCGTTCGTTCGCCCCTCCCCGGCGTTGAGGGCGTGGAGTTCATCATTCACGCCGCGCCGCAACTGGGCGCGCGCTTTACGCAGATGACGGCGGAGTTTGTCGCCGGAGGATCGCTCGGATCCCCGCCGGCACAGCGCTTCCTCTACGTTCTCGACGGCAAAATCGAGCTCAAAGCCGGTGGCAAGCGTCACGTCCTCAAGCCGGGCGGCTATGCGTACCTGCCGCAGGGCGCTCCGCACACGGTGCGCGCGCCGGGCATTGCGCGCGTCGCAGTCATTGAGAAGCCCTACGAACCATTCCTTGGAGCAGCCGTTCCAGAGATTGTGGCCGGCGACGAAGGCGATGTACCTCCCGTCGCGCTCATGGGCGATCATGCGCTCCGCGTGCGTACGCTCATGCCCGACGGCCCCTCCTACGACTTTGCCGTGAACACCATGACCTACGATCCTGGCGCGGCCCTCAGCATGGTAGAAGTTCACGTGATGGAACATGGCCTTTTGATGCTCGAGGGCGGCGGCATCTACCGTCTCGGCGACTCCTGGTATCCGGTCCATGCCGGCGACTTCATCTGGATGCGCGCCTATTGCCCGCAGTGGTTCGGCGCGTTAGGCAAGAAGCCGGCGAAGTACCTGATCTACAAAGATTGGCGCCGGCATCCCTTGGGAGAAGACAACGTATGACCACGAGCCAGCCCAATCTTTCCATCGACGGCCTCATGGCCGAGCTGATGGCCCTCGCGCAAATTTCAGAAGCTGACCCGCCGGTGGTGACGCGCGTAGTCTTCGGCGAGGCGGACATGCGCGCCCGCGCGTATGTGAAGGGCTTGTGCGCGGAAGCGGGCCTGAACATCCGCGAAGACGCCGTCGGCAACACCTTTGCGCGCTGGGAAGGCAGCGATTCCTCACTCGCGCCCATCGGCACCGGCTCGCACATCGACGCCATTCCCAATGCCGGCCTCTACGACGGATGCGTAGGCGTGCTCGGCGGCCTGGAAGCCATTCGCGTTCTCAAGAAACTCGGATTCAAACCGCGTCGCTCCATCGAACTCGTGATCTTCACCGCCGAAGAGCCCACGCGCTTCGGCATTGGCTGCCTGGGCAGCCGCATGATGGCCAACGTGCTCACTCCCAAGCAGGCGCTCACTCTGCGCGACAAGGAAGGCCGGGGCCTCGAAGAGTGGCGCACGCAAGCCGGATTCACCGGCCCGCTTGAGTCCGTCCAGGTCCCCTCTGGACGATTCCATCAATTTGTGGAGCTGCACATCGAGCAGGGTCCATACCTCGAGCAGGAGGGACTCGATGTGGGCCTGGTGACACACATTGCCGCACCGGCCAGCCAGCGCATCGTGATCGAGGGCGAAGGCGGCCACGCCGGCGGCAAACTGATGCCCGGCCGAAAGGATGCGCTCGCCGCCGCGGCGGAGTTGATTTTGGCTCTGGAAGCAGCCGCGAAATCGACGGGCGCAATCGATACCGTGGGCACTGTGGGCATTTGCGACGTATTTCCCGGCGCCGTAAACAGCGTTCCCTCCCGTGTGCTCATTACCACCGACGTGCGCGACATCGACCGCGCGCGCCGCGACCGCGTCCTGGTCGCACTCGATGCGGCGATTCAAGGCGTAAGAACGCGCCGCAGCTTGAAGATCACCACCGAACTGATCAACGCCGATCCACCGACCACCTGCGATCCTGCGATTTTGGCGGCTCTCGAGGAGGCCGCCCTCGCGGCCGGCAAGAAATACAAGAAGATGGTGGCGCGCGCCTACCACGACTCCTCCTTCGTCTCCTGCATCGCGCCCGTGGCCATGTTATTTATTCCCTGCCGCGGCGGCGTCAGCCATCGGCCCGACGAATACGCTTCGCCCGAGTGGATCGGCGGCGGCGTGCACGTACTGTCGCGCACTCTGGCGCGTTTGGCCGAGTAGGGCGCGCGCTTTCAAAAATGCGCTGCGCCTTGTATCCTATCCCTCAACCCGTTCGGCATTGTCGGCACCTATGAGCACGCATGCGACAACTCGCATCGTTGGTACCTCCGTTCCTCGAAAAGAGGGCGTGGACAAGCTGGTGGGCCGCGCGTGCTACGTAGACGACATGGAGCGCGAGGGCATGTGGTACGGAGCTACGGTGCGCAGCACCATTCCGCGCGGGCTCATCCGCTCCATCGCCTTCGACCGCCGCATCGACTGGAGTCAATTTACAATTGTCACCGCCGCCGACATTCCCGGCGAAAACATCATTCAGCTGATCGTCGCGGATCAGCCCTGCCTCGCCGACGGCAAGGTGAATCACTGCGAGGAGCCCATTCTTCTCCTCGCGCATCCCGATAAGCACAAATTGCGTGCGGCCCTCGGCGCGGTCAGAATCGAGTACGATCCGTTGCCGCCCATCTTCTCCATTGAAGAGAGCGAGCGGCAGGATCAAGTCGTCTGGGGCACAGACAATCTGCTCAAGAGTTTTCTTCTGGAAAAGGGTGATGTGGCTTCGGCGTGGGCCCGCGCCGCGCACATCGTTGAAGGCGAATATCGCACCGGCGCACAGGAACATCTGTATATCGAGAACCAGGGGGTCATCGCCGAGTACAGCACGCAGGACGGGGTCACGGTGTGGGGCTCGCTGCAATGCCCCTACTACGTGTTCAAAGCCTTGCGCGGCGTCTTCGATTTGCCTGAAGATAAGGTGCGCGTCATCCAGACTGAAACCGGCGGCGCGTTCGGCGGCAAGGAGGATTATCCCTCCGTCCTCGCCTGTCACGCGGCGCTGCTGGCCAAGAAGAGCGGTCATCCGGTCAAGATGGTCTACGACCGCATGGAGGATCTGGCTGCCACCACCAAGCGCCATCCCGCGCGTGTGCGTCATCGCACCGCGCTCGACAAAGATGGCAAGTTGCTGGCGATCGAAATCCATCTCGATACCGACGGCGGCGCCTATGCCACACTTTCTTCCACCGTGCTTTCGCGTGCCACGTTGCACTCCACCGGCCCCTATCTCTGCCCCAATGTGCGTGTGCGCGCGCGTTCCTGGGCCACGAATCTTGTCCCGTA
This sequence comes from uncultured Occallatibacter sp., assembly GCA_964569985.1. Lineage (GTDB taxonomy): Bacteria > Acidobacteriota > Terriglobia > Terriglobales > Acidobacteriaceae > Telmatobacter. Next base: position 299,269 of record CAZMWL010000002.1, read on the forward strand.
CGGCGCGTTTCGCGGCTTCGGAGCGCCGCAAGCCGTCTTCGCAATGGAGCGGCACATGGACGAGATCGCCGCGGCGCTAGGCCTCGATCCCATCGAATTGCGCCGCAGAAATTTTCTCCACCAGGGCGAAGTGAACGCCACGGAGCAACTGATGCGCGAGCCCATGTTCCTCGAACAGTTGCTCGATCGCGCTTTGCAGGAGAGCCATTATCACGCCAAGCGCGCGCAATTTGCGCGTGAGAATGCCGTGAGTCCCATCAAGCGCGGCATGGGGATCGCCGCCTTTTATCACGGCTCGGGGTTCACCGGCTCGGGCGAGCTGTATCTGAACTCGCTGGGCGGCGTGGACGTTGCACCGGATGGAAAAGTGCGCGTTCTGGTATCGAATACCGAATTCGGCCAGGGCACGAACACAATTCTCACGCAGATTGCGGCTGAAGCGCTGGGCATCCAATACAGTGACCTCACCATGGCCGCACCGGACACCGATATGGTGCCGAATAGCGGGCCCACAGTGGCTTCGCGCACTTCGATGGTGGTAGGCCGCTTGATTGAGCGCGCGTGCCTGCAGCTAGTTTCCATGTTGCGCGAGCAGGCAGGCCTCGGCGCCACGCACACGCGCGAAGAATTCCTTGCCGCGTGCGAGCGTTATCGCAGCGCCCATGGTGAAGTCTCGTCCATGTGCCGCTATGAGGCTCCGCCAGGCATTTACTGGGACGATCAGAAATATCACGGCGAGGCCTACGGCGCATATGCGTGGGCGATTTACGTGGCACAGGTCGCCGTGGACACGGTGACGTACTCTGCTGAGGTGGAGGAGTTCTGGGCCGTGCAGGAAGTGGGCCGTGTGCTGCACCCGGTGATGGCGGCGGGACAAATTGAGGGCGGCATCGCGCAAGGCATCGGCTACGCCCTCTACGAGAAGGTGGTGCTCGCGGACGGCCGCATGGCCAACAACCAGATGACCAACTACATCATGCCCACCGCGGAGGATGTGCCGCCAATTCATGTGTTTTTCGAGGAGATCCCATTCCGTCATGGAGGGTACGGTGCCAAAGGCATCGGCGAGTTGCCGCACGACGGCCCTGCGCCCGCAATTTTGAATGCCATCCGCGATGCGACCGGCGTGAGTTTTCATGCCATTCCACTTTTGCCCGAGGATCTTTATGCGGGCCTCGTTGCGAGCCAACCGGTGGAGGAGCCGGCCTTGCCATGAATGCCCACGGAATGGCCACGAAGGACGCTCCCTGGCCGACAATCCGTTTTACCGTGAATGGCGAGAGCCGCTCGGTGCGTGTCCCGCCCATGAAGCGGCTGCTCGACGTGCTGCGCGAAGATTTACATTTGACCGGGACCAAGGAGGGTTGTGGCGAAGGCGAATGCGGCTCCTGCTCGGTGCGCATGAACGGTGAGTTGGTGAACAGCTGCCTTGTGCCCGTGCTGCAGGCCGAGGGCGCAGACATTCAAACTGTGGAGGGACTGGCGCTCGAGGGCGGCCTTCATCCTTTGCAGGAATCTTTTTTGCAGAACGGCGGGGCGCAGTGCGGCATTTGTACGCCCGGCATGTTGATGGCCGCGGCGCAGCTTCTCGCGAACAGCCCGCATCCCAGCGAAGTGGAGGTTCGCGAAGGGTTGGCAGGCAATTTGTGCCGCTGCACGGGATTCATGCGCATCTTCGCGTCCGTCGCGGCCGCGGCCGGCGCATCGGAACCGGATCCTGCGAAAGAACCAGTCCTGTCATCGAAATTGGAGCAGACGCACCATGCGCGGTAATGCGGAAATGCACGATCTCGTTGCGCCCGGCAGCCTGGGCGCGGTGCTCGATCTGCTTGCCGCCGAGCCGGGTCAGTGGACACCGATCGCGGGCGGCACGGAATTGATGGTGGCGTTTTCCGCTGGACGCTTGAGCGCCTCCAAACTCGTCAGCCTCTGGGGCATTCCCGATCTGCGCACCATCGCGATGACACCGCAGAGCGTTGTCATCGGCGCGGCGGCCACGTTTCTCGATCTGCGTAAGCATGCCGTCATCAACGCGGAGTTGCCGCTGCTCGCAAGAGCTGCAAGCTGGATCGGCTCCATTGCCAACCAGAGCCGCGCCACGCTGGGCGGAAATCTGGTCAACGGCTCGCCCGCCGCGGATTCTCCGCCCGCGCTGCTCGCATACGACGCCGAAATTGAAACCATCTCCGTGCGCGGCCGCCGCAAAGTTCCCTACTCCGAATTCCATACCGGCTACAAGCGCAACGTGCTCGCCGCGGATGAGTTGCTCTACGCCATTCATCTGCCGCGGCGATTCGCGCGCTACCGGCAATACTTGCGCAAGGTGGGAACGCGGCGCGCCATGGCGATCGCCAAAGTCGCGCTCGGGGCCACTGCGCTCGTCGAGCAAGGCGTCGTCCGCGAAATTCGCCTCGCAGCGGCAAGCCTTGCGCCCTATCCCACGCGGCTCAAGCAAACCGAAGAGGCGCTCGTAGGCCGGCCGCTCACGCGTGAAACCGTGCTGGCCGCGCGGCGCACGCTGCTTTCTGAAGTGCAACCCATCGACGACATTCGCTCCACGGCCGAGTACCGGCGGCGCGTAGCCGTGAATCTGCTCGAAGAGTTCTTGCTCGAACTGCGCCGGGAGGGATTGCAGCCTTGAATGCCACGCTAGCAGCCTGGAACGCGGCCGGCGAAGCCGAGGCCCGGAATGCCATGCTGGCCTGTTGCGGAGCCAAACGGTGGGCCGATGCGATGGCAGCCCTGCGCCCCATCGCGAGCATCATTGCGCTGAGCGAAGAGGCAGACCGCGTGTGGGGTACGATGCAGGAAGCCGACCTGCTTGAGGCTTTTGCCTGCCATCCGCGCATCGGCGAACGCAAGGTGTCGGCGCGCGCGGGCGTGCAATCGGCCGCGTGGTCCAGGGCCGAGCAAGCGCGGACCAGCGCGGCGAACGATAATGTGCTGGCCGAAATTGCCGAGGGAAATCGGAGATACGAGGAGCGGTTCGGATTCACTTACATCGTGTGCGCTACGGGCAAGAGCGCCGAAGAGATGCTGGCGATTCTCGAGCGGCGGCTGAGGGCGACGCGCGAAACTGAGTTACGCGAAGCCGCCGAGCAACAGCGGCAAATCATGCAAATCCGTTTGGGAAAGTGGTTGATCGAATGAGCGCAATCACAACACACGTATTGGATACGGTTCTGGGCAAGCCGGCGGCGGGAATTGCCGTGCGCCTCGAGAAATTGAATGGCAACTGGGTTGAAGTTGCGGCCAGCGTGACGGACGCCGATGGCCGCTGCCGCGATCTTGCGGCCGATGCGCCGGCCGGCGATTACCGGCTCACATTTTCGACTGGCAGTTACTTCAATCGCCAGGGCCGAGCCAGCATCTACCCCGAGATAGCCATCACCTTCACCTGCGACGGCAAGGGGCATTATCATTTGCCGCTCCTGCTCAGCGACAACAGCTACACCACCTACCGAGGAAGCTAACCGATGGCAAGACTGAGTGAAAACCGTTACGGAAAATCGCGTGTGCGCTTGTCGCGCATCACGCGCCACGATGAGATGCACGAGTTCAACGAGTGGACCGTCCACATCATGCTGTACGGCGACTTCGAAACCAGTTACACCCAGGCCGATAACAGCAAAGTGCTGCCCACCGACACCATGAAGAACACCGTCTACTACGTGGCGCGCGAGTCGCAAGCTTCAACCATCGAAGCCTTTGCCTGCGAGCTCGGCGACTACTTCCTCTTGAAGCAGCCGCAGGTGGCAAAGGTCACTATCCAGGTCCAGGAAAAGACCTGGCAGCGCATGATCGTCGACGACGCACCGCAAGCCACGACTTTCAAAATGGGCGGACCCGAGATGCAGACCGTGCATGCCACACGCGAGCGCGGCGCCGCGTGGAACGTCACCTCGGGCGTGGATGGGTTGACGATTCTCAAGACCACGAAGTCGGCGTTTACCGGCTACATCAAGGACAAGCTGACCACACTCAAGCCGGCCACCGACCGCATCTTCGGCACGCGCGCCACGGTCACATGGGAATACGCGGCAGCGGCACTCGATTATGCTAAGGTGCGCTCGACGATTCTGGCCGCGCTGCTGAAAGAATTTGCTGAGCACGACAGCATGAGCGTGCAGCACACCCTCTTCGACATGGGCAACGCCGCACTGGCCGCTGCGCCGGAGATCGCGCGCATTCACCTCGCCATGCCCAACCTGCATCATCTGCTTGCCGACTTGAGCCCCTTCGGCCTCGACAATCCCAATCACATTTTCGTGCCCATCGACGAGCCGCATGGTACGATCGAGGCCACCGTCGAGCGGTAATTCGCACATAACCAGCAAGAGGCAAGCACGTGACCGGCACAACGACCACAAAGGGCCAGGTGTACGCGCAAGGCGGCACAGCCGAGAGCTACGGGTTGCGCACGGGCGTGCTCGGCCCGGTAGAAACTCTAGCGCAGTCTGTCTCCGCCATGGCGCCCAGCACTTCGGCGTCGCTCACCATTCCGCTGGTGTTTGCGCTGGCCGGCAACCTCACGTGGTTTGTCTATCTGCTGGCCACGGGCGCCATGCTGCTTGTGGGTTTTTGCATCAGCCGGTTCGCAAAGCTTTCTGCCTCGCCGGGATCGCTCTACAGTTACACGGCAGATACCTTGCCGCCCGCATTTGGTGTCGCGGCGGCTTGGGGATTGCTGCTTGCCTATCTTGCCACCGGCGCATCGGTTGCCGGCGGAGCTCTTTATTATGCAACCGTGCTCTGCAGGCAGTTTTTTCAGTGCACGCCGCCTGCCATCCCTACCCTGGTTCTGGTCTGCTTTGTTGCAGGCTATATCGCCTATCGTGACGTCAGGCTATCGGCCGAAGTGATGCTATGGATTGAAGCCGTCTCCGTCAGCCTTGTCATGATTGTGCTCATTCTCCTGCTCGTCCACGTGGGACCGCACATTGACGCCAGCCAATTCCGGCTGCAGGGCGCTTCGTTCAAAGGGCTGGGGCCCGCGCTCGTTCTCTCCATCTTCAGTTTTGCCGGCTTTGAAAGCGCGACCACGTTGGGTGGCGAGGCGCGCGAGCCTCTCAAAACGATTCCCCGCGCCGTGCTGCAGTGCGCATTGCTCGCCGGCGTCTTTTTCATGCTCTGTGCCTACTCTGAGGTGGTCGGCTTCCGTGGCGCATCCACGGCGCTCAGCGAGTCCACCAGCCCGCTCCACCTTCTTTCCGCGAAGGCCGGAGTTTCGCCGCTCGGAGTTGGCATCGACTGCGGCGCATTCATCAGTATGTTTGCCTGCGTGCTCGCCTGTTCCACGGCTGCCGCGCGCGTGCTCATGCGCATGGCGCACGACGGGCTTTTGCCCGCCGCGCTCGAGCGTACCAGCCGGCGGCATGGAACTCCGGGCGTCGCGGTCGTGCTCTCCACCGCTCTCATGTTTGCGGCCACGGCAGGCTTTGCCATGCGCGGCGCCACCGGCTCCACCATGTACGACCTCCTCGGATCGCTTTCCGTCTTCGGCTTTCTCACCGCCTACGCGCTGGTGGCTGTGGCGCTTCCCTTCGCGCGGCGCGCGCGCGGCCAGCACTCTCATCTTCTTGTTGCCGTCAGCATTCTCACCGTCGCCATCGTGGTTCTGATTGCAATCTTTGACCTCAACTCCGCCGCCGACACGGTGCACGCGCGCATTCCGTATCTTTATCTCGTCTACATCGCCGCTGGGCTGGGCTGGTACGGTGTGCGGCGAGCAGTGCGTGCAAATCGTTGACGCAATGTGGAAAACGCGTCCCCAACAGGCGCGATTTACAACAAATCTTTACATGAACTTTATGCTGCAGACATTACCATGCCACTAACCCGCGCGGTCGCAGTTCCATGTCTTTGAACGGTCTCCGTTCGAAACCATAACTTTTCCAGGTTGGAAGTTGCTCGCACTCAAACGCCGGTTCTCACATTTGCCAATGCTTCATTTTTGAAATCCCGGAACTTCACACGGGAAATCTCTATTTCGAGGTCAGTCCTTTGAAGCAATCCATGCGCACGCTCTCCTTGTGGTTCGCTGTTCTGCTGGTTCTTGTCGTGGCCGCGGTGTTCTCGACTAACCCGCTCAATGCCCAGCAAACTCTCGGCGGAATTACCGGCGAGGTGACCGACGCCTCGGGCGGCGT